>NZ_DASXYM010000084.1:0-108491 GCF_036502485.1 Occallatibacter sp. | reverse complement strand
TCGGGGCGGATCTGGCCGGCGGACTGCGAGTCTTTGAACTCCAGGCGTACTTCGCCTTCATTGCCGAGGGATTTGAGGAAGTCGATGATGTAGGTGGAGTTGAAGCCGACCATGATGGGATCGCTGGAGTAGGGGGTATCGATGGTGTCTTCCGACTCGCCTGACTCGGTGGACTGGGAGCTGATTTTCAGCTCGTTGCCTTCAAGGCGCATGCGGATGGCGCCGCTGCGCTCATCGGCAAACTGGGCGACGCGCTGAATGGCGCTGGACAGCTCGCTGGAGCGGACGATGGCGAACTTGGTGTTATCGCGCGGCATGACGGCTTCGTAATTGGGGAACTGGCCGGAGAGCTTGCGCGAGCTGAGGGTGCGGTGGCCTACGCGGAAGAAGAGGGTGTGCTCGTCGTCGGCGAATTCGACCTTCTCGGCGTCAGAGTTGGCGAGGAGGGTCTGCAGCTCCTGCAGGGCTTTGCGTGGAACGAGGACGCGCTTTTCACCGCTGATGCCGTCGAGGGTTTCTCCGGTCTTCTCTACGAACGAGAGGCGATGGCCGTCGGTGGCGACCATGGCGATGGACTCGGCCTTGAGAACCATGAGCGCGCCGTTCAGGGTGTAGCGCGATTCTTCATTGGAGATGGCGAAGATGGTGCGGGAGATGAGGGTCTTGAGGGCGGGGGCCGCGATGCTGGTGACGGCGATGGCGGGGAATTCGGGGACCTGCGGGTAGTTGGCGCGCGCCATGCCGACCATCCTGGTGTTGGAGCGGCCGCTGCGGATCTGGACCCAGTGGTTGTCGAGGAGCTTGATGGAGATTTCGCCGTCGGGCAGGAGCTTGATGTAGTCGTAGAGCTTGCGGGCGGGGATGGTGCAGGAGCCGGGCTTCTTGACCTTCACCGCGGCGCTGGTGCGAATGGCTTGATCCAGGTCGGTTGCGGTGATGCTGAGCCGGTCGCCATCGGCTTCGATGAGAAAGTTCGAGAGGATGGGAATGGTGGTTTTGCGCTCGACCACGCTTTGCGTGGCGGTGAGCTCTTTCACCAGTTCCTGGCGGCTTACGGTAATTTCCATCGCTGCCCCCTGCGCGGCCGGTTTCTCCACTTCAGTTTCGACGATCGACATAAACCCACCTCTCGTTCCATCCGCTGAGGGCAGACGGCCACAGCATTCCACGCGGCGTCACGCTGGCCACACTGTACATCAGCTTAGCGCTTGGCGGATACGGCTGTCCTTGCTTGCTCCTGATTGTATTCATGTTTGCACTCTTCGCGCGAGAGTGGAAAACCGGCACAGAAGCGTGGAAACACAGGCGGAATCCTCATGGCCGGAAAGACGGGGCGGGCAGGTTGGGATGGATGGGGAGGAGATGCGGGCCTGGGGTCGGGAGCGGAAGCGCGCGCGGGTGGCAGGCCGGCTGGGACGTGAAGGTGCGACGGGGGAGACGTTCTGTGTGTGTAAGGCTTAATTACTTCCCGTACTCTCCGTAGTTGTGGCAGGAAAAGTGGATATTCTTCCCAAGATGTACATGCCGATGGGATTAGGCACGTGTCCACTTTTCTAAAACGGGACTGTGCAATTCCGGGAAAATGGAAAACAGGAGGGAAATGGTCCAGAAGCGCACCGAGTTTCCCACGTCTTCAACAGCGGCCTCGAACAGGCCTGTGAAAAGCAGGGTGGATTTGTGGGAAGGGCGTCACAACCCGCATGGACAGGGGGGTTGGGAGAGACCGGTCTCCCACAGCGGACGTGCTTTCCACGGCTTCCACAGTCGGGGGCGGAGGATGCGGAAATCCGGGGGGGAATGGCGCCTTGCGGGGCCGAGTGATGAGAGAAGAGAGAGACTGAGGGGGGGAATGGGTGGGATGTGGCGGTATGGAGTTGGTTCAGGGGCGATGGGCCGCGAAAGCAGGATGGGATGACCAGGCTCATGTTTTTTCTTCGCGGTGTTGTTTTGCTGAGTGCGGGGAGCTGTTCGGCTGTGGCCGGGTTTGCGCAGCAGGCGACCTTCACGATCGCGGGCAGAGTGGAGGGCGCGAGCGGGAATCATCCGGTGTACATCGCGTTGTGGGATGCTACGGGATTTCTGGCTCATCCATATCAGCAGGTCCGGATCGGACCGCACGCGAGCGTTGAGTTTCGTTTTCGGGTTCCGCCGGGAAACTGGGCGGTGAGCGCCTATGAGGACGAGAACGAGAACGGAAAACTCGATATGGGCATGTTCGGGCCCAAGGAGCCGAGCGGGTTCTGGCGCGCGTTCCATGCCTGGCGCAAGCCGCGGTTCGGGGATGTCTCTTCCGCGATTGATAAAGACGTGGGGAATGCCGTTATTCAGCTGCGCAAGTAGATGGGTGTGGTGCGGCTGAGGCCGGCTGTGGCTTGAGCGGGCACGGCTTCTATACTGAATCTTCATGTCCTACGCGGCGGCCATCGAAGCCCTGAACGCGCTGGCGCCGGAACTCTACACAGCTCCGGGCCGCGCGCGGCGCAAGTTCTCGCTTGCCGAGATTGCTGTTCTGCTTGAGGAGCTGGGGAATCCGCAGCAGAGTTTCCGCAGCGTGCTGATTGCGGGGACGAATGGGAAGGGCTCTACAGCGTCGACGCTCGCTTCGATTCTGCGGGAAGCGGGCCTGCGCACCGGACTCTATACATCGCCACATCTGGAGCGGCCGAACGAGCGCATCCAGGTGAATGGCGCGGAGATCGCCAACGAGGATTTTGCGCGCCGGTATCTCCGGGTTGCGGAGGCGGCGGACGCGCTGGTGATCAGCGGGCGACTTCAGCAGACACCCAGCTTCTTCGAGATCCTGACGGCTATGGCGTTCCTCCACTTCGAGGCGGCGGGCGTGGAGCTCGCGGTGCTCGAGGTGGGGATGGGCGGACGTTTGGACGCCACCAATGTTGTGGACCCGCTGATCTCGGTGATCACCGATATTTCGCTGGACCATACGGAGTGGCTGGGCCCCACCATTGCGGCGATCGCGAAGGAGAAGGCGGGGATTCTTCGACGCCATGGGGTGCTGGTGACGCTGCCGCAGCATCCCGAAGCCAACCAGGCGATTGGCGAGGTGGCTACGGAGCTTGAGGTTCGCGGAGTGAATGCTGTCGAGTACGTGCCGTCGCTGGGGCCGGCGGCGGAGCTCGAGCCGGGGGCGGGTTATCGGCTCAGCGTACTGGGCCATGCGATTGAAGCCGCTTCTCCGCTGTTCGGCACGCATCAGCAGCGCAACGTGGCGCTGGCTGTTGCGGCTGCTGTGGAACTGGCGGAGCATCATGGGCTGGCTATCACGGCCGCGGCGATCGAACGCGGCATCCGCACTACAGAGTGGCCAGGCCGGATGGAAATGCTGCAACGCGGCAAAACCACGTGGGTGCTGGATGTGGCGCACAATCCCGCCGGCGCATGGGCGTTGCGCGCGAGTCTGCGGAAGTTGCTGGAGAGGGAAGCCGCGGCGGGCAGGGCGCGCACTCTCGTGTTCAGTTGCCTGAAAGACAAGCCGGTGGGGGAGCTGGCGCAGATTTTGTTTCCGCTGTTCGACCGCGTGGTGTTCGCGCCGATCGCCAGCCCGCGCGCCACGCCTGTGGATACGTTGCTGGCGGCCGCAGCGGCGACCGGAACGGCGGCGGAGGCGGCTTCTTCGGTTTATGCTGCACTGCAGCATAAAGTGTCGGAGGATGGCGGCATGGTAGTGGTGTCGGGATCGGTTTACCTGGTGGGAGAGGCGCGCGCCGTGCTGCTGGGGCACCGAGCGGGGTGGGGTGAGCCGGACGAGTCAGGGAGCGCTCAGACATGACGCGACGGCCGGTCCCTCTCAGTTTGTACCAGCGATGGCATAGCAACGTATTCCGGGCTCCGTGGTTTTTTCTGATGACCGCGTTTTTCGGCACGCTGGCCCTGATTGCGTCGGTTTGGGCGAAGACGGGGAGGACGCAGCATCGGATAGCCCAGGTGTGGGCGCGCTCCTGCCTATGGATTTCGGGCGCGAAGTTGACCGTGAGGGGCGGCGAGAATCTGTTGCGGGAGCGGGTGGCGGTTTACGCAGCCAACCATACCTCTTATATGGATACGCCGGTGATCTTTGGGGCTCTGCCGTTCCAATTCAGAATTCTGGCGAAGAAGGAACTCTGGTCGATGCCATTTATTGGCTGGTACCTGAACCGCTCAGGGCAGATTCCGGTGGACACGGATAACCGGCGGGCTACGCTGTCGAGCCTCAGCGCGGGAGTCAGGGCGTTGCGCACCGGGATGCCGCTGTTTGTTTTTCCGGAGGGGTCACGAACCCCGGACGGTGAACTCAAGACCTTTCTTGCCGGGGCGGCGTTTCTTGCCATTCGAGCCCAGGTGCCGGTGGTACCGGTTGCGCTGAGCGGAGTTTACGATCTGCTGCCGATCCATAATTCGCATTTTTATCCGTGCAGCGTCACGTTGATGGCCGGGGAGCCAATCGACACGTCGGGGATGACGCCGCGACAGGTGGACGAATTGACGGAGCGCCTGCGCGGTGAGATTGCACGGATGCTGGAGTCAGCGCCCAGGAAGTGCGCCTCGGCGTAGCCTCTGGTTTGCTCCCAAGCTTGGGACGCTTGGCTTACACTGGTGTTTCCATGAGCTTACGAATCGCCATTCCGGAACCCACCAGCCTGGACGTTTCCTACAACAGCGGTGCGTTACCTCAGTACATCGCGGCTCTGCAGGCTGCGGGTGCTGTGCCTGTTCTGGTAGCGCTGCAGGAGACACCGGCGCGAGTTGCCCGGCTGCTGGCGACGGTGCACGGAGTTCTGCTGCCTGGCAGCAAGTTTGACATCGACCCTCAAGTGTACGGGGAGGTGCGCACCCCGGCGTGTCATGAATCCGATCCGGCGCGAACGGCGGCGGATGAGCTGCTTCTGCAGGATGCGTTCAACCTGAGGAAGCCGCTGCTCGGGATCTGCGGGGGGATGCAGGCTTTGAATGTCTGGCGCAACGGGTCATTGGTGCAAGACCTGCCGACGGCGGGCAGGAGGGCGATCAATCACGCGGCGGGGCGAGAGGTTGAGCACGCGCACGAGATTCGCATTGAGCATTCGTCACGGCTGGCGGAGGTTGCGCCGCCGACCTCGGCGCCGGTTCATGTCAATTCAAGCCACCACCAAGCGATCAAGGTGCCGGGGGACAATCTGCGTATCTGCGCAACCTGTCCCGATGACGGAGTGATCGAGGCGATCGAGCTGAGGTCTCAGGATCAATTTGTGCTGGGGGTGCAGTGGCATCCGGAGAGAACGTATGGGTCGAGTGCGTTGTCGCGTGCAATCTTTGCGGCCCTGGTGCATGAGGCGCAGTCCTGGGCAACGTGCCGTGCCGACGCTACGGTCCCTGCATGAGTGAGACGGAGGGCCTGGGCGAGGCTGGCCGCAAGCTGGTGCAACTGCTTGCGGAAGCGGGACAGCCCGAAGTTCCTCCGCGGACTATTCGCCGATTCGAGCGATATCTGGAGCTGCTGCTGCTCTGGAATGCCCGCACAAATCTGACTGCCATTCGCGACGAGGACGGTATTTTGCGTCGTCATTTTGTGGAGTCGATCGCAGCGGCGCGTGCGCTTCCCGGAAATCCTGGCTCGCTCCTCGATTTTGGTTCGGGGGCGGGGCTGCCTGGGATCCCGATCGCGTTATGTCGTGAAGATATTTCGGTGACTCTGGCGGAATCGCAAGGCAAGAAGGCGGCGTTCCTTCGCGAGGCCGTACGGGTGCTGGGGGTTTCGGTAAGGGTCCATGCGGGGCGGGCCGAGGATTTAAGCACCTCCTTTGACTGCGTCACGTTGCGGGCGGTGGACAGGATGGAAGCCGCGATGCCTGTGGCGGCAAGCCGGGTCAGCCCGGGTGGATGGCTGGCTCCATTCACGACTGTCGGGGAGGCGGACCGGGTTCGAAGTTTGGCCGGCTCTGGGTTCGAGTGGGGAGGAGCGATTGCGCTGCCGGGCGGGGATGATCGCCTCTTGCTTCTTGGCCGTCGAGTGCTGGAGCGGGATTAGGGGAATGTTCCACGTGGAACACTGCTGATCAGGCGATGGATTATGTTCCACGTGGAACACTGCCGATATTCCGGTTTGGATGGTTGCCGTGAATCAGGATGTTCCACGTGGAACACTGTCTCCGCGCGGTCCCCCTCCAGGCACGCTGTGCGCTGAAACAAGAGGCGCATAGGCACCAGAGCCGACGCTGCGTTTCACTTGGGGAATGGGCTGTTGCAGCCGCTTCAACGGGCAGTTTTCCACCGAAGGCCTCCTCGATGTGTGCCCGCGTGGAAATGCCGTTGATGAGCAGTAAAACTTTTCGGCACAGCAGTTTAGGAGCAAGGCTCTTTGCGGGGCGATTCGTGGTTTCCACAGGTTTTACGATTTGTCCACAGCCCGCACAGAGGCCCCCGGCCACCCTCGCCGATTAGTCTGGAACTTCATGGCGAAAATCGTCGGTATCGTCAATCAAAAGGGTGGTGTGGGTAAAACTACCACCGCCATCAACCTGTCTGCCTGCCTCGCGCTGGAGGGGCTACGTGTGCTTCTGGTGGACTGCGATCCTCAGGCCAACGCATCTTCCGGTCTTGGCATTGCGCGCGACGATGACCGGCACTCGGTCTATGACGTACTTGTCGGTCAGGCGCAGGCGGAGCAGGTGATTCTGCCCACGGAGATTGAAAACCTGAGCGTTCTTCCCGGTTCGAAGAACCTCACAGGAGCGACGGTTGAACTGGTCAATGCCGAAGACCGTGCTCTTCGCCTGCGCCGCGCCCTGGAGGGGATCCAAAGCAAGTACGACCTGATCTTCCTGGACTGTCCGCCGGCGTTGGATCTGCTCACGCTGAATGTGCTGAGCGCAGCAAACTCTCTCATCGTCACCATGCAGGCGGAGTACTTCGCGCTGGAGGGTATTTCCGAGCTGATTTCCACGCTGGAGCGGGTGCGGGCCGCATACAACCCGGATGTCACGATCGAAGGCGTGCTGCTGACCATGTACGACGACCGCACCAATCTGGCGCAGCAGGTTACGCATACGTTGCGCGAGTACTTCAAGGAGCGGCTCTACAAGACGGTCATTCCTCGCAATGTGCGGCTGGCCGAGGCGCCCAGTCACGGTAAGCCGGTGGCGCTTTATGACGTGCGCTCTCGCGGGACCGAGGCATATTTCGAGCTGGCTAATGAATTTCTGGCGCGCAACAACATGGAGAGTCCGCGCGCGAAGGCTCGGAAGGCCGCTGCCTCGCAGCAGCCCACGCGGGCGGTTCGCTTCTGGCCATACCATTAAGGGATTTGCCGGCTGCCTGAGCCTGAACCCCTTACACATTGAGATCTTGCCGAGTCACTGCTTTGAAAGTTTGGTTTAGAGGATTTTCCGATGGTTACCTCCACTGACAACAAGCGCCGGGCGCTCGGCAAAGGCCTGGATTCTCTCCTTCCCCGCGTACAACCCTCTGCCCCACCGAGCGCGGCTGCTGCCGAGCAGGAGGGCGGCAAGCCACGTGAGATCTCCGTCGATCTGATTGACCGCAATCCATTTCAAACGCGCTCCAGGTTCGATGACGCGCAGCTGGGGGAGCTTGCTGCCTCGATAACGGCTAATGGGGTGGTGCAGCCGGTGCTGGTTCGCCCGCAGGGGAATGGCCGATTCCAGCTCATTGCGGGAGAGCGGCGCTGGCGGGCTTCGATGCAGGTGGGCAAGAAGACGATCCCGGCTATTCTCCGCCAGGTCTCCGACGAGCAGGCGATGGAGATCACGATTGTCGAGAACCTGCAGCGCGCCGATCTTAATCCGATGGAGCAGGCACGGGCGTTTGAGCGGCTTTCCCGCGAGTTCCACATGACGCAGGAGCAGATGGCAACGCGGACTGGGAAAGACCGGACGTCGGTCGCAAACTTTCTGCGCCTGTTGAAGCTTCCAGCCGCGGTGCAGAACCGCGTGGAGGGCGGCGAGCTCACATTTGGCCATGCTCGCGCATTGCTGGCGCTGGGGGACCGTCCCGACCTGGAGAAGATGGCCGCGAGGGTGGCCGCACTTTCGCTTTCTGTTCGCCAGACGGAAACCATGGTGCAGGGCATTCTGAACCCGGAAAAGGCTGAAAAGAAAGAGCCTAAGCCGGAGGCGGCTGTCGATCCGAATGTGCGCGAAGTGAAGGATCGGCTGCAACGGGCTCTTGGCCTCAAGGTGAGCATTGAGGACAAGAATGGCCGCGGCAAGGTCATCATCGAGTACAGCAAGCTGGAGGATTTCGATACCCTGCTCGAGCAGCTGGCGGGCGCTGAGGTCTGAGCTTTCCAACTGGCTGATCTCCCAGTTGACGGCGAGCGGTGACGGGGTCTAGCGTCCTGAGCGGACCGGTATAACCGATGGAGCCATGACCGGGACAGACAGGCGCGCGGTGCGGGCCGCTGCCGTGGGCATGGTTGTGTTTCTGGCCTGCTTCTTCCGCCTGAGCTTTATGCCCACGTGCCTTGCCCAATGGCGACCGGCAGGGTCGGGGACGGTGCAGGGGTGCTGACGGCGGCATAGGAGTGCAGCAGACCCATTTTCGAATGCAACCCCGGCCGGTGATGTCGCGCTCTTGTATCCAGGGCAGAAACGCTCTGAGGTGGCCGATGGTGATCACGAGAGCTGAAGAAGTAGCGATGGCGGCGGTCGCCGTGTTTTTGCTGGCAATGGCCACTTTTGGAGTTGACGCCAGGGTTTTCCGACCCAAGCGATCGGCCAGAGGAGGCATGCCCCCGCCCAAACGGCGCGTTTCGTATGTGATCGAGACGAGGGACGACGAATCCGAGAAGGGGAATAGAACCGATCCGAGAGAGTAGGCTCCCAGCAAGGCATCGCTTTCGCGCCGCGGGGCGTGCGCAACTTACACCCATGCTGCCGAGACTCCGCGCTGTGAACATCGTGCCTGCGTCGCCTTCGCGTGCAGGCGGAGGGCGGATATACTCGCTCTTCAGGCAGAATCGCAGTCTATAGAACAGCGAATGTCTCTGGAGAGAGCTGTCTTGCCGTCTTCCCGTCGTGGATTTTTGAAGTCGCTTTCGCGGACCGCCCTTGTCCTGTCGCTGGAAGACGTGCTCTCGCTGGTGGGCCCTGCCAACGGCCAGCAGGCGGTGGAGCAGAAGCCCGCAGGCAGCGCGCGTCAGTCGTACACGGCGGAAAGCCGGCCTGCGCCGAAGGGAGCGGCATCGCCCGTTGCGGGGACGCCCCTGAGCGTGCAGTTTGTGGATGTGGCGAAGGATGCCGGCCTCAACGTTGAGACCATTTTTGGGGGCGAGCACCGCAACAAGTACCTGCTCGAGACGACCGGCTGCGGCGTGGCGTTCTTTGACTACGATCAGGACGACTGGGTTGACATCTTTCTTGTGAATGGGTGGCGTCTGGAAGGTTTTGCGAAAGGCAAAGAGCCCATCTGCCATCTTTTCAAGAACAATCGTGACGGGACGTTCACGGATGTGACGATCGGTTCGGGTCTGGAGCACAAGACGGGCTGGGGCCAGGCGTGCTGCGTAGGCGACTACAACAACGATGGCTGGAACGATCTTTTCGTCAGCTACTACGGGCAGAACGCGCTTTTTCGCAACGAAGGCAAGGGTAAATTCACGGACGTGACGAAGGATGCGGGGCTGATGCAGGACCGCCTTCGCTGGAACGCCGGCTGCTCGTTTCTTGATTATGACAAGGACGGACATCTCGACCTGTTTGTGGGCAACTACATCGATCTGGATCTGAAGACGACGCCTAAGCCAGAAGAGGCTAACTGCACTTACAAGGGCATCCTTGTTGCGTGCGGACCGCCGGGGCTTGATGGCGGCAAGAATCTGCTTTATCACAACAACGGCGACGGCACTTTTCGCGACGTGAGTCAGAAGGCGGGCATGTGGGGCACACTGGGGACGTATGCGCTGAGCTGCGCGGCAGTGGATCTGGACGGCGATGGCTGGCCCGACATTTACGTGGCCAATGACTCGACCTCAGCGACGCTCTATATCAACCAGAAAGACGGCACATTCAAGGACCAGGCGATCGAAGCGGGTGTGGCCTATTCCCCTGACGGCAAGCCGCAGGCAGGCATGGGCGTTTCCATTGGCGACTTCAACCGCGACGGAATGCCGGACATCGTGAAAACGAATTTCGCCGGCGACACGGATTCGCTGTACCTGAACCTGGGGGATGGATCGTTCGACGACCGCACATATCAAGCGGGCCTGGGAGTGAACACGCGCCTGCTGGGGTGGGGAGTGAGCTTCATCGACATGGACAACGACGGGTGGCTCGACATTCTTGTCGCCAATGGGCATGTGTATCCCGAAGTTGACGGCACGCAAGTGGACGCTGCCTATGCGGAGCGGAAGTATCTCTACCGCAACATGCGCAACGGCCAGTTTGAAGACGTGAGCATGAGGGGCGGCACGGGCATTACCACGGAGGCCAAAGCGCGCGGGTTTGCGATCGGCGATTTCGACAACGATGGGGATATGGATGCGGTGGTGAACTGCGTGAATGCCGTGCCGCAGCTTCTGCGCTGCGATGCTGCTCCCGGGCAGGAACTCAATCGCTCCTGGATCAAGATTCGCCTGGTGGGCGTGCAATCCAACCGGACCGGGATAGGCGCGAAGATCAAGGTTGTCGCGCAGACCGGCTCTCCGACTCTCACGGCCAAGGCCGCCGCGGGGGGACAAGCGGGCACGGCTCTCACGCAGATCGAAGAGGTCCGTTCGTCCAACGGCTATTTTTCATCCAGTGATCTCCGCTACCACTTTGGGCTGAACGAAGCGAAGAAGGTCGATGCAGTCGAGATCCGCTGGCCGTCGGGCGCGGTTGATACATTGAGGGAACTGGATGTGAATCGGCTGTACGTAATTCAGGAAGGCGGCAAGCTGCTCAAGAACGAGCGGCTGACGCCGGCGAGAAAGCGCACCTGATGCCTGCCTACCCGTCCTGCGGCAACTCCCAGCGAAAGTCGTAGAACACGCGGATCTGGTTTCCGTCCAGATCTGCCGCTCTGAACTCCCGCAGATGCCATGGCATGTCTTCGGGCTCTGACAGAATGCGGGCTCCCGCCGCCTTCCAGCGCGCGAACAAGGCGTCCACTTCGGCCTTGCTGTCGAGGTTGAGCCAGATTACGATTGGCGGCCCGCCATTTCCCCAGCCTTGCCGGAATGCCGCGTTGGTGAGAAACAGGCGGCACTCGCCGTGTGAGACACCTCCGATTCCACCCTGGTTGTTACCCCAGTCGAAGCGGAACCCCAGCACGTCCACGTAATATGCGGCGGCATCCTCGACATTCGCGACGGGAATCTCCGGCACTGCCTTGGGAAGTTGCTCCAGCATGTTGCCCACTTTACGCTCAATCCGAGTTGACGGAACCCGCGTCAGGGCGTGCGGCGAATCCTTTGCACTGATTTTCGCATCAACCCTGACCGGAGAGAGGACTTCGCGATGCCTGTTATCCGCAACTGTTCGACGTGTGGCAAACCGAATCGGATTCCGGCGCGCCATCTGGCCGACGCGGGCCGCTGCGGCGCCTGCAAAGGGCCGCTCGCCGCGGTGGCTGAACCCATTGAGGTGGGCGTGGCCGAGTTCGATGAGATTATTCGCGACAGCAAGGTGCCGGTGCTGGTCGACTTCTGGGCGGCCTGGTGCGGGCCTTGTCGTATGGCCGCGCCGCACGTGACGCAGACGGCGCGCGATCTGGCCGGCCGCGCGGTTGTGCTTAAGGTCGATACCGAGCGTCATCCGGATCTCGCGGGGCGCTATCGCGTGCAGGGGATTCCCAACTTTGCGGTGTTTGCGGGCGGCACGCTGCAGTTTCAGCAGGCAGGCCTGGTCGATGCGGACACGATGAAGTCATGGCTGGTGCGCGCCGGCTGATGTCTCCGTGTTCGGCCCAGTTGGCACCATGTGAACTCCGTCGGGCGCCATCGATCGCGCTGTCACGGGTTTGATCGGTGCGACGCAGCGAATCACTGTACCTTTTCCGGGTGCGGATTCGAGCGAAAACCGACCACCTACCATGCGCATGCGTTCGCGCATGCTGATAAGTCCCAAGCCTTGCTGCTTGTCGGCCCGGTGCGCCTCGAATCCCACGCCATGATCGCTCACGGTCAGCCGGACCTCGTCCCCGCTTCTCTCCAGCTTCACTTGAAATCGCTTGGTGCCGCTGTATTTTATGGCATTCTGCAGTGCTTCCTGCAGCACGCGGTACAGGCTGAGCGCGACAGGTTTTGGCAAATCGGAGGGGATTCCATCACAACTCAAGTTGATTTCGACCTGCTTCTGGGCGCAAATCTCTTTGCACAGCACGGCCGCCGCCGCCGTCAGGCCCAGGAACTCGAGGTGGGACGAATGAAGCCGGTGGGATATGGACTGAATGTCAGTGCCCAGTTGTCTCAGATGGTCAGCGATGGCCTCGAACGCGGTGCGCGTCTTTGCATCCGGGGCGATCCTGGGGGTGAGAGAACGCACCTGGTATGTGAGCATGGCAATGCGCTGTACGATGTCGTCGTGCAGTTCGCGGGCAATCCGCGATCGCTCTTCCTCCTGAGCCTGCAGCAGCTTTCGCTCGAGATCGGCCAGCGACTCTTCCGAATCTTTCCGGTCGGTTATATCTACGCACGACCCGATGTAGCCGGCAAACACTCCTTCGCTGAAGCGCGGTACCCCGGTATCGAGTAGCCAACGGTATGCGCCGTCGTGCCGCCGCATCCTGTACTCCATCTGGAAATTCTCCCGCCGCTCGAACGCACCCGCATAAGTGGACATGCATCGTTCCAGATCTTCCGGGTGAACGCCTTCTGCCCAGCCGTCCCCCGCCTCCTGCTCCATAGTGCGTCCGGTAAACTGCAGCCACGTGTCATTGAAGTAGGTACAGAGCATGTCGGTACCCGACATCCAGATCTTTACCGGGGCGTTGTTGGCGGCCAGCCTGAACCGCAGTTCGCTTTCGCGGCGGCCGAGCTCTTCGCGCTCCAGGCCGGCTGCGGTGACCACGATCACGACCATCAGGCAAAGCGTGACACCTGCCGCGACCAGGGCGAGAGAGAACCCTGACTCCCAACGCAACTGCTGCTGGGCGTTGCGAACTGCCAGGCCGACCAACACTGAGCCCACCAGCCCGGCAGGCACCAGCCGCCGCAGTGCAGCTCCTCCCTCGTTGCCGGCATGCAGCAGGCGCACCAGCCCTTCCCGCGGATGCGCATATTGCACACCGATGCAAGCAATGACGAAACCAAGTGCGGTGGGAACCGACATATTAGCCTGCGGACTGATGGTGTTGGGCAGGTGCGTGTCATAGAGGTGCGCGATCAGGGCGATGGCGCCGAGCATGCCGGTACAGAGCGCGAATGCGCGGGACAACTCGCGAACCATCCAGAGGCGCGACCGCAGCGAGGAAGCTGCGAGGCCAAGAAGCACGTACCCGAAGCTTGTGTACTGCGACATGCGTCCGGGGAATTGGAAGTAAGAAGGGTCGCGGAGCAGGAGTTCATCGATGCCAAGGCTCAGGTTCCAACCGTATTCAGCCAGGGTGAGCGCGCCCAGCAGGGCCGCACAAAGGGCATAGACCGGCATGTCGCGATGCCGGCGACGCAACAAAGAAGTTGCTGCAAGGAGCAGGCAGGCGGCGCTGTTGGCCTTCATGCCCACGGACTGGGGAACGAAACTTTCCAGTGGCGGCAGGTTGAGCGCGCAGCCGGTCAGGGCCACGATGGAGATGACAACCAGCACCCATGCTGCGATGGACGCAACACTTTCCAGGTGTGGTCTGTTTACCGATTCATCCACCGTTTGGGTCATTCGGCGTCCCAGGGGGTATTTGGACTTACGGGGCCCGGACAGAAGCGCTAGCTCCCACCACAAGAACGGCAAAACTACAGAGGCGCAGGGAAGATTTCTGCAACCCCGCACTTCTGGGGAAGTCAACCAGGACTGTGCAGCATGATTCAGTTCAGGTCACTTTGGATGATTGAAACGATCTCTGTCAAGTGTAGACGAGAGGGAGCCTCAACCTGGTTTCATGATCGAGCAGCCAACGTTTCCGCTCCATTCCGCCGCCGTAACCGGTGAGAGATCCGTTGGCGCCAATCACGCGGTGACAGGGAACGACCACGCCGAGGGGGTTGGCACCGTTGGCCAGTCCCACGGCGCGCACGGCTTGCGGCCGGCCGATGCGGCGAGCGAGTTCCCCATAGGAGATGGTTCTGCCGCAGGGGATGTTGCGAAGCGCCCGCCATACGAGGCGCTGAAAATCCGTGCCAGCAGTCTTCACGGACAGGCTGTCGATGGAGTGCACGTCGCCGTCGAAATAACGCGCGATGGCAGTCGTAAGGCCATGAGGATCGCGTGCCGGGGCCAGCCGCAGTTGCATGGGGGCGTAGTGGCGTTTCAGGAAGGGTTGCATGAGCCGATCTTTCTCCGACCAGAAAGTCGCGCGCAGACACCCGGCATCGTCGGAGACAATCAGCATTTCGCCAAGCGGGGTGGGGAGGCGGTCAACCCACAATGACAGGATGCCATTCATTCGTCCTCATCCCTTCGGTTGATATCAACCCGTGCTGCGAGAGAGTATTTTGCTTCACTTTCGATCAGGGCCGCAAGTGAAAGGGCCGATGGCCCAACTTACATCGAGGAGAAGCTGGTCTGGTCCGCGGCGACGGGGAAGTTCAGGGGCTGACGTATCTGTGCCGCTGTTCTCCGCTCTTGCGGCAGAGGTAAGCGGTTGTCGTGAGGTTCGTCGCGGTTCAGTACCAGCTCAAAGATACGTTCGAAGACGCCGTGATCGCCGGCAAGTTTCTCGCGTCTCCTGCGCAGAAAGGCGAAGCGGAAAGGCGAATAGGGCTCCATGCGGGCGAGGAACTGCGGGGAGAACCGGGTGTGGGCGTCGCCGATGGTCATCAGGATCAGCGAACGCCAGCTCATGCGCAAAAGGTCCTTGTGGTGATTGAGGGACGGTGACTCCGCATCGCCCAGCGCATCCATCCTGGCGCCGACGACGTTGGCGAAGTTCAGCAACTGCTCGGCGAGGGCATCGATCGGTTGGCCAGCACGAACGGCGCGTGTGAACAGGGTGTCCGAGCCGAGCTCCAGATCTTCGCGAATGTCCTGGAGGTCGTCGCCGAGTTGTAGCAGCACGCCCCACAGGAAAGCGAACTCGCTCTGCTGAGAATTCAGCGTGCCGCGGACCAGGCAGGCATCGGCCAGAACGGAGGTTCCGCCTTTGGCACAAGTGATGTGCAACAGCTCGGTTTCGGTGAGCCGGCCGGCCTCGTGGAGCTGCCGCACGCTCTCCTCCTGCGCGGCATGGATGGCCAGCAGGGCGTCGAACACCTCCCCATGGCCCGGTCTAGGAAATTCTTCTTCAATCAGGCGAACCATCTCCCAAAGCCTGGACTCATGAGGTTCTGCAATCAGCGGTTGTCCCCGCAGCCGTTCGCGGAAACGGCGACTGAAGCGCACCTTGTCCGCGCTGCTGACGATGCGCTGGTCGAGGAAGTTGTCGGTGTAGGGGTAAAGCAGGCTGTAACCGAGTATGGAGGGGGTCAGGCGCAGGGGGGCTCCAAACAGGGGCTGCATTCCACAGGCCGTCCACGCATTGCGCGCGGCCTGGGTGACGGCGGCATGGCTGAGCGCTGGGTCGAAGCGATGGGCCCAGCGGGCCAACTGCTTACCGACGGGGAGGAAGCCGGAGGTCAAGAGCTGGATGGCATCGGGACCGAGATCGAGCGCTTCGGCCGCGAATCGCGCGAAAGACTGGGTCAGGCGTTCCTCGGCCACGCGGGGGTCGGGCACTTGCTTGCGGCAACTGCGGCGCACCTCATCGACGGCATGGTCGTAAGCCTTCTCGCGCTGCTTGTGTTCGCGGGCGGAATAAACGGGACCGGAGCCTGCCCAGGGCCCAGCGGCCCGAGTCCACTCGTCGAGGGCGAGGCGCACCTGGAGCCCGACCCAATCGCTGCTGGCCATCCGCTTCATGTCTCGAGAAGGTACGGAGGGAGGGGGCTGGCGGTTCCGGGGCTTGTCACGGAGTGTTGTGATAAATGGTGATTCGATGAACGGGCGGCCTGAGCGTTACCGCAGGGGTTCATCGTGTGTGGGACCGGCTGGAAATGAATGCCGCCGCATCCTGTCCTAAATCGGACAGGTACCAGGAGGTAAGGAACAGGACCACGATGCACCCTGAGGACCAGAAGAAGAGTTGCACGGGAAGGGTAGCGGTGAGCCTCCGGCCACGGTCGGGATTGCCGCGGAGCGGCATTTTGAACAGCAGTCCACTCATAAAGCAGACGTAGGCAGCCCATCCTAAGCGCAGGCACACCAGGAAGATACGTTCGTCCCAGCTCACGCCGGGGACGAAGAAGGCGCAGATAGCCGCCTCGTAGAGGGACGCGATGCAGAAGAAGAAGCAGGCGGCTTTGCCCAGTTCCAGAAGCACGGGCCTTACCCCCGCGGCGGCCGATCTGGCCGGCGCTGACCAATTCTATTCCAAGTCAGTCTTGCGGGCGTGTTCAGAGCGGGTGGAAGGCTGGGCATCTGAAAACGTCTTCAGCGATTCGCGGTCCGGATGCCGGCTGGAGGCGGGGGGGAGGGGTTGAAGGGTGAGTAAATCGCTTTATGCGGAGGGGTTGATACCGGTGAGGGGCAGTTCTGGCAAAGTCAACGAAATCAATTGGAAACTGACTGTAACCGTTTTCAAATGCAGCCCTCGTTACCATCTGATTTCGCAGGTAAATTGCACGTTGACATGGCCATCCGACATTGCTATCGTTTCGCTTTGCTTTGGGGAATGTAAATTTCAGGCCTCAGTCTGAGTTGTGCTTTGAGGAGCTTTCCCCAGACTTTGAGCGAACCTGCCAATCGCGACAGGCGAGCCTTGTATTGCGGCGGGAGAGAATCCGGCCGACGAAACCACACAAGTTCACATAAAAACAAAACGCAAGAAACTTCAGGAGACCGCATGAACAAGATGATTCGCACAGCCCTTGCGCTGGCGTTATTCGCCTGCGTGAGCTTTGTGCTCTTAGCTCCCGCTAGAGCACAGTCGGTCTACGGATCGATCTTCGGCACAGTGACGGACAAGAGTGGCGCGGCGATACCTAATGCCACGGTTTCAGTCACAAGCGAGACGAAGAACACGGTAGTCACCGTGACCTCCAACGCATCCGGAGATTACAGCGTAGCCCACCTCACCCCCGACGTATACGACCTAAAGGTTGAGGCGCAGGGATTCAAGAGCTTCCAAGCCAAGGCGATCCAGGTGCTGGCCGACACATCGCCCCGCATCGACCCCACAATGGATGTGGGTGGCGCTTCAGAAACCGTGCAGGTGAATGCCGACCAGGAACCGATGCTGAAGACGGACCGCGCCGATGTGGCAACCGTATTCGATCAGCAGCAGGTGGCCAATCTGCCGGTTGGCGACCAGAACTTCACCAACCTTCAATTGCTGGTACCGGGCGCGCAGAAGCTGGGGTGGTCGCATGCCGCGTCGGAGAACCCGCAGGCTTCGCAGCAGATCATGGTGAATGGCCAGGCATTCGCGGGCACCGCGTTTGAGCTGGACGGCACCGACAATCAGGATCCGATTCTGGGAATCATCGTCATCAACCCCACCATGGATGCGGTGACGGAAACCAAGATCACGACGCAGAACTTCGACGCCGAACTGGGCAAGGCGGTTTCCGCGGTTGTGACGGCGCAGACCAAGTCGGGCTCGAACAAACTCCACGGCAGCGTTTACGACTTCAGGACCAGCAACGCGAACCTGGCCCGCGATCCGTTCAGCCAGGCGCCCTTGTCGTACACCAACGCCAACGGCCTCGCTCCGTCCATTCCGGGCGGTCTCAAGAACCGTTTCGGCGTATCTGTCGGCGGCCCGGTTCTGAAGAACAAGATCTTCTTCTTCGGCAACTTCGAAGGTCAACGCCAGAAGACCGGCACGATCGCCTCGGATACGCTTCCGACCAGCCTCCTGACCGAAACCGCGCTGGGCAACATCGTTGGACCGAGCGGAATACCGGGCGCGGACTTCAGCGAGTACAAGACGCAACTGGGAAGCGCCGGGATCATTTACGACAAGAGCGGCACCGCATACCCGGGCAACGTCATTCCGCGAGCCACGCTGCAGCAGCCCTCATCAGCTCCGGCCCTTGCGCTGCTCACGCTTTTGGAGCCTTATACCAAGGGTATTGGTCTGGGGAGCGCAGGAAACCTGAACGGCCTTGACAACAACTATCACGGCGGAGGCACGGGGTCACTGAACAGCGACCAGTGGACGGTTCGCGGAGACTACAACGCGACCGAAAAGATCCACGTGTTTGGCCGGTTCTCGCGGTTCACCGACACACTGACCGGCAAGCAGCTGTTTGGAGTCGCCGGCGGTCCTGGGTTCGGCATCGGCAACTACGGCGGAACATCGCAAGGCGCCAATGACAGCCTGGCTTCCGGCATGGACATTGCCCTGAGCCCGGCGCTGCTGACCGACTGGCGCTTCGGTTACTACCGCTATAACATCCTCACGCACAAGTCGGATCAGTCCACCGAATTTGCGAACCAGCTTGGAATTCCAGGGTTGAACACCGGCGATTACTATACTGGCGGTTCTCCCACGTTCAACATTACGAAGCTGGCCGGCGGAAGCGGCACGCCGGTGGATGGCAACAACTACAACTACGGTGATGGTCTCAACGTCAACCGCTGCAACTGCCCGCTGACGGAGAAGGAGCACCAGTACCAGTTCGTGAATAACTGGACGAAGCTCTTCGGCAACCACACGGCGAAGGTGGGTGTGGACCTGCGGTTTGCGAACAATCTTCGCGTGCCGTCGGACAACAATCGCACCGGTATCCTGAACTTCGCTACGGGGCAGACATCGAACGGCTCTGAAGGCGGACTTGGATATGCCACCTTCCTTCTGGGTGAGGTGTCCAGCTTCCAGCGCTACTACTCGGCGTCGACCAACGCCCAGGAAAATCAGAAACGGCTGTTCTTCTATGGCCAGGACACGTGGCGCGTGACCCACGCTCTGACCCTGAATTACGGTCTGCGTTGGGAGCTCTATCTCCCTGAGACCGTGAATGGCAAGGGCAATGGTTCGCTGCTGAACCTGAGCGACGGCTATCTGCACGTGGCCGGTTATGGGAAGCACGATATGGCGATGAACTGGGGTATCGAGAAGAAGAACCTTTTCGCGCCTCGGGTCGGCTTCACGTGGCAGTGGAACGACCGCACTGTGATCCGCGCTGGATATGGCCGCAGCTTCGACATCGGCGTGTTCGGTTCGATCTTCGGTCACGCCGCAACTCAGAACCTTCCGGTACTGACCAACCAGAGCCAAAACGCACCCTCCACCACCGCGCCCGCATTCCTGCTCAACGTCGGTCCTGACGCACCCACGACGCCCACGGTACCGGACAGCGGTCTGCTGCCGAACCCCGGCGCGCTGGTTAACTCGCGCGCACGTCCCAACCCGTTGCGTTTCCCCGAGATCGATGCGTGGAACCTGGCCTACCAGCGTTCCATTACTCCCACCATGTCTGTGACCCTGGCCTATGTAGGCAACAAGGGCACCTACACACTGGGCGACAGCAGCGGCAACACGATCAACCCGAACGAAGCGGCCATCGTTCTTCCTGGTTCGCTTGGACCGGGAGGCCAGACACTTCACTGGGATCCGAGCTGGACTGGGTCGACACCGTCAGCCACAGGCCAGACCGGCAACTACAATCAGCTGCGGCGCTACTACTACTCTTCACTTCCGGCGTGCACCGATGGAAACTACACGCAGCCGGATCCGACATTGGGAGCTGGCGCCTGCGGGTGGACGAGCGACATCACCTACTACAGCGACAACCTGAACACGAACTTCAACGCCGCGCAGGTCACCCTGCAACAGAGTGTGTGGAAGGGTTTGAACTACACGGCAAACTATCAGTGGGCGAGCGCCTTCAACGACAGCACGCAGTACGCAAGCTGGGATAGGCATGTTGCTCACGGGCGTGACAGCTTTGTGCGCAGGCAGCAGTTGACCTGGTTTGGCACCTATGACATGCCGTTCGGCAAAGGCAAGATGTACGGAGCCGGAGTCAACGGTGTGACCAACGCGATCATTGGCGGCTGGCAGTTGGCCGGCACTTTGAACTGGGCGGGTGGCTTGCCCTTCTCGCTTAACTACAACAACTCGAGCGTCAACATTCCCGGCAGCGCGCCGAATTATCCGAGCTACACGGGTGCTGGCAGGTTGAAAACGAACCTGACCGGGTTCGTTCCGGGTTCGAACGGAACCGGGCACAGGGCCTATTACACCGCGCAGACGACGAGTTTGCTGACCGATCCCGGCAATGGCATCTTCAAGAATCCGGGACTGGATCATGTGGGCAACGTGAAGAGAAACACCTACTTCGGACCCGGGTTCTTCAATTCTGACCTGGCTCTCTCGAAGACGGTGACGTTCCACGAGAGCCTCGCGGCGCGGTTCCGGTTCGATGCCTACAACGCCTTCAACCACATCAGCCCCGGAAATCCGGGCGGCAACATCGAGTCTGAGGGAACGATTGGTGGCGGTGCACAGGGCTACACGCCCCGTCAGCTTGAATTCTCACTTCACCTGCAGTTCTAGCAGGGCGAAGGAGCCGCAAACAGCGAGGGGAGCTTCGGCTCCCCTTTGCTGTGCCCGCCAGCTGGATTGGAACGGGCGCGGCGGGTGGCAATACACTGGATTGCAGGTTTCTATGCAACGCATTTGGGTTTCCGCAGTTGTTCTGGGTTGTCTGTCTGTTCTGTCTGCCAGCGCGCAGGCGCCTGAGCCGGGGATCGCCGTGGGAGACACCACGGCGCAGCGATGGACGTTCGAAGACGCGCAGGCACTCGCCGCCAAAGGCCGGGTTGATCAGGCGATGAACGTCCTGAATCAGCTTGCGGCGCAGACGCCGGAGGCGCCCGGTGTGGAGCGCCTGCGGGGCATTATTTTCTATCAGCGAGACCAGCTTACGGAGGCAGCCGAGGCGTTTTCGAAGGCGATGGCGCAGGATGCGAGCGACCGCGAATCGACGGAGATGGCAGGGGTTACGCTATTCCGGCTGGGGAAGCCGAAGGAGGCGCTGCCGTTTCTCGAAAAGGCGCACGCCGCAGTGCAGAACGCGAACGTCGACCCGCAGTACGTGCTGGGGCTGGCCTACTCAGACGTGGGCCGATACGACGATGCGCGCCATGCGTTTGCTGTGCAATATGGATTTCCACCCGATTCGGCGGAGGCGTATTTGCTGGCGGGGCGGTTGTTTTTGCGGCGGGAACTGCGCGATCAGGCCGCGACGCAGGCGCAGAAGGCACTGGAGCTCAATCCGAAGCTGCCACTGGCCCACCAGCTTCTAGGCGAGGCGGCGCTGGCGCGGGGCGACACTGAGACAGCGGTGAAGGAACTCGAGGCCGAGCGAGAAGTTAACCCGCTCGACGGCGACCTGTATGACAGGCTGGGCGATGCTTATCTGCGCAGCGGCCAGTATGAGCAGGCGCAGCAGGCGTTGAACCGCGCGGTGCTGCTGGTCCCCATGTCCACGGGGCCTTACATCCTGCTGGGAGAGGCGTTTTTGAAGTTAAAGGATCCAATCCAGGCGCTGCGCTATTTGACACGCGCGGTGAAGATGGACCCGTCCAACTACATTACGCACAACCTGCTGGGGCAGGCTTACAAGGCGACGGGGCAATTGTCGGAAGCGAACCGTGAATTCAAGATGGTGGTGGAACTGCAGCATCGAGACGATCCGAAGCCGGCGGGGAAGTAGGATGAGGACCGACCGCAGGCTGGTGTGGCGAGCCGGGGTGAGTGCATTGCTGGTCACGGCCGGAACTCTCTTTGCCGCTCAGGCGGCTAACCCAGCTTCCGAGGGGCTACGCAAAGCCGATGCGGCATTCCGTGCCGGCTATGCGGCTTCGCAGCAGGGGCACTATGAGGAAGCGCGGGCCCGGTTCTCCGAGGTGGTGAAGCTGGCGCCGCAGATTGCCGAGGGGCATGAGGCGCTGGGGTCGGCGTTCATCGCGTTGGACAGGCCGGCCGAGGCCGTGCCGGAGCTCGAAAAGGCGGTACAACTGAAACCGGACGATGCGGTGATCGAGGGCAACCTGGCGATCGCGCTATGGCGGGCCGCGGATGGGACGAAAGCGATTCCGCACTTTGAGGCGGCGCTGCGTCTGGGGGTTAGTCCGCAGGATCCGGCATTTCTCGATGCCTATGCACGGGCCCTGGCGGGGGCGGGCCGGCGCGAAGATGCCCTGAAGCAGTTTGCGGCTGAGGAGCAGATCACGGGTCCGCGAGCGGAGATCGAGGATGCCATTGGAACGGTGCACGCGCAGATGGGGCAGTGGGACGAGGCGCGGGCGGCCTTTGAGCGGGCGCTGCGTGAGAACAGCGCGTTTGTGCAGGCGCGGGTGCATCTGGGCGCCGTTCACCGGCA
Organism: Occallatibacter sp.; assembly: GCF_036502485.1. Lineage (GTDB taxonomy): Bacteria > Acidobacteriota > Terriglobia > Terriglobales > Acidobacteriaceae > Telmatobacter. The sequence goes on along the minus strand of NZ_DASXYM010000084.1, from coordinate 86,059 downwards.
GCAGCACGATCTGAATGCGGCGATTGCGGTGCTTGAACCAGCGGCGAAGGCGGATCCGCCGGATGCAGCGGCGCTGGCAGAATATGGCCGCGCGCTGGCCGATGCAGGGCAGGATGAAGCCGCGGCGGCAGCGCTGCAGCAGGCTGTGACCCTGCGGCCCAATCTGGCGGGAGTGGCGGGCGATCTCGCCATGACGCTGCAGCGGCTGGGCAGACAGCAAGAGGCGATTCCGTGGTTCGAGAAGGCGATCGCGGTGGAACCAACCAACGCGTCGATGCTGGCAAATCTGGGTCTGGCGCTGACCATAACGGGCAAGGCCAAAGCGGCGCTTCCATACATCGACCGGGCGCAGGCGGCGGCTCCGAACGACGCTACGGTGGTGAAAGACCGCGGTGTGGCGCATGTGCAGCTGGCGGCATTCGACGACGCCATTGAGGATTTCAAAGCGGCGTTGGTGCTGGATCCGAGCGACCCGCAACTGCACTACGACCTGGGGCTGGCGTACAAGCTCAAAGACCGGATGGACGAGGCGGTTGTGGAACTGGCGCGGGCGGGGGAGATGGATCCGCAGCTCGAGGACCCGCCGTATACCTTGGGCATTCTCTACATGCAGCTCGGCAAGATGGATGAGGCGGTGACGCAGTTGCGCAAGGCGGTGTTGTTACGGCCGGACAACGGGAGCGCCTGGGCGCTGCTGGGAAGCACTTTGAAGCAGGCGGAGAGGCTGCCGGAGGCGAAGGAGGCTCTGGAGAAGGCGATTGCGCTGCAGCCGGGCCAGCCGGGATCGATGGTGACGCTGGCCGGGGTGCTCTCAGAGATGGCCGCGAAGCTGGGACCCGAGGCGGAGGCGGCGGAGTCTGGAGGGGATCAGGCGAAGGCGGAGCAACTACGCGCGGAGATGAAGGCGCTGCGGGCGCAGGCAGCCGGGTATCGCAAGGAAGGGGCGGAGCTGAGCCAGGCGGCGGTGAACCGGCAACGGGCGAGCTTCCTGCTGAATGCGGGAAATCAGCTTCTCCTAAAGGGGCAGATCGCGGACGCGATCGGGCGGTACCAGGAATCGATTGCAGCGGACGGGACTTTCGCTGAGCCGCACAGTCAACTGGCGCAGGCGTACGACCGCCAGGGGCGGGTGCAGGAGGCGGCGGCGGAACGGGCCAAGGCGGCGGATCTGGGCGGGCAGAAGTAGGCCGCGTGTAGAGTCACCACCCGGGCGGTCGAACTCGTTGTCCGTGATAGATAACGGTGGGCTGTGGGCGCGCTTCGCTCACCGGGGTCTGGGCAGGGGCGGGTTTGAGGTTCGCCAGCCTAGCGGCAAGAACAAAGACGCGGCGAGGCTGAGGCACCCGGCTTGGGCAGCCAAGTTATGTTCATGCGTGTGAATATTGAGCGCGAGGATTTGCGCATCCTCAATTGCGGTATGAGCTTGGGCAGGAAATAACGACTTAGCAGGCAGTTCCGACACTACGGCGCGACAGCCGCCTTCGAGGGGGCTGCATCTGAGTCCGGAGCGATGGACATCGCACAAGGAGAAGATGTATGGCGGATTTGCGTGTGGCGAGAGGCGACTCCAACGAAGATCAACTGACGGCAGGGATCGAAAAGGTGACCTCGAAGGCTCCCTCCAGCCTGTTTCTGGGACTGGCACTTGGATCGATGGCTGTTTCCGTCGGCTTCATGGCGGCGGGGCGCAAGCACGAGTCGCTGTTTGTGGGACAGTGGGCGGCTCCGTTCCTGCTACTGGGTATCTACAACAAGATGGTGAAGCAGCACGGGTCCGACGCAGGGCGGAATTCCGAGCAGTACTCGGCTGTGGCTTAGCTAGTTTTTCAACTCGAGGGCCCGCGTTCAAGGTGAGCGCGGGCCTTGTTGTGTGTGCCAGGCGAAACGGTCAGGACTTAGCAACCGGGAAGGCGGTGATGCGGAGTTTTGCAGCGGCGTAGGGGATCAGGGTGAGGTCTTCCGCCGGCTCGGCTGTGGCAACGGGGCTTTGCGGCAGGGGATTTGCTGCGCCGTCGTCGGCACGCCAGTCGAGGAGGCGGCGTGCTTTGACCTTGAGGGTGACGGGCGGGTGCTTACGGCTGAAAGGCTCGCGGCCGACTTCGGATTCGGACACTTCGATGATTTTTGCTGCGTCGCGTTTACCGAGATCCAAGGCGTAACTGGAATCGAGGGCGTAGTTCCAATTGGTGGTGGGGAACACCTGCCAATCGGCGGTCATGCCGCGATCACGGAGTTTGACCCAGCTCTCGCCTATGGGATAGCTGAAGACGAGCGGCCCGCGTTCGATGGCCGCCGAATCGTTGAACCAGCGCGAGAGGCGGGCCTGCATGGGGAGGGTCAGTTCAACGCGGTCATCGCGACGCCAGGTGCGGGTAACCTGAGCGAAGGCGCCGGGGGTGGGGGCAGGTTCTGGTTCGCCGTTGACGCTGAGCTTTGCTCCTTCAGCCCAGGCCGGGATGCGCAGGCTGAGCGGAAATGCGATGGGCGTGGCCGGATTGACGGTCAAGCGGACGGTAGCGCGGAAGGGGTAGTCGGTCTCTTCGATCACGTGCACGGCGACGCTGCGGATGCGGGTGCGGAGCTCGCAGGGTGCGTAGGCGGCTGAGACCAGGCCATCTTCGGATTCCTGAGAGCCGGAGAGCAGGAAGAGGCTGGCGGCGAATTTGGGCCAGCCCTGATGGAAGTTGGCGGTGCAGCAGCCGAAGTTGGGCTCGAGTCCATAGAGGTTCGACTCGGGGCCGTCGGAGACCCATGGTTTGTGGTGAAGGCTGCACTCCACCTGGTTTGGCTCCTGGTTGTACTGGTGGGCCCACATGTCATCCGTGAAGGTGCCGGGGAGCGCGTTGAAGGCGAGCTTTTCGAGGCGGTCGCCGAGGGCGGGATCGCCGCTGATGGCCAGGGCCTGCTCGAGGGAAAACATGGTTTCGACGACGGTGCAGAGCTCGGAGCCCTGGGAGGGATCGCGGCCGGAGAGGTGCTCGTCGCAGGAGAACATGCCGTTGGGGAGGCCATGATAGCGGTCGAGCTCGGCGAGCATCCGGGCTGTGGCGGTGCGGTCAAACTCAGAGCCGGAGACCAGCGACCAGACAGCGCCGGTTTTGAGCGCCTGGCCGTTATTGACGCCATGGGTGGCGAGGGCCAGGTCTTTGAGACCGCCGCCCTCGTTGAGCTTGATGTATTCGGCGGTGATCCTCTGCTTGTAGGGGAAGTTCGCGAACTCGGCGATCCAGTCGTAGCCCTGCTGATGCAGGAGTCTGGCGAGGTCGAGGAGGTAGGGCTCACCGGTGCGGTTGTAGAGCCAGAGGACGGAGAGCGCTTCATCCTGCCAGCGGAACTTGCCCCAGTCGCGAAGAGGGCGAGTGGGGAGGGCGGCTAGCTGGTGGCGAAAGTACTTGTCCATCAACGGGAGGACGCGCGGGTCGGGGTTGGATTCGCTTGCCGTGGCTTCGTAGTACTGGGTGAGGGCTTTGAGGATGACGAAGCGGGGCCACCAGTCGTCGTTGGAGGCAGGGCCGATCATGCCGTTGGGCTGCTGGTGGGTGAGGGTCCATTCGATGTATTTCCGTGCTTTGGCTTTGAGGCGGGCGTCGTCGAGGAGCCAGGCGAGGGGGATGAGGCCGTCAAGGAAGTAGGGGCCGCGCTCCCAGGATTCGCCGGCGCCGCCGAGCCAGCCGGAGTTGGGGCCAACGTCGGCCCAGGTTTCGTCGAGGTGGCCGGACAGGCCGTCGGCCTGAATCTGGAGCTGGGATCTCAACCACCCGGCGGGTGTGATGGAGCCGAGGGGGAGGGGGGTATAGGGTCCGGGGTGCAATGGGGTGCGGGTTCGGATCGGGGCTGGGGAGGGGGGCTGGGCGCTGAGACGCGGGGTGCCGAGGGCAGCGGCGGCGGTGACAAAGGCAGATTGCTGGAGGAAGCGGCGGCGGCTGGAAGGTCTCATTTCAGGGCCTCGGAGGAGATCAGTCCATGCTACCGCGAGCCAGCGGTACGTTATTAGTTAGTAAACGTAGCGGGGAGGTTGTTATGGCGTTCGGAAACGCGCTTCTGAGTAGGCGATGGTGAAAGGCGAGGGCGGTGCGGGCGGCATTACCGATGGGTAGAAAGACGGCGTGGCCGTGTTACCCTCCGCCCGAAACCTGCTATTCTGAACCGCAAATCTCTCGTACATAAATCCCTGGGCAGAGTGCATGACCATCACCCGGCAATTCTGGTGTTTCTGCGTAGTGGTGTGGCTGCTGGTTACCGCACCGGCTACGATCGCGGAAAGCTTCCGCAATCCTTACCGCATTCCTACGCCCGTCGACCCGGGCATGGTGGCGGCAGGGGACCTCAACGGCGATGGCGTTGCCGACTTTGTCTGGTTGGACGGAACTACCAGTCCGGTCACGCTGAATGTCCTGCTGTCACAGCCCCACGGCGGGTGGCTGCCGGGGGAGAGTATCACCTACCCTGTGCCTTTGACCCGCGGCGCAACGTGCCAGATCGGTGATCTGAACAACGATACCCGGCTCGATCTGGTCTGCTCCAGCGCGAATGAGTTCACATCCACAATTGAGGTTTTCCTGGGAAATGGCGATGGGACGTTCCAGTCGCCGGTGGCCACCGACGCCACTTTCCAATACACATCTTCGTGGGGAATTCCCGCATTCAACATCGTGGGAGACCTGAACGGCGACGGCTTTGCCGATCTATTCGAAGAAGACGCTCAGAACTGGCATGCGCAGATCATGCTGAGCGACGGCAAAGGAGGATTCAACGCGCTTCTTCCCCTCGGGACCGCCATCAATGAATACCTGCCCACCGTCGCCGCAGATGTGAACGGCGACGGAATTCCGGACCTTCTATTCCCGTTCGGCCCGGAAGTCGCGCTGGGAAAGGGCGATGGCACATTTGGGCCCATTACCAGCTATGCCGCCGACAGCTACTACGCCGCCGTGTGCGCATTTCACGACATGGACGGGGACAAACATCTGGACGCGATCTGCGGCGATGAAGAGACCACCACCGGTGACATCACGGGGGCCTCCGATCTCATCATCCTGCATGGCAACGCGGATGGGTCATTCAACACCACACCTATTGCCAAGAAGACGTTCGGGCATCACGCGACGGAATTCGATGGGTTCGGCACCTTCCAGGCTCCGGTCGCCATTGCCGACATGAATGGCGATGGCGTCCCTGATGTTATCGGCTATTCCGGTGATGGTCTCGCGGTCGCGCTGGGAGGCTCCCGGCTCACGTTCAGCACGCCGCTGCACTAATGCCCAGGCTGTCGAGCCCGGGGTCCCTTTGCAAGGCGATTGGCCAGCTCTCGCGGCGTTCCTGCGCCTACCATCCCGCGCAGAATCAGGCTCAGGTTGAATGACCCACAAGGTTAAGGCACGCGACGCGCCAATACGCCAGGTGACGTTGAAAGACGGTCATCGAGCTGAGCGAGAACCGTCAACCTGATTCCACTCAATGCTGGTTGAGCGTTTTGACAAATTCGGGATTGGTCTTGCCGGTATCGAAGCGGTATCCAAGGCTGGCGTACCATTGCCGGTAGTTCAGAGTTGCTCCATCGACGATGGTGTATCCGCTCTGAATGTAGGTGTGCCGCCCGAGATTCACATCGAGGGAATCAGAAATAAATCTGGAATGATCGTTGGTGGAGTGTTCTGAATGCAGATCCTGGTTCGCTAACTGAAGGTTAGAGAACATGTGGCTTGTGACCTGGCGAGAGAATGTAAGCGCACTGTACTCGCCATTTCCGAAATTGCTATTGAATTTGGAGTAGTGGAAGTCGGCACGCACGCCGCTCCGCACAAGATCAAACCATGTAGCGCCGAACATGCGGTTGAACGACCGATGTGAGTCACCCGATCTGTCGCTGATGCCCATGTTGGTATACAGCGCAAATTGTCGGGACGGCTTCCAATGCGCTCCCGCGCTGGTTCCCTGAAAGAGAATTGTGTCGACGGTGCCTGTCGCGATTGCGGTTGTGACAGCTGTGGGAATATCGCGAAAAAAGTTCTGGTATAGGTCAAGCCCGAGTGCATGAAAAGGCTGGTAATGCAACGTGAAGTAACTGTGGCTTACGCCTGCGCCGGGTCTTACTCCCCCGGTGGATACCCCTTGCGGCGAGTCAAGGATAAGGGAGTGATAGATGGAGATAGTTCCCTTGTAGGAAATCTCGTTTTCAAAGAACAAGAAGGGGCGATCCAGCTTCCATCGGATCGAACTGAGCGCGGCGCCGGCAGTGCTGGAGACATGGATTTTTTCATAAGACCCCCACTGCAGACCGGTAAACAGGCCGCCGATGCGCTGATTGGGTCTGTAGTGCCAGGAGCTGATATCGGGTGTAGATCCTGCAAACAGTCCGGTGGTCATACCAAAACGGTTCTTGCGTGCCAAGTATCCGCCGTCGACGGTGTCAAGACTTACTGCCCAGGGGAGATAGAGGCGTCCAAGGCCCGCGACCCACTTTGAGTCGGGATTGTCATAGTAAAGCTGCATGGTGTAGGTCTTGCTCAACGTCTCTTCAATCGTTCTCTCCTGGAACTGCGAGTGTTGGTTGACGCGCTTCCGGTAATAACCTTCGAGGTTCCAATGAGTTCCCAAGATGTGCTGCATGTTACTTTCCAGGAGAACGCCCATCTGTGCACTGCTTCCGAAGGTGGAACCGCTGCCAGTTATGCCGCCATAGTCGAACCCTATCCGGCCGCTCATACGCGTGCTAATAGTCGCGGGTCCGTTCGCTGGCCACCGGGTGCTCGCGGCAATCACGTTCGAGGTCGGCAAGCGCGCTAGAGTCGGGCCTTGCGGCCCATCCTTCTGAGCCCGAGTTACATCGCGCGCGACTGTAGTGGCATCTGATGAACTCAGTTCCGCCAAATCGCCGGTTTTTAGGTCATCTCTCACTGTGGAATATTCGAGAACAGCCGAGTTTGCCGCGACGCCGACAACATGTGCGCTGCCTGCAACCATCTCGACTGCACCCTGCTGGCCAGATACCGGCGGCCGGAGGCGCAGCACATCCAGATTCATTCCCATCCGCAAGCCAGAGCTCGAACCGCCGTCGATATAGGCGTTGTTCGCAGCCACGAATTTAACTTTGAAACGCCGGCGGAGTTCTGGCTCACTCCCGCGCGGTGTTTCGTCAATGGCCGCGTTGATCGGCGGTGACTCGACTTCAAGCGGAGGAGTATGCGCATCCGCGGCAAGCTCGAATACTCCGGTTGCCCCGGTCGCCTGTGCGCCATTCGCAGCATGATTCGGTGATTCGCCGTCGTCGGATCTCTCGTGCTCAACAGGTGCGAAGCGCAGCGAGAATACATTCCCGGATTCAACGATGCGATAAGGACGTGTTGACTCGATCCCCACGGCGATGCTGGTCCCATGTTGCTGCCCGCAATGTTCATCTATCCGGATGTCTCGAATACCGTCTCCGCTGGAGAGGCTTTTGTACACCTCCCCACCGAATGAGCTATTCGGAAAGCAGATGGTGATTCCGCTTGAATCGCTTGACGTTGTTACGGCCGAACGGGCGAGCGAGGAGAGCACGACCGTGATTGAGGTGCCATCCTGACTGGACACAATGTCAATTTTTTTCAGGTCCTCGCCCATTCCGGAAGCGAAGGGAAAGGCCGCACTCGCGGCAGTCAACAGGGCACAGCGTAACGCATTCTTTGGCACTTGCTTACCTCCACCTATGGTTGGGAGTCAGGGTCGCTCCGGCCCAGCTATCCATGGACATGTGGCACTCACGACAGTCAGTGCTGAATCCGAGCGCTCTGTGCTTCGGCGCCATGGCGCTGTTGAACGCAGTGGAATGACAGGAGAAGCACTCGGTCGACAGACCGAATCGGTTGAACTGTCCAACCGTGCCCACTTTGTGGCACGCGTAGCAGTCGACAACCGCATGTGCTCCTATCAAGGGGAACCGGTCCTGGTGCTCGTTGATGTTATGGATAGAGACCTGCCAGCCGTTAGTGTTGTGGCAAAGTTCGCATTCGGCCCCGTTCTTTCTGCGGTGCAAATCTGCGTGGCAATCCTGGCACTTATTGGGAGTGTTTGCGAATTCGAGATCTGAGTGACAATCCCGGCATGCAACTTTGCTGTGGCGTCCGCGCAGGGCGAATCCAGTGCGCGCGTGATCGAATCTGATTTTTTCGGGAAGAACCTTCCAACTATTCACGGAGTGGCAGGCGCCGCAGGACATATCCAGTGAACCATGCGGGCTCTGGGTCAATGCTTTTGGACGCACTGATTGCGCCGGAAGCGCGCCGGCCATGCTCCAGAAAAGTCCAAATGCGACAATAGATCGAATGATGACGTACATCGTGCTCCTTCGTTGCGCGAGCGTCGCAAACATGGGGCCATTGCGGCGCACGCTCCCGTAACCTCCACGACAAGGCGTGCGTGGGGCCTACTTGCGTGACGCTTATCCGCTTGAGCGACACGCGGGGGCGATCACGCCGGCGCATTAGATACGCGGCGGTTCTAAAGTCACCCGTCTACGCCTCGGCGCATGCGTACAGCACGCACATGCACTTAGCGCGCGATGGGTACTCTGTTCCAATTCCGGTTACGAGGAGGAGTTTAGGATGGCGGGGAAACATTGAATCCGAAGTGTTTGAGAAGCCCCAGTTTATCGGCAAAATGATGCCTTAGGGCTAAGCGTGGCGCCGCGAGAGGGGTAGCCGAATGGGAAAGCGCGGCGGGACAGACAAAAGGGCAGAGGTCCCTATTAGTCATGATTGTACGTTCCTTCCATGTGGAATAGGGTGCAAGGTGGCTTAAGCCACACGTCCGAATAAAATCATGGAAAACGGCCGATCCTAAGCGCTTGTAACAGCGCGGCGGCCGAAGTAACGACTGGTGATGGGCCCGGCCGCGGACTGGGGAGTCATCCTCGGCTGCATCGTCGATACCGTGGCTTATGGCCAGAGCGAAATCCGTCTGACTTGTGCCATTTGTTTGATGTTATCCCCGACCTTGCACGCATCAGGCCAAATACAACGAGAGGTAAGTCGATTTAATTCAATTGCTCCCTATGTGGGCTCAAACTTTCCCGCATGTAAAATAATGTAAAAGTTGCAATGCAACGTAAATTGTTCCTTGTAAGTCATCGACTACTCATTGCTTTTACCGAGCAGGGCTGTGCGTGCACTGCAGGGTCCTGCAACAAGAACGAACCTTCTACGTCGAGTGGGTGTGCCGTTCATGGGTATCCATAGAACCGAAGGCGACCCCAGCCGCTTTGAGGAAGTCCCATGGAGGCGTCCCACCGGCCAATATCCAAGTAAAGTCATTAGGCAATTCCCGGAGATCTCCATTGACTTCGATGGATACACTTCCAGGCCGGAACTCGGTGGGAGAGGAGTTAAACAGAACGTCCATTTTCTGCAATTCCATGTGTTCGGCAATTCTTTTGGCGTTGCGCTCCTTGAGGCGGAAGAACTCACCGCGGCGATAGGAGAGCGTGACCTTGTTGCCGGGCTGGCGTGCAAGTCCCATGGCCGCTTCAACGGCGCTGTCGCCACCGCCGACGATCAGGATGTTCTTCCCGACGTAGTGATCCGCCTCGATGAGCCGGTAGAACACATGCGGCATATCCTCGCCCGCAACATCCAGTTTGCGCGGTGTGCCGGCGCGCCCGAGCGCCAGCACGACGGCGCGGGCGCAGTATTCGCTGAGCGGAGTGCGAACCGAGAACAGGCCTTCGGTGCTCTTCGAGACCGCATCGACACCCTCGCCAGCGTGGATGTTCAGGTCAGCGCGCGCCATGACCTTTTCCCAGAACGCGAGCAGATCCTCCTTTGAAAGGGTTGATTTACTAAACCTTCCATGAAGAGGGAACTCGACGGGGCTGGTCATTACCAGCTTCTGACGAGGATACTTTGACACCGTTCCGCCCACCTGTTCCCGTTCAAGCGTGAGCGCCTTGAGGCCACGCTCGGTGGCACGAAGGGACGCGCTGATGCCGGCAGGTCCGGCGCCTACGATGATCACATCGTAGATGTCGCTGCAAACTTCTGTGGCAACGCGGTCCTGCATGCGACGGGCGATCTCATCCACACAGTCACGCCCCTGGTTTACGGCATTTTTGATGAGAGCCAGTCCTCCGAGCTCGCCTGCGATGAACAGGTTTTCCACGCTCGTCTCGTTGTGTTCAGTGAGCACAGGAAGATCAGCGCCGGCGCTAGGCTTTGCCATCACCATCTGGATCGCGCCCACGGGGCATATCTCCGCGCACAGGCCGTGGCCGATGCACTTATGGCCATTCACAATGGCAGCTTTGCCGTCGACAACCCCCAGGACGTCTCCTTCAGGACACGCTGAGACACATCCGCCGCACCCTATGCAGGAATCAATGTTGATCCTTGGATGCTGCGCCTTGGGCCCTTCGGAAAAGAGGGGGCCTTGCTCAAGGCGAGCACGGACAGCCGACTCCCTGCGCTTGTGTATGCGCCAGTACCGAATCAGGAAGAAAGCAAGGACGCTTCCAGCAATCAGCCAGGTAAGCAATGTCTCCATTGGTCAGTGCAGCCCCAGCTTTCCGAAACCCAGGCCCATGATGACCATGATGTGAAGGATTGCGAGTAAAGCAAAGGCGTAGCTGAAGGGCCGATGAACGACATGCCAGAGATGAAACGCCCGGTGTGTTTGATCCAGGAAGACGATCCGTTTGGAAAGCGACGACTTCTTCCGCAGCAGGCGGACGACCTGCTCCACTTCGGGGTTGGCGATGGGGAAAATGCCGCCCAGCGACAGGGCGGCTCTTCCTAAGTCGCATGAGGAGCGCCGCAGACTTGCAATGCGAAACGAAAGGGTAATGTCCAACAGGAGCATTTCACCGACAGCACGCAGGACTCCGACATCGCGAACGTGCATTTTCGAAGGCATGCGTGAGATGCGATTCAGGCGTTCGGCCGAATAGAGAGATTGCTGCATGAGTTCGTGGCATAGCTCGCGCTCCGTGCTCTGAATCTCGGCCAGAGATAGCTCGGCCGCGTTCATCGAGCGTGGAATCTGGGTGTAGAGATAGCGGCCAATGACGCCGCTGATCGCAACGGCGACCATGATCCAGAAGGCGCCCCCTGCGATGCCGCGGAATTTGAAAGACGCGTGAAACGCGATCACAACAGGAGCGGAGACGCCTGCAAGGATGTGGAAGTCCATCCAGTGACGTGCGGATCCTCGACGAAGGAAGGGTACGACCTTGCGCAGCGCATATAGAAAGATCAGGACGAAAAGGGATGTGCCCAGGATGCCGAGCTTCAGCCCGATGCTTCCTCCAGGCTTAAGCAGTTCATGTTTGGCGGAGTACGGTCTCAGGTCAAGAGGGAGCAAATAATATCCGGCCCCGTAGATGGAGAGGCAAGCGACGAGCGCGACAGCTGCAGCTGCTGCGATTGCGATGCGAATTCGATGAGGGACGGAGGGATTGTGTCCCCTGCGCGCAGAAGACGTAGCGCCCGCAATGCCTTGCAATAGAGTTGAATTCACTGTTTCTCCTTCGGGGTGAGCAACGCTTCGACAGGTGCGCGCGCGAACCGGACCCAAACTATCGGTCGAGTTAGCCCGCACCAGTGGTAGCGATCGCCGAACCTCCTCGTGCTTATGCGGAGCGATGCAGCGGCTCACAACATGAAAGACGAAGCTCAAATAACCAAGGCAGAAGCAAGCTGGTTCAGAGTCATTCTGCGGCTTGACTTTCTCTCATCGATGGAGGCCTAAGCCGGCTCCAGGGGAATCGCGTGCGCCGCCCTCGGAGAAGGGGCAACGACTCGCGATCTTAGTCGGGCAACAGAAGATGAAAGAGGCTATAAATCTTCCATCTGAAACCTGGCAGTTAGAACCTGAGGAAAGTGGCTTATTGTCTCAACATACATGACCCCGCGGTCGAAGTACAAGCATTCGCCGTGCTGCCCATCAGAACACTTCCTTTCATGTTCTACGGAAGGAGAACCATCATGCCGATCACATACGTGCATGATCGGAGGATGCAGGAACGGTGGATCGGTGACAGGCTTCGCATGCGAGCGGGACCGGCTTGTAGAAAAGCACTGTTCTTCCGTTCACCTGTTTATTCAGCGTGTGACATACCGCGCACGGAACGTGTTCATGGCCACCCCTGAGAGAGAATTGCGTCCGTTGGTGATCAAACAGCGAAGGACGCCATTGATTGGTGTTATGGCAGGAGGCGCAGTCAAGCGCCTGCTTCTCAAACTGATCGGCATGCGGATTGTTGTGGCAGTCACTGCACTTTGCAGGCGCGCTCGCAAAGTTCACATGCGCCAGCGTCAGGTCTCCTTCCGGTGGCTTGTGGCAGTCGACGCAGGAGACGGCCTGATGTGAACCGAGGAGCGGGAAGCTTGTCTGGGCGTGATTGAATCCTATGAGATCTTTCCATTCCCTGGTGGAATGGCATGCCTCGCATCCGAGCAATTTTCCCTGCGCATTGCGCACCGCCATTCGGCGCGCGAACTGCCCCTGGTGAACGTCTTGATGGCAGGTGGCGCAGGAGACCTGGCTGAAATGGAACAGGACGAGTTTCGCACCGGGCGTCGGCTTGTGACACGCGCTGCATTCCACCGCGGCGTGTGCGCCTGTTAGCGGAAAGTTAGAGCCGCTGTGTGACTTCAGGTTGTAGTTGGACCTTTCAAAGGTAGCGCCGGTGTGACACTTCCCGCAGCCGTTGAGCCAGGGTGGGCCAGAGAACTGGCCCTGGTGTTCATCTTCGTGGCACTCCACACACTGCGCGAATCTGATCTTGAATTTCGTCCCAGTACCTGCGGGAGTATGGCACTGGGCGCATTTCACAGCGGCATGCGGGAAGATCAGCGGAAATCCGGTTCTCGCGTGATCGGCAGTCGAGAATGTGGAAGGGGTCCAGCCGTTCACCGTGTGGCAGCTCTCGCATTTTCCGCGGTCAGGACGGCTGGCGAACTGGCCTGCGTGGGGATCTGGCTCGTGGCAATCCGCGCATGCTGCATGGGGAACCGGCGATTTGAAATCCGCCCCCTCATGGCAGGAGAGGCACTGTAGCGCCAGGTGCTTTCCCGCGAGCGGGAAGCCGGTCTTGGCGTGATCGAACTTGGCCACAAAGGGCGAATCTCTCCAATTCGAGGTGCTGTGGCAGGACTCGCAGGTTTGCTTGAACTCTCCTTTGTGCGGGTCGCGATGGCAGTCGGCGCAAGAGTTGAAGTGAAGGCCCGTGTATTGCGGCTGGCTGTCCGGTCCCGGTCTGTGGCAATTCATACAGGAGACAGAACGATGCGCACCAATCAGCGGATAGCGGGTCGTCGAGTGATCGAAGTTCTTCGCATCGAGATTCTGACTGGCCGCTTTCCAATCCATGGTGGAGTGACAGCGCGCACAATCTGTACCGAAGCGACCTTGGTGCTTGTCCTCATGGCAATTCCCGCAAGTTGGCGTGAGGCCCAACCATGTATGGTTCAGGTCTTTGCCCCTCAGCAGCGCCTTCGCGGCAGCCGGAATGCGTTGCGCGCTGTGGCACGCCCGGCAACTGATCCCCACGTGCTTGCCGTCGAGCGCAAATCCAGTGGCGGTGTGGGCGAAGCCTGACGCCGTTGGTGTCCAGTGGATCATCTGGAAATTTTCGCCGTTGTGATCCGAATGGCATTTGACGCATGCAGAACCGGCCGAACTCGATCGAGGGAACGTGGCATGAAGCCCCTCGTTCTGCCGCAGTTCGGCGGCGATTTCCTGGTGACATTCGAGACAGCGGAACGAAGGCGCGCTGGGCGAGAGTTCGTGGCATTTGACGCAGTTTGTACCGCCGTTCAAGTCCTGGTGCACTCTTGCCAGTGGTCCAGGCGAGATTTGTGCATGCGCGGGTGCGGCGACCCCGAAGGCGAGCGCAATTGCCAGGCGCGCGAAAATGTCCAGGAGATGGAAAGGGCCACTCGCAAGCGATGTGTTACCCGGCGTGCCCTTCTTGCTCGACAGGGCCTTGCACGCGCTCATCGTTGTCTTCGTCCTGATTTACTGCCTTAGCCAGTTAAGGGTTCACTGTGTAGCTCGTGTGCAAAGAGAGGGAGATGACGAGCCAGCAGAAACCAAGACAGGAAAGCAGGCGACAGACAACAAGCGGGACAGACTACGTACGGCAGGAGCTAAGCTCGTGCTCTGAGTTATGAACCGAAAGGGGAAGTACTAAGTTGAGTATGCCACCGTGAGCCCAAGGCCGCCAAGTCGACACCTCCGCGGCCGCCACGGGTTCTAAGCGCGCTGGACTGGATACCGGTGTAAAACAGCGCACCGATCACCCGCCTCTGTGAAAAGCATTCAATGAACTTGTTCCAAGGGTCCGCCGACTATTGGCGAAGCTTGGCCCGCCACGTTGCAATCGAGTGCGATTCGAGGTGGTAAGGCGTCTGACTCGCCATGCGATAGCGGCTCAGGTGCCCACCGAGCAGCTCTTTGAATTCCAGCGGCGAACACACGCGGCCGGATATCGAACTGTTAGGCGGGGTTTCAGACAAATGGCAGCGCCCAGCCGGCCTGGCGCGGAAGAAGAAGTTGGGAAGCCAGCCTCAGAAACTTCCAACCTGGCGCCTCCTTTTTCTACCCTGAATTGCTCTTTCCATGCCGATGAAACAATCGTGCGGCTCGATCGGTGAGTGGGTGCGGACGTCGAGACAGTTCGACGTCGGGCAATCGCCAAGTTCGGTAGGACCGTCGAAAGTGAGCAACCAGAGACGGGTGTAAACCGCTGCAGTGGCGAAGATTCGAGCTTGGTGCGGCTTGAAGGCTCAATTGACATTGCGGACGCGGCGGAACTGAAGGCCGTGCTGGTGGAGGCTCTGCTGCGAGGCAAGCCTGTGCAAGTAGCGCTCGACGGTGTGACCAGTCTGGACGTGACCACGGTTCAGTTGCTTTGGGCCGCTCAGCGGGAAGCTGAACGCTCCGGTGGGGGTGAGTATAAGCGGCCAAATTCCGGAGGCAGTTTCTCTGTCCCTGGCCGATGCGGGCATTCTGGAACATCTTGCAGTTTTGCGGAGTTATCATTCTCACCGGCATGGGCGACGATGGCGCGCGCGGAATGCTGGAAATGAAGCAGGCCGGCGCAATAACCATCGCGCAGGACGAAGCGACGAGTGTGGTCTTCGGCATGCCTAAGGAGGCCATCAAGTTGAACTGCGTCGACAAGGTTCTTCCTCTACAGTCGGTCGCCGGCTCGGTTCTGGCTTTGGCGCGTTAAGTCACGGCGCACGGGTGTTCCGGCAATGCACGTACCGTGGCGAGTTACAGTTCAGTTGCAACTGGTGCGCTGCAGAGTCGTGCCAAAACAGCGCTGTAGCGACAAACAATCCCAACAGGCAGTGAGTGCGCTTCGCAGCCGGCTTATAGCAGTGACCGCATACTGATGATGTGTACTCACCGCTCTGACGCGACCGCGATCCCCATTGACAATCTTGCTCAGATGTCTATATAAAGACATCTCTGTATGGCTAAGACGGATGCTCTGCAAGGTTCCCTCGATTTGCTGGTGCTCAAAATACTGTCCCGCCGCCCACGGCTTCACGGATACGCCATCATGGCTGCCATTGGCGATACATCCGGCGAAGTGCTGCGCGCTGAGGAAGGCTCGCTCTACCCAGCGCTTTATCGGATGGAGGAAGCGGGCTGGATTCGCGCCGAGTGGATCAAGAAGGATACCGGCCGCCGCGCCCGTGTCTACGAACTTACCGCCGCCGGCAAGAAGCAACTAGGGGCGGAGGAGTCGCGTTGGCGGTCTGTCAGCCTGGCTATCAACCGGGTTCTCCGGGAGGCATGAGATGTCTTTGTGGTCGCGGGTCTTGAATGCCATGCGTGGTGAGCGCTTGAATCGTGAGATTGAGGAAGAGTTGCAGGCCCACATCGAAGAAGCCATTGCCTCAGGACGCGATCCGAGGGAAGCGCGCCGTTCATTCGGCTCGATGCTTCGGCGCCGCGAGGCGAGCCACAGCATTCGAGCAGCGGGATGGCTTGAGGCGATTCTTGCCGATATACGTTTTGGCTGGCGGCAGCTCGGTCGCAACAAGGTGACGTCCGCCGCCGCGGTGCTGTCGCTCGCTGTCGGCATTGGCTCCTGTGTCGCCGCCTTCCGTCTCATCGACGCCCTGCTCTGGCGCCCGCTGCCCATTTCCAATTCCAGCAACCTCTACGTTCTCTCCCGCAAGATGATCGGGTTGTACGGCAGGCCGGTCGAGGACGGCCACTGGGCAACGCCTGAGTTCAAGCTCATGCACGATGCTGTCAAGGAGCAGGGCGACCTGATCGCCATCAGCGACGCCGACCGGACGGACGTCACCTGGGCCATGGACGGATCGGACGAAGTGGAGAAGGCCCACGTCGCTTATGTCTCCGGCAACCTGTTCCCCGTCTTCGGCCTTGAGCCCGCGCTCGGCCGCCTGCTCACCCCAGCCGATGACCGCGGTCCTGGCGCCGAGCCCTACGCGGTCCTTTCCTGGGATTACTGGAGTCATCGGTTCGGCCGCGATCCCCATGTCCTGGGCGGCTCGGTGCACATCGGTGACCAGGCTTTTGAAATCATCGGCGTCGGCCCGCGCAATTTCAGCGGGACCGAAAAGGGTACGGTCACAGATGTGTTTCTGCCTCTGAGCATGAACAAGTCGGCCAGCCAGGAGAGCATGACCTGGCACCGCGTCTTCCTCATGTTGAAACCCGGAGTTAAGCAGGCCACCGCCATAGAGCCGCTCCGCCAGCATCTCTCCGCAATAAACCACGCCTTCCAGGTCAGCTGTTCCAGTTGCTTCCACGGCGCAACTCAGCGAGACATCGACCGCTTTCTCAATCAGCAGCTTGTCATCTCTTCCGCCGGCGCGGGCGTCTCCGATCTGCAGAAGGACTATCGACGATACCTTGGCATCCTCGGTCTCTTAGCGGCTCTTATCCTGTTCATCGCCTGCCTGAATGTTGCAAACCTGATGACCGCACAGGCCTCGGCGCGAGCTCAGGAAATGGCTCTCCGAATTTCGATCGGCGCAGGCCGCCGTCGTCTCATCCAGCTCATCCTTTCGCAGAGCGCGCTGCTCGCCGTGCTGGCTTCTCTCTTTGGCGCCATGTTTGCCGCCTGGTCGGCGCCGTTTGTGCTCAGCCTCGTCAATCCACCCGACAACCCTGCCCGCCTGGCGCTGCCCGCCGATTGGCGTGTGCTTCTCTTCGGTTTCGGACTCATTGTCCTCGTCGTTCTCCTGTTTGGTTTGCTTCCCGCTCTCCGTGCCTCTGCCGTGCGGCCCGTGGCCGCTCTCAAGGGTGGTGAGGACCCGCACTCGCCGCGGCGGCTGATGCGGGGAGCGATCGCTCTTCAGGTCGCGTTCTGTTTCCTCGTGCTCTTTATGTGTTCGCTGTTCGTCAGGTCGTTCCAGCGCCTGCAGAACCGGCCTCTCGGTTTCTCCACAGACCGTCTCCTGCTGCTCGAAACCGTGGCGGGCAAAGGCCGGCTCCCAGTGGTTTGGAACCAAACCGCCGAGGCGCTGCGCGCGACACCTGGCGTTGACTCGGTTGCCATCTCGGGTTGGCCCCTTGTCGGACGCATCATGATAAATAGTGAAATTTCCATCAACGGCGCCCCGCCCAGTCCGACTCCCGCCTGGTTTTTGAACGTTTCCCCGGAATGGTTCTCGACGATGAAGATCCCGCTAACCTCTGGGCGCGCCTTCCGCCCTCAAGACACCTCGCCGGGAGCCGCCATCGTCAATGAAATCTTCGTGAAGACCTACTTCCCTGGCCAGGACCCGATCGGGCGCACCTTTGAGCGGGGCGCCCATCAACCTCTCAACAAGATCGTCGGCGTCACCGCGGATGTCCCTTACCATGACCTGCGCGAGCCTGACCGCCCCATCTTCTATGTCCCATTCGACGAAACCGACGACAAAACCCTCCCCACGCCCGTTGGCTTCGCCACCTTTACCATTCACACGGACACACAGAACCCGCTGGCCCTTGCCAATTCCCTCCGCCAGATTATCGCGCGGCGCAACAACGGCCTTCGCGTCTCGAACATCACCACGCAACTCGATCTGGTCCGCGACCAAACCATTCGCGAGCGCCTGATAGCCACGCTCGCGCTTTTCTTTGCTGCTGTGGCGCTGCTCCTGGCCGGCATCGGACTCTACGCGGTGCTCAATCACTCCGTGCTCCAGCGCCGCCGCGAGATCGGCATCCGCATGGCGATTGGCTCGCCTCGTTCCGGCATCGTGCGCATTGTCACTCTCGACGTTTTCCTGATGATCGCGATAGGAGGCGGCACGGGCCTGTCGTTCGGATTCGGCGCAGCACGCTTTTTCGGATCGCTTTTATACCAGGTCAAAGCAACCGATGCGGACACAATGGCCTTGCCGGCATGTGCCATTCTGCTGACAACGCTTGTGGCCACACTCCCCGCCGTGCTTCGTGCGCTGCGCACGGATCCCACCGAAATCCTGCGCGCGGAGTGAACGCGACGCCCTGCTAAGTGACGAAGTCAGAGAACGAATTTAAGATAGTTCCTTATGCCCCTTACTGGAATCATCGCTGAGATCGATGCATACCTCTCGAGGTTGCGCGAGGCTCGCCAACTTCTCTTAGCTCCACTGCCCGGTCAACAAAGCCAGGCCTCGCCTCGCACGAACAAGAAGCTCGACCCCGGCGAGAAGGCTCCCGCTCCTGTCGGCACGCCGCCGGTCCCCCCAAGCAAATCTCGACCTGCCCAGCCAATCCGTAAGCGGGGTTCGGAGAAGGCCAGCCTCGAGCCCTTGGCTAAGTCCAACGCCGTCGCTCCAGAGCCAGCTCAAACAGAAAAGCCCACCCTGCCGGCGACTTCCAAAGTTTCTGCGCCTGAGGTCAGTCGGGTTCCGCGATCGCAAGGAGCGCAAAGATTGCCTGTCACGCGAGTTCGTCAGAATGTCACCAGCCGGGCGCTCGGCGCAAAGCCCCATGCACCAAAAGCGGCCGTCGCGCTGGGCGGCGCCACCGGTCCCAAGATTGTCGTTGTGTCGGCCGAGCAAGCCGAACGGGAGCGGGAAAAGGCTGCCCATCCCGTGGTTCGCCGTCCGCGTCCAGCTGGATCTGGCCTGACAGGCAAACTGGCATTTGACGCCCTGTTCAGGAATGATGGCGATTAGTCTGCAACCCCTTGGCAGTCACGGAGCGCGGGGCTTGCTGGGCCTGCTGGTGCCCGCTGGGGGATCTCATATCGGAAGCGGATTGACGCCCATAGGCTCTTCCCATCGATAGTTCACAACCTCGTTGCCCAGGCGCCACGTCTCCGGCGATGTGTTGTAGAGCCAGTCGAGCGGCTCGCAGTTGCCCGGGTTACCGCCCGAAAGCGCAAGCTGCATTGCGGCGCGGAAGGCGGCTTTTTGATCCGGCGTGACCTTGCGCGGGTCGGCGGATACAAACAGGGACGTGCGGCTGCGCGCCACAAGATCGAGAAACTGGCGATCCAGGTTCCAGGGCGTTTTCTCGGTGTGCGCGACACAATCGGGGTCGCAGGCGAAAAACGAGCCGTTCTGCGCCAGGCGGAACGCAAGAGTGTTGACGCCCATGCGGCGCGTGCGTTCCCACTCCCGGCCGGAAGTGTCGTCGCCAATACGCTGCACTTCGAAATATCCAGCGGCGAGATGGCCCATGGTATTGCACCCGATGAGCACAGCATCGCCGGCGGCCTGGCGCAATGTCTGGTAGTGCCGGAGAACGATTTCTGCATTGGTGAGCGTCTGATCATGGAAATGCCATCCCGGTTCAGTGAACTCGGCGCCCATGTCCTTGCCCCATTTTCCGAACAGATCGAAGGTTGAGAAATCGTGTTTAATGAGTTCGAATCCCCACGAACGCACGCCGGCAATGGAGTCATGAACCGATGCAAGATTCTCCGGCAATGTGAGATCGAGTGGCTTTTCCGGAACGTTGGCCGGGCCGGGCCGGAGTCTGCGCGGGTTATCCACGGTGGAAAGCGCTGTTGGCCGAATCCAAACGCCGGGCCGCACCCCCAGCCTCTTCATGTCGCCCGCCAGTCCGGGCATATCGGGAAATGTTTTTGGATTGCCCTGTGTCCAGGGTCCTCCGGGACATACGCCGCCGGGAGTCCACCCTGCGTCGATCACACAATACGGCCGGTTGCGCTGCCCGTCGGCCAGTTCCGCCAGGAAGGCGGCATCGCGGCGCATTGCATCAGCGTCGAAGTTCTCCCCGTACGCGTAATACCAATTGTTGTTTCCGCAAACCGGCCAGGCCGGGAGCCTGGGCTTCGGACAAAGGAGACGGCAAAACCGCGCCAGTCCCGGAGTTTCGCCCTCGCTCGCGTGCAGTGAGATCACCGTGGCAGCGTCGATGTTGCGCTCACCCGGAATCGAAGGACTGCCACCGTTGCGGAAGTCCATCCAGAGAGAGATCCCTTCGCGGTCGACTGTCCAGAAACACAGCGAGGAGGGTTGGGTCTTGACTCCGATCATGGAGGTTCGCCCTGTTGCAGCATGATGCGCGGCAAAATACCAAGGCATGATTCGTTCCGGCTGCAGAAAACGCCACTGAAGATCGCCGTAGCTTCGCTCCCACGCGTCACCGAGGTAAAGCGTGTCCTCTGGAAAGCGCATTTCCCATCGTGCAATCACGCGGGACAGAGGAGCGCCGGGGCATGCGACCCGAATGGCCACACCATCCGGAATCTCCTCGAATCGCACCACCGCCTTGCTTGAGGAGAACTCAGAACCCTCGCGATTGGCGGCGAGGATGACTCCGCTCTCATGTTCGATAAACACCCGTGCAGGCAACCGGGGGTGATCGACCAGGAGTTGCGCTTGCGCATGAGGCAGTTTGCTGGAGGGTGCTGAATAGTTGGATTGGCCCGCGAGGGCCTCGCGCTCCACTGCGGCTCCAGCCAGCAGCGAGCCGGCGCCAATCTGAAGAGAGTTGGCGATAAAAGTCCGCCGGTTGGGAATTAGAGGTCTTTTGCTCATAGAGTCGCCGCTCATTGTCTGCGCACCTTGCCGAGTATAGCTGTCGAAAATACAAAGGCTGCGTGGAGAAGCAATCCCCGCCCTGAACCGCATGAACATATTGCGAAAAGGGGTGGAAACGTTACCATAATGGCATGCTCGACCGTCGGAAGTTCCTCGCCTATGCCTCTGCCGCTGCCGGTGCGGCCGCCATGGAAACAGCCATTCCCGCCGCCGCCCGCGGGAAGCTCGGGGAGCGCGCGGAGAGTATCGCGCCCAACCACCTCCTTCGCTATGTCAATGTCTTTCTTGGAACCGGAGGGCATGGTCACACCTTTCCCGGCGCTACCGTGCCGTTCGGAGCCGTGCAGCTCAGCCCCGATACGGGCATTCGCGATTGGGACTGGTGCTCCGGCTATCATCACGACGATTCGACTTTGATGGGATTTAGTCATACCCACCTGAGCGGCACGGGATGCGGCGACCTTCTCGACCTGCTCCTGGTTCCGCGCACGGGCGAGGTAATCCTGGAGCCGGGAAACGATCCGGAAGCACGCTCAAATCCGCAGGGAACCTACCGTTCGCGTTTCTCGCATCAGGACGAAACCGGGGAGCCTGGCTACTATTCCGTCCTGACGCAGACTTCCGGAGGCGCAAAGATCAAGACGGAGCTCACTGCGACCGAGCGCACCGGTCTTGCCCGCTTTACCTTTCCTGCCGGCGAGCCTGCTTACATCCTGCTTGACTGGCATCACGCGTACGGCGAGAAGAATCCGGTGGAAGCAGCCCAGCTTTCCATCGACGAAACCGGCGTGACCGGCGGCCGCCATGTCTCCGCGTGGACCCCCAAGCGCGAGATTTACTTCGCCACGGAGTTCTCTGTGAAGCCCTCCCGAGTGCAGGTCTACTCAGACGACCAGCCGTTCAGCGGGCGCGGCGTTGAGGGACGCAAGCTGAAGGCGGTCTTTCATTTCGAACCAGGCGCGACGGTACTGGTCAAATCCGGGATTTCCATGGTGAGCGTATCCAATGCTCAGGGCAATCTTCGCGCGGAAATGCCGGGATTCGACTTCGAAGGGACTCGTGTCGCGGCGCGTCGAAAATGGGAGACCGAGCTCTCCCGCATCGGCGTCGAGGATGCGAGCACCGAGCGCAAAACCATCTTTTACTCCAGCCTCTACCACATGATGTGCGCGCCGACCATGGCCGATGACAGTAATGGAGAGTATCGAGGGCTCGATAAGCAGGTTCACCAGCTTGCAGCGGGCGAACATAATTACAGCACCTACTCGTTGTGGGATACCTATCGCGCCCTGCACCCTTCGTTTACGCTGTGGCAGCAGGATCGGGTTGCACCGCTGGTGAACTGCCTGATCCGCATGGCCGAGCAAAGCATGTATGGATTCCCCATATGGCCCCTGCAGGACGGAGAAACCTATTGCATGCCGGGCTACCATGGAGCCAGCGTGATGGCCGAGGCTTGCGCCAAGAAGGTGGCCGGCGTCGACTGGCAACGCGCCTACGCGACCATGCGCAAACGCAACATGGAGGACGACTACATGGGCCTGGCTCTCTATCGGCAGTTGGGCTACATCCCCGCAGACAAAGTCGAGGAGTCCATCGGCAAGCTCGTGGAATATGGGTACTGCGACTGGGCATGTGCCAACGTGGCCCGAGCCACTGGGCATGCGCAGGACGCGGTCATACAGCGCAAGCGCTCACAAAACTATCAGAATGTCTTCGACCGCCAGATCCAGTTCATTCGCCCCAGGCTGAGCAATGGTGAATGGGTGCCCAATTTCGATCCGAGGGCGACGGGGCACATATCGCGCTATCGCGACTACACCGAAGCCAACGCCTGGCAATCCACGTTTTTCGTGCAGCACGATGTGAAGGGCTACATGCAGCTCTTCGGCGGGCGCGAAGCATTCGCAGCGAAGCTCGACGGGCTCTTCACCGCGGAACCTGGGGTTTCGAATGAAAATGTGGCGGACATGACCGGCAACATCGGCCAGTACGTGCACGGCAACGAGCCCAGCCACCATATTGCCTACCTGTATGTGTGGACCGGTGAGGGCTGGAAGACACAGGACCGCGTCCGCGAGATCCTGCTCACGCATTACCGCAACGATTTCGACGGTCTGGACGGAAACGAGGACTGCGGGCAGATGTCGGCCTGGTTTGTCATGAGCGCACTTGGTTTGTACGCAGTCGATCCGGTAAGCGCGACCTACGTTCTGTCGGCGCCGCTGTTCGAGCGCGTGACTGTGCGCCTCGGCAATGGGCAGCAGCTCGTCGTTGAAGCGAAAGGCCAGACGGGGAACCCGACATCGGACAAGTACATCCAGTCCGTCTCACTCAACGGCAAGCCGCACGATCGCTTGTGGATCCGACATGAAGACATTGCTAACGGCGCTCATCTTGTGTTCACACTGGGACCTGATCCGGACAAAGGCTTCGCCAGGGATGAAAAGTTCATGCCGCCGTCATTAACGGCATGACGTCGGAATCAGCGTTCGACGGCCACCCGCCGAATCGTATTGTATTGTTGGATTCCGCGATGGCGCATAGACTTCGTTCAACAGCATCTTGTTGCGTGAAAGTGGGCAGATGAAGAAGGGCTCGCTTCCAACCCTGAGTGAAGTGGCGCGGAAGGCGGGCGTCGGAAATACCACTGTGTCGCGCGTGATTAATGGCGGAGAGCGGGTCAGTCCCGAGACGCTGGCGCGCGTACAAAAGGTGATCGCGGCGCTCGGATACCGGCCTAACCAGGCTGCCCGCGTACTCAAGGGCCACCGCACGCGCACCATTGGCATGATCGTTCCGAGCCTCGCCGATCCCTTTTTCTCGAGCTGCGCTGAAGCTGTGCAGGCGGTGGCCAGGGCAAATGACTCGCTCCTGATTGTTACCGCGACTCAGAACGACCCGCACAAAGATCTTGAGAACATGAAAATGCTGGTCAGTCATCGTGTTGATGGCCTGCTCATTGCTCCTGCCAACTCCAAGAGCGACGCGATCCGTGACCTGGCCGCGCGGATTTCGATCCCGGTAGTTACTCTCGACCGGCCCATCCTCAACTCGACCATTCCTGCTGTCCTCACTGACAACTACCAGGGTGCACGCTGTGCTACTGAGCACCTCATCGAGCATGGCTGCAAGCGAATCGTCTGCCTCACCGGCGAGAGCACGCTGTTCACGATCCAGGAGCGCATGCGCGGCTACCGTGCCGCGGTGGAAGAGGCCGGCTTGACCTGCACCATAAACACGTCGGTCAAAGACTACAAGTCCGCCGAGTATGCCATTGAGAGCCTCCTTGCAAGCGCTCATCAGCCGGACGCGCTGCTGACGTTGAAGAACAGCACCACCATCTTCGCGTTCGAAGTCCTGCAAAAGCTGAACATCCCCGTGCCCCAGCAGCTGGCCCTGATCGGTTTCGATGACTTTGAGCTCGCCACTACGCTGCGTCCAGCCGTCTCGGTGATTCAGCAGCCTGTGGAGGACATTGGAAGAGTGGCTGCGGAGCTTCTCTTCGAAAGGTTTGAGGACGGTGCGCGAGCCGGAACGAAAAGCCGCAGCGGCAAGCGCCCGGTCACCCTCGAGAACTGTCTCGTCCGGCGTAGTTCCTGTGGCTGTCCCGCGCATTCCTGAGCTTTGGCCTGTCGCGCGGACTCAGCCGCGCTTGACTGTACACCTGACCTCTAACGAACGCGCGAGCACGGCGACGAACCATCCATGACAACAGATCTGAAACAGCTGAGAAATCCCGCTGGTTGATGCTGCGGAACGGCTTGATCAGAACACTGAAGCCCGCGTTTTTCTCACCGCCGCTTGACACAAATAAAGAACGGAACCTATATTTCCGAATACTTCATGGAATCGATTCCATTGAATATGGAAACGATTCCACAAATGAAAAAAAGGTATTCCCCCCTTCTTCCCCGCATCACGAAATTGAAATCACGGGCTGTAACGCGTTCCGCCTTGGAGCGAACCTAAGGAGACCCAGTGATACGCTTCAGAATTCTTCAGGAGACCTTTGCGCGAGTCGCGAAGATCCGCCATGCACGCATCATGGCCGGACTCGTACTTGCATGTGCCGCTTTGGCCGCTCCCCCACCTTCCATCGGGCAGGCCAGCGCCGGCATCACCGGAACCATCACCGATCCATCCGGGGCGGTGGTGACGAACGCAAAAATTACCGTCACTGACGTTCAGACGTCCGTATCCAGCCACCTGGTCACAAGCAGCGCCGGAACCTACTCGCTGAGAGGGCTTACGCCCGGCCAGTATCGCGTCGCAGTTGAAGCCGCGGGGTTCAAGAAAGCCATCAAGGATGGCATCACCATCGAGGTCAGCACCACGGCCACCATCGATTTCGCCCTCGCCACAGGCGCGGAAAGTGAGACCGTGCAAGTCGTAGCTGACGACATCGCACTGAACACCACTCAGCCCGAGATGGGCAGTACCATCGAGCCAACTGTCGTTCGGGCTCTTCCCGTCGAGGTGTCCGGGCGTGGCCGACAGGTTGACCAATTACAGTTCAGCGCGCCTGGAACCACGGGGAGCACATTCTCCCACCGCATTAGCGGCGGCGTGGATTTCGAGCAGGAAATCGTCTACAACGGTATCCCCACGCCCCAGCCTGAAACCGAAGGCTACACCACAAACTTCAACCCTCCGTACGAGCTGGTGAAAGAGTTCCGCGTAGAGCGTTCCACCTTCTCCGCGCAGTTTGGCCTCGGGCAGGGTGTGCTCACCTATCAGATGGCGACAGGAACCAACAACTACCATGGCTCGCTGTTCGAGATCAACCGCAACAGCTTCTTTGATTCGGTGGGCTTCTTCAACGGTCCTGCGTGGGGCGGCTCAAACTCCCCGCCGACGGACCACGAGAATAACTACGGATTCAGCGTGGGCGGTCCCATCTGGATTCCAAAGGTCTACAACGGCCGCAATAGGACCTTCGGGTTCTATAGCCAGGAATGGTACAAGCAGAACAGCGAAGACACCGATACCTCGACGGTTCCCACCGCCCTTCAGAAAGCGGGCAACTTCACCGACTTCGTTGATGGCGACACCGGCAAGGTGATCCCTATCTACGACCCGAAGACAGGGAAGCAGTTCGAGTGCGATGGCGTGCTCAACGTCATGTGTCCAGACCGCATCAGTCCCACCTCGCAGGCGTTGTTGCAGTATCTTCCCGATCCTGACCGTCCGGGAAGCGGCGCCGGCGGCCTCGACAGCAACAAGAGCTTCGCTCCATTCATCAATCCGCACATCCAGCATGTCTGGGGCTTCACCGTGGATCACAACCTCACGGAGCGGCAGAGCCTGCACTACAGCCAGTGGCGGAACAGCTTCAGCAACTACAGCTTCGACAATCACCCGTTCGTCATCCAGCCAAACCCACTCAACAGTATGAAATTCGAGCCCGCGCTGGGTAGCGTGTTCCTTCTGAACTACAGCAACGCGATCTCGCCACGACTGGTGACAACAGCGGGTGTCGGTTGGATAGGCGAAGTCAACAACCAATTCAACGAAACCCAGTTCAGCTCGCCAGCCGTCCAGGACGGAACCATTCCTCCGAATATTACTTTCGATGGAGCGCACTCGCCCACAAGCTGGGGCACGAGCGGTGCATGGTTCCGGTCAATCAACCGCAAACTGGGCATTGCGATCGTGAATAACTGGCTCTGGACCAAGGGACGCAACACGTTCAACATCGGTGCCGAGTACAGGCGGTCATACCAGGACGACAACGAAGAACAGACCCAGGGCGGCCACTTCGCCTTCAGTCAGCGCACCACTTCCATTCCCAACACCAACGATCCCAATTTCGGAACATACGGGAGCGCCTTTGCCAGCTTCCTGCTGGGCATTCCAGACTCAGCCAACCGCAGCAACTCGCAGGAGCTGCGGCTCCGCAACCGGGACTTCTCACCCTACATCCAGGATGACATCAAACTCAGCCCGAAGTTCACTCTGAACGTCGGCCTGCGTTGGGACATTCAGGTGCCGTTCACTGAAGAAAACAACCTGATCGTCTTCTTTGATCAGGACCACCCCGGCACATTCCCTGACACCACTATCCCGGGTTCCGCAACCAAGTTCGGCAAATGCGACGGTTGTTCCAATTACACCCGCGCTGATATCGGCTGGAAGCACCTCGGACCGCGTCTCGGATTTGCCTATGAGCTAAACCCAAAGACGGTGCTGCAGGCCGGCTTTGCCGTAGCCTTCCTCAACGGCGGCGCCTATGAGTACGGCACCGCCAAGGTCGCCGTCAACTATGGCAACCTGCTGGTGGGATCGTTCACCCGAAACAGCACGGGCGGTCCGAACTCGTCCTACGGAAGCTGGGATACCAACATCCTGCCCAACCCCGCGCCTACCGCGTTTAACCCGCGTCTCGGTGCTGGAACTCAGATCAACGCATTCAGCAAGAACAACGGCTATGCTCCATACAGCCAGCAGTGGAACGTCAACATCCAGCGCGAAGTAGGCTGGAATACCCTGGTGACCGCTGCCTTTGTTGGAAATCGCGTCATTCACCTGCCTAGCCAGCTGAACAAGATCAATCAAATGGATCCGAAGTACGACGATCTGTACGGAAACGTCATCGACCCGGTCACCAATCAATCCGTTCTCGCGGACACATTCAGCAGCGGCCGGGCCCAGGCCATGGGGTTCACAACTCCGTATGCTGATTTCGTAAATGACTTCGGCGACTCGTCTACCGTCTCGCAGGCTCTCACGCCTTACCCGCAGTACTCGAACATCCTCAACAATTTCGAGGCGAAGGGTACGACGTACTACCAGGCCCTGCAGGTCGAAGCCGACAAGCGCTTCACCAACGGCCTCTCGTTCCTCATGGGCTACACTCTTTCACACCTGATGAGTAACACCAGCAGCGGCTTCTCCACCTTCACGGCCGGGGCAGTCAACAAGTACAACCAGAAACCCGAGTGGACCGTGTCCGAGTCCGACGAACCGCAGACCCTCAAAGCCACTGGCACTTATGAGCTCCCCATTGGTCCCGGAAAGCGCTTCGTCAACAACAAGAAACTGGGAAATGTGGTGGGCGGATGGCAGGTCGGGTGGATCCTGGACTATGAGGCGGGCACTCCGTTGAGTGGCTGCAACAACAGTTCAGTCTGCGAAAACGGCTCGCCCTATCCGAACTCATACAACCGTCCGGACCGTAACCCGGGAGTCAAGCTGAGCACCGCCTCCTACAGCCGGGCGCGCGACTATTTTGTGGGCAAGATCGGGCAGGCGCAAATGTTCGATCCGGGCGGCTTCACCGCTACGCCCACCCAGTACGTCATCGGCAACGCCGTTCGGATCTACTCCGAGCTCCGCAACCCGGCGTACTATAACGAAAACTTGAACGTGCGAAAGCACTTCTACTTCGGTGAGCGCTTCCAGGCCATACTGCAGGTGGACTACTTCAACGCTCTCAACCGAACACAGTTCAATGGTCCGGACGGAAACAGGAGCAATGGCACGTTCGGACAGGTCACCTCGCAGGGATCTAACCTCAGCAATCGACAAGGCCAGGTCAGCCTCCGGCTCGAATTCTGAGTTCGGAGAGCCGACCAGGCACTACATACACCATGTAGGCCTCCTGTAGCGCCGGGTTGCTCAATGCAACCCGGCCATTTTGTTCGAAGGCATACTCTCCCCGGGCGGCTGCAATCGCCGACCCACTATAATCACCAGCCATGAAGAAGTCGTGTCTGCACCATCGAATCGTCCGCGGAGTGCTGGCGTGCATGCTCGCGTCCATGTTCTCGGGCATCGTGCTTGCGCAGGGCGAAAATGAAGTTACGCCCGAGGTGCAGGGCCTTTACGAACAGGCCCGGGCGGCGCGCAAAAATGGAGATGACGCCACCGCGATTGAGAAGTACAGGCAGATCCTCAAACTCGCGCCCCACCTTGCTGCTGCCTATAACAATCTGGGCATGATCTACTTCGACGAGCATCAGTACGAGCAAACCATCAAAGTACTGGAGGTGGCCCTGCAATTGAATCCGAAGATTCCCGGCTCGGCGGCCATGCTCGGCATGAGTTACTTTCAGTTAGGGCAGAACGACAAGGCGCGTCCCCTGCTTGAGTCGGCTCTGCGCGCTAACCCCAAAGACGATCAGGCAGACAGAGTGTTGATCAAAGTGCTGCTGAACGCGGGAAAAACCTCGGAAGCGACTGCCCGCCTGAAGAGCTTCCTCGAGCGCAATCCCAAGGACCAGGAAGCCTGGTACTTGCTGGGGAAAACGTACCTGCAGCTATCGGAAGACGCCCTGGGCAAGATCAATGAGATTGATCCTGATTCCGTGGTCGCGCACGAGATTGCCGGCGAAATCGACCAGAGCATGCACAATTATGATCTTGCCCTGGTCGAATACAAAAAGGCAGTCGACAAAGCCCCCCGGCAGCCCG
Source organism: Occallatibacter sp. (assembly GCF_036502485.1). GTDB lineage: Bacteria > Acidobacteriota > Terriglobia > Terriglobales > Acidobacteriaceae > Telmatobacter. The sequence continues at coordinate 56,693 of NZ_DASXYM010000084.1, read as the reverse complement.
GTACTCACATGCATGTAGCGGATGCTTACTGGAACATCGGCAAGTGGACCACCGCCGAAGCGGAGTTCCGCGAAGAGCTCCAGAACGATCCCAACAACTGCATCGCGCGCTGGAAACTAGCCAATTCAATGCTTGAGGCCAACGAGTCGGGCGATGCGGCTGTGGCTGAATTGAATAGGTCGATCGATCGTTGTCCCGGCCTCATGCAGGCCCGCGTCGATCGAGCCCGAGCCTTGGTCCGTCTCGGGAAACATGCCGATGCGCTGCCAGATCTCATGCTGGCGCTAAAAGACTCGCCGGGCGAGCCCAGCATCCACTATCTGCTTGCCGCGGTATACCGTTCCCAGGGCAAGCGCGAGGAAGCTCAGGCTGAACTGGAAACTTATAGCAAACTACAAAAAGAAGCCAGCGCCAAAGTTGCCACCCAGGCGCAGGACGTAACAAACCTCAAGAACACCCCGAACTGATCCGGAGAGCTGTCGTGCATCTGAGTAAAGGATCTTTTGCGCTGATTTTTGCCGCCTTAGCCTGTGTCGCCGGCAAGGCAGCGGGGCAAAGCGATCCACTTGCGGATGCACGGGGTGCGCTGAAGGCCAATCGCGTCGCGGAGGCAGAGTCAATCCTCCACAACTACCTGGCAGCCAATGGACAGTCGGCAGATGCGCATTTTCTCCTGGGCTACGTGCTGTTCCGGGAGCAGAAGCCGGAAGAATCTCTGAATGAATTCACCGCCGGCGCGAAATACCGCCGCCCTAAAGCCGACGAGTTCAAGGTAATCGCCTCCGACTATGTGATGTTGGGCGGCTACAGCGATGCCGAGAGATGGTTTTCTGAAGTCGTTAAGGAAAAGCCTGACGACAGCGAATCCTGGTATCTACTCGGTCGCGCGCGGTACAGCGAGAGCAATTTTCAGCAAGCCATCGCGGCTTTCGATCGCGCTCTGGTTTTACGCCCCGAATATGTCGAAGCTGAAAACAATCTCGGACTTGCATGGCAGGAACTGGGAGATCGAATCAAAGCACAGGAAGCATTTGAGACCGCGGTACGCTGGCAAGGCGATCAGCCTGCGGATGCGCAGCCTTTCCTTAATCTCGGAGCCCTCCTGACTGAGGCAGGCCAAGACGGTCAGGCGCTGACATACCTGAGCAAGGCTGTTGCGCTTGCGCCTGAGAATCCGAGCGTACATGAGCAGCTTGCCAAAACCTATACCAGGATGGAAAAGCTGCCGCAGGCGGAGACGGAACTGGAAACCGCTGTTGCGCTTGCGCCCTCTGTTTCTCCGCTCCACTTTCAGCTCGCGCAGCTTTATCGCAAGATGGGCAAAACAGACCGAGCCAATCAGGAGTTCGCCATTTGCAAACAACTCAGCACAACCCAATCCTCTGGCAAAACGCCGAACCCTTTCGCACTGCATGACCCGGCCTCAAAGCCCTGAGATACTAGGCCGCTGATACGTCCCGGAGTTCGCAAACGATGTGGCGCCGCTTCGCTCCACCGCCAGCATCCCTCAGCGAAAACGAATGGGCGATTTTCCGCGAGCTGACCGCTAGTTTATCGGAGCCAGGGATGACAACCACTCCAGAATCTGCGTGGGTGTCACGGGTTTGTTTTGTCTGGAGAGTGGACGCGCCTGGCGGAGGGCTGCATCAAGCAGGGCCGGAGCACTGTCGTCGCCCGACATCAGCATGACAGCGCAGGTCGGATGGTTTTCAGCGAAGTAGGAGGCTAGTTCGATCCCATTCATCTCAGGCATGAAAACATCCGAGATGACTGTGTCCGGCGTGAGGTCGTGAGCAGCAGCCATCGCTCCCGCCGCGCTGTACACTGCTTTGGCACTGTAGCCCTGCGTGCACAGGATTGCTGTGAGGCTGTCCGCGATCACCCTCTCATCGTCCACTACAAGGATGCGCCGACCTTCAGTGGTACTCATCATGGCATTTCCAACCTGACGAATTATTGCGGAAGGCCGACGGCATCACTATAGCCCGGACGAGAAGAGCGCCTACAACTTTCGTCAGTCATCCCACCATGCTGTGGAGCGTTGTCTGCACCGGGAATGCCCGGATGAGTCTCACGCGACTTCCCAAGACTCCAGGTTGATCGCAAACCGAAATCCGGCGCCCTTTAGACGCCCAATGGGCTCGGTGTTCTCTCGCTGCATCGATGGTCAGACTCAGCGCCCGATCGAAGCCGGAGGCTGACTTGCTAATTGGTCGCCTGCGCCGCCGGGCTCAGGACAATCTGCTGCTGGTCAGCCGCCACCACTTTTTGATAGAAATCGCGCAACGAGCCGTAATCCTTGGCATCGAGCATGGTGAAGCTGCGGGCCAGAACGCGGGTGTTTGCCACCGCAGAGCCCTCTGCCTTGGCCTTCATCTCGAACGCCGCGCCATCCTGGAATTTCACCATGGACTCTTCGGGCTTGCCCTCCACAACGAAGCCGGAAGGCAGAACGTAGGTCACATGGTCTTGCTCCTGGGCGGGGTAATGGACGTCAATAGGGCTCAGGCGCGCATCCTCAGACGGGTAGGGGTTCGTTTCGCGGGTGCGGAAGAAGTTCCGTGGCAGCACTAGGTGCCCTCCAGCCTGGGTAGCCAGATTGCCGGAGACGGGCACGATGGCCAACAGTTGCTTGCTCGAGTCTTCAAGGTTGACCACGTGATCCACCCTGGCCTCGACGCCCGCTGGTACTTGGGCGGCAAGCATGTGGTCGAGCTGTTCTTTGGTAGCATCCGGGCCGTTCCTGAGGGCGATCTGGCGTAGTCGCAGTGCTTCCTGGCCGAGGAACGCCACCTTCAGCGTGCCGGAAACGATCCCCTTGGGTGAAACGTTCAGGCTGCCCACGCGGATGACGGCATTGTCGGTGACTTTCTGTTCGGGGGTGATGACAGTCTCGACCTTTCCGCCGTTCAGCTCAAGGCCGGCCGCCGCAGCATGCGCCCAGTGAAGCGTGCTGAAGGGAGCCATGCGTGCGCCGGGGTCGAGGGTGACGTCTTTGCCGTCGATGTTGAGAGCGATCAGCACCGTATCAAGCTGACCAGGATCGCGGAACTGCGGTGAAAAGATGCGTTGGCTCCGGCTGGCGATGCGCTGGGGGTGGGCATTGAGGCCGGCAATGCGAGCCATGGCGAGATACAGGTATGCGATCTGATTGCTGGAGCCCTTCTTGTCCAGCAACACCTCCTCCACGCTGCCGGCGGGAATCCATGCGCTATCGATGCCGGGCTCGCCGTCAAGGCTGAAGTCGATGTTTTCGATCTTCTCGGTGAGAGCGTAGAGCTTCTTCGCTTTCTCGATGTCGGTGGCGGCCCCGGACAGGGTTTCCTTCACCGTACTCTTGAGGAGGTTGGTGGGTTCGATGTACTGGTTGACCTTCTTATTCCAGAAGGTCATGTCCTTGCGCCAGAACTCTTTTTCGTCCGGAGTGGCGAGGTAATAGAAAGCGAGGCGGTAGGTCCGTCCCTCGAGCGGCGGGCTGAACGGCTCCATGGGCGCCGGCGGCACATCGTTCACATCAAGCGAGTAGATACCGGAAGCCTCGGATTTGAGCACGGCCGTGGCTGGCAGAATGGCGGCATCGCGGAGATCGGTCATGATCTCCTGGTGATAGTCCAGCAGACCGCTGTCCTGGGTTCCCGCAGTTCCCAGCTTGTTGCGGAACGGGGAGAACTGCTCGTCAGGTGTAAACGTGAAGTGCGCGTGATGCGTGAAGTACTCTTTCTGCACTTGCCAGTCAGGCGCCTCGGCGAAGCGGTCATAGCGAATCTGGTAGCGATATTCGAGGATGCTGCCCACTTCCACGCTGGGCAGCGTGAAGATGACCTCATTCGTCTGATTCCTCCCACGCTTGACCTTGAGCAGGTCGGCGGGGGTTCCGGTGAGGGGGACGACAGTTCCATCGGGGTGGATGGTGCGGCCCTCAATGGCCGCGATGTCGGTCTTCACGGTAAAGGAATCCACGTCATTGGGGCGGTCCTCGCCGGAGTGAGTGACGTCCGGGGCGTCCCAGTGATTGGAAGCGGGGCCCATGCGGCTGGAGTTGTCGCCCGAGGCGTGGAAGACGAAGTTCTTTTGATAGGGAACGTGGACCGTGGCGGCTTCCTTGCCTCCTTCCGTCAGGACCTTGATGCGGGCGTAAACGGTCGCGAAGTGATGCGGGTCGTCCGTCGTTTCCACGCGGTCGAGATAAACGGCGTCCGCCCCGGGAGCCCGGGGGTCCGAGGTCATCTTCAGCTCTTCCGGGCTCGGGGGCGCAAACTGTGCGTGGGCGGTGACGATAAGCGAGGTTCCGGCCAAAACGAGGCCGAACCATGCGGCTGGATGAAGGCGCATTGGAATATCTCCCGGGATCAATCCTGAGCAGGCTCTACATAAGGTACGTTCGATGAGCCTGTCTGAGTTTCAACGCTGAAAAATCAATTCTACGGTTACTTGCGGCTTTAGCACAGTGGGCCCGATACCAATCACTGAGTGAGACTGTGGTTGGCGCGCGCAGTTAGTCCATTGTTTGCAGGAACTTCGCGTGGAGTGCGGTAGCTCACAGCGGATGAGCTGCGACGTCCAGTATGCTCCCTCGCGAATGTGACCGATATCACCAGCAGCAGGTCGCAAGGGTCGGCCTGCCTGTTTTGCCGACGTTTGTCCGGCAGTGCCAGTGTGAAATCGGAAGGAGAGCCAGTGAAGCCAGTTGCAGGCCCGCTTGTTTTGGCCGGAGTGGTAATGTCCTGCTCAGCCCTGCTTTTGTGCAGAGCAGGTCCGACGCTGACGGTTCGAGCGGCAGAAAATGCGAATGTGCCTGCCGCCCTGGCCATCGACTATCCGCTGAATGGGTCGGTGTTTCCGCCCGAGATGACCCCACCGACGTTTCTCTGGCATGATCCGGCGGATCTGGCGAAAAAATGGGTAATTGCCATCTCGTTTGGAAACAGCAAACCCGCAATGCAAATCGAATGCGCGGGCGCGCTGTTAAGGGTGGGTGAGATCGACCCCAAGGCGGGTCCGGGGATTCAGCTGATCCCCGAACAGGCCGGCACGCGGACATGGAAGCCAGACGCGGCCACATGGGCGAAGATCAAGCGGCTAAGCACACACCTGCCCGCGCGGGTGACAATCGAAGGCGTCGACGAACAGGGCAGCGTAGTTTCTTCAGGGCACGTGGCGATTTCCACCTCGACCGATCCGGTGGGCGCACCGGTGTTTTACCGTGACGTCCCGCTGATGCTGCCTTCGCCGGATCAGAAGGGGCCCATTACACCCCTGCCGCAGGAGGCGCTGCCGCTGATCAAATGGCGTATTCGCAACATCGCCGAGCCTGAAAGCAAGGTGGTGATGGAGAACCTGCCCACCTGCGCCAACTGCCACTCCTTTTCTCGCGACGGGAAGACCTTCGGGCTCGACATGGACGGGCCACGCAACGACAAGGGCCTGTATGCCCTGCTGCCAGTGTCGCGGCAGATGACGATTACGAATCGCGACATGATCCACTGGAGTTCATTCCAGTTAAATGATGAAGCCCGGGCAGGCGATGCCGCCGTGAAGCGGTTTGGGTTCATGTCGCAGGTGTCGCCGGATGGCCGCTACGTGGTCACGTCCATTGGCCCTCCCAACAACGCCAACCGCAACGGGGACAAAACGCCAGGCTTCGCGGCGGGCATTCTCGATCGGCTCTTCAGCACCAATTACAACAGCATTGCGTTTAGCCAGGTCTTTTACCCGACAAAAGGGATCCTCGCCTGGTACGACAGGAAGGCCGGCGCTATGAAGCCGCTGCCGGGCGCCGATGATCCCCGCTACGTCCACACCAGCGCCTTCTGGTCCCCTGACGGCAAATGGCTGATCTTCAGCCGTGCGCTCGCTCGCGAGCCTTATCCGCCCGGTGTACCCAGGCCCATGTACGCCAACGATCCGAATGAGACGCAGATTCAGTACGACTTGTACAAGATTCCTTTCAATGAAGGACGGGGAGGCGAGGCGGTTCCCCTGGAAGGGGCTTCGCAAAACGGCATGAGCAACAATTTTCCCAAGGTGTCTCCCGACGGCAAGTGGATCATCTTCGTCAAATGCAAAAACGGGTTGCTGATGCGCCCGGACAGTATGCTCTACATCGTGCCGTTCACCGGTGGCGCGGCGAGGCCTCTTCACGCCAATACGAAGCTTATGAATTCCTGGCATTCATTCTCGCCCAATGGCAGGTGGCTTGCCTTCTCATCAAAGGGCCGCGGGCCGTACACGCAGCTGATGCTCACCCACATTGACCGGGACGGCAATGACACGCCGGCCGTGATGGTCGAAAACACCACGGCGGCCAATCGTGCGGTGAACATCCCGGAGTTCCTCAACATGGCGGAGGGCCAGGAGATCGCCAAGATCGATCCCCAGGCGACGGAGTTTTACAGCCTTTTCGATCAGGCGTTCAAGCTGATGCAGGCCGGGAGTCTGCCCGCGGCCATCACCACCATCCGGCAGGCTATCGACCGTGACCCCCAGGACGCGCTGGCGCATTATGTGCTGGCAACGGCGCTGAGCGGCAACGAACAGGAGGCGGATGCGCTTACGGAGTATCGCAAAGCCGTGGAACTGGAGCCGAAAAGCGGTACCTATCGAGACCACCTGGCCATTTCCATGGACCTGAATGGGGATGCGGCCGGCGCGGTTGAGGAGCTTCACAGAGCCATCGAGCTCGATCCCGCATCCGCGGAGTTCCACTTCAACCTGGGAGTAATGCTGGAGTCGCGCGGCGATTACCAGGCAGCCATCGGGCCGCTCATGGATTCTGCCCGCTATAGCCGCGGCAAAAACTGGCGCTGCTTTGCGGAACTGGCAAAGGCGTACACCAGGATCGGCTACCGCGAACAAGCTGTACAGGCGCTGGAGCAGGCCATTTCCCTTGCCGAGCAGGCCCGGGAAGAACAGGCCGTGCGGGAGCTGCGGATGGCGCTCGATGCCCTGCAGCGGGACAGCACCAAAGGGGCACAGTAGAAGCTCCCTGCAGCACTGGCATTCGTGTATCCTTCAACCGGAGAAGTTACACATGCGTAGCCTGCGTAGTCCCGGCATGGGATGCCTGCTGTTATGTGCCTTTCTGGGATTCGCGGGACCCGCCCATGCGGCTTGCAATGGACCTCAGGACCTGGTGGCGAAGATGCACGCCCGCGCAACAGTTGAAAACTCCGCCGTGCTGGGCAGCTGGTATGCCAGCCATGAGCAGTACCCGTGCGCGCGCGAGACGTTTCAAGCGGGGCTGAAGGCCGATCCCGGGTCGGCGCAGCTGCACTACCTGCTGGGGCTCTCGATGGTGGCAGCCGGGCACCCCGAGCAGGCCCTGCCGGAGATCCGGAAGTCTGCCGAACTTGACCCCCATGCCCTCAAGCCACACATGCTGCTGGCCACGATTTACGACCAGATGGGGAACACGGACAAGGCGGAGAGCGAGTGGCGACGCGCCCTCGCCATCGATCCCAAAGCAGAGCCGGCTTTAGACGGGCTTACCGCCCTTTTGATGAAGCGGCGAGACTATGCCGACGTGATCCAGTTGCTGGAGAACGCCCCGCGAACCGAAAAGCTATCCATTGCGCTGGCGCGAGCCTTCGGGCTGCTGAACGACGCCGATGCCGCCGAGAAGGTGCTGAACCAGGCTCTGGCGGAGCACCCCGGCTCCATGTCTCTGCAGCAGGCAATGCTGGTTGTGCTGGTGAAGCAGAGAAATTATGAGGTTGCCATTCGCCTCGCCAGGTCCCTGGCAGAGGCTCACCCCGGTGACACAGACGCAGAGCTCGACTATTTCCGCCTGCTGGTACTGCGCAATCACGTCGACGAAGCCGCCCCCCTGGGCGCAAAGCTGCTCGAAGCGCGGCCAAAGGACCCTGAGATTCTCTTTCTCAACGGGCTGGTGAAACGCAGCACAGGCGACTACGCCCAAGCCAAGGCGCTCCTTGAGCAGGCGGTCGCCCTGCAGCCGGACTTCAATCACTCGCGCTACGAATTGGGGAACACGCTGCTGCTGCTCAAGGAGTGGCCGGAGGCCAGGCAGCAGCTCGAAAAAGCTATTGAGCTGGGAACCAACGATCCTGAGGTGCACTTTGCGTTGGCCAAGGCCCTTCGGGGTATGGGGGATGCCCAAGCCGCCGCCGCGGAAACCAGGAAGTATCAGCAAATGAAAAAGGACGACGAGGACCGTCTGGAGGCAGCGGAGTCCATCGCCCAGGGCGACGCGGCTCTTAATAGCGGCGACAGCAGCAAAGCGATCTCTCTTTATAAGGAAGCTCTGGAGCAGCAGCCCGCCAATCCCAACTACCACTTCAAAATGGCAATCGCCTTGGACCACGCCAGCGACTCTGCCGGCGCCCGGCAGGAGCTCGAGAAGGCGATCGGTCTGAACCCCTCGCTGCCCGGTCCGCACAACGCTCTGGGATCTCTGCTGAGCCGTTCGGGCGATCCGGAGGGTGCCGTCAACCAGTACCGGGCCGCGGTTACCGCGGCCCCGGGCTGGCCAGAGGCCTGGATCAGCCTGGCCGCCGAGCTGGCCGTCACACGACAGTTCAGCCAGGCCAGGCAGGCCGTAGCCAAAGCCCTGGAGCTTGAGCCGCAGAATCAAGAGGCACGCGAGCTGCAGGACCAGTTGGCGCGCGATCCCGCGGCGCAAAAGGACCATCCCTGAACGCTGCCGGTCGGCCTTCCCATTGCCTGCCGAATTGCCAGAGTGTGAGAATGAGACCCTAAGCCCCGATGAAGAAATCCACTCTCTTTGCCCCATGGACCCGGCGCAAGCTGCTGCGCGCCGCACCGCTGCTGTGTGCGTCGACGGCCTTGGCCCGGCTCTCAGCACAGGCCAAGCCTGCCGTAACGAAGTCGTCCGCCAGTCCTGCCCCGCCTGAAGCCCGGCCATTTTCCACCTTCACTGACGTTGCCAAGCAGGCAGGGCTGACCGCCACCATGTACTACGGGGCGCCTGAGTCCGTGACCTACATCATCGAGGAGATGGGCGGGGGCTGCGCGTTCCTTGACTACGACAACGACGGCTGGATGGACATCTTCATCGTGGGCGGCCGCACCCTTGACGGCATTCCCCAGGGCGCATCCAACCGGCTCTACAAGAACAACCGCGACGGCACCTTCAAGGACGTTACCAGGGAGGCCGGACTATGGGATGCGGGCTGGGGTGTCGGCGTGTGCGTCGGCGACTATAACAACGACGGCCACGAAGATCTGTTCATCACCTATTACGGCCAGAACAAGCTCTATTGCAATAACGGCAACGGCACCTTCACAGACGTAACGGAAAAGGCCGGCCTGAAGCACGAAGGCGTTCGCTTCGGCTCCGGCTGCACATGGGTGGATTACAACCGGGATGGCCTGCTGGACTTGTTCGTGTCGAACTATGTGGATATCGACATGGCCCATGCAGCCAGGCCGTCCATGGACATTCTCAACTGCAATTACGAAGGCGTACCGGTGGCCTGCGGACCGAAGGGATTGAAGGCCCCCTTCCACGCCCTCTATCGGAACAACGGGGACGGGACCTTCAGGGATGTCTCCAAAGAGTCTGGCATCTCCGCCATTCGCGGCTCCTATGGACTGACCGCCATCACTTTCGACGCCGACGACGATGGCTGGCCCGATATCTTCGTCGCCTGCGACACCACCCCCAGCCTCCTGTTGCTGAACAACCACGATGGTACCTTCCGCGAAGACGGCCTCCTGCGGGGCGTCGCCATCAGCCCCGAAGGCAATGCCCAGGCCGGCATGGGGGTCGCGATCGGTGACTATGATCTTGACGGCCGTCTCGACATCGCCAAAACCCACTTCCAGCTCCAAGCCAGCGGGCTGTATCACAACCTGGGCAAAGGCGAGTTTGAGGACGTGGCGCATGAGACCGGCATCTCCGGCGAGCGCCGCTACGTGAGCTGGGGCATCGGCATGCCGGACCTCGACAACGATGGCTACCCGGATCTCTTCTGGGTGGCCGGCAATATCTATGCCGAACTTGAAAAGGTGAATCCTCGCTTCAGCTATACGTGCCCGCGCATCCTGTTCCGGAACCGCGGCAATGGAACCTTCGAGCAGATCACGAACGGCGCGGGGACCGGCCTGAATGCCCGCCACGTGAGCCGTGGCTGCGCCTTTGGCGACTTCGACAACGACGGCGATCTCGACATCGTGATCATGAACCAGCACGAGCCGCCAACCCTGCTGCGCAACGATTGCCCCAAAGAAAACCAGTGGATCAAAGTGCGCCTGGAAGGATCCAAAAGCAATCGCAGTGCCATCGGCGCCCAGGTCCTGCTGCACTACGGCGGCAAAATCCAGGCGCAGGCCGTCACCAGTCAGGCCAGCTACGTCTCCTCCAATGACCCTCGCCTGCACTTCGGCCTGGGGTCCCAGAAAACAGCCGACATCGAAGTGCGCTGGCCGTCCGGCGCGATTGAAAAGTATCCCGGACAGGCCGCCAACCGGCTGGTGACAATTCTCGAAGGAAAAGGGATTGTTCCTGGCCGGCCGTTCGCCGCTTCTTGAGGCCGGGAACGGCTCGCGGAAACCTCTCACCAAAGTAACCGCGCAGCCTGGAATGGGAACATTTTCAACGTTACTTAGAGGCTATCGATAACCCTTCGGAGTCAGGTCCTATCCGGTTGTAAGTCATGACGTTATGGCTAAATCATCAGATGCGGCGAGGAACTTGGATCTGCCGCACTCGAAAGATTCGAGCGAAACCGTTTTACTTAAGGCAACCGGGACAAAATAGCACTTGCCGGGTGTGTATTGAACGTGATATCGGTACCGAGGATCAAAACTACGGCTTCTGGGTGACGTGAAAACAAGAAATCCCGGAAAGAACCGTGTTTGCCGCAAAAGTTGGACCTGTCACAGCAACCGGAGACATTCAGGAGGCTTAACAAGATGTACATAATCCACACAGTTGGATCGCAAAGATCCACTTTGTCCAACTGGTTCGGGCGAACAGTTTGGCTGCTCATGGCAGTCATGCTGTCGTCGCTGACCTTGCTCAACGCGCAACAACTCACTGCCACCTTGAACGGCCTTGCCGCCGACCAATCGGACGCTCGCGTTCCAGGTGCCAACATCGTAATTAAGAACGATGCCACGGGCGATATCCGTCATAGCCAGGCCGATAGCTCAGGTTACTGGTCGGTAACGGCTCTGATTCCCGGAAGCTACACGGTAACCGTCTCCGCCAAAGGCTTCACCTCCTGGGAAATGAACGGAATTGTCTTGAACCAGGGCGATAGCCGTACGGTTCCTAACATTCACCTCAAGGTGGGATCCGAAACCGCGGAAGTGACGGTCATCTCCGGCGCCGACGTGGAAGTCCCGGTAGACAATGCGGAAGTCAGCGCGACGCTCAACAATGAGCTGGTTGACTCCGCCGTCCTCACCGGCCGCAACGCCGCCGAACTCATCAAGATGATGCCGGGCGTAGCCTTCAGCAACAATGGCGGCGCGGGATCTGCTTACAACAGCCAGGTGACTGGTACCAATAACGGTCCGGCGGGCAGCTTCTCCGCCAACGGTACCCAGCCCTACGGCTCCACGGCCGTAATTCTCGATGGCGCCAACCTGATCGATCCAGGCAACGCCGGGACCCAGGTTGCCAACATCAACCAGGATATGACGGACAGCGTGAAGTATCTGTCCGCCTCCTATGGCGCTGAATATGCGAAAGGCCCCGCGGTTCTGCAGGCCTTCTCGAAGAGCGGCGGCCAGAAGTACCACGGCGAAGCCTATATCTATGCCCGTAACACCGGCCTCGGATATGCCAATGACTGGAACGCCAAATATCAGGCGCTCGCAGCCGGAAACAACCCCACCCTCTCGCCGCAGGACTTCTACTACATCGGCGGCAACATCGGTGGCCCCATCTCGTTCCTCGGCTTCAACAAGAACAAGGACAAGCTGTTCTTCTGGGCCGGCTACGAGAACATGATCCAGCATCCCTACACCAACCCTGTTCAGTTCAACGTACCGACCCCGGCACAGCGCGCCGGCGACTTCACCAATCCCGGCCTCGATCCGAACGTCTACGATCCGTCGAAGAACACGGGCCGTTATGTCGGAGCCTATGCACTGCCTTGCGATCACGACGACGGCTGGCAAGGTTGCAACTCCACGAACTCGCCCTGGGTGGGAAGCACCGCCGGACAGACGACCGAGGGGATGAAAACCCTGGGCAAGTACTTTGACCCAGTTGGCGTGGCGGTCACGAACCTGAACCCTATGCCCAACCAGACGCCCAACGTGGCAAACGGCTGGAACAACTTCGCCTATGCCCCGAGCCTTCCGCAGAACCGCTGGGAACTAACCGGGAAGGTGACTTACGCCTTCAACGACAACAATAAGCTGTGGGGTTCCTATGCTCTGCAGAAGGAAACCGACGAGCATCCGCTGTCCATCTGGTGGACGGCGCCCTGGACGGTTCCCTATCCCTCTCAGCCCACCGGCAAGCTGACGGCCAATGTTTATCTGGCCAACTACACGCACGTGTTCAGCCCCACCTCCACCAACGAGTTCGTGTACTCGTATGCCAAGTTCCAGAACCAGAACACGTTGAGCAACCCTGAGGCTAGCAGCCGCAAGGCCCTGGGCTTGCCGTCGCAGAGCGCCTTCGGCACTCCGAAGACCGATCAGATGCCCAGCTTTGAAGGCGGCTGGGACACGGGCACAACCTGGGTCGACCAGTTCGACTTCAACAGCGGCATCTATGGCGCGAACACCTTCGGTAAGACATCCTCGGCGCCCGCCATCAGCGACACCTTCACCAAGATCGTGAAGACCCACTCGCTGAAGGCTGGCTTCTATTGGGATGAAGAAGGCAACCTGCAGTCGAACGGCGACCGTGTCCAGGGCCAATACAGCGTGGCTAACTGGGGAGCGAGCTCGACCTACAATGAAACGCTCGATCGCCTGATCGGCCGCAACCAGTCTTATCTCGAACAGAACTTCGACGCTGTTCCCGACATCAAGTTCCACCAGTGGTCTTTGTGGGCACAGGATTCGTGGAAGGCGACCGCCAAGGTGACTCTCAACATCGGTCTTCGCGCTGATCACGAAGGCCAGTGGTATGACACCAAGGGCGGAACCCAGGTTTGGAATCCCGTCGTTTACGACAACACTGCCAATCCTCCGGCCAACACCGGTCTGCAATGGCACGCCAACAACTCCGACATTCCGGTCTCCGGTTTCCATAGCCCCCTGTTCCTCTGGAACCCTCGCGTCGGCGTTGCCTATGATGTCTTTGGCACCGGCAAGACAGTTGTTCGCGGTGGCTTCGGTACCTATCGCTACCAGATCTCCGGTAACGATGCCAGCGGTGCTATGAGCGGTCCGCTGGGTTCATTCCCGTTCAACACCGGAAGCACCGGCCAGGTTCAGGGATTCTATGGATACGGAATCCAGGATGGCGTAGTCTTCACCAACAATCCTCAGACCCATCTCCCCGCCGACACCACCAGCTTCGCGCTAGTCGTGCCGCAGGGTGTGAACCAGGTCCACGTTGACGGCGTCAAGGCCGACAAGATGGGCGACAACAAGGTGCCCTATGCGGACACTTACAGCTTCGGTATTGCGCAGGCTCTGCCTTCGCATACGGTGATGGAAATCTCGTATGTGGGTAGCGCCAGCCGCAACCAATGGCTGAACGGCGCCAACGGTCACATCTCGGATGCTAACCCGGTACCCTACGGCGCATTCTTCAATGCTGACCCGATCGACGGTAAGTTCTATAACGTGTCGCCCTACATGGGACCCGGCATTACAGTCAACAGCAAGATGAACCATCAGCACTACCATCCGCTGCAGAACTACGGTCACATCTGGATCCAGACCCACGGCGGATACGCTAACTACAACTCGCTGCAGGTTTCTGCTCAAAAGCAGTCGGGCAACCTCTACCTGTTCACGAACTTCACGTTCGGCAAGGTACTGGGTACGCGCGACGGCTCGACCAGTAACGGAAACGGCAACGGCCCCACGGTCGATCCGTTCAACCTGGACGCTAACTACGGTCCGCTGCAGTACGACCACACCAAAATCTTCAACTTCTCGGCTAGCTACAAGCTGCCCAAGCCAGTCCACAACAACGCGATGCTTGGCATGCTTGTCAACGGTTGGCAGTTGACCACCTACACCAGCTACGAGGACGGCTCGCCCTACCAGGCGACCAACCAGAACATGAACGTGCAGTACAATCCCTTGAAAACCACGGCACACCCGGATGGTCAGGTGTTCACAATGCCAATCAAGGGAGCCGCTCAGGAAGGTACGAACAATACCACCGCGATCGGTTGGACCACGTGGTTCGGTACCGAGCAGTCGCAACAGGGACTGCAGCCGGTGCTGATCTGCGATCCGCGCAAGAACCTGGCCAAGGGTCAGTACTTCAATCCCAATTGCTTTGTGGCGCCGCTGCCTCCCACGGCAGACTCGGTCGGACAGATGGGTCAAGTAATCTGGCCTTACATCCGCACGCCGCACTACTTCAACAGCGACCTCGCGGTGTTCAAAGCCTTCCGTATCACGGACGCACAGCGCATCGAAGTCCGTATCTCGGCAACCAACTGGCTCAACCACCCCAACCCCGCGTTTGGCGTCAACGGTGCAAACGACAACCAGCTGCGCTTTACCGGCGTAAGCACCGGTTCGACGTTGGTCTCCAACGACAACGCACAGACCACCGGTACCCCGGCTGCAAAGCTCGGATATCGCTGGATGCAGTTCGCAGCCAAGTACTACTTCTAGCTCATCGGAAGGAATACCTGAGTGGAGGGGATGGCTTCGGCCATCCCCTCCATCTATTTATGCCGGCATTTCCTGCAGGTACTGCGCCGCGCGCGGGTTCGCAATCAACAGACCGGGGTGAGCGCCGGCAAAATGAAAGGTCAGATTTTGCGATAGCTCCCCGTCCGGCTCACATGTGACCGTCAGCACAGTCCCACGGGTCCACTCCGGTGCACAATGGATTCCCTTGCTCATGGTCCGTCCAACACCATCCCGCCAGCAGACCACCGCGTGCCTTCGAGTCGCGCTAGCCCGTTTACTAGAAAACTAATAAGGTTATGGCTCCATTCGCTGCAGATTACACACCGCATAAAGTCGCTTAAGAGCCACTAAATAAACTAGTTACATCTTACTTAATCGTTACATCGGTTTTCGCCCTGAACGCGAATGTAAGTAGAATGTTTAGCGAAACATTTACCCTTTCCGAGCGCGTTGAAAATGCAGAAAGTTACTAATCGGTAACGACTCAGCCTAACGGGTAAATCAGTCGAGCTCCGGCGATCTCTTCCCGGTCTGTGCGGGAAATACTACGGACCGGGAGTGACACTGCCTTCTCCCTGTCCCCGCTTGTGCTGGATCTCCTGCAGCTTCTTCACAATCTCGCGCTCGCGCCGTCCGTCCTCTGGACGGTGCATCTTGTAATACAACGCCGCCAGATGCACGTGCGGATCAGGCCAGTCCGGATCTGACTGCACAAGCGCCTCCAGCATGGCCAGCGCCTCCTGAAGATTGCCTTCGAGATTCCGCAGGCGTGCCACTTCCAGCCGGGTCAACGGGTCCTCGGGATGGATCGAGAGAGCCAATTCCAGAAGTGGCCGGGCGCTCTCCAGATCCTTGTCATCAAACCGGATGATTCCCAGGTACAGGTTGGCTGTGAAGTCGGTGGGATTCTGGCTCAGTGCCGTCTGAAATTCACGAGCCGCCTCATCCAGCATGCGCCTCGCGTAGAAGGCTTTGCCAGCCAGCGTGTGGGCCCCCGCGAATGAACCATTTGCGGCAATGGCCTGCTGCGCGTCCGCCAGTGCCTGCTTGAACTCACCCAGCTCGAAATGAGCGGATCCTGCCAGCATCCATATGTCCGCAGCGTGCCGCGCGGCCGCCACCTTCTCCACGCGGTCCAGCCCTTCCTCACGTTGCCCTGTCATCATCAGCGCATACCCCAGGGCATACTCCAGATCCAGATCGCTGGAGTGTTCCTTTTCCAACGGCGCAAGGAGCGCTACCGTGTTCGCTTCGCGGTCCAGCTTGTTGAATGTAAACCCCAGCAGCACTGCCGCTTTTACGTCGTCAGGATGCGAGGCTCGCACCTTCTCCAACTGCC
Source organism: Occallatibacter sp. (assembly GCF_036502485.1). Taxonomy (GTDB): domain Bacteria; phylum Acidobacteriota; class Terriglobia; order Terriglobales; family Acidobacteriaceae; genus Telmatobacter. The sequence continues at coordinate 40,582 of NZ_DASXYM010000084.1, read as the reverse complement.
GGCGTGCGCTCGCCAGGTCGCCTTTCCGGTAATAGGCAAGGCCGAGATTGGTGCGCAGCGCCGCATTGTCGGGCGACCCTTGCAACGCGCGAGTTTCCACTGCGATGGCCTCATCGAGCTCGCCGCCAGCGATCAGTGCGGACCCCAGGCCGACCTGTGCTTCGATCAGCGTGGGCTCCTGCGCGAGCGCCCGTCGAAAGCCCTCGATTGCAGCTTTCAGATCCCCCTTCGACTGCGAGGCCTCAGCACTGCGCGCCAGCTCCAGCGCTTGCGATCCGCTCTGCCCGGTAGCGCCCTGCGCAAAAATGCAGCATAAGTATGGCGCCAGCGCGAGCAAGGCCGCACGGTCACGGGGTTTCATCAGCGCGACGGCCCCTGCTTTTGTTCCTTGGCTTCCATCTGCTGCACCAGGTCGCGCTCGCGCTGCCCGTCGTCGGGGCGATGCAGTTTGTAGTAAATTGCGGCGAGCTCAATGTGTGGATCGAGCCAGCTTGGATCGGCCTTTTCGAGGTCCTCCAGAATCCTGGCCGCCTCCGCGTACTGGCCGGTCATGCTGTTCAGCTTGGCCCACTGCAGGCGTGCCTGCGGCATCTGCGGCGCAAGCTGCACGGCCATCTCGAGAAGGGGGCGCGCGCCATCCAGATCCCGGTCTTTCAAGCGCATCGTTCCCAGGTAAAGATTGGCCATCAAATCACGCGGATCCTGGCGGAGGGCGGCCTCAAAAGCGGGCCGAGCCCCGTCCACGTCGCCAAGCGCATCGCGCGCCTGCCCTGCCAGCGTTTGCGCGCCCGGAAAATTGGGATCGAGCCGTACAGCTTCATCCAGGTCCGCTCGCGCTTCCTTGAACTCGCGTCGATGCAGGTGCGCCGACCCGGCGATCACAAAGGCATCAACAGAGTGTGTGGCGCGCGCAGATGCTTCGAGGCGCGGCAACCCTGCCTGCAGATTTCCAGCTTCGCTAAGCGCATAGCCCATCACGAATTCGAAGTCCATGTTGGATTCCTGCCCCGGCTCCAGCGGCTGCAAAAGCTGCACAGCCTCTGCCGCGCGCTCCAGCTTGACGTCGCAATAAGCCAGCAGCATTGCCGAGTTCAACTCGCCCGGTCGCTCCGCATGCACCTTCGCAAACTCCGCCTGTGCGTTCTTCCAGTCGGCTTTCTTGTAGTAAGCCAGAGCCAGATTCATTCGTACCGCGGCTTTGTCGGGAGCTTTGGGCAAAGCACGAGTGTACTCCTGAATCGCCCCGTCCAGATCGCCCGTAGCAGCGAGCGCAGCGCCCAGATTGGCCCGCGCTTCCACCATCTCGGGCCGCAACGTCAGCGCCCTTCGGTAGTCCGCGATGGCTGCCGCAATGTTTCCGCTCTGCTGTTCTGTGATTGCCTTGCGCAGAAGTTCGTCCGCGGAGGCCGCATGCACCTGCTGCTGCGCGCGGCCCACCACAGGCGGCGCCAACCCTGCGTAGGTAAGGCAGAACAGCAGCGGCAGCGAAAACCGGGATTGCATTGACTTCAGTTTAAACAAAGGCGAGATGCGCTGCTGCCTCGAGCGGTTTCCACCCTACTTCTTTTCTGCGGGGAGCGCCTTGTAGTCAACTATGCGCATGTTCGACCCGAACCGCTTGTAATTGCGGAACTCGATGGTGTTCAGGGCCATGGAGTGTTTTCCCTTGGTAATCCGCATCTCCGCTGTCACTGGCACGAGGTAGTCGTGATCGTTGATCGACACGTAATCGTAATCGACGCGCATCGTCGACGCGCTTGTGGAGAAGTCTCGCGGAAGCTGCTTTGGCAGGTCGGCGATAAGAGTGATCCGCCGAACGCTGCGCGTGGTGGAGTCGATGAATACCCGACCATGTAACCCGGCGATCACCTCGCGCCCACTCGTCCCCACCACCCCGAATTTGGAGTTCGCCCGGTCGACGGCGTAATCGTACACCTGTACGGTGCCGCCGTTCAGGTCGTCCGTCTCCTTCCACTCGAAGCGAGTTTTGGCCGTCGGCGAAAAGACCAGCCTGAGCATCCCGCCGAATTCGCCCTCAGATAGCATCCCCTTCATCGCATTGTGGCTTACGTCGCTGGCTTGGCCGTTCACTTCAATTGTCGTGCGCGTTTCATGCTTCTCACGGTACCGCAGCAGTTCCACAATGGAGTCCTTCAGCTTCCAATTGCCAATCCCGCTCGGGTCAACGGAGCGGCTGGTCACTTCCAGGCACATGAAGTTGGGCAGTGATTCGCTATAGTTAACAGCACGCGCGCGCGCATCCTCAACCAGAAGCGCCGCATCCGGTGGCGACAACGCAGGGGCGCTACTCTTGCTGGCCGTGATGTGCAACTGGCCCGGGATATTCACTTCGGGCGCGGCCGCAATGGCGATGACTTCGGAGTCGCTGGACTTGCCAGCCGTGCTGGGGCCCGTTCCACCCACGCTGAATGCGATTTCCTGAGTGGCCGACTTTCCGCCTTGAGTGAAGAAGGCCTTCACCTCGTACTGCCCCGGTGCTACTTCCCCGGAGCCAAAACTCGCCATATACGGTACGGAAAGCTGGCCGGCATTCATGTTCAGGGGCAGCGGAATCCGGCGGCCGGCGTATCCGTTATGCACCACCTGCATCTCCAGCGTTCCAGGCTCGGACGACGCCGGATCGGGATGCAGCATCAGGAACAGCGAAATCCCCTTGGATCCGGGCGCGAGTTGTCCGGTCACGTTGGGAGAAATCCGGTCATGCTCGTACCGCAGCGGGTTCAGCGCGTCTTCTTCGCCCTGAGGAATGCTGTTCAACTTCCGAACCAGCACCATGTCACTCATACCCACCGTCTTCGACTGGTCCTCGATCTCGAAGCTCATACGCCGTGCGCCGGCCTTCCCGCTCACCGGGTCTGCCACCGCTACCTCCAGGGTGTACTTGCCTGGGCCGGTGATGAAATGTCGCTCGAAAGACAGCGTCGAAAGAGGATTGCGATCCAGCGTCTCCAGCGCGCCGCGCCGCGAGATGTTCTCCCCGAAGTGGTCCACCACCGTGCCGTCTGCGCCTTTGATCTGCGCAAAGATGGCCGCCTGTGCGGAGAACAGGTTTGTGTGCGTGTCCTCCTTCACCTGCAGAGCGGAAAACGGAACCTCTACCACCAGCGAGGTGGTGTTGCCGTCAGGAAGATCTCCAAAACGAAGCACAGTCGCGTGGAACGCCAGGTCTGAAGGCAGTGAGCTCTGCGCAAGCGACCTCATCAGCGGAACTTCAAACGGACGAATTCGTTCATCGGTGCCCGGCGCCACTGCGTAGTAGCCGGTCTTCGACTGAACCCGCAGCCCGGTACGCATCGGCTTCACCGCGATCGAGCGAAAGCTGCCGTCGTACTCCTTGAATGGAGGAGTATAGGTGGCCTCGTAGTAAGTCGACAGATCCTCCAGCATCTGCTCCAGCGGCTTTTTCAAACTTTCCTGGGCATCGATGTAGATGCCACCGGTGTCGGTGGAAAGCTGGGCCATAGGGCTCTTGGTGTCGCCAAACGGAGAGAAGGCCGGACCTTGGCGATGGAAGTCCGTCATCATTTGAATATCCTGCTTCGCGCCCCACTGCGGACCTGTCGGCGAAGGATCGCCCTGGATACCAAATCCACTGTCCTGGTGCAATTGGACCGCCACATCGCCATGCGCATCCACCACCTGGGGAGTGGGATTGTAAGGCGCCCGTCCGCGCAGATAAGCATTGTCGAGCTGGTACTGGCCGGCCTGGTTGATGGCATCCAGATCCACTGTGTAAATGGTCACGCCGGCGCGGGTCGAGTCCGCGGAGATGGTCTTCAGCTTCTCCTTGGCCGCCGAATCCATCACCACATTATGAGTGAAATAGATAATTGCCTTCCGGTCGCCCAGCTTCTGCTGCGAATGGATCAGCGCCAGCAGCCCGTCCAGGTTGATATATCCGTGCTTCTCCTGCATGGACTTCTGAGACTCCTGCAACGCCGCCAAAAGGGACTGCTGATATCCGCGCTGCGTCGCTTCCAGGTGCTTCCCGGTTTCATCCGTGCCGGTGTGCAACGTTTTGAACAGCTCCTGCTCAGCCGCCTCTACGCGCTTCTGGCGGGCCTTCTCCGACAGGTCGACGGTTATGCTGATGTCCTTGCTCAACGTCGAGTCCAGGTGCTGCGTCTGGCTCTCCGTCGCTACGTCGATCCCGTCACTCACCTGCTTCCGAATGTCCGTGAATCCCTGAATAATGCGCAGCCGCCCACGAAAATCTAAAACCGAGAACGAGTAGCCCTTAGCCGGCAAAACCTTTAGGATCTTTTGGGCGACATTGCGCGCGTTCTTTGCGGTAGGGCCCACAAACGCGTCGAAGGCAAACGTCACCAGGTGCCCTCGTGTTGAGTCTCCACGCACCAGGCGAAGCCCCGTCAACTTCACCGGCGTGTTATTGTCCGTAACGGCCAGATCTTCCGGCTTGAGATCGAGGATCAGCTTCTTGCCCTTGTCGTGGACCACCATGTCCAGCGACACTTCGTCCACATTTGTGTGCAGCGTCAGATCCTGTTGGGTGGGCGCAGGCTCAGCAACCTGTGTTGACGGCGCGCCGGATGTGGCTGGCGCTGCGGACTGAGGAGGCGTCTGGCCGGCAGCCGGCTTGGCTGCGGGAACAAGGCAAACAAAAGTCAAACAGTACGCGATACCGCCGGCGATGCGGCCGCCGATCTTAAATCTCATTCTAGTCACCTGTATGGGCCTGATTTTTACAAAGCTCAGCGCTGAGGACCCCGGCCAGCCTTTGCTAAACCGAATTACGCGGCGCCCCCGGCCTGAAAAATCACACGCGGCAATTCTAGCGCCAAACCGTGTGTTTTCTGGGCCCCCAGAGCGGAAAACTTCGATGCTACGATGGTTTCAGACCCAACTCCCGGTCACGTCGGCATGGCGCTTCCCGCAATGAAGCCACCCGACGATATTTTTGCGTGTCTCTAGAATTCGTCACAATGAGTCTGTCGAGGTTCAAAAAGCGTTGCCGCGGCGCGAAGCGGTTCAGGCGAGCGGCAGCGGGATACGCGTTGCTGGTTGCGCTCTCCTGTTGTGCCCACCCAGACGCCGCGGCCCAGCAGGCGCCGGGATTCGATGACCTCGCCGCCCAGGCCGCCGCGGCGCGCGACCGGCAGAACATCCCCGCCGCCATTGACCTCTATGCGAAAGCCGTGCAGGCCAGGCCGGATTGGACTGAGGGCTGGTGGTATCTCACATTGCTCCAATACAGCACCAACCAATATCCGGGGGCCATTGACGCAGCCAATCACATGCTGCAAATCGTTCCCCATGCTGTACCCGCCATGGCACTGCGCGGACTTTCCGAGTTTGAAATCGCTGACTACAAAAGCTCCCTGCGCGACCTGGAAATGGCCGTCCAGCACGGAGCTGCCAGCGATCCGCACAACGAGCAGATCGTCCGCCTTCACCTCGCTCTGGACCTCACCCGGGCAGACCGCTTTCAGGATGCCCTCGAACAGTACCGCGCCCTTGCGGAAAAGCAGATCAACACTCCGGAGATCCTCATCGGCATCGGCTTAGCTGGTATGCGCTCCACGTCCTTCCCCTCCGAGATCAGGCCCGAGGATCGCGACCTGTATGTCGGTGCAGGCGCCGCCGGCTTCGCTTTCCTGGCGGGCGAAAGCAATCAGGCTGACACCCTGTTTGAGCAGATGTTCACGAAGTATCCATCTGCGCCGAATCTCCACCTGTTCTACGGCCTTCTGCTCTATTCGCACGATCCCGAACTGGCTGTTGACCAGTTCCAGCAGGAAGTGGCCGTCGTTCCGGCCAACGAGGCCGCCCGCGCTCTGCTGGCGTTCTGCCTGGTGATCTCCGGCAAGTTCAAGGAAGCCTTGCCTGAGGCGCAGAAGGCGTACGCCGCCGCGCCCGACATGTTGCTGGCCCAGCTCGCCCTCGGCCGCTCCCTCGGCGAAACCGGAGATATCGAACACGGAACCGAGCTATTGAAGAAGGTTCTGGCGCAGGACTCCGACAATTTGGAGGCGCACATGGGATTGGCTGCTCTCTATGCCCGCGCCGGAAAACGAGAGGACGCATACCGTGAGCGCATGGTCTGCCTCAAGCTGGCGAAATAGGGCGCTCACCTCGCGCCGCATCACCGGCCGCAGCAGCGCCGCGGCAGCGGCGCTGGCGGTCTGCCTGGCCGTGCTGTGCGCATTCCCCGCCGCGCGCACCTCGGCCAAACAGGGCAAAGAAGCCACACAGCCCGTCACTTGCGGCACCTGTCACGTTGGGGTTGTGAACTCCTATGCGCACGCACCCATGCGCCACGCCATGGAACCCGTCGCCACCAATCCCACCCTGCTTGCCCATCCCAACCTCACGGTGCAGCAGAACGGCTACTCCTATACCGTGCAGACGAGCAACGGCAAAAGCATCTACACGGTCTCCGACGCCAGCGGAAATCTCAGTCTTCCCATCCACTGGGTCTTCGGTCAGCACTCACAGACGTTCGTTCTCGAGAAAGACGGCAAGCTCTACGAGAGCCTGGTGAGCTACTACCCTCGCGAGCAAGCGCTGGCCACTACCCCCGGCGACCAGGAGCTGAAGCCGAAAAATCTGACCGAGGCCATGGGCCGCGAGCTCTCTCAATGGGAGAGCCTGATGTGCTTTGACTGTCACGCGTCGGGCGCGACCAGGGGCACGCACCTTACGCTGGACAAGCTAACCATGGGACTGGAGTGCGAGCGCTGCCATCAGGGAGCCCAGCAGCACATGGCCGACGCCGCTGACGACAACTTCAAGACAATCCCCAAGCCGCTCAAGCGTATGAGCTCAGGCGACGTTCTCAACTTCTGCGGTCAGTGCCATCGCAGTTGGGAAACCGTGGTGCGCAATCACTGGAAGGGTCCGGCCTACGTTCGCTTTCAACCCTATCGCCTGCAGAACAGCCGCTGTTTTGCGGCCGACGATCCCCGTATCAGCTGCCTGGCATGCCACGATCCTCACCAGCCGGTGAACCACGACCAGGCCTTTTACGACAAGAAGTGCCTGGCCTGCCACGCACAGACCAAAGCAGCTGGTCCGGCTGCAGCACCGTCGAATGCAAAAACGTGTCCCGTCGCCAAGGCCAAGTGCTCCACCTGCCACATGCCCAGGGTGGAATTGCCCGGCGGCCACGCGCAGTTCACTGACCACCAGATCCGGGTCGTGCATCCCGGCGATCCCTATCCCAATTAGTTCAATACTTCTGGGCCTGATTAGAGGAGGCGTCGCCTTCCTGGACTGAGCTGAAGGGAACCTCCATGGTTCCCACCTTGCGCGTCGATTGATCGTAGATCCCGGTGCGCAGCCAGAACTGTCCCTTGGGTACTGCCACCTCGGCATGGAGGTGCACGCCGCCGTTTTTCTGATACTCCTCCCACTGATCCGGCTTGATGTTCAGCGCAACCAGGTGCTCCCGGCGGTTGGCAATGTCGCCGTACTTGTCATATACGATGAGGCACAGGTTCAACGTTCCCTGGCGCACTCCTTCGGCGCCTGCCTTCAGGTCGAGATCGGTGACGGGGACCAAAAAATCGACGGCGTAGCGGTCGCTGTTCCCGCTGTCGGCGCCGGCTGGCTGCTGCTCCGGCAGTATGCGTTCTGTATAGAGAATCTGATCCGTTTGCGGAAGCCCGAAATCCATAAACGGCTGCAGGGGATCGCCCTTGTTCTCCGCCTGTCGTACGGCGCGTTGCTGGGCTTCTTGTGCGGCGCCGGGCTCGCCATTCTCCCGCGCATAGTAGCCGCGCCGGTAGGACAGCCTGTATTTCCCGCCCGTAACCGAGACGTCGATCTTGCGGAATAAGCCGTTCATCTTGGGGTCGGAGGGCGTATACGACAGCGTGTAGAAGTCGGAACTGGATGACACCACCCGATCCAGAATCCCGCTCAGATCGTTGCCGTTGTAGAACGCTTTGCCCCCCGTCTGGTCAGCCAGCATGTCCATCGTCGCATTGCTGGAGTTGTTGGCTGCGCTCTCCGCCTGGATAGCGTGAGTCACAACGCCGCTCGGAGTCGTAACATCGTCGTGCCCGGTATTGATCGTGGAAGGATCGCTCGTTGTCGGCGGAAACCCCTGCGCCGGACCGATCATCTCCTGTTGCGTCGATATCCTATCGTCGACCCGACTCTCTCCCGTAAAAACGGTGTGCGTCCAGCCACCCCGAACGTCCACGGGATACACCGCCACCCGCGCCGCCGCCAACAGATTCACCGTCTTTGGGACCGAATCGTCAAAGCGCATATCGGTCACCCCGAAGATATCGAGCGGAAAGGCCCCCGACATCCAGATTAGATTCTTGCGCCCCGGGAAGGCGGAAAGGTAAATCCCAAGCTGCTGCAGGGCCTGCGTGGTCCGGTACTCCCGGTCGGCAGTTTGCGCGTATTTGTTCTCCGCCAGAAACTGCTGAAACGACTGGATCATGGCGGCCGAGGCGGCCGGGGTCAACCCGCCCGCCCCTGCGCCCACCATCTGGTTCATCAGGCTCACCACCGTGCTCTCGGCGTGCGTCTCTTCTTTGGATTGCAGCAGCACCGCGGGCTCGGGCTTGTCGTTTTTCTTGTATCCCAGCGCTGTAGCCAGCACCGCTGGATCGTCGGAAAAGCCCTCCACAAACCGCAATTTGAGCCCCAACGTCACAATCGCGAGGCGGGACCCCGGCTTCAGGCTCTTGAGGTATTTTTGGGCCGACTGGCGCAGATAAACCTGATCCTGCATGGGTGTATTCAGAGCATCCAGCAGCAGGATGTTTACGGCCGGTGGGGTCGCAATCGGCGAATAGTTGCTGAAGACGTTTGGAGGGAGTTGCGGCATGGAAATGTCCCGCCTCTTTTCCGGCGTCAAACCGCGATGCTCTTCAAAGAAGGAGACGGTCTGCGGAGACCCCTGCTCGATGAGCCGGAAGGCGTCCTTTGGCAGCCCTTTCACGGGATTCCCGTCGTGATCCGTGACAATCACATCCACCAGCACGGCGCGGCTGTTGATGCGGAGGGTGGTGCCGGAGTCGATGGGCGCATCCTGACCGATAAGGGGGACGACAGAACCGACAGCCAGCGCAAGCAGGGAAACGAAGCGGCCTTTCACAGGGACACCTCCCAGGGTGCAGAAGAGCTTACCACCGCGAGAACAGAATGATCTACTTCCGGTTGCCAGCCGGAAACGATAGGCTCCAACCGGTCTTCAATACGCACCGGATAGCGCTGCCCTCCTGGCTCTGCCAGGGCGGGGCTTACTGTGGAACCACCTCAATCCCGGTCACGGTTGCGTACCCCTGAACAGGAACAAAAGTGAGCATGAGCTTGCCCTGGGCATTAGGTTCCAGGCCGGTGGCGCGATGGACCAGTATGTCCTTGTTGCCCGCCTCGCGGGGCAGGTCAAAGTTTTCTAGCAGGGCTTTGCCGTTGCAGTACACATCAAAGATGTGGGCGGCGCCGGGACCGCCGGAGGACGACGTCGGCCATTCACCATGGCGCACCGCAAAGTGGAGACTCAGGGTGTAGCGGCCGGGGGCGACTGGAATAGCGTACGAGAAGTTCCCCCAGCGTTCGGAATCGTAGAGCTCCTGGTCGTCGGTGCCGGTCACGGGCGTGGTGTAGGTGGCGAACTGACCGCCCTCGAAGTAGCTGTCGGGACTCCACCAGAGGCTGTCGTTGGAATAGTAGGGACTTTGGCGGGTCAGGATGCGGACGGGGCGCATCTTCCCCCTTCGCCCAGGCACGATCTCTACGGCAGAAAGGGTCGCCTGGGCGCCGTCCTGGCCAGCGAATTCGAGGTGGAGTTGGCCGTCATTGCCTGGCGAAATATCGGGGAAGACCTTCACGTCCGCGGTGCGGCTGGCGCCCGCGTCGGCCACCACATCAAACGCGGACAGAACAGCCTTGCCGTTGACGCGGACCGTCATAAGCCGGCTGCCCTCGCCGCCAGTGCCGGTGGACTCCGGCCCATAGACGGTTTCAGCAAAGTGGAGGCGCAGCTCGTAAACGCCTGGCCGCAGGGGCAGATCGTAGCGAAAATCGCCCTGGCGGCTGGTGCGGTAGAAGGCCGGTTCCTGGGTCCGCCAGATGTGCTGAACCGAGCTTTTGATGGCGGCACCCCCCGTGAAGCGCTCGTCAGCGGTCCAGAGCTTTCCGGCATGGTCAACCAAACTATGGGTGGCGCCGCAGAGGATCCGAACCTCGTCTCCGGAGGGCACGCCGACGGCGAAATCCGGCGGGAAGCCTGAGGAACGCTCCCCAGTGATCGGCTCAGCGGTGACGTGCGGCTGCCGGCCGCGCGCCCAGAAAGCAACGAATGCGGCGACCAGCAGGATGGCGCATGCGCCTCCGGCCAGGGAAATCCAGAGAATCAGCTGCCTGCGGCGGCCGGCAGAGGGAGCTGGGGACGTTGGGATTCCAGAGAGCAGTGCCGGATCCGGATCCGGTGCGGCACGCCGGCTGCGTTGAAACTCCGGCACGTATTGTCCGACGGGAATTGCGATCCGGAGGGCGTGGCCGGCACCCTCGCCTGCATAGTACTCAGCGAGACGTTTTCGCAAGCGATTGGCCTCCACGCGGACGATGGAGTCGGATTCCTGGTCGAATGCCGGACTACGTCCAAAGAGCTCGACGCCGATGGAATACTCCTTGATCTGACCGGTGGCACCCGCGAAGAGCTTTTCGCAGAGATATTCGAGGAGCTGTGCCAGACGAGGTGCCCGAGCGAACTCCGGAGCACGGAGCACGGCCGCAAGTTCCTCACGTTCTTCCAGATGCGTGACCGGCATGGTGCTTCCTGAGGTCATTCGGCTATCCATCTTCGGATCGAAGCCTATGGTAACGCCACTTCCCTGCTTCGAGTGGGATTTAACGGTGTACCGATAGGGCCTGCAACCGGGTGTAACGGGGTATTAGCCCCACGACCGCTGCTGTAACTCGACGCCACTGACAGTGAATACGCCAGAAGCGATGAATCGGATCCCGATCATTTGAGAGCACTTCCGCAAAATACACACCGATGTAACAGGAATTCGGTTCCCGGGTAGCAGGTCTAGCGTTGTGGCGGGGGAAGGAGCGACGTCTACTAGGACTCGAAGATGAGGGTGAGTCCGGAAGGCAACAGCAACACTTCAGGGCAAACCGAAAGGGACGAACGGAGGTACCCAATGAGAGGACTTATGTGGATGATGGGATGGCTGGCCATGGCGTTCGGCGCTGTTACCTATGCGAAGGCCGACCCATTCGCCGCAGACGTGGCCCGGGTCGACAAGATCAAGGTGGCCGAAGCGGCAGAGCTGAAAGGGGACCTTGCCCGGATTCACGAGCAGTTCAGCGACGCCACGGGATATTACAAGGAGGCGATTAAAGCTACTCCGGGCGAGGCCAAGCTCTACAACAAGCTCGGGATCTCGTATTTGCAACTGCGGGACTATGGATCGGCGCGCAAGGCATTTTCGCAGGCGGTCAAGCACGATCCGCTGTTCGTAAATGCGTACAACAATATGGGCGCCGCGGAGTGCCTGAACAAGAAATACAACGCGGCGATCCGGGATCTCAAGAAGGCGCTCGAGCTGAATGAGGCGAGCGCACCTGCGCACTTGAATATGGCTGAGGCATGGGCCGGGCTGGGCCAGATGGACCGGGCCATGACGGAATATGCGCGGGCGCTGGAACTGAACGCCGACATCCTGAGCGGAAGCGCGGATGGGGTTCAGGTGCGGGTGAGCACACCGGAGCAGCGCGGCCGGGTAGACTACATGATCGCCATGGCGTACGCGCGACGCGGCAACATGGAGGGCGCACTCGAGTATCTGAGCCGCGCCAGGGAGCAACACTTCTCCGGACTGAGCAAAGTGTACGAGGAGAAGTTATTCGCGTCGCTCTGGGGCGACCCACGGCTGGAAAAGATCATTAAGCGGTAGACGCCTGCGGTGCGGCCAGCTAACTGCCTCCTGCATGCCGCACGAACCGGAACGCCCTCGCGATTGGAAGGACCGCGGGGGCGTTGCCGTGTCTGGGATCAGATGTTTTAGGGGATGCAGTGCTCAAGTGATCACTGTGTAAGAGCGCCGAGGATGAAGCAAAGGGCTGAGAGAATGGAGATATGCCCATCGGCTCCGTCGCGCGCGTTTACGATGTCGTAGTTCTGGGAGCCGGAGCTGCAGGGCTGATGTGCGCGGCGGTGGCCGGAGAGCGCGGGCGGCGGGTAGCGCTGCTGGATCACAACGCCCAGCCCGGACGGAAGATCCTGATATCCGGCGGCGGCCGGTGCAACTTCACCAATATCCACTGCGCGCCCGACCGCTTTCTCTCCGCCAATCCGCACTTTGCCAAATCAGCGCTGGCGCTTTACACCCCGCAGCACTTCCTGGAACTCATCAACCGTTATCGCATCCCCTGGCACGAGAAGACGCTGGGTCAACTGTTCTGCGACCACTCATCGTGGGCTGTTCTCGACATGCTGCGGGCGGAGTGTGAGCGGGGGCGGGTGCACCTGGTTCTGAATGCGCGGGACGTTCGCGTGGAGCGGGCCGGCGAGGGCGGCCGGTTCCGGGTTGAATCGCACGCGGGGAACTTCGAAGCCGACGCAGTGGTGGTGGCGACCGGAGGGTTGTCGATTCCGAAGCTCGGGGCTACGGGCCTGGCGTACGATCTTGCGAGGCAGTTTGGGCTGCGCGTGGTTGATCCCCGCCCCGCGTTGGTGCCGCTGGTGCTGGGCGGCGAGGAGGCACACTGGACCGAACTGACAGGCGTGTCGGCTGAGGTGATTGCATGGGCTGGCGAGGACTCGGATGCGAGGCATGGCCGTAGGCCGGCAAAGCGCTTTCGCGAGAAGATGCTGGTGACCCACCGGGGCCTGAGCGGGCCGGCGATTCTGCAGGCGTCGTCCTACTGGCGGCCGGGAGAGGCTCTTCATCTGGACTTTGCGCCAGCTCTGAAGAGCGGCGAACGACTGTTGCAGACGCTGCTGGAGCCGCGGGGGCGGCGCGATGAGACAGCCTTCCGCCAGGCCCTGCGTGGGTTCCTGCCACAGCGGATGGCAGATCGCGTGGCCGAAGTAGGCGCCCCCGAAGGGTGGGGGAACGCGGCATTGGACGCGAGCGAGCGGAGGCTGCGCGACTGGGAGTTCCATCCCGCGGGGACTGAGGGTTTCGAGAAGGCCGAAGTGACGGCCGGCGGCGTAAATACCGACGATTTGAACGCCCGCACCATGGAAGCGCGGATTATGCCGGGCCTGTTCTTTATTGGCGAAGCGGTGGACGTGACCGGGCACCTGGGTGGGTTTAACTTCCAGTGGGCTTGGGCGTCGGCCGTGGCGGCGGGCAGCGCGGTCTAAGTCGGCGCGGGTACGGCTGTGCTGATGAAGCGGGTAATGATCTCGGCGGAGCGGCGTGGCTGTGTCTGCAGAAGCAGATGCGGGCCGTCGATACGCTCGATGGGAATGTCAGGCCTGAGGCGGAGAATCTGGTTGACCCCGGCGGCGCCGATGAGGCGGTCGCGCGTGGCATACAGATAGAGGATGGGTTGTGCAAGCTTCTGCAGGGCTTCCCGGGCATCGCAGCGGAGAACGGCTCCGAATCGGGCGGCCAGTGTGGCGGGGGCGACCGGGGCGATGGTTCGCTGGACTGTCTCGGTCACGCCATCGGGCGCATCGGAGCCAACGAGAAACGTTTGGGCGGCGATGGTGGTGAGCGGGATGTGAAAGAACCAGGGCGAGGCCGCTATAGCCATCATGGACTCGATGCCGCTGAGCGGGTTCGAGGCGAATCCATTGCACAGGATGAGGGCATCAACGGCACTGGGCAGCTTTGCCGCGAGTTCGATTGCAAGAGGCGTAGAGAAGGACTCCGCCAACAGGATGCAAGACCTTGAGGCAGGCAACACCGCACGCACCTCGCGCTCGGCGTCGGCATAGGAGTAGCACGCAGCGGGATAGCGGACGACTTGCGTGTCGAAGCGCGGGCCGAGTTCTTCGATGAGGGCGTCAAAGAGGTCACCGGAACCTTCCAGTCCGGGTAGAAGCAAGAGCATTGGGCGCGTCGGGCTCATCGGCGGTCGAGATCATGCTACATCAGGGGTTTGGCGGGATTCGCTGTGCCCACCCTCGTCCCAGAAGCGAAGATGCCGCGAGTGCGCGCGGAGCGAAGGTGGATCACCACCAGCTTTCCATCTGCGCGCCCCAGGTGAGGCCCTGGGTGCTCGTGGTGTAATCGGGGCCGCCGATCTGCCCCTTGAAACCGTTGCCCCACTGCGCATACGTCACAAAGCCTCGTATGGCGGGACGGCTCATGAAGTGCCGGCCGAGCGAAACCTGCGGTGCGAACGTGAGCTTGAAAAGGTAATCGCTGACGCCGGTGTCCTTGTTGTCGGTCCAGTCCACGAAGGGCTCGAGGGCCAGGTTCACATAGTCATTGAAATGGACCTGCGGGCGCGCGCCGCTGGAGAACCAATGCTGCCTGCCTCCGTACTCCTTGTACTCCGTGAGCTGATAGAGCACGACCGGGCTGACCGTGAAGTGATTGCCCGTTTCAAAGATCATGTTGTCGGCCACGCGGAAGCGGTACGACCCCGAAGCATCCGGCCGGATGAAAGTTCCCGCGGAAGTGGCATAGGTCTCGAATCCCGAGGTGAAGGTCTTGGCAGGCCCGTGACCGTACTGGATGAAAAATTTGTTCATGTTGCTTTCGCCGGCCCATCTTTCGGCGGTATGGATGAAGGTGACGGAAACACCGGTCGCGCTTGAGGCGGAATTTCCCGCTTGATCCTTTCCAGCGGTGGAGTGGGTGACGTCAAAGCCGAATTCACCGGTGCCGCCCAACATTTTCGTCTCGTAGAGGCGAAGGTCGAAGTTGCTCTTGTTGAAGCCGGCTTTGTTTGTGGCATCGGGCTGCGGGGCATCGCTGAATGCGCTCTGGGAACCGATCCCAATCCAGGCGAGAGCCAACTTCCCGAAGGGCAGCTTGATATCCTCCACGCCACCGCCACCGCCGCTCATGTTGTACATGAAGAAATCGTCGATGTGCATGTCATGACGGCGATAGTAGCGATTTCCCGCCCACACCTTCAGGGTGGGCTGGGCGGCGCTGATGTTGCCGATGGCGCCCCATGCCTCCGCGATCCCAAAGCTGGTGCCGCTGGAAACGTTGTAGTTCTGGTAGGGGTTGAACATCGAGACGCGGACCTGGAAGTGCCCGAGAGGCTGCGTAGACGGTCCCCCAGCGGGGTTGTGCGCAAGAGAGAACGCGTCGGGGAGGTAAAAGGTCTTGGAAAAGGCGAGCTCCCCGTAATTTTCAGGCTCATTACCCAAGCGGCCCTTGGCGAGCGCGCCCGGCGCCTGGAAGCCAACCTGCGGACCTCCTTCATCGTCATGGCCGTATCCCGCTCGGAAGTACCCGGTGATGTCGATGTAATTGCGCAGGATTGTCTCCATCCTCTCGCGCACGGGAGACGCTTGTTGCTGCGAGAGTGAGAGCTGCATGGAGTTTGTGGGGTGTTCGAACGGGTCGCTCGCCTGGGCTGACTGGTTCTGTGACTGCGCCGGAGGCTGAGTTGTTGCCGCCTGCCCGATGGAGGCGGGGCGCGAGATCGGAGCGGCAGAGGCTACCGCGGCGGAGTCTGCTGCGGGATGTGCGTTCGCGGTTTCGAGCTGCTGCAAGCGCTGGTCGAGCTGTTTGAGGCGGTCCTGGTACGCGTGGCTCATCGCGGCGTAATCCTGTTTTAGCTGATCCATCTGCTGGCGGATCTGCTCAAGTTCGCCGGCTGACTGGGCCTGTCCTCTGGCTTCAAAGACCAGCAGCGTTATACAAATTGCGACGGCAACTCTGACTTTGTACCTCCGCACGTCACACCTCCCGGGCGCTTGCGATACGACTTCCTTTCGCCAATAGAGGCATGAGAAGGAAGAGCATGGAGTTTACGCAGCATGCGATCACTCCTGCGCGCGCGAGTTAACTGTCAAAACGTTCAGCCGCGTGCGAGAGACCTGCAGCGATCGCTGTTTCACCGCATGCAGACCTGGTTCTCGCATTTTTGCCAGCTGACACCAAACCGCAATCGAACTTACCTTCAGCGCGCGACTCGAGTGCGAACAAAACCGTAACGTAGACGTTCGTCAAAAACGAACTGCCCGTGCAGGTGCATCATCCCTGCTGCATGTTCAACCCGAGCAAGCGCACTGAAACATGCCTCTTATCTCTCGATGAAAGCGATGGCATATGGCACAGATCAGAATTCTCACTCCACTTTCCGGCCAGGTGTGGCCGCTTGAACGTGTCCCGGATCCGGTGTTTGCCCAGAAGATGGTGGGCGATGGACTGTCCGTCGACCCTGTGGACAACGTGCTGCTGGCTGCGTGCGATGGCGAGGTCGTGTCGGTGCATCCTGCGGGGCACGCCTTGACGCTGCGGACGCAGGAGGGCCTCGAACTCATCATGCATGTAGGCATTGACACCGTTGCATTGAAGGGAGAGGGTTTCACCGCACACGTGAAGAAGGGCGACAAGGTGCGGGCCGGCGATGCACTGATCGAGTTCGATCTCGATTTTCTTGCCACCCGTGCCAAGAGCCTGCTGACCCAGATCGTGGTGGCAAACAGCGATCGCGTTGCGGCTTGGGAGCGCGCCAGCGGTTTTGTCGCGGCCGGCAAAGACACACTGTTCACGGTGACGTTCACCGCGGCGGAAACCGCGACAGCCGCGGAGGGTATGGCGACCGTCACCTCTGAAGCCGTGATCATTCCGAATCGCACGGGGCTGCATGCACGTCCGGCGGCGGTACTGGCCAATCTGGCGCGCAGCTTCAAATCAGCCATCAAGCTGCAGACCGGAGAGCGGCAGGCGAATGCGCGCAGTGTCACGGCCATCATGGCGATGGAGGTTTCCTACGGAGCCAAGGTGCACGTGATTGCCTCGGGTCCCGATGCTGCGGCCGCTGTGGAGAAGTTGCGGTCGGTTTTGGCTGAGGGCTGTGGCGACGAAGGATGTACTCCTGCGCCGGCGCCTGCAACCACCACTGTGAATGCCTCGGCTGCGCCGGCGTCGCGACGGAAGTCGGCCGATCCTAACGTGCTGGCGGGCGTGGCAGCCTCACCGGGCCTTGCGGTGGGCGAGATCTTTCAGGTACGGCGCGCGGAGATTGAGGTGCAGGAATCTGGACACGGCGTCGACGACGAGCGCCGCCACTTCGATGCAGCGCTTTCTGCGGCGCAGGGGCAGTTGGAAGCACTGCGGGCGAGTCTGCATGCCAAGGCCGATCCAGCCAAGGCGGCGATCTTCGCGGCGCATCAGGAGCTGCTTGCCGATCCGGATTTGCTGGAGATGGTGGAGTCCGCGATGGCGAAAGGAAAGAGTGCGGCGTTCGGATGGAAAAAGGCCGTAACCGTTCACGCGGACCGGCTCGCCGCGCTGCGCAATGAACTGCTGGCGCAGCGCGCCAATGATCTGCGCGACGTGGGTACGCGGGTGCTAGCCCTGCTCGCCGGCGCGGACATCCGCCAGCCTGATTATCCGGCCAATGCGATTCTCATCGCGGAAGACCTGACGCCTTCCGATACCGCCACGCTTGATCGCTCGCGGGTGCGGGGCTTCGCGACGACGCGCGGCGGGGCGACGTCGCATGTGGCGATCCTGGCGCGCTCGCTGGGGTTGCCGGCGCTGGCCGGGATTGAGCCGGGAGCTCTCGACGTCCCCAACGGCACCACCGTGATCCTTGACGGCAATAAGGGAACACTGCGGCTGCACGTATCGGCCGAGCAGATTGCGAAAGTGCGTTCCGCGCAGCAGGTAGCGGAAGAGCGCCGCAAAACCAACCTGGCGCATGCGATGGAACCTGCCATTACGACAGATGGCACGCGCATTGAGGTGTTCGGCAATATCGGCGGCTTGAAGGAGGCCCGGCAGGTGGTAACGCTGGGCGGGGAAGGCGTTGGGCTGCTGCGTTCGGAATTTCTGTTCATGGAACGTGGGGACGCGCCGGGCGAAGAGGAGCAGTTCGAGCTTTACAAGTCGATTGCGGAAACGATGGGCTTGGAGCATCCGCTTACGATACGCACCCTTGATGTGGGAGGCGACAAGCCCCTGTCTTATCTGCCGATTCCTGAAGAGGACAACCCATTCCTGGGCGAGCGCGGAATTCGTGTGGGGTTGGATCGCCCGGAGATTCTGCGCACCCAGTTGCGCGCCATCCTTCGCGCTGCGGCTTACGGGCAGGTGCGGGTGATGTTTCCCATGATCACCACCCTGGATGAGCTGCGCGATGTGAAAGCGATGCTGGCGGAAGAAGCCGCTGCGCTGGGCGTGCCGACGGTGCCCACGGGCATCATGGTGGAGGTCCCGGCGGTGGCAGTGATGGCGGCGCAGTTTGCGCGCGAGGCGGACTTCTTCTCCATCGGCACAAACGACCTGACGCAGTACACGCTGGCCATGGACCGTGGTCATCCGAAGCTGGCCCCACGAGTAGATGGGCTCAATCCAGCGGTGCTCAATCTCATCGCACATACCGTCGAGGGCGCTCACGCGGCGGGCCGGCATGTGGGGGTGTGCGGGGGAATTGCTACCGACGCCTGTGCCGTGCCGCTGCTGATTGGGCTGGGAGTGGATGAACTCAGCGCCAGCCTGCCGGCGATTCCCGCGGTGAAGGCGCAGATCCGCACGCTTAACATCGATAGCTGCCGCAAGCTGGCGACCAGCGCCCTCACTGCCGAGTCCGCGGAGGACGTGCGTGCGCTCGTGGCGAGCTTTGAATCCGAACCATCACTGACCGGCGCGGGGGCATGACATGAAGATCTCCTTTCAGGGCGCGTTCTCTCTGTTGCAGAAGGTGGGCAAGTGCATGATGCTGCCGGTGTCCGTGCTTCCAGTGGCGGGCATCCTGCTGGGCGTGGGCAGTGCGAATTTTCCATGGTTGCCGCTGTGGCTATCGCAGATCATGGCGACCGCGGGAAGCGCCATCTTCGGGAATCTGCCCCTGCTGTTTGCGATCGGCGTCGCCATCGGGCTTGCCGACAACGACGGCGTGGCCGCCATGGCCGGCACGGTGGGCTATGTGGTGTTCCTGGCGACGCTGGGAACCTGCGCGAAGCTGCGCGGCATCGAAACCGACACGATCATGGGTATCCCATCGATCGAAACCGGCGTATTCGGTGGCATCATCGTTGGACTGATCGCGGCAGCGGTGTTCAAGCGGTTCTATCGAACGAAGTTGCCCAGCTATCTCGGCTTCTTCTCCGGGAAGCGCTCGGTTCCGATCATCACGGCGTTCGCCGTCATAGTGGCCGGGGCCATGCTCAGCTTCATCTGGCCTCCCATTGATCGTGCCATCGACGCATTCTCGCATTGGGCGGTGCACGAGAGCCCGGCGCTGGCTTTCACGATCTACGGAGTCGTGGAGCGCGCGCTCATTCCATTCGGGCTGCACCACGTGTGGAACGTGCCGTTCTTCTTTCAGGCCGGCGACTATACCGACCCGGCGACCGGCACGCTCGTACATGGCGAGATTGCGCGCTTCATCTCGGGCGATCCCACGGCAGGCAGGATGACCGGTGGCTATCTGTTCAAGATGTTCGGCCTGCCCGCGGCAGCTATCGCTATCTGGCGCGCTGCGCGTCCCGACCAGCGAGTCAAGGTGGGCGGTATCATGATCTCCGCGGCACTGACTGCGTTTCTTACCGGCATCACAGAGCCCATCGAATTCTCGTTTCTGTTTGTGGCGCCGGTGTTGTATGCGATACATGCGGTGCTTGCCGGCGCGGCGTACCTTGTGTGCATACTCTTGAACATCCGGCACGGCTTCACGTTTTCCCACGGGCTCATCGATTACATTGTGCTGTTCAACAAATCGCATAATGCGCTTTGGCTGTGGGTGCTTGGGCCCATATGGGCTGCGATGTATTACGGCGTGTTCTCCTTCGCCATTCGCCGCTTCAATCTGCTCACACCGGGACGCGAGGTGGAACAGGAAGCAGGCGCAGCGGTGCGCTCTGCCGCAGACAGCTTCGAGCTGCAGATTGTGCGCGCCTTCGGCGGCCGCAGCAATATAGCCAGCCTGGACGCGTGTATCACGCGTTTGCGCGTGAAGCTGAATGATGTCACCAAGGCGAGCCCCGAAAGACTCAAGGCTCTTGGCGCCGCGGGTGTGGTGATTCTAGGAGACGGTGTGCAGGCCATCTTCGGCACGCAGAGCGAAAATCTAAAGACCGAGATTCAGGAGTACCTGAAAACTGCGGGGCCCGAGGCCGACGAAATCGAAGAACCTTCGCCAGTGAAGGCGCCCGTGAATCCTGGCATGCAGCCGCCGCTCCGCGATCCGGATGCGGCGCGCAAGGCCAATGTCTACATTGCGGCGGTGGGCGGCAAGGGCAATATTGTTCGCGTGGATGCCTGCGCGGAAACGAGGCTGCGGCTGGTGGTACGCGAAGTGAGCCATGTGAGTGATGCGGATCTGAAGGCGGAGGGCATTGGTGGCGTGGTCCGTCTGGACGGAGATGTGATCCATCTGCTCGCGGGACTGAACGCGGACCAGTACGCTGCGGAGATGCGTGCGCAGCTTGCGGCCTGATCAGGCACGGTCAGCTGTCTCTGAGAACATAGAGGAAACGCGTCGGGCGCGAGTTTCGGCTTTTGGGCGCGGACCCTCAACAAGGGGCAGGCCTATGGGAACTGCAAAGCTTTGGACAGATGAAGAAGCCGCAGCCGATCCGCGAGTGAAGGCGGTATTCGACGACATCCGCATAACCCGCAAATCGGAATTTGTGAACAACTTCTGGCGCGCTCTCGCCAGTCAACCCGCGTTACTGGAACGAACGTGGACCAGTATCAAGCAGGTGATGCTCGCGCCGGGGACTCTCGATCCGCTCACCAGGGAACTCATCTACATTGCCGTTTCCGCAAACAATGCCTGCACGTACTGCGTTCACTCCCACACGGCGGCGGCGCGCGCCAAAGGGATGACGAATGAGCAGCACGGTGAGTTGCTGGCGATCGTAGGGCTGGCGGCTGAGACTAACGCCCTCGCGAATGCTCTGCAGGTTCCGGTGGATGCGGAGTTTCTGGTTTTCTGAGACAGGCTACTGATTCGATGGCGCCGGGGCGCGTTTGGGCGGGGTGAGCACGAAGCCCTTGCGCACCAGAGCGAAACCCGGCTGCGGCAGTTCGGCTTGGAGAAGCTGGTTGTCAGGGCCGGCGAACAGGTCGGTTTCTTCTCCGGATATCGTTGCAGCCAGATGGTGCACCGCAACTGCCTTGCCCTCCAGGGCACCCTGCTCATCTGCGAAGGTTGCGAACTGAACAGCCTGCGTTGATCCGGCCTGCTTGGGAAGGATGACCCAGAGATCGCGGCCGTTCTGCGCGGCGGCAGCCAGCAGCAGAGTCTGAAGTGCGCCGGGGTCAAAGTCCGGCAGAAGTACGGCCGATGCGTGCAAGGGCAGGCGTGAGGTGGAACTGCGACCCTTTGCCGAGATATTCACCAGTAAGTTCGACGCGTCGGGCCTGGCGATGACGTTGACGACGGAGTTGTTGACGATGCCGCTGAGCACAACGTGCTGAAGGTGATGGTTCGTGTCCTGTTGTTCAGTCTTTGACAGGCTATATTCGAGGCCCTGCATCGAGACCTTCACGGTGGCGGTGGAGTCATAGCCGGACGTGCCGGGAGTTATCTGAAACGACGCTGTGCCAACCTGGTGGCCGTTCTGACTTACCGTGAAGCTTCCTGATTGTGCGTGGGCCTCACCGGCGCCGATCACCAACAGAAGGGCGATCATCCACCCAGACACACCAAGATTGAGCAAGCCTTTCATCTGTGTAGTTAGACACGAGCCGGCACGAACGGTTGTGATGGGCGAGGAAGATTTGCCAAAATGAAGAGGGCTCGCGGTCAGCCTGTGAGCCAAGATGTCTTGTCAATTCCCCGCCCTCTTCTTTCCCGCTTTATTCGGGCTTACCCAGTTTGTTCCGCCAGATGTGGCCATCGCGCTCCAAAAGGCGATCAGCGCAGTCGGGGCCCCAGGAACCGGCGAAGTAATTCGGGAACACCTCAGGCTCTTTGGCGGCCCAAGCCTGCAGAATCGGCGTATAAAGCGCCCAGTTGATCTCCACGCCGTCGCGATGCGAGAACAGCGTCTGATCGCCAAGCATGGCATCCATCAAGAGCCGCTCGTAGCCGGTGGCGGTGGACTTGCCGAAGGCCTGCGAATAATCGAAATCCATGTTCACCGGGCAGACGGCCATCCCCGGCGCGGTGGGCACCTTGGCTCCAAACCGCAGGGCGATGCCTTCGTCGGGTTGGATGCGAATGCTGAGGACGTTGGGCTGGATCTCCGTGCAGGGGCCCGCCGCCTGCATGCGGTTGAAGATCAGCAACGGCGGCTGCTTGAACTGAATGGTGATTTCAGTGGCGCGTTTTTTGAGGCGTTTTCCGGCGCGCAGATAGAAGGGCACTCCGGCCCATCGCCAGTTTTCAATCTGCAGGCGCACGGCCGCGTAGGTCTCGGTGCCCGACTCCGGATTGACGCGTTCCTCTTCCCGATAGCCGCCAACGCGCTTGCCGTCCACGATGCCGGGACCGTACTGGCCGCGCACGGCGTTGAGGATAGGAATGTTGGGAATGGATTGCCACAGCTTGACCTTTTCGCGGCGGACGGCGTCTGCGTCGAAGCTGGAGGGCGGCTCCATGCCGACGAAGCTGAGCAGTTCCATGACGTGGTTTTGGAGCACGTCGCGCAGCGCGCCGGCCTTTTCGTAGAAAGGGCCGCGGCCTTCAATGCCGATGCTCTCGGCCGCGGTGATCTGCACGTGGTCAATGTAGTTGCGATTCCAGATGGGCTCGAAGATTCCATTGGCGAAGCGGAACACTAATATGTTCTGGACCGTCTCCTTGCCAAGATAGTGATCGATGCGGAACACCTGGTTCTCGTGGAACACGGCATTGACCTGGTGATTCAAGTCGCGAGCCGATTCGAGATCGTGGCCGAAGGGCTTCTCAATGACCACGCCGATGCGCCCGTCTTCCACTTCGTTCATGCCCTGGGCGCCGAGGTTTTCGACGATGGAAGCGAAGTATTCCGGAGCCGTGGCGAGATAGAAAAGACGATCGTTGCCGATGCCTTTCTCTTTCGCGATGCGGTCTAACTCGGTTTTGAGTCCGGCATATCCCGCGGCATCGTCGAAGGTGAGTGGATAGTAACTGACGTGCTGAATGAATTCATCGAGTTTCGGGTCGGATGCTTCTACTCCGCCAAACTGGAGGATGCCTTCCTTCATGTCTTCAGCGAATTCATTGCCGAGCGGGCGGCGCGCAACCCCTACAATGGCGAACTGCTTTGGGAGCAGGCCGGCCTGACGCAGGTGAAACAGCGAAGGCAGAAGCTTGCGTTTGGTCAGGTCGCCGGAGGCGCCGAAGATCACCAGGATGGCGGGATTGGGGATTCTTTCGGTGGCCGGCGGCACGCTCGAAAGGTCCTCAGGACGAACTCTCATCTGCACGGTTGCCATAAATCGATCTCCGATCGACAGGGGGAGGGGGTAGGGGATAGGGAGCAGGCGCCACATCGCAGTCTGCCTTTTGTAGACTCCCTATCGGCTGTTCGTATTCCCCTTGGTTAGTCTTTCTTGACGGCATGGCCGCCGAAGGCGTTGCGCATGATAGCCAGCATGCGGTCGGTGAAGTTGTTTTCTTCGCGGGAACGAATGCGGCGGATCAGTGATTCAGTAATGACGGGGGCCGAGACGTTCAGGTCGATCGCCTCGAAGACAGTCCAGCGGCCTTCGCCGGAATCAGCCACGTAGGCGGACAATCCGTCGAGAGTGGGATTTTTGCTGAGGGCGTCGGCGGTAAGGTCGAGGAGCCAACTGCGCACTACGCTGCCGTAACGCCAGATCTCGGAAATCTGCGCCAGGTCGAGGTCCAGCTCTTCTTTCTTTTCCATGATGGTGAAGCCTTCGGCGAAGGCCTGCATCATGCCGTACTCGATGCCGTTGTGGACCATCTTGACGAAGTGCCCGGCGCCAGCCGGCCCCACGTGACCCCAGCCCTTGTCTTTCGCGGGGGCAAGTGTTTCAAAGATGGGGGTGAGGTAGTCGACGGCGTCTTTGTCGCCGCCGATCATCATGCTGTAACCCTCTTTCAGGCCCCACACGCCGCCGGAGGTTCCTACGTCGACAAACTGAAAGCCCTTGGCGGCGACTTCCGCATGGCGGCGCTGCGAATCCTTGTAATTCGAGTTGCCGCCATCAATCAGGATGTCGCCCTGATTGAGCAGCGGCTCGAGTTGGGCGATGGTGTCGTCGACCGGCTTGCCCTGCGGCACCATGATCCAGATAGCCTTGCGGCCCTCAAACTTTTTGGCCATCTCTTCGAGAGACGAAACGCCCACGTTGCCTGACGCCGTGAGTTTCTGCACGGCCTCAGCGTTGAAGTCGAAGCCAATCACCTGGTGGCCGCCGAGCCGCAGACGTTCCGCCATGTTGCCGCCCATTTTGCCGAGGCCGATCAAACCGAGTTGCATCTCGTTCTCCCTTCGAGAAGCGTCAAAAGACGCTTAATGTTTCCAGATCGCGCCGCAACTGCTCGGCGCCGTCAAACCGAATTGCCTTCATGCCCGCCGCCTCTGCGCCAGCGACGTTTTCCTGCCGGTCGTCAATGAACAGAATGCGCTCCGCTGGCTTGCTTAGGATATTGAGCGCGCGCTTGTAAATGGCCGGGTACGGCTTACGCAGGCCAACGTAACAGGAACTTAGAGCGACGTCGAACGTGTCGCGAAGATTGTATTTCCTGAGGCGGTACTCGTTGGGCTCGCGTGCCTCGTTGTTCAAACAGCCAAGCATCCACTTGCCAGATGCGGCCAACTCCTGAAGGATGCTTAACCCGCCGTGCGGAAGCGGGACGGATTGCGCGAACAGCGCCTGAAGGAAGTCGTCCGCGGTGAAACGGCGTGGCTCATAGAACACCGTGAGATCGAGGTACTGCTTAGCCGTAATGACGTCGCGTTCCCAGGCGTCGTTGGGTTGCGGATGGCGCGCTTCGAACTCGGCAGCGTCCAGACCGAACTGGTCCAGCACAGCCTTGCGCTCGCAATGATCCCAACCGTTGGTAAGCAGGACTCCGCCTACATCGAAAAGGATCACGTCGAAGGGGAACATCGGCGCCTCACTTCCAGGCAGCGTGTAGCTGCATCCTGTGCGGCTGCGGAAACCGGAGCAGCCATGGAACGGCTTGAATTCATGTGATGAGGCAAGATAGCAGGGGCTAAAGCCCCGATGCAGGGAATCAGTGATTCATCGGCCCGGCTAAAGCCGTGCCCTGTTACAAACCCGCGCAGATTTCTGATCGTTTACCGCGATTCACTCTCTGTCACAGACTGCTTCGCGACAGGTGACTGATGATCACGGCGATCAACTCCTGCTACAAAGACTGTTTCGCCGCAGGTCTCTGATGGTGCCGGAGTGCTGCAGTTCTCTCGTGTTCAGCGAGCGATGGACCTTGCATCGCTCCGCGATTCTTATGCGTTGCTGTTGGAGCCGTCTCCGCAGCGGTACTTCGCTTCGATGGCCATGACCTTTTGGAATCGCCGCTTGAATCGTTCTTCCGTTGCCTGGAACTTCGCGTTCAGAAATGAATCAACCACTTCGTAGGCCAGGGCCGAGCCGATGATGCGCGCGCCCAGCACAACGACGTTCATATCATCGTGCTCCACGCCCTGGTGCGCGGAATAGGTGTCGTGACACATGCCGGCACGAATGCCGGGGATCTTGTTGGCGGCGACGCAGACGCCTACGCCGGATCCACAGATGAGAACGCCGCGCTGCGCAACGCCTTCATTGATTGCGTTTCCGACCAACTCGGCGAAATCGGGATAGTCGTCTGGGGCATTGCCGTTGAAGGCGCCGAGATCCACGACCTCATGCCCTTTCTTGCTTAGGTACGCGCGCACGTCCTCTTTTAGAGGAAAACCGGCGTGGTCCGCGCTGATGACTAACTTCACGTGCACTCCTTGGAGTGCAGGGAGTGGGGAGCGGGGAGCAGGGAGTAGAAGGCGTGCACCGGGCGGCAGGCACAACGTTCTATTCCCTACTGCCTATTCCCTATTCCCTGCTCTTAATCAGCTTTTTGGCCTGCTCGGCTACGTTCGGCCCGGTGAAGCCGAGCTTTTCGAGGACGGTGGGTCCGGGGGCGGAGGCGCCAAAGCGATCGAGCCCGATGATGCCGCCGTCTTCGCCAACATATTTGTACCAGCCTAGCGGCGAACCTGCTTCGACAGCCAGCCGGGGGAGATTGTGGGGCAGGACGCCGGCTTTGTACGCGGCGCTCTGCTCGTCATAGATTTCCCAACTGGGCATGCTGACCACGCGGGCGCGAATGCCTTCCCGCTCCAGCAGCTTCTTCGCGTCCATGCAGGGCCAGACCTCCGCGCCTGTGCCGATGAGGATGACCTGCGGATTCTCCGCGTCTTCAAGGATGTATGCGCCCTTGCTCACGCCGGCATAGACGTCCACCCTGGCGGGGTCGATGACGGGCAGGTCCTGGCGGCTGAGGGCCATGAAGGCGGCTCCATTGCGCTCCAGCATCAGGCGCCAGCAGGCGGTGGTCTCGTTGGCATCGGCGGGCCGATAGTCGGTGAGGTCGGGCACCGCGCGCAGCATCATGAGGTGCTCGATGGGCTGGTGCGTGGGGCCGTCCTCACCCAAACCGATGGAGTCGTGTGTGTAAATGAACAGCGAGTGCGCGCGGGCTAACGCGGCAAGGCGCAGTGCAGGCTTGCAGTAGTCGCTGAAGCAGAAGAAGGTTGAACCGTATGGCACCAGGCCTTCATGCGCGGCCATGCCGTTGACTGCGGCGCACATGCCAAACTCGCGCACGCCGAAGAAGACGTTGCGGCCGGCGGGGTCCTCGGCGAAGTGCGGGCTGTTTTTGAAGATGGTTTTGGTGGAGGCGGTAAGATCGGCAGCCCCCCCAAACAGCTCCGGCACGTCGTTCGCGATGGCGTTCATGATGGTGTTGCCGGCGTTGCGGGTGGCTATCTTCTTTTCCGTGCCGAAGGTGGGCAGCGACTTCTCCCAGCCCGGCTTGCGCTTGTTGACGACGGCGCGCTTGAACTGCTCAGCGAGCTCGGGATTCTCTTTGGCGTAGGCATCGAAGCGTGTCTGCCATTCGGCTTCAGCCTGCTTGCCGCGATCGACGGCCTGGCGCCAGTTCTTGAGGGCGTCTTCAGGGATGTAGAAGCTCTGGTCCTCAGGGAATCCGAAGAACTTTTTGGTGGCCGCGACGTTGGCGGCACCCAGGGCTTCGCCGTGGACCTTGTTGGTGCCGGCCAGGGGGCTGCCATAGCCGATGATGGTGCGCACGGCGATGAGCGAGGGCTTGTCGGTGACTGCCTTGGCTTCTTCGATAGCCTTCTCAATCGCGACGAGGTCGTTGCCGTCGGAGACGCGAGAGGTGTGCCAGTGGTAGGCATCGAAGCGCTTCAGCACGTCCTCGGTGTAGCTCCATTCGGTGGGGCCATCGAGGGAGATGAGGTTGTCGTCGTAGAGAACGATGAGTTTGCCGAGGTGGAGGGTGCCTGCCAGCGAAGCCGCTTCGTGCGAGATGCCTTCCATCAGATCGCCATCGCCACAGAGGACGTAGGTGTGGTGGTCGACGATGGTGTGGGCGGGCTTGTTGTAAACCGCGGCGAGGTGCTTTTCCGCGATGGCCATGCCGACCGCCATGCCGAAGCCCTGGCCGAGAGGGCCGGTGGTGACTTCCACGCCTTCGGCCTCGCCGCTTTCCGGATGGCCTGGCGTCTTGGAGTGCCACTGGCGGAATGACTTCAGATCGTCCAGCGAAAGGCCGTAGCCGGCCAGGTGCAGCGTGGAGTACAACAGCGCGGAAGCATGTCCGTTGGAGAGCACGAAGCGGTCGCGGTCGGACCACTTCCAGTGCGTGGGGTTGTGCTTCATCAGCTTGTGATAGAGCAGGTAGGCGATGGGGGCGCAGCCCAGGGGGGCACCGGGGTGGCCGCTGTTGGCCTTCTGCACCGCATCCACGGCGAGCAGTCGCAGGGTGTCGATCGACAATTGGTCAAGAGAAACGCTCGCAGGGCTGGTCGTCATTCCATCGTCCTTTCAGTGTGAGTCAGAAATCGTTGAGTAAAGCCATTTACTTTGATACGATCTCGACGTTTCCATTGTATCCAAGCCATCGGCCTGACTCCGGCCAGTGCAAAGTCCATGATATCCGGCTCGCCCCGGTGTCTGTATCAAGGTCTGCACTGAAGCCGGCGCTGCCCAGTCCGCGGCTCTGGGTGGTATGGGTCGAGTTCCAGCCGTCGGTGGTCCACAGCAGTTCAAAGCGGTCCCCGTCTAGGATGCGGAGGGTGTCTCCGGCGTTTACTCTTTGGATCGGACGGCGGACGGACCAGATTTCCAATCCGCGCCTTACGGTGCGCTGTCCGTCCTCCGTGCAGTAGCGATCGTGGACGGGTGTTACGCGATCAAAGACTTTGCCGTCGAGGGCGGAGCGAAGCAGCTTGAGATATTCGGCGTGGGCCCATACCAGCGGTGTGGCCGATCCGGCGGGCTTGCCTGTAAACAGTCCATGCTCGGGCATGTCGCGATCGTCCCAGACCTGCTCCGGCAGCATCTGGCCGGGGGTGGCGAACTGCTCATAGATGCGGATGTGGCTGGAGATGTCATGGCCGGCGGCCAGTTCGTAATGGGCACGTTCGCCGGTGAGCAGAGGCCAGGGCCGTCCTTGTCCCCAGGCGTGAAAAGCGCCTCCGTCCGCGGTTTCGCCGTAGCCGTCGAAGTTGTAGCGCAGCCAGGCGGAACCCTGGGGCAGTTCGCGTTTCAGCACGGCATCGACGACTTTGAGCGAATCGACCATGAGCGGGTCGTCGGCGCGGCGAATGCCGTAACGGACCAGCTCGAGGAAGCCGCCATCAATGATCTCGCGCGCCTCGAACTGGCAGCGGGTGCCGGGAGGGCGGTTGTTGAGGCGGATCATTTCAGTGCCGCAGCTCTCACACCAGTAGGCCTCGCCGGCTTCAGGCGGACGGACGCGCATGTAGTGGCGTTTTACCTCGGGCAGCAGGACGCCGTCGTTGGTGACGGTCCAGTCTTCGAGGTGGCCTTCGATCCAGTCGGCGAACTCTTCGAGGAACTCGGCAAGTTCAGCGCCGCCGTGGTCGCGGATCATCTCCGCTGCGCAGATGAGGGAGGCAATCACGGCTGCGAGCGTGGAGGGCGAGTAGCCGGCGTTCTCCTCCCAGCGCTCCTGGTGGGTGATGGGCGCTTTGCGGACGAGGAACCCGGCAGCGCGCTCCACAAAAGGAAAAATGTCCATCTCGCCGAGGCCGTTGGCTTTCCAGAGGCGCCACGCGAGAATGATGGGGAAGGCGACTTCATCGAGTTGCACGCCGCTCCAGTAGGGGCTGCCGTCCACCCAGAAATTCTGCGCAAAGCCGCCGTCGGGCTGCTGCGTGCAGGCGAGGTAGACGAGGGCGCGGCGGGCGGTTTCGACACGGCCGCAGGCCAGCATGGCGGTGGCGGTCTGCACCATGTCGCGGGTCCAGACGAGGTGATAGCCGCCGAGGTCGTCGTCACTTTTGGCATTGCCCCAGGGGATGGACGCGGAAGCGACGAACGCGCCGGAGTAGGTCTTGTCTTCATGGGCCAGCAGGACGTTATGGCTGGCGCGCATGAGCAGGCCGCCGTCCTGGGCTTTTTCTGCGAGCCACTCAGGATTGGCGGCGCGCTGCCACTGGGCGATGAATCTTGATTTGTGCTGCTCGTAGGGCATCACGAGCGCGCTCATGGTCTTCTGCAGGGCGGTGTGCATCGTGTCGCCGATGCCCACGGCCACGGTGAACTCCCGCGCGCCATCGGCTTTGCCGCAGTTGCGTGCGCAGTCGAGGTTGAGCTCGCCCAGCAGCGCGATGTTGCCGTTGATGGCAGAGCCGAATTCCCTGGTGATGCCGAAGTCTTCCATCACGTCGCGCCAGCCGTCGCTTGCGCCTACGAAGCCGCAGCTCACGCGCATGAAGCCGCAGGTTGCGCCCATGGCCAGCGTGAATGGGTCTTTCCAGGCGGTGAGCATCTTGTGGCCGGCGACGTCTACGGCACGCGCGGAGTTGCCGGCGCCGCCGCCATCAAGGTGGGGGGCGAGAAGCGCGTAGATATGGAGGCGGTCGACGAGCTCCGGATCGCCCTCCAGCCGCACATGCGTCAGCAGGACCGAGTGATGCGGGTCGCAGATGATCTCTTTGATCAGCGCGTAGCGGCCTTCGCGGTCGCGGTTGGTGTAGCGGACGCCAAGGGTCTCGGCGTGGATGTACTCGAACTCGGAATCGAGGTCGCGCTTTTCTTCGTGGGCAAAGGTCTCGCCATCGGTGATGAGGAAACCCATGTCGCGGACCTGGGGATGGTCGATGGTGGGGTGATAGAGCTCGTTGACGATGCCGTGGGAGCAGGTGAACCAGAGGCGCGACGAGGCTGAGTAGGCTGTGCCCACGGCGTCTTTGACGGCGGAGGTCCAGCGGGGCTCAAGGCCGGGCGCGCCGGGGGCTTCGCCATCCTGTTGCAGCCAGCGATAGAGGGAGTGTCCGTTCATGAGGGGTTGTGCTTCATTTCAGCTCGAACCGCGGGGAAAGCTGCACTGTGATGCTAACTGGTCAGGATGCCGCAGACGGAGCGGAGTTTCGCTTTTCAGAGCGGGACGGGAAAGAATCCCGGGGCGGTGCTGGCGCATCCACCCAAGCGAAGTTGTTGATTCCGAATCGCTGCGTGTCCGCGTGGCATACCCCCAACCAGCTACAATTTCCGAGCTACAATTTCCGATGGAGGAGATTCCCCACAATGGCATACGAATTACCCCCGCTTCCTTACGATTACCCGGCGCTCGAGCCAACTATCGATGCCGAGACCATGAAGCTCCACCACGACAAGCACCACCAGGCGTACGTGACCAACGCCAATGGCGCGCTGGAGAAGCATCCGGAGCTGGCGTCGAAGACGGCGGACGAGCTGCTCGCCGACCTGAATGCGATTCCCGAGGACGTGCGCACGGTGCTGCGCAACAACGCCGGCGGCCACTCCAACCACTCGATGTTCTGGGCCATCATGGGTCCCGCGGGCCAGAACGGCAGCGCACCCACAGGAGCGCTGGCGGACCAGATCAAAGCCGACTTTGGCGACTTTGAGAGCTTCAAGAAGACATTCAACGAGACCACCGCCAAACAGTTTGGCTCCGGCTGGGGCTGGCTGGTTTGGAAGGGCGGCAAGCTCAGCATCATCACCACGCCCAACCAGGACTCGCCGCTGTCGCAGGGGCTGTATCCGATTCTGGGAAACGACGTGTGGGAGCACGCCTACTATCTGAAATACCAGAATCGCCGGCCAGAGTACCTGGCTGCGTGGTGGAACGTGGTGAACTGGAGCGAAGTGGCCAAGCGCTTCGAAACGGCGAAGGGATAAGTTCACAGTTCGTAGTTCACAGTTGTGCCTTCAGCGGGTGGACGGCTGTGAACTATGAACTCGGAACAGGTGCACTGCGGGTGTGCACCGCAAAGCAACGCGGATGCCGCTCGACCCATCTTTACGACTCGGGATAAAAGGAGTCGTGTAGATGAAAGTATTCCAAGGGAAGTTCGGCCGGAAGATTCTTCTGGCGGCGGCATCCCTGACGGTTTTCTCGATCATGCCGGTGGCCGGGCGGGCTTCAGCGGCGATGGCTCAGGATGGTTTTACGGTTCCCTGGGCACAGCCGCCTGCGGAGTTCAAGGACGTGCAGCGCAAGGGATTTCATGCGGGCGTCCAAGCGGCCATCAAGGATTACGACAAGCACCGCGAGCCCGACCTGGAGAGGCACAAGGAGTACGTGCATCCCAAGGTGGACCGCAGCTACGTTCCCGACTATCGCGAGGGTTTCAAGCGCGGCTATGACGACGCGCTGAGGCATCTCACCAAGACGCACGGCCACGCGTCGTAAGCGGGCGGTGCGCAGCGCGTGCATTTTGAGCGTTCTACGCTCGTGATGCGGACGGGCGGACGACCTCGAAAATTCTCATAAAGCAACACGGAATCAGGGTCGGCCCATCTCTTGCATCTGGAGCGCAAGGAGGACCAACGATGAATATGAAATGGTTTTCGATCGCGGCACTCACAGTTTCGCTTGCGGCGCCCGCGAGCATGCTGACGGCCAAAGCCCACGCAGCGGCTTTGCCGGCCGCGACAGGCCTTTACCAGGACCGTCCGTGGGACAATCCTCCGGACGAGTACCGCGATGTACAGAAGCAGGGTTTTCGCGACGGCATTGAGGCAGCCCGGAAAGACCGGGAGCGCCACGATCACAAGGACGCGGATGATCACGAGCGGTTCCGTCATCCACCGGTGGACCGGCAGTTCACGCATGACTATCGGGACGCGTTCAAGCGCGGATACTCCGAAGCCATGCACCACATGAAGGATGAGCACGAGATGGATCGGCGCTAGAGGCGAGAACGCAAGGAAGCCTGGCGCGAAGGCGCCGGGCTTTTGTGTGGGCGATGTGTTTACTACAAAGTAAACATGACGGGCACCTGTGGCCTTCAGGCATTCCGGGCAGGGACCACCTGCGGTGGGGCCAACTGCGGCTTCGCCGCCTCCATTCTCAGAGGAGGGAGGGGGTGGGGGTGCTGATTTCGGGATTCTCCGGGGAGAATGCCGCTGTAGAGCTGTTCCAGAATGCGGTCTATCTCTTTTCGATTGATGAGCGGAGGAGTTGTGGAGGGCTTTCGAGGCGCCGCCACGACCTGCGCCACCTGCGCCACCTGCGGTGGGGCCAACTGCGGCTTCGCCGCCTCCATTCTCAGAGGAGGGTGGGGGGTGGCTGTGATGCTGCCAACCGCGGCCGGCTGCATCCAAACCATGTCATCCAAACCATGTCATCAACCATGTCATCCAAACCATGTCATCAACCAAGTCATCAAAACCATCTCATCAAAACCATGTCATCCTGAACGCAGTGAAGGATCCGCGGTTGCCTTTGGGAATTTCGGGCGGCATTACTTCCGAGTCGGCCACTAAACAACCCTAACTCGCTCCGGGTGTATCACCGCCGATGCGGAAGCCCCGGCGCCCGAAGTTATTCGGTGTGAGGCACCCACCTTGTGAACGCCCATAGCACAGAATTAGCACAAACAACGAGAGGCATTTGTAAGCGATTGATTCTACTAAGCGTGCGACCTTATATTTGTAACAGGGCACGACTTCAGTCGTGCCGATAAGTTGCATTGAGAATGCGAGGGCTTTAGCCCCTGCAACAGCTGACTTACCGCAAAAGACCACCTTTTCCAAACGCTTCACAAGAGGAAGGTGCCTGATTGCCTCACTACGCAGCTTCAGTCTCCACTGCAGACGTCCGACGGGTTCCGAAGGCTGCGGCTAGCAGGCTAAGGCCCGCGCCAACACGGCCTTGGGCTTGCGCATGATTGCATCGGTACGAACGGGATGAGACGGCATGAACAAACCAGCCTGGCGTGAATCGGTAGTCGAATACATCGGCGCGGAGGCCGCGCCTCACGACAAGTTCGGCCATCAGCCGCGCCTCTACGCGCTGACTCGGATCATCGGTGAAGGCATGGAATACGACGACGACGTGGTGTTTGCGGCAGCATGGATGCACGACCTCGGCGTCTTCCTCGGTCACCGCCCCGCCGACCCGGAAGAACTGGCGCGCTGGAATCATGTGCCCTACACCATCGCGCGCTGCCGCGAATTCCTTCCCCGCTGGGGATTCCCTCGGGAGAAGCTCGAAGCGGTGGCAGAGGCGATCCGTACCCACCAGCCGCACGACAGCCCCCTCACCGCGGAGGCGACCCTGCTCCGCGACGCCGACATCCTGGAGCAGCTTGGCGCCATCGGCGCGCTCCGAGCCCTGGTCAAAGTAGGCCGTGACACCCGCTATCCCACCTACTCCCAGGTGGTGCCAGTCCTGTTGCGCGCGGTGGAACGATTACCGGAGCAGATCCGCCTGGAGAAGGCGCGTAAGCTGGCCCAGCCAAAAGTCGCGGCGCTCAAGGCGTTTCTTGAGGCTATACACTCCGAAGCGGGCGAGTTGCTGTTTTAGGGTCCGCATCGCGCGTAAGCTCCGCTCGCTTTAATCCTTCTTCCGGGTGTTCATTTCCGGCCAATGGTTTTCACCTGCGGACGAAATCGATTTCGCAGCGCGCGCCTAAGCTCCTGCCCTGCATCAGATCCGTACCGGATGAGTTTGGCCGGATAGCTGCTGTCTTCAACGGGATGGTTTCCCCTGCCGTCCGGCCGTCCTGATCTGCTTTCGCGCCGGGCAGCGCCGTTCCCTACCGGAGGTTGCAAATGAAAGTCCTGCTGCAGGACGCGCGCTTTGCGCTTCGCCAGATGATGCAGAAGCCCGGCTTTACTCTGCTGGTCGTTCTCACCATGGCCTTGGGGATTGGCGCCAATGTGGCTATCTTCAGCGTGCTGGATGCGGTGCTGTTGCGCCCGCTGCCCTACCCCAAGCCCGACAAGCTCATCAAGGTCTGGACGCGCTTCACCGGCATCGGTGCGCCCAACGACCAGAACTGGGTCTCCGCGCCGGAGCTACGCGACATGCGGCAGTTGCAGCACAGCTTCAGCGACATGGCAGCCATGCAGGCCGACTCCGTGAATCTCGGGGTCAAGGGCAGCCCGCAGCGGGTGCTGGGAGCAGCCGTCTCGCCCAGCCTCTTCGGGATGCTGGGCACGCAGCCGCTGCTGGGGCGGACCTTCCTCGCCGAAGAGGCGCAGCCAGGACGCGAGAAAGAGGTCCTGCTTAGCTACGGCCTGTGGCGGCGGGTCTTCGCCTCCAATCCCAACATCGTGGGCGGCACCGTCGATATCGACGGCGTCGGCATGACCGTGGTCGGCGTCATGCCCGCAAGCTTCGGCTATCCAAACGACACCGAGATCTGGGCTCCCCTGGCCTTTAGCCCCGACGACCTGAGCGAGAACAGCCGCGGGGGCCACGGCCTGGAAGTGCTGGCGCGCCTGCGCGACGGCGTCTCCCTGGCCCAGGCGCAGGGCGACATGGACCGCGCGGCCCGGACCATCCTCGAGCAGCACGCTTCCTATCCCTACAGCAAGTTCAACTTCGGCATCATCCTCCACCCGCTGCTGGAGGAGACCGTGGGCGACGTCAAACCCTCGCTGCTGGTCCTGATGGCGGCCGTGGGACTGGTGCTGCTGATCGCCTGCGCCAATATCGCCAACCTGCTGCTTGCGCGAGCTACCGAGAGGCAGCGCGAGATCGAGACGCGGATGGCGCTCGGCGCGAGCGGCGGACGCGTGGCCCGGCAGTTGCTCACTGAAAGTGTGATGCTGGCCCTGGCCGGCGGCCTGGTGGGACTGGCCGTGGCGCCTCTCGCTTTAAAAGGGCTCGTTGCCATCGCCGCCAAGTCCCTCCCGCGTGCGGTGCATACCTCGATTGACATGCCCGCGCTGGCCCTGACACTCATGGCTTCTCTGGCCACCGGGATTCTCTTTGGCCTCGCGCCCGCCGTGCAGGTCGCACGCAAGCGCAACTTCGACGGCCTGCGCACCGGCCGCAACACCGAAGGCCGGCAGCCCAAGCGGCTGCGTAGCGCCCTGGTAGTCTGCGAGACCGCGCTCTCGTTGCTGCTGCTGGTAGGTGCGGGGCTGCTGCTGCGCAGCTTCGCCGAGGTGCTGAAGGTCGATCCCGGATTCAAGCCGGAAGGCGTGCTGACCATGCGCGTCTCGCTGCCCCAGGCGGTCTACGGCAAACCTGAACAGGTTCGCGCCTTCTATAGCTCTCTAACCGAGCGCGTGCAGAACCTGCCCGGCGTGGAGGCAGCCGGCGCGGTGTCCGCCCTGCCCTTGGGCGATCCCGGCGGATCAGGCACCGTTACCGTCGATACCCAGTCCGTACCGCTGGAGGAGCGCACCCCGGAAGCGGATATGCGGACCGCGACGGCGGATTACTTCCGCGCCATGGGAATCCCCCTGGTCGCCGGGCGCGCCTTTGAGCTGCGCGACGCCGACGGAGCCCAGCGCGTCGCAATGGTCGACGAGAGTTTCGCGCAGACCTACTGGCCGGGCCAGGATGCAGTGGGCAAGCGGGTTCACTTCGGCGGCGTAAAATCCACTTCGCCCTGGATGACAGTGGTAGGAGTGGTGCGGCATGTGCACAATCGCACGCTGGAAGCAAGGTCGCGGGTAGAGATCTATGCGCCGGAGGCCCAGATGCCCTTCAACGGCATGACGCTGGCGGTACGGACCGCGGGCAATCCCTCAACCCTGGCGCCCACCATCGAGCGCGAGGTGGCCGGGATCGATCCAAATCTGCCCGTGTACCGCGTGCGCACCATGACCGAGGTGATGGGCGAGTCAGTGCAGCGCCGCCGGCTCGCTCTGATCCTGCTCGAGGTGTTTGCGGGCCTGGCGCTGGCGCTGGCCGGCGTCGGCATCTACGGCGTGACCTCGTACGGTGTGGCGCAACGCCAGGTGGAAATCGGCGTGCGCATGGCTCTGGGCGCGAACCGCGGCCAGGTGCTGCGCATGATGATCGCCGGCGGCATGGCGACGATCGCAGTGGGGCTGGCGATCGGCGTGCTCCTGGCGCCGTTGATAACCCGCATGATGAAAGGATTGCTCTTCTCTGTGCGGCCGGCTGATCCTCTGGCCATCGCCGGTGGCGCGGCCGTGCTGGTGGCCGTGGCCTTCCTCGCAATCCTCATTCCGGCGCGGCGGGCCACCCACGTGAGCCCCATGACCGCTCTGCGCTACGAGTAGCTGGTGAGCAGAGTGAGCCTCGGCATGAGGCTCACTGCTGTCATCAAGGTTCACACTCCTTTGTAATAACTTTCTTTGAAATCTATCTATCTATTGCTTGGGCTGTTTGGGTGGGGCGGGCTGCTGGCCCGGCGTCGCGGGCTGGTCGGTCTTCACTTCCTGGCCGTCATAAATAATCTTCGAAGTCGATCCGAACTGCTTGTAATCGGTGTACTTGATCACGTCGCGGATGTGAACATCGTCGCCCATGTAACCCTTTCCGCCGGCGAAGTGGAGAACGCCCTCCCCTTTGGTGTAGACCGGGAACCAGTAATGGCCGTCCACCTGGGCCCGCCAGGTCATGAACGGCGGGTGCAGGTCTTCGCTGCCCCTCTTGGTGTTGTCGGGAACCATGCGGCCATTGGTCACAACAATCTGCATCTCCGATTGATCCACCCACACACGCCCCAGAAAATAGCGCTTGTTCTTGAGGATCTGCTTGGGCGCGACGTCGAACACGTAGCAATCCACCTCGTCCACCTTTTGCCGCCCCACGTAGCTGACGTTGTAGGCCTGGATCTCCTGCGTGGTGAGTACGAACGGATAGCCGCGCTGAATGTCCTGCATGTCGGAGGGGCTCATCATCACCCGCTGCAGGCTGCTTTCGGGTGCAAAGACGGTGCGTTCCGTGCGGCGTCCGTCCGGCGTGAAAGTGACGTCATCCACCTCGTACCACTCGCCGTCCACTTTCTTGGTATCGTCGTCAACCGTCTGCACGCGCGCCTGGCGCTGGTATGTGTAGTGATTCAGCGCTTCCTGGAACTCCGCCTCTTTGGCCGCAAACTTTTTGATGATCTCCTCAGGCTGGATGGTGGGCGGCGTCAGGTCGAGCCGGCTGAAGCCGGCGTCGAGCGGCATCGGCGTGAAGGAGTCCCTGTCCTGGGCGGCGGCCAAACAAGGCAAGGCCAGCGGAATGGCTAGTGTGAGGGCGGACAGGGGGAGAACCCAGCGGTGGGGGGAAGTCATCGTTTGTGCTCCGAAGCTGTAGATACCGGCAGAGTTCGCCTGAGGCGTTTCATCATACGCCGTCGTCTACAACGTTAGACGCATGGACACTGAGGGCGGGTGCCACGATAATCATGCCGGGGGCGCCAGGACCCGCAACCCTGTGCAATTGAACCACATGCAATTCCTCCCGAGGAATTACACAGAAGGGATTCCCCACTTCGATGCCGGATTGGTATCAGATGCCTGCGCTGATCTTGACGGCGCTGCTGCTGCCTGCCTTTGGTCATCTGTACTGGCGCACACGCGATACGCGTAACCTTCTCTGGTTCCTCGCGTTCTGCTTTGTGCTGGTGCGGATGTCTTTGCTTTACCCGTTCTCCGTATGGCAGATGTGGGACAGCCCCCGCCCCTGGATGGCAGCCGTTGCGCAGTCGTGCGCGATGCTGGCATCCGGCCTCTTCCTCGCCTCCCTTTCGCCGCTCTCGTTCCGCATCGGCAAAATGCGGATACTCTACGTCATCCCCTTCATTCTCCCCCTGATCGTGTATGCGCTCCTCAGTTATGGGCTCTATCGCCAGGTGACCCCCCACGGTCTGTTCTTCTGGATCTTCCCCCTGTTGGCCGCCCTATCCATTGTGGTTGCTTTGTTTTGGGGCAATGCCAGGGGAACGCTCCCGCCGGCGCTGGCGATCGCCGCGTGCGTGATGTTTGGCGGCGCCGCTCTGTGGCTCTACTTCAAGACCGGTGTGTTCTGGCCACTGGTAATGGCTGAATCGGGCATTCACGTCATGGCTGCCCTCCTCGTGCTTTCGGTGTTCCGGCGGCTATCGCCCGGTGTGGTCCTCAGCATGCTCGGATTCGCGGTGTGGGCCATGCCCATCCTGCTGATCTTCCCGGCTTCTCACCTGCCCCTGGTGAGTCTTTGGCTGTTACGCGCCATCGTCATGTCCAAGGTGGCGGCGGCCCTGGGGCTGATTGTGCTGGCGCTGGAGTCCGAGCTCGCCATCAATGCGGCCGCCGGAGCGAGGGAACGCCGCGCACGCCGGGAGATGGAGGCGTACGGCGGACTCTCCCTCACACGCCAGCGCGTTGAGGATTTTGACCGCCAGGCTGACCAGATCTGCAAGGCCATTGCGGAGAATAGCCGCTTCTCGCAGGCCGCGCTGCTGCTGCTGCATCCATTGGGGATGTACCGGATCGCCGGCTCGGCGGGGCTGGATAGCGCCGCCTTTCGGGCTTTGGACTCCCTGGCGCTGCGCATTCCTGTGGCCGACTTCCTCACCTTTTCCAAACCCGTCGCGAACGGGGTGACAGTGTACCTGGATCTCCGCCCCTGGCTCACCCCGGGAGATGACCTGATGCGCCTGCACTTTACTTCCGCGCTGGCTACGCCGATGCACGGCCGCACCGCCATTGAAGGAGCCCTGCTGGTTGCGGGGATGCGGGAGCCCGAAGACCCGCTGCGGCCCGACGACCTGGCTCCCATCGAAATTCTGGCCTCCCGGCTGCAGTCCATGCGCAGCCAGACCAGAATGCTCGAGAAGCTGATTGACTCCGAGCGGTTTGCCGGTCTGGGTCAACTGGCGGGCAACGTCACACAGCAGTTGAACAATCCCCTGACAGTGATTTTGGGATACGCATCGCTGCTGGAGGATTCGCCCCGTATGGACACCCAGGAGCTGAAGGCGGTCGACTCGATCCTCGGCGCGGCGCGGACCATGCGCTCCACCCTCGAGAGCCTGCACCGCGTGGCCCGCGCGCCCAGCGCTCAGTTGGCTAAGGTGTCCGTAACCGAGATGCTGATGGACATGGAGCGCCTGCACCGCTCCGAATTCCTCCAGCGGGCCATCGAGTTCCGCTTGCGGGTGGACGAGCACCTGCCCCAGGTCCGCGCGCATGCCCAGCAGTTGCGCCAGGCGGTGCTGCACTGCCTCCAGTACGCCATGGACGCGGTGGAGCATGTGGAAGAATCGAGCGACCGGACCGTGAGCCTGGAGGCAAAGCCCGACGGCAAGCACGTGGAAATCATGATTGCCCACAGCGGGCCTGCCTTCGAGCACCCCGAGCGGGCGTTCGACCCGTTTGTGCCGCCCCAGGCAGGCAGCGGCGAGGCCGCCGGGCTGGGCCTGAGCCTGTGCGCCACCATCATGCAGGACAACAGCGGTAGCGCAAAGGCCGTCAACCTCGTCCCGCGGGGCGCGGCGATCCTGCTGGAACTGCAAGGGGCCTGAAGTCAGACGGGATGCAGCGTCGCCTGTCTGACCGCTCCCCTGTGACCGCCGGCACAGTCCATAGGTTCACTCTGGTGCACAATAGATTCCCTCGACCATGCTATGTTCCACGCCATCCCGCCCAGCAGCTCTCTGCCATCGCGCCGGCCCGCGCCAGCATGTTTACTACAAAACTAATAGGGTTTCCCCTCCATTCGCTGCATAAAACGCGCAGCAATATATCTTGCAAATCTATTAATACACGCGAGTTATCAAAATAAATCCTGTTACATCAATCTTCGCCCCGAACCCGAATAAAATACGAGGAACCGGCGAAACATTGGCGCCCCGAGCGAAGGCAAAATAAGAACAAAACTTACCGATGAGTAACTATGGGAAATTTGGCGTATCCGGCGGAGGCCTCGTGACCGGCCAATCTTTGCAGCGTCCGAACTCCGCAGAGGCTCCAACAAAGCCAGATCCCCCCGGCTCCCCGACAGAGGGCTACTGTAGACTCCCCTTCCGCCCGATCCACCACGCCTTGATGAACTTCCAATGGATGTACACGGAATGGTTCAGGTGCAGCAGCAGGCCCTCGCGCCCATCCAGAAATCCCAATCGGAAGAAGTAGTTATAGAGGAACGT
>NZ_DASXYM010000083.1:0-7641 GCF_036502485.1 Occallatibacter sp. | reverse complement strand
TGAGGTTGCCGGCCATCGAGTTGACTGAGTCGGTGAGATCCTTCCACGTACCGGCTACGCCGGGCACGTTGGCCTGACCGCCGAGACGCCCTTCCGAGCCCACTTCGCGGGCCACCCGCGTCACTTCGCCGGCGAACCGATTCAGCTGGTCCACCATGGTGTTCAGCGTTTCTTTGAGCTGCAGGATTTCGCCGCGGACGTCCACCGTGATCTTGCGGCTCAAGTCGCCATTGGCGATCGCCGTTGCCACTTCAGCGATGTTACGGACCTGACCGGTGAGGTTGCCGGCCATGAAGTTCACGTTATCGGTAAGGTCTTTCCAGGTTCCGGCCACACCGGGCACGTTAGCCTGGCCGCCGAGCTTGCCTTCGGTTCCCACCTCGCGGGCTACGCGGGTCACTTCTGACGCGAAGCCGTTGAGCTGATCCACCATTGTATTGATGGTGTCTTTGAGCTCCAGAATTTCGCCCTTCACGTCCACGGTGATCTTGCGGGAGAGGTCGCCGCGGGCCACGGCAGTGGTCACTTCAGCAATGTTTCTCACCTGGGCTGTCAGGTTGCCGGCCATTGCGTTGACTGAGTCGGTGAGATCCTTCCAGGTGCCGGCAACGCCGGGCACCACGGCCTGACCGCCGAGCTTGCCGTCCGTACCTACTTCGCGGGCCACACGCGTCACTTCGGAAGCAAAGGAGCGGAGCTGATCCACCATCGTGTTAATGGCTTCTTTGAGCTGCAGAATCTCGCCGCGGACGTCCACCGTAATCTTCCGGGAAAGGTCACCGGAAGCCACGGCCGTCGCCACTTCCGCGATATTACGCACCTGGCCTGTGAGGTTCGAGGCCATGGAGTTGACCGAGTCAGTGAGATCCTTCCAGGTACCGGCCACGCCAGGCACCACTGCCTGACCGCCAAGCTTGCCGTCTGTACCCACTTCGCGGGCAACACGAGTCACTTCTGAGGTGAAAATCGACAGCTGCTGGATCATCGTGTTGACGATGTTGGCGGAGCGCAGGAACTCGCCTTCCAGCGGCCGGCCGTCCACGTCCAGACGGACGGTCTGGGTCAAATTGCCCTGCGCAACGGCGGCGATGGCGCGCGTGACTTCGGTGGTGGGACGGAGCAGGTCCTCCACCAGGGTGTTGACCGAGACTTCCATCTCGTCCCAGGCTCCGCGGCGGCGCTCCACCCGGATACGCTCGCGGGTCTTGCCTTCCTTGCCTACCGCCTGCCCTACGCGCTTGAGTTCCAGCGCCATTTGCTGGTTGGCTGTCACGATCTCATTGAAGCTGTCGGCGATCTTGCCGGCCAGGCCCGTCCAGGTCACCGGCAGGCGGACGCTGAAATCGCCATCACGCATGGTTTGCAGGCTTTCCAGAATGGCGGCCATAAACGGCGTTTCGGCG
The DNA here is from genome assembly GCF_036502485.1 of Occallatibacter sp. GTDB lineage: Bacteria > Acidobacteriota > Terriglobia > Terriglobales > Acidobacteriaceae > Telmatobacter. Next base: position 6,238 of record NZ_DASXYM010000083.1, on the reverse strand, counting down.
TAGCCGTCGGCATTTTGAAGGCCGGAGGCCGTTCCCTCGGACCGGCGACGATTGGGATCGTCTTGGCCAAGGCCTGGTTGTTCAATCGAAGTTGCCATTTCTACTGCTCCTGCGCAGGAAATCAAAGGCGGGGCACCCACAAACGTAGAAATGCCTCAAAACCAAGAAACAGTACAGCCGGTTATAGGAGGCGGTTTTGGCGTAAGGGAATGCTCTGAATGAAATTCGATGCGAGATCCGCCATTCTGGTTGTTTTTAGATCTCTTTTGGATGCAGCCATATATCTATGCGCCCGCTGACCGCGGCCATCTGTTATCGGTAGTAGACACCCGCAAAGTCGAAAGCGCTGCAATCAGGGTCGCACATCCTGAGGGTGTGTTCAATGGGCGACGGACCGGAGATCCCCGTGACGGCGCCTTTTAGGAATGCGCATTGTGCGTTGTTGTATTGGGCCGCTATTGTGAGGACGTGAGTCTATATTGTTCGACGGGCGCGGTCGACAGGGAACTTCCTCGCGAAGAACTGCAGGAGCTGCTGTTTGCGGCGCTCGATCGCCTGGGCTCGCGGTCACGCGTGCTCGCCGTGCCGCCCGACCTGACCCGGATCCACTCCCAGGCTGGCCCGCTCACCCATATGGCCTATCAGTACTGCGGCGATCGCCTGGCCGCCGTGCTGCCGGCCCTGGGAACGCATGCGCCCCTCCGTCCCGAGCAGATCACGCACATGTTTGGCGACATCCCGCAGGAACGCTTTCTGGTTCACAACTGGCGAACCGATATCGAGACGCTGGGCGAGGTCCCCGCCGACTATATCCGCGAGCAATCCGAAGGCAAGCTCGATTACCCGTGGCCGGCACAGGTGAACAAGCACATTGCCCACGGAGACTTCGACCTGATCCTCTCCATAGGGCAGGTGGTGCCGCATGAAGTCATTGGCATGGCCAATTACAACAAGAACATCCTGGTTGGAACCGGCGGCCGCGAGGGGATAAACCGCAGCCATTACCTCGGCGCGGTGTACGGCATGGAGCGCCTGATGGGCCGCGCCCAGAACCCCGTCCGCAACGTGCTGAACTACGCGGCGGACCGTTTCTTGAAGCACCTGCCGATCGTCTACGTGCACACCGTCGTGGGGCGGAAGAACGACGACGGGCTGGCCGTGCGCGGGCTGTTTATCGGCGACGATGAGGAATGCTTCCTCAAGGCCGCCGAGCTGAGCGTGCAGGTCAACTTTGAGCATCTGGATGTGCCGATCAGGAAGGCCGTGGTGTACCTTGACCCGCACGAGTTCCATTCGACGTGGCTGGGAAACAAGGCCGTGTATCGGACCCGCATGGCGCTGGCTGATGGCGGGGAACTCATCATCCTCGCCCCGGGCGTTCGTGAGTTCGGCGAAGACAAGCGCATCGACGAGCTGATTCGGAAGTATGGTTATCGCGGCACGCCGGCAACATTGGAGGCCGTCCGCGACAATCCCGACCTCGCCAGCGATCTGAGCGCTGCCGCCCACCTGATCCACGGCTCGTCCGAGGGCCGCTTCAGGATCACGTATTGCCCCGGACAACTGAGCAGGGAAGAGATCGAAGGCGTGGGTTTCGCTTATGGCGACCTGGCCGAGATGATGCACCGTTACGATCCAGACAAGTTACAGCACGGCTTCAACTCGGTGGATGACGAAGAAATCTTCTTCATCGCCCATCCGGGTCTGGGGTTGTGGGCGCATAAGTCGCGGCTGAGTGAGTGAGGGGAAGATCAGATGCGGGGCGATGGACCCGCCCAGCATCTATGGCGAAGCTAGGGCCGGACCACGAAGATCTTGTCGCTCTTCAGCGTGCCGCTCGGTGTGCTTACCGTGATGTAGCCCGTAGTGGCGCCGGCCGTACCGCCTTGACTGATTCAGGAATAGCGAGCTTGGCTCAATTGGGATTTCAGGCAGGAGAGTTCTATCAATCGGAGACAGGATGTATTTCAGTGCGCGGTCCCGGTATATCACCTGGCTGTCGTGCAGGCTGGTTGATTATGTGCGCATAAATCGCGACTCGCTCAATAAATCCTGCATTGCACCGCGATTGTGATCATTACAGGAACAGGACGCTTACCTTTGTAGATGCTTGGCTTGAAGCGGGCCCGTCGCACGGCGTCAATCGCTTTCTGATCCAGGCCCATCCCCAGCGGACGAGTGACGCGGACGTTTTGGGGCATACCGAAGCTGTCGACGATCAGGGTGAGCATGACCTCGCCCTGATACTTTGCTTTGGTGCCTGAACCCAACTCGATGATTGGTGCTGCCAGCAGCATCACAGGCGGACTTAAGTCGGGTCCAGGCTGGAAAACGCCGCCAGTGAAGTCATTCGGAATGGCGTTTGAGTACGTTACGTCTTTCGGATAGATGTCAGTCGGAGCGAGGCGCAGTAGCGGCTGCGAGTGCAGGTCAAGGTATGGCGGGCCTGATCCGGCTTGTGGATGCACGGGGCAGGCCTCGAGCGTCAACGTTACCGATTGTGTCACCGGCACCGGAGAGCCATTCGACTCGCCCGGCTTGAACCGCTCCTCAGCGAGCGCTACCAAGGCTAGCCTGTCGAGATCACTGCCGAGCGGGTGAACGAACAGCATGTTTCGCGGTACGCCGGAGATGTCGACGATGATTGCGAATGTAACTTCGCCAAAAACCGGTGTTTCGCAATCTGTTGTCGCGAATCTGTGGGGCAACGGTTGCGGCGCGGTTACGCCGTTGCCTGCCTGAGAGACGCGAACTAATTCCGGCGATGATGGCTCCAAAGTAGCCTGCGATTTGGCCACGAAGACTGCGGAGAGAAACAGTGCTGAGCAAAACAGAGCGGCGTGCATCAGGTCTCCCTTCAAGCAGCGGGATTGTTTTACAACATTCCCAGTTCCTTCAGCAGAAACGCGTAGTCGAACGCGATCTCCTTCAGGTAGTCATACCGCCCACTCGCACCGCCGTGTCCGGCCTTCATGTTGGTGACTAGCAGCAGGGGATTGTTATCCGTCTTGAGGGTGCGGAGTTTGGCTACGTACTTGGCTGGTTCCCAGTACATGACCTGGCTATCGTGCAGGCTGGTCTTGACCAACATGGAGGGGTAACTCGCCGCCTTCAGGTTGTCGTAAGGCGAGTAACTCAGCATGTACTTGAAATACTGCTCCTCGTTCGGATTGCCCCACTCTTCGTACTCGGGCACGGTGAGGGGCAGGGAAGCGTCCAGCATGGTATTCATCACGTCTACAAACGGCACATGTGAGATCACGCAGCGGAACAGGTCAGGCCGCATGTTGACGACTGCGCCCATCAGCAGGCCGCCGGCCGAGCCGCCCTCAATGGCGACACGCGCCGGATCGCCATAGCCGTTCGCGGTGAGGTGCTCGACTGCCGCGATAAAGTCTGTGAAGGTGTTGCGCTTGACCAGCATCTTGCCGGCATCGTGCCACGTCTTACCCAGGTCGCCGCCGCCGCGAATATGCGCGTATGCAATGACCACTCCACGATCCATCAGGCTCAAGCGACTGGAGCCAAAGCCAAGCGGCAGAGCGTATCCATAGGAGCCGTAGCCATATACATAGAGCGGGTTTTTGCCGGCTGCGCGCTTGTCCTTCCGGTACACAATTGAGACCGGCACCTTTGTGCCATCGGACGCGACGGCGTTGACGCGCTCGCTCGCATAGAGTGTGCGGTCAAACCCGCCGGGCACCTCCACCTGCTTGAGCAGAGTGGATTCCCCGGTGCCGAAGTCGTACTCGAACACGGAACTTGGCGTGACCAGCGACTGGTAAGAGTAGCGGAATTTGCGTGTGTCGAAGATGCGATTGATGTGCGGATAGGCACTGTAAACGGGTTCGGGAAAGGCGATCTCGCCAATGTCTTCCGCCACCGGAGAATCGGCGACGAACCTCCACAAGCGCAACCGCGGCAGGCCATCCTCTCGGTCGCAGGCGATGTAGAAGCGGTTGAAGATGTCCACATCCTCCAGCATGACGTTTTCACGGTGCGGAATGCGCTCGATCCAGTGCTCGCGCTGGGTCGCGATGACGGGCGTGGTGACCAGGCGGAAATTCCGTCCGCGGTCGTTGGTGCGGATAAACCACAGCCCCCCGCGGTGTTCCACGTAGTACTCGTGCTCGTCCTCGCGCGGCAGAATGATGGCGAATGTCCCTTCCGGGTCACCGGCGGGGATGAATCGCGCCTCGGTTGTGGTGTGGCTGGCGGACTCCATGATGATGAAAAGGCCGTCCCTCGTGCGCCCCGCGCCGATGTTGAAGCGCTCATCGTCTTCCTGGTAGATCAGGACATCGGCTGGATAGGGAGTTCCGCGCATGTGCCGCCACAACTGGAACTGCCGCTTCTGCTCCTCGTCTTCCACCGTATAGAACAGGTTGAAGTTGTCCGCGGCCCACACGACGGAGCCGACGCGCGTCACGGAACCGGGCAGCAACTCGCCGGATTCGAGATCTTTGATAAAAAGCGTGTACTGGCGGAACCCGGTGTAATCCACGCTGTAAGCAAGCCAGCGCCCATCATCGCTAATGTCCGTGCCGCCAATCGAGAAGAACGCATGGCCCTCCGCCATCACGTTGCCGTCGAGCAGCACCTCTTCCTCCGCCCCATCCTCGGGCCAGTCGTCTGTCCCGCGCTTGCGGCAGAAGATGGCGTACTGCTTGCCCTCCTCGGTGCGCGAGTAATACCAGTGATCGCCGTCGCGATAAGGGACCGAGACATCGGTCTGCTTGATGTGGCTGAGCATCTCGTTGTAGAGCTGATCGCGCAGAGCGGCCTGCGGCGCCATGTAGGCCTCGGCGTAGGCGTTCTCGGCTTCGAGATACTCGGTGACGTCGGGGTTCTCTTTGTCCCGCAGCCAGCTGTAGTCATCGGTGAGCACGAAACCGTGCAGAGAGGTCTCTTTGTGCTCTGCACGAGCGACGGGAGGAGTTGCAACCGAATTCTGGTTCATCGATTACAAGTTTATTCGGTCACTCCGGGGAGCTCGACTGGGGAACTTGCAGACCCCGCCACACGTACAATCAGTAGCGATGAACTCCTCTTATCGCACTATTGCGAAAGGGTTGCGACTGACCATCGTCGCGACCCTGCTTTTTACCGCTGCCCTGCTTCGCGCCGAACGGGTGGAGGACCTGCCCAAGCCCACGGATTACGTGAGCGATTACGCGCATGTCCTCACGCCGGATGCGATCGCGCGCATCGACCAGCTCTGCAAGCAGCTCGATACGCAGGCCAACGCACAGGTGGCGGTGGTCACAGTCCATACCATCGGGGACGAAGACCGCGACCAGTACGTCAATCGCCTGTATCACCAGATGGGCATCGGAAAGAAGGGTTCAGACCGTGGCCTGCTAATTTTTCTGTCGGTCAACGACCATCAGCGCAGAATTGAGGTGGGTTACGGCCTGGAGGGCATCCTCAACGATGCCAAAGTGGGCGATATTGGCCGCGAGATGGTGCCTTACCTGCGGCAGAACAACTTTGATGCCGCTGTGATGACGGCAGCAAAAGAGGTTGGCCAGGTTATTGCCGGCGACGCCAAGGTGACTCTGCAGGATTCGGGTGACGACTGGCAGTTGCCGCAGCCTCAGCAGCAACAACAGCAGCGCCGCGCCCGTCACGGAAACCCGCTGGGGGGATTCATTCTGCTGATCATTCTTCTGGTGGTGTTTGGCGGTGGGTGGATCTTCCGGCTGCTGTTTGGCTGGGGTCTGCTGTCGGCGCTGTTCGGCGGAGGCCGCGGCTGGGGCGGCGGCGGTTGGGGTGGTGGAAGCTGGGGCAGCGGCGGGGGCTGGGGTGGTGGTGGCGGGGGTGGTGGGTTCGGCGGCTTCGGCGGCGGCGATTCTGGCGGCGGCGGAGCGGGCGGAAGCTGGTAGAAACAGGGACTAGCAAGTAGCGGGCAGGAAGTAGCAAGAACCAAGCAGGTGGCTCGAGAGAGCCGGAGGAGAAAGTAATTTATGCGTCGTGGATCCATGATCCTTCTGGTCGTCATTGGCGTCTTCGTAATCGCCGGGCTGTTCGTGTATGGCAGCTTTAAGAGCGCCCAGAATCAGATGGTGCAGAAACAGCAGGAGGTCCAATCCAAATGGTCGGATGTGGACGTCAACCTTCAGCGCCGCGCCGACCTTATTCCCAACCTGGTCGAAACCGTGAAGGGGTTCACCAAGGAAGAGAACAGCGTGTATGCGGACATAGCCAACGCGCGTGCCGGATTGCTCCGGGCCAACAC
>NZ_DASXYM010000082.1:0-43963 GCF_036502485.1 Occallatibacter sp. | reverse complement strand
AGAGGATGCAGCTGCAGAGTCAGGCGGATTGTCGCCGATGCAGAGGGTGCGGGTCTGTGAGGCGATCTCCATGACGGGCTGGGGATAGGGTTTGTTTTTGGGCATGGACGGATCGCCGGCCATGGCGTAGTCGGCAAAGTGCTGGTTGAAGCGGCGGTACTTGACCGTGGCGGTGATGGTGTATTTGCCCTTTGCGTTCTTGGGCAGGCGGAACCGGTAGCGGGCGAGCTGGGCGCGGCCGGACTGAATGCTGTTGTTGTAAGCCAGCACGCGGTTGTGCCAGATCTGGTGGATGTCGTTGAGCTCGCCTTTGGTGTTGATGAGGCGGTTGGTGAAGGAGTGCGCGGAGGGGTCGAGGTCGCCGTTGGGCTTGATGAAGCCTGACTCCGCGAGGTTTTTGCCGGACTCGTCCTTCAACACAAAGTCGACCCAGGACTCGTAGAAGTCCCTCTGCTCGGGGACGAGGGAGTGGGCGATGCCTTTGTTCTGGATGACGACGTCGGCGGTCAGGGTTTCCCCTGGAGCGAGGGCGAAGCGTGTTGTGCCGAGGGGTGCGATCTCAACGTTGTCGGATGCGGTGGCGGCGGCGTTTTCCTTTTCGATGCCGAAGATGTCGACATTCAGGACGCCTTTGCCGTCAGGGCCGTTGCGGAGGAAGCCGGCGAGCTTTTTGGCCTGCTCGTCGTACTTGTAGTAGGCGGGCATCAAGCTGTTGCCGCCCAGCCAGCGGTGGGAAGCGAACTTGCCGTCCTTGGCGCCGGGATCTTCCGCAGCCTCGTCGTTTCTGGGCATGTGGCAGGTCTGGCAGGTGGAGACGGAATCTTTGCGATAGAAGGGAAGCGGCGACTGTTTTGTGAAGCTGGCGCCCTGCCACTCGTCATAGACCGAGAAGGCGCGGAGCCATTTGTAGTCGTCGAGGGCAGTGGGGATGGCGGCTTTGTGGCAGGCGGCGCAAAATTCGGCGGTCTTGTAGAGGGGGCGCATGACCGCTTTGGAGTGGCGGTCGAGGTGGGCGAGAATCTCGGCGTCGGCAACGGGCCGGGTGACGGGAGCGCCTTTGTCGTCGACCAGGACGGCGGGGATGCCCATGACGTAGCTGCCGGTACCGGTCGCGTCCGTGGATTGGATGGAGTGGCAGGTGGAGCAGGTTACGCCTTCGTCCTCCATGGGGCGCTTCTTGGGCATGCCCTGGGTCAGGTCGCCGGAGAGCAGCGCGACGGGGTTGTGACAGCCCTCGCAGTGGCGGGAGAACTGGACGCCCTTCTCGGCGATAAGCATGTTGACGTTCTTGAGGTACCAGGGGGCGCGGAAGGCGTTGGAGTGTACGGACTCGCGCCACTGGTGATAGGCGGCCTTGTGGCAGTGGCCGCAGTACTCGGCGGTGGGAAAGCTCTTGGGATCAATGAACTGGCCGTTGGCCGAGGTCGCGTTCGAGGGCAGGAAGGGCGATTCCTTGCCGAAGGCGTAGTTGTATTTGGCGGCGACGGAGTTGTGGAATTGGGTGGTGGGTCCGGTGATTTTGATGGCGGCCGTGTAGGCGGCTCCGGCTGTCGAGGGGGTATCAGGGGCGGCCGGGGGGGTGGGGGTATTGCCGGGAGACTTGTCGCCGGGGCCGGAGGCTGCGAGGACGGCGTAGGTGACCGTGAGGCAGAATGCTGCGACGATGACGGTCAGCAAAGCTCGGCGCAGCGCGGTCCTGGACATGATGCGGGTGGTCTCCCGGGAGATTGTGAGCCCGCCGGCTGGACGAAGAATCTGGACCGGGGGACACCAAAAAAGGTATCAGGGTTGGGGGAGAACGCGTCTCCACCGAAGGGTGGAGCGACCGGGAAGAGGGAGCCGGGACACAGTGACCGAGTGGCACAGTCCCGGATGATGCGGACAGTTCGGAAAGTGTCAGGGTGCGCCGGTTAACGGGCGAAGCGCGCAGGTAGGGTGCAGTCAGGAGGCTTGAAAAGCCAATGAAGAGATTGATTGCGATGAGTTTGCTGGTTGTGCTGGTGGGGGCAGGAGTGCGGGTGCATGCCGAGGATGGTGCGGACATGACGTATATCAGCGGGACCGTTGCGGGAATGAAGGAAGGGACGGCGGGAAGCCTGGATATGACAGCGGTGAAGGAGCTGAGGTTCCACGCCGGGGCGGAGGAGTTGTCGGTGCCGTTTGAGCGGATGACACGGATCGAATATCGCGAGGAGAACCGGTTCAGGCTGGGGGTGGTGGGGACCATTGTGGTGGGAATTGTGAAGGCGCGGGAAAAGGTGCACACGGTGACGATCACCTGGACCGACGACAAGGGTACGCCGAACGTGGCGACGCTGGGGATGACGAGGGAAAGGGCAGTCAATGTTTTGGATGTTTTGAAGGCAAGGACGCATGTTGTGCCCACGGCATGCGAGGCGAAGTTCAACCGGAGTTGCGTGCAGCCGAAGAAAGATTAGTCAGGGGGGGCGGTATGAGCCGGCGCACATGGCGCCGGCTTTTCTTGCAGCGAGCGGTTCACAGGATGGGATGAACGGTAAAGAAACCGCTTTAGTCGGTGAGTTAGGTCACAACGGTTTCGCCAAAGGGTGGTACAAACTTGTATCTTGGAATAGAGGATACCGTCTCGGGAAATGGCATCAAGTCCTTATTTTTCTCTCGCGATCCTGTTTGCCGCTGCGCTGGGTTTTGGGCTGGCCCCGCTGGCGCTGGCCTGGCTGTGGGCGCGGGTGTTTTCGCCCGCCAAACCGAACCGGATCAAGAACGCCATTTACGAGTGTGGGCTGGAATCGCAGGGTGACGCCTGGGTGCAATTCCGGTCGGCTTACTATCTCTACGCCATCATATTTCTCATTTTCGACGTGGAAGCGGTGTTCCTGCTGCCTTTTGCTGTGGCTTTTACGGGTTTGAGCGGTGCTGCCTGCATGGCCATGCTGGTTTTCGTGCTCCTGCTGGTGGAAGGACTGGCATGGGCGTGGGCCAAGGGCGTGCTGACGTGGGCGTGAAGGCGGCCGGAGGCGGTCAGTGGTCCGTGGCAGACTTCGGGGCGGAGCAGGTTGGATGGCTGGCGTGTGCGGGATGTACTCGCCCAGGCGCCAGGTGAATGGGTTGGCGTTGATCACTGATCACCGATCACTGATCACTTGAGCGAAGCGAATGAGCGAAGCGAATTTATGGCTGTTGATCAGAAATTGAATATAGAACTCGGCAAGCAGGGCGTGGTGGTCACGAGCATCCAGGAGATTTATAACTGGGGGCGGAAGAGCTCGGTTTGGCCGATGCAGTTTGGACTGGCGTGCTGTGCGATCGAGATGATTGCGACGACGATGGCCCGCTATGATCTGGCGCGATTTGGCGCGGAGGTATTTCGCCCCTCGCCTCGGCAGGCCGATCTGATGATCGTGTCAGGCACGGTAACCAAAAAGATGGCTCCGCAGGTGGTGCGGCTTTACAACCAGATGGCCGAGCCGCGGTATGTGATCGCCATGGGCGCGTGTGCGATTTCCGGCGGCCCGTTCAAGCAGGGTTACAACGTGCTGAAGGGGATCGACCGTTATATTCCGGTGGATGTGCATATCCCGGGATGCCCGCCGCGGCCTGAGGCGCTGATTCACGCGTTCATGACGCTGCAGAAGAAGATCGAAGGCCAGAACCTGACGGGCGAGAACCGGCCGAGGCATCTGGATGAGGACGCGCAGGGCGAGTTTCCCGTGCCCGAGCCGGGCGCGCATGACATTGAGCCGCCGGCAAACCCGGATGTGTGGCACTTCCCGATTATTCGATAAGGGCGGGGAAAAAGGGAAAAGGGGAAAAGGGGAAAAGCAGGTCCTTCGTCGCTGCGCTCCTCAGGATGACAAGGTCTTGTTTTGGTGGCAAGTTTTTGAGGACAGAAGATTGAAGACGGTTGAAGAGATCAAGGCGGCGATAGAGGCGGCGGTTCCGGGTGTGGCTGTGACGGTGATTGCGAACGGCAGCCCGAGCGGTCAGCACTCGCTGCTGGTGGACGCTGAACATGGCTTTGCTGTGGCGACGTTTCTGCGCGACGACGCGGAACTGGCGCTTGACTTTCTGTCGAATGTGACGGGTGTGGACTGGCTGGACAGGGAGATCACGCAGAAGGTCAAGGTCGCGAAACAGGTTCCGAAGGAAGTGGACGGAGTGCAGACGCTGGTTGAGGAGACCGTTGAGGAGACGCGCAAGCACAAAGAGCCTGGATACCTGGAGGCGGTGTATCACCTCTTCTCAGTGAAGAAGAGGCATGGGCCGGTGGTAATTCGGATGCGCACGAAGAACCGGACGGACGAGGTGGAGCTTCCTTCGGTGACGCCGGTGTGGCGGGCGGCCGAGTTTCAGGAGCGCGAGATTTTCGATCTTTACGGGATTGTGTTCAAGGGTCATCCGGACATGCGGCGCATTTTGATGTGGGATGAGTTCAAGGATCATCCGATGCGCAAGGATTATGTGGAGCCCGATGATTTCGAGTACGAGCCGACGGCCCATGACACGGTTTTGAAGCGCCACCAGGCGCACGTCGCGAAGATAGAGACGGGGGAGGCGGGGCTGGGTCAGCCGGGTTCAACCGCAGCGGCGACGGGAGCAAAGGCATGAGCGATACGGCAACGACTTCAGGCGTCGCAGTGGAGAAGGCGCGCGCGGCCGCGTCTGACGCTCAGCCGCGACTGGAGACATGGAACCGTCCGCCGGTGATTGAGCCGGAGGGCGATGCCGAGCTGCTGGAAGTGTCGATGGGCCCGCATCATCCTTCCACGCACGGCGTATTTCGCATGGATGTGGCGCTGGATGGCGAGAGGGTGATCCGGCTGAAGCCGGTGTTCGGCTATCTGCATCGCAACCACGAGCAGATCGCCGAGAGTGCGAGCTACCTGTCGATGATGCCGTATACGGACCGGCTGGACTATTTCTGCTCGATGACCAACAACTGGGCATACGCGCTGGCGGTGGAGAAGCTGGTGGGCCAGGCGGTGCCGGAGCGAGCCGAATATATTCGCGTGATTCTGGCCGAGCTGACGCGGGTTCAGAATCATGCATCCGCCATCGGGTTCCTCATTCAGGAGATGGGCGCGAGCGGAACACCCCTGATGTATGCGTTCAAGATGCGCGAGAAGATCCTGGATCTTTTCGAGAGCCTGAGCGGGTCGCGCATGATGTGCAACTACATGCGGTTCGGCGGCTGCAGGGTGGATGTGTCGGAACCGTGGCTGGCGCAGGCTCGCAAGGTGACTGAAGGGCTGCCGCAATTCGTGGACGAGTTTGAGGCGTTGCTGTCGGGCAACGAGATTTTGATGGCGCGCTGCCAGGGGGTGGGCGTGCTGAAGCCGGAGCTGGCCGTGAATGCGGGCATCAGCGGGCCGATGCTGCGTGCATCAGGCGTGGGCTACGACATTCGCAAGGTGGACCGCTACGGCATTTACGACCGGTTCAAGTTCCGCGTGCCGGTGGGCGAGCATGGGGACATCTTCGACCGCTACATGATCCGCATTCTGGAGATACGGGAGTCGATTGGAATTCTGGAGCAGGCGCTGAAGGAAGTTCCGGGCGGCCCGGTGATGGATCCAAAGGCGAAGATTCGCGGTTTCAAGCCGAAGGCCGGCGAGGCGTACGGACGGATTGAAGCGCCCAAGGGCGAGCTTGGGTTCTATCTGATCAGCATGGGGGAGACGGCGCCGTACCGGTATCGCGTGCGTCCGCCGAGCCTGATCAATCTGACGGTTCTCGAAGATATGTGCCTTGGGCATAACGTAGCCGATGTGGTGCTGATCTTCGGAAGCGTGGATATTGTGCTTGGGGAAGTGGACAGGTAGACCGGATTGCAGGCTTCTAGCTCCTAGCTTCTAGCTGCTAGCTTGTGTCTGGTGAACAAGGCAGTTGCGATGACTCTACAAGGCAGTTGCGATGACTCTAAAAGAATTAGGCTGGGAAGCTGCATTCTGGCGTGAATCGGCTAGAAGCTAGCAGCTAGAAGCTGGGAGCTGTATTGAATGCTGGGTGAAGGCATACTGAAGGGCTTGAAGGAGACGGCGAGGAACGCGTTGGGCAGTTTTGTCTCCGAGGAACGGCTGACGACGGTGGAGTATCCGGAGCAGCGGATTCCGCTGCCCGAAGCTTCGCGCAATTTTCCGTTTCTGGTGTATGACGGCACGGACTGGGAGTCGGGGCTGCGCTGCGTGGCGTGCCAGATCTGCGAGAAAGAGTGCCCTCCCAAGTGCATCTACATCGACAAGAGCAAGGACAAGAAGCCGGATGCGGTCGGCAAGCAGCAGTTCTATCCGGCGCGGTTCGATATTGATATTTCGGTGTGCATGAGCTGCCAGATATGTGTCGAGGTGTGCCCGTTCGAAGCTATCAAGATGGACACCGAGTTTGAATTGTCTACCGATGACAGATTCGGTGAGCTGCTGCTGGATCGCAAGGAACTGGCGAAGTCGAACGAGTATTACCACCAGGTTCATCCAACGGAAGCCACGGAAGTGGATGACAGGCTCGCCAGGGAGAGAGCAGCCGCTGAGGCCAAGGCGAAGGCTGCCGCGGCTGCGGCTGCAGCAAAGGCTGCGGCGCCGGCGGGTGCGACTACGGCTGCGGCGGCCGCAGCGAAACCGGCGGCTCCGGCCGTGGGCACTCCCGCAGCGAAGCCGGCGACGGCTGTGCCTGCGAACACATCTGCCGTGCCGGCTTCAGAGATTCCGGCCGGGGAGACCGCAAAGAATCCGACGGGCACTCCGACGAAGGCTGCCACCGCTCCGCCGGCTGAGCAGAATGCGGTTCCGCACGCGGAAGCGCCCCGGGCGCCGAAGTTCGATGCGGCTAAGCCGGATGCGGCCAAGCCGGATGCGGCTAAGCCGGATGCGGCCAAGCCGGATGTGCTCAAGGCGGAAACCAGGAAAGAAGGAGACGCAAGCTAGATCATGGCTAACACGCTCGACCAGATCTTCGTTCTCCTCAAGCATTGGATCGTTGCTCATTTACCTGTCGCCATCCAGCCGCTGGTCAGTGTTGTGCTGAGCGTGGTGGCAATCATTGCTGTGTTTCCGGCGCTGTTCGCGTTGACCACGGTGATTGAGCGCAAGGGCCTGGGCCGGATGCAGAACCGCATCGGCCCGAATCGCACAGGGCCTTATGGGATTCTGCAGCCGGTAGCGGACGGGATCAAGTCGCTTACTAAGGAAGACATCGTTCCTGCCAGCGCCGACGCGGTGGTGCACTTTGTTGCACCGCTGGTGCTGGTGGTGGCCGTCTTTCTGGGGTTCGCGGTACTCCCCATGGGGCGCAACATGCAGCTTATCGACATGGATGCGAGCCTGCTCTTCTACTTCGCGATTGGGGCCTCGACGGAGCTGTCGATCTTTATGGCGGGCTGGTCAAGCCGCAACAAGTACTCGCTGCTGGGCGCGATGCGCGCGGTGGCGCAGATGATCAGCTATGAAGTGCCGCTCTTAATGTCGACGGTGGCGATTGTGATGATGTCGGGCTCGCTGTCGCTGGTGAAGATTGTGGAAGCGCAGAACCAGTACACGTGGGGACTGCCGCACTGGTACATCTTCACGCCTTGGGGATTTGCGGCGTTCATCATGTTCTGCATTGCGGCGATGGCGGAGACAAACCGCTCGCCATTCGACTTGCCGGAAGGTGAATCGGAATTGGTGGCGGGTTACTTCACGGAGTACTCAGGATTCAAGTTTGCGCTGTTCTTCCTGGGCGAGTACCTGGCGATGTTCTCCATTTCCGGGCTGGGTACGACGTTGTTTCTAGGCGGATGGTCGGCCCCCCTGGCGGCGCTGAGCTTCATGCCGTCGTGGATATGGTTCTTCTCGAAGGTCATGTTGTCGATCGTGGTGATGATCTGGATTCGCGGCACGCTGCCGCGGCTGCGGCAGGATCAGTTGATGAACTTCGCATGGAAGTTTGTGCTGCCGATGACGCTGCTGAATTTGTTTGTGGCGGGGCTGTGGCGGTTTATGGGCGAAGGAATCCTGCGCTGGATCGTGTGCTCGGTGATTCTGCTGGGCGCCTACGTGATTGTGGGGCGCACGGAGATGCGGCGCAAGAAGATCGGGCCGAGGAGCTATCGGTATGCGGAGTAAATCCTCGGCGAACTGGGAAAGGAGCGGCCGTTGAACATCGTGTTCTGGATTTTGGCCGTGATTACGGTGCTCGGCGGCCTTACGGCGGTGACCCTGAAGAACACCGTGCATTGCGCTCTGGCTGTGACAGTGGCGTTTGCGGGCCTGGCCCTTCTGTTCCTGCAACTGGACGCGCAGTTCGCGGGCTTCGCGCAGATTCTGGTGTACATTGGCGCGGTTGCGATCCTGGTGGTGTTTGCGATTCTGCTGACGCGCGGATCGGATACACCGACGACGGGGGTTTTCAGCCGGACATGGTTTGTCGGGCTGCTGATTGCAGCGGCGGTGTTCGCGGTGCTTGGGTGGGCAGTGCTGCACAGTGCCGAGGCGCTACCGAATGAAACCGCAGCCCCTGCCATTACGGTTCAGCAAATCGGCAATGCGCTGATGAGCCGGTATGTGCTCCCGCTGGAGATTGTGGCTCTGCTGCTGACGGCGGCCATGCTGGGGGCGGTGATCGTGGCGATGCATGAGAAGGGGGAGCCGAAGTGACGCCTCTCGCTGGATATTTGCTGGTTGCGGCGCTTGTGTTTGCCATTGGCCTGGCCGGCGCGCTGACGCGGCGCAACGCCATCCTGGTGCTGATCGGGATTGAGCTGATGCTGAACGCCGCGAATTTGAACCTGGTGGCATTCTGGCGCTACTCGCCGCATCCGGAAGCGCTGACCGGCATGATGTTTGCGGTATTTTCGATTGCTGTGGCTGCCGCCGAAGCGGCGGTTGGATTGGGTCTTGTGATTGCTCTGTACAGACATGCACGCACAGCCGATCTGGACGAGATCAACAGGATGAAGGGGTGAGCCGCTGATGCAGGAAGTGCAAGAGGCAATTCAGTTCTCTCCTTACGCTGTGGCGTCGTGGATCGGGAGGATTCTCTGGCTGATTCCCGCGCTGCCGATGGTGGCGGCCGGCATCATCGCGCTGCTGAAGCAGCCAAAGCGCAAGCTCGCGTCCTCACTCGCGATTGGCTCGCTGTTCCTCTCGCTGCTGTTGTCGCTGGCGGCCTTTGCGGATGTGCTGGCAGGCTGGGCCAGCGGGCACGCGGTGCGGGAGACGGTGAATTTTGCGTGGCTCACGTTCGGCGCCACTCCCGTTGAGCTGGGTTGGATTCTCGATCCGCTTGCGGCTGTGATGCTGGTGATGGTCACTTTTGTGGGGCTGCTGATCTTCATCTATTCCACCGGCTACATGGCGCACGACGAGAACTACACGCGCTTCTTCTGTTTTCTCTCGCTGTTTGCGGGGGCCATGCTGGGAGTTGTCATTGCCAACAGCCTGCTCCTGCTGTTCATGTGCTGGGAGCTGGTGGGGTTGACGTCGTATCTGCTGATCGGTTTCTGGTATCAGAAGCCGTCCGCTGCGGCGGCGGCAAAAAAGGCATTCCTCACCACGCGCGTAGGCGATATTTTTTTCCTGCTCGGGATTGTGTGGCTGTTTGCGCAGACGGGGACGTTGCTGTTTTACAGCCAGGGCGCGGGGAACATGGAGCCAACTGCGCTCGCCGGCATGCTGGCTTCTCCGGCTGCGCTGGGACTTAGCGCGGCGACCGCGATTGGCTTGCTGATTTTTGCGGGAGCGGCAGGAAAGAGCGGCCAGTTGCCGCTGCATGTCTGGCTGCCGGATGCGATGGAAGGTCCGACGCCGGTGTCCGCTTTGATCCACGCGGCAACGATGGTGGCTGCGGGTGTGTACCTGATTGCGCGGGTGTATCCGCTGATGGCCGCAGGCGTGCAGCCGGGGGGGACAACCACAGCCCTCACAGTGGTGACGTGGGTGGGTGCATGCACAGCGGTGTTTGCCGCGCTGATTGCCGTGGCGCAGAACGATATCAAGCGCATCCTGGCCTACTCGACGGTTTCACAACTCGGGTACATGATGGCGGGCCTGGGGCTGGGCGGTGTGGCGGTGGGCATGTTCCACCTGATCACGCATGCGTTTTTCAAGGCGCTGCTGTTCATGGGCGCCGGCTCGGTGATCCACGGGTGCCATGAGGAGCAGGACATCCGGCACATGGGCGGATTGTCGAAGACGATGCGCGTGACCTTTCTGGCTTATCTTGCCGGCATGCTGGCGCTGACCGGATTCCCGCTGGTGTTCTCAGGATTCTGGTCGAAGGACGCCATTCTGGAGTCGGCGCATCAGTGGAAAGCCGGCCAGGGACCGTACTTTCTTCTGGTGTTTGGCGCGCTGCTGACGGCTTTTTACATGACGCGGCAGATGGGGTATGTGTTCAGCGGAAATTATCGCGGGCACGGGGATGCGCATGAAAGTCCGCGGGTGATGACGATGCCGCTGGTCATTCTGGCATTCTTTGCGATCGCGCTGGGTGGATTGGGCACGCCGCTTTGGCCGTGGTTCCGCAGTTTTCTGCTGGATCGTCCGGCGAGCTTCGGACTGACGGGGTTTCATGAGCCGGGCTTGCTTGTGCTGATGCTTACTTCGACGGCCGTTGTGGCGATTGGCTACGGTATCGGATGGGCTCTTTATGTGGGCAAATCTCCGGCGGCGAGCGAGCCGGACGCACTGGAGTCGAAGATTGGCCCGGTGTGGACCGCGCTGAGTCACAGGCTATATGTGGACGAGCTCTACGGCGTGACGGTGATCGCGTTTTACTACTGGTGGGCGGGTGTGGCCGATTGGTTGGATCGGCGAGTCTGGGGCGGCATGGTGGGCGCAGTGACATGGTTCTTCGGGCTGTGGGCAAAGTTCAATCGCTTCCTCGATGAGACGTTTGTGAATGGCGGCTTCGACAAAGGCTGCGAAGAGCTTTCGATTGGTGGAGGGCTCCTGGCGCGCGTGCAATCGGGGCGCGTGCAGACCTATTTGCGGCTGCTTGCGCTGGCGGTCGTTGTGCTGGCCGCAATTCTGATCTGGAGCAGCCGCGGATGAACGGATTTCCGATACTCACTCTTTTGACCGCGCTGCCTGTTCTGGGGGCTATTCTTGCGCTTGCCACGGGGAAGCATGCGCGCGGCGTGGCGATGATCACCGCGCTTCTGACGCTGGCTCTGTCGCTGGTGGTGTGGATGCACATTCCGGCGGATGGAAGCCTGGGGCTCCTGGAGCGGCGCGCATGGGCGCCTTCGCTGGGTATTGAATATCAGCTTGGGGTGGATGGTCTGGGCGCGCTGATGCTGGTGCTCTCCGCGTTGGTTTCGCTGATGGCGATTGACGCGTCACATCGCGTGCACAACGGGGCGGGGCTCTACTTCTGCCTGGTGCTGCTGCTGGAGGCGGGGCTGTTCGGCACGTTTACGGCGCTGAACTTCTACCACTGGTTTCTCTACTGGGAACTCAGCCTGATTCCGGCGTTCTTTCTGATCAAGCTGTGGGGAGGGCCGAAGCGCGGGCCGGCGGCGACACAGTTCTTCGTCTACACGATGGCGGGTTCGGTGGGGTTGCTGCTTGCCATGCTGGCCTTGTTCCTGGTGACAGGGAGCATGGATTTCCATCATCTCTCTCTGCTTGCATCCACCGGAGAGCTAGAGCAGATGGTGACCGCGCATTTTGGCGGGCACATCATGCTGTGGCTTGCAGCAGGCGCGCTGGCCGGGTTCGCAGTGAAGGTGCCGCTGATGCCGTTCCACACATGGCTGCCGGCTGCTTACAGTGAAGCGCCTTCGCCGGTGACGATGCTGCTGACGGGCACGATGTCGAAGATGGGCGTGTACGGTTTGTTGCGCATCGCGGTGCCGCTGTTCGGGCACGAGATTGCGCAAATGAGAACTCCGCTGCTGGTGCTCGCGGTTGTAACCGTTGTGATGGGCGCATGGGCAGCGGCGGCGCAGAAGGATCTGAAGCGCATCTTCGCATACTCGTCTGTGAATCACCTGGGCTACTGTCAGCTTGCAATTTTCGCGCTGGCCGTCCCGGCGACGGGTGCGGCGATGCAGGCCAGCCAGGCTGCGGCGCTGAACGGCGTGATTCTACAGATGTTCAATCACGGCATCACCGCGGCCGCGCTGTTCTGGTTCATCAGCATGCTGCAGCAGCGTTCGGGCGGTTTGCGTGGTATTGAGGATTTTGGCGGTTTGCGCAAACCGGCGCCCGTGTTCGCCGGGCTGATGGGCTTCGCCCTGTTCTCGTCGCTGGGACTGCCGGGGCTGAATGGCTTTGTCGGCGAGTTTCTGATCTTCCGCGGCGTGTTTCCGCTTTCGTGGATTGCGGGAACGGTTTCAGTGCTGGGGCTGCTGGTGACCGCAGCCGTAATCCTTACCGTGATTCAGAAAGTCTTTGCGGGGCCTGTACCGGAGCGGTGGGCCGCATTTCCTGATCTGCAGGCGGGCGAGCGGCTGGCTATTGCGCCGGTCATTGGCCTGATGGTTCTCATTGGTCTCGTGCCCCAACTGATTACAGACAGCGTGAACCCGACGGTGGTGAACCTGCTGGCGCACTGGAGATTTTAGATGTTGGCTTGGACGATCTATCTCTCGTTTGCCGGCGCACTGGTTGAAGTGCTTCTGCCCAAGGGCAGGGCGGGGCTGGCGCGCGGCTTGGCGCTGGCATGTGCCGTCGCCGGCCTTGTTATCGCAGTTGCAGGATTTGCTGCGGGTGCCGGCCAGGGCCGTATCACGATCACGGACGTGGCGTGGGTTCCCGCGATGGGCATTCATTATCTGCTGGCTGCCGATGGCATCAGCCGCGTGCTGGTGTTGCTCACCGGGCTGGCCGCTGTGGCAGGCGTGCTGTTCAGTTGGAACGTGGAGCGCCGCACGAATGAGTTTTTCGCTTTCTTTCTGGCGCTGATCGGCGGCGTGTATGGCGTCTTTCTTAGCTTCGATCTGTTCCTGCTTTTTGTGTTCTATGAAATCGCCATTGTGCCGAAGTACTTCCTGATCGCCATCTGGGGATCGACGCGGCGCGAGTACGCTGCGATGAAGCTGGCGCTCTATTCATTTGCCGGATCGGCGATGGTGCTGATCGCCTTGCTCGCCGCCTATGCGGGTTCCGGCAGTCATTCCACATCGCTCGACTTTCTCGCGCATGCGGGACTGTCGACCGAGTTTCAGATGTGGGCTTTTCCGCTGACGTTTGTGGGGTTCGGGATTCTGGCGGGCATGTGGCCGTTCCACACCTGGGCGCCGACCGGCCACGTTGCTGCGCCCACGGCCGCATCGATGCTGCTGGCGGGCGTGGTGATGAAGCTGGGGGCCTATGGATGCCTCCGCGTGGCGATGGGGCTGTTCCCGCATGGAATGGACCCGTGGGGATTCACGCTGCTCGGCATCGGATCGTGGCGGGATGTGTTCGCGATCCTCGCTGTGATCGGAATCGTCTACGGCGCGCTCGTGGCCCTGGTGCAGACGGACTTCAAGTTCGTGATCGGCTACTCATCCGTGAGCCATATGGGCTTTGTGCTGCTGGGCCTGATGACTCTGAACCAGATTGGCCTCACGGGCGCGGTGCTGCAGATGTATTCGCACGGCGTGATCGCGGGACTGCTGTTCGCGATTGTGGGCCGGATGGTTTACGACCGGGCGCATACGCGGCAGTTCCCGGAACTGGAGCGGATGCATTTGATGCGGCGCCTGCCGTTCGCTGCATGGGCGTTCGTGGTTGCCGGCATGGCGTCGATGGGATTGCCTGGATTCTCAGGATTTGTGGCGGAGTTGCAGGTGCTGGTGGGATCGTGGCACGCAACTCCGTGGTGGACCGCAGCGGCTGGCATCGGCATTGTGATTGGCGTGGCCTATACGTGGCGCGCGCTGCAGAAAGCGTTCTTCACGGATATCCGCCCGACGGCGGAGGATCACCCCAAGGAAGGGTGGGGCGACCTTGGCGCTATCACGTGGCCTGAGGTGACGGGGTTCGCCCTTCTCACCGCGGCCAGTTTGATTATCGGCGTATATCCGAGGCTTTTGCTCGACACCATTGAACCGGCGGTCAAGACGTTTCTGGCGGGAGGCGCGCAATGAATTACGCAGATCTCTTCCGCATAACGCTGCCGGAGACGGCGCTTGAAGTGACTGCACTGCTGGTGCTGGTCGTCGATCTGGCGTTTTTGCGCAAGGCGGCGCTGCAGTTGCGCGCGTCGGTAGCGGCCTTGCTGGGAATCGTGGGCTGCATTGCGGCGCTATGGCTGATGCCGGGGAACGCGATTCTCAGCACAGACGGCACCGCTAATACGGCTCTACTCGTCACGGGCGGTTGGGTCGCGGCTGCACAGATCGGAATCCTGGTACTGACCGGGCTCACGCTGGTGTTTCTGATTGACGCGCGATTTACGCGGCATGTGGGCGAGTACGTTGCCATTGTGCTGATGTCGGCCACGGGCGGGCTGTTGATTGCCGGGGCGCAGGATCTTCTGGTGATCTTTGTCGGGCTCGAACTGCTGAGCCTGGGGCTTTACATCCTCACTGCTTTCGCGAAGCAGTCGGGCCGCAGCGCGGAAGCTGCCATGAAGTATTACCTGTTTGGCGGGATGTCGGCGGCTTTCCTGCTGTTCGGGTTCAGTTATCTATATGGCCTGACGGGTTCAACGAACTTGCACCGGGTCGCACAGGGCTCCATTACCTCGTACGGATCGGGAAGCCCGCTGTTCTATGTGGCGCTGGTGCTGGTCGCCGCGGGGCTTGGATTCAAGGTGGCCGCGGTGCCGTTCCATCTGTGGGCACCGGATGCGTATGAAGGGGCTCCGGCTCCGGCGGCGGCGTTTATCGCTTCGGTGTCAAAGGTGGCGAGTTTCGCGTTGCTGATCGGAATCGGAATGGCAATTGCGCGGCCATTCGGGGATGCGCATGTGGTTCGGTTCGTTGCCATTCACAGCGGACCGCCGCAGCGGTATATTGGGCTGGCGCATCAGTGGTCGCTGCTGCTGGTGGTGCTCGCGGCCGTTTCGATGGCAGTGGGTAATCTGGCCGCCCTGGCGCAGATCAGCGTGCGCAGGCTGCTGGCGTATTCCGCCATTGCGCATGCGGGATACATGTTGCTGGCGCTGGGGTATCTGTCCTCGCGGAGTGCGACTGCTGTTCTGTACTACATCCTGACGTACGGGCTTACGACGATCGCGGCGTTCGGGGTGATTGGCGTGGTGGAACGCGCGACGGGCACTGACCGGATGGATGGCTTTCTGGGGCTGAGCAGGCGGAACCCTCTGCTTGCCGGGGTATTGCTCGTATTGTTTCTTTCTCTTGCGGGAATTCCGCCGCTGGTGGGCTTCTGGGCGAAGTTCAACCTGTTTGCGGCGGTGCTTGCGACGGGGCAGGGAGCAGTGCCGTTCGCGCTTGTGGCGCTTGCGGTGGCTTTCAGCGCGGTGTCGCTTTACTACTATCTGCAAGTGCTGAAGCGGGCCTACGTCATGGCGGCGACGGATGAGACGCCGATCCGGGTTCATCCGGTGACGATGATTGTGCTGTTGCTGATTGCGGCGGCGGTGGTGGTGCTGGGATGCTTGCCGGCGTTGCTGCAGAATTGGATCGCGAGTTTCTAACAGCAGGGGTCAGGGACCAGGGGTCAGGGACCAGAAAACATCAGGGACGGGGCTTTCGCCGCGTCCCTGATGTTTTGAATGAGAGTCGAAGCAGAAGCGCGATTACTTCCGCAGCCAGTCTTTCGCTTTCTGAATGAGAACGTCGCGGCCGACGTCGCTGATGGCGTCGGTCAGGGGAATGCTCTTGGGGCAGGCTTCCACGCAGTTCTGCGCGTAGCCGCACTCCTGGATGCCGCCGTCGCCGGAGAGTGCGCGGAGGCGTTCTTCCTTGAACACTTTGCCGGTGGGGTGGTTGTTGAAGAGCTTGACCTGGGCGATGGTGGCTGCGCCCACAAAGCCGGTGGCGTCGTTGAACTGCGGGCAGACTTCCATGCAGCAAGTGCAACTGATGCAGTTGGAGAGCGGGTAATTGGCTTCCTGCTGCTGCGGGAAGACGCGCGGGCCGGAACCCAGATCATAGGTGCCGTCGACGGGAACCCAGGCTTTGACGCGCATCAGATTTTCAAACAGAACGGAACGGTCAACCTGGAGGTCGCGGACGAGAGGGAATTTGGAGAGCGGCTCGAGCTTGATGGGCTGGTCGAGGTTTTCCACCAGCGCCGAGCAGGCCATGCGGGCCTTGCCATTGATGCGCATCGCGCAGGAGCCGCAGATCTCCTCAAGGCAATTCGAGTCGTAGGTGATGGGTGTGGTGTCTTTGCCGTCGGCGGTGGTGGGGTTGGCGGCGATCTCCATCATGGCGGAGATGACGTTCATGCCGGGGCGCCACTCGAGTTCGAACTTCTCCCATACCGCCGGCGAATCGGGGCTGGCCTGGCGCTTGATTTCGAATTGAACCGTTTTGTTTGCCATTGTTCGGCGTTCCCTCAGGGGCTAAAGCCCCGGACCTTCTTCCGATTCATGGGGCACGGCTGAAGCCGTGCCCTTTCCCAGCATCGTCCCTACGGGACTTGGATCTTCTTTGTGCTGCCTACCCCACGCTGAAGCGCGGGGCTAACGAACGTTGCGCCTACGGCGCGGTTTGGCACGGTTGAAGCCGTGCCATGTAGCAAAGCTCATGCGAACCTCCGAAGAATGGCGGCAACCGCGATCCCGATCATGGACTTTCGGTGCTTACCATCAATTCGTCTGCGCAATGCGAGGTAGACGTCCTCGGTTACAAGTCCCACTCCAACCAGAGCCCAGATTCCAGCCCAAGTGGCGTGGTGTTTGGGATCGCCATACAGCGCGAACCATGCTATGAAGGCATCCAGCAAAATGAAGAGAAACAGTCCGAAGCCAAGTATTCCGATCCATACGATTCCGGCCATTGGACGCTCCTTTCATCCGCCCGTCGATCCTATTTCGCGGCGTCGTAACGACGCGGGCGCGGCTTGATGTACTGCGTGTCCACGTCCTCGTATTCCAACTTCGGCCCTTCGATGGTGCCGGTGAAGCTGGCCTTGGTGGTCTTGAGAAACTTCTCGTCGTTGCGGTCAGGGAAGTCGGGCTTGTAGTGCGCGCCGCGCGATTCATCGCGAAGGAGCGCGCCCTGCACCACCACGCGCGAGAGTTCCAGCATGTTCTTGAGCTGGCGAGTGAAGGCGAAGCTGGTATTGGCCCACTGGCTTTTGTCGGCCAGGTTTACCTTGTCGTAGCGTTCCAGTAGTTGCACGATCTTCTGATCGGCTTCCTTGAGGCCCTTGTTGTAGCGGATGACGGTGGCGTGCTCAGTCATGGTCACGCCCAGCTCGCGCCAGAGGCGGAAGGGATTCTCGTTGCCCTGGTTGGTGATGAGGCGCTTGTTGATTTCAGCCTGGCGCGCGACTTCGGCCGCTGCCCCGCCGTCGCCTTCAACCGCGGCAACGCTCTTTGCGTATTTGACTGCGATGGGCCCGGCGGAGAAGCCGCCATGGATGCAGCTGACGAGCGAGTTCGCGCCGAGGCGGTTGGCGCCGTGATACTGGTATTCGCACTCGCCGGCGGCGAAAAGGCCGGGAATGTTGGTCATCTGATTGAAGTCCACCCAAAGGCCGCCCATGGTGTAATGCATGCCCGGGAAGATCTTCATGGGAACTTCGCGGGGGTCGTCGCCCACAAATTTCTCGTAGATCTCGAGGATGCCTTCGAGCTTACGGTTCAGCGTGGCGCGGTCGATGTGCGTCAGGTCGAGGTAGACCATGGGCTGGCCGTCGATGCCCAGGCCTAGTTCGTAGACGATCTTGTGGATGGCGCGTGTGGCGACGTCGCGCGGCACCAAGTTGCCGTACTTGGGGTACCACTCCTCAAGAAAGTAAAAGCGTTCGCTCTCCGGAATTTGCTTCCACGGACGATTGTCGGCGGCTTTCCTGGGCACCCACACGCGGCCGCCTTCGCCGCGGGCTGACTCGGACATGAGCCGCAGCTTGTCTTCGCCGGGGATGGAGGTGGGGTGCACCTGGATGAACTCGCCGTTGGCGTAGAAGGCGCCCTGCTGGAACACGGCCGCCTGCGCGGAGCCCGTGCAGACGACGGAGTTGGTGCTCTTGCCGAAGATGGCGCCGACGCCTCCGGTGGCAAGAATCACAGCTTCGGCAGGGAAGGGGCGCAATTCCATCGTGCGCAGGTCCAGGGCGGTGATGCCGCGGCAGACGCCCTTGCCGTCAACGATGGCCGACAGGAATTCCCAACCCTCGTACTTCTTGACTTTGCCTTCGGTCTCATAGCGGCGCACCTGCTCGTCAAGCGCGTAGAGAAGCTGCTGTCCGGTGGTGGCGCCGGCGAAGGCGGTGCGGTGGTAGAGCGTGCCGCCGAACCGGCGGAAGTCGAGCAGGCCCTCGGGGGTGCGATTGAACGGGACGCCCATGCGGTCGAGCAGGTCGATGATGGAAGGCGCGGCCTCGCACATGGCCTTGACGGGAGTCTGGTTGGCGAGGAAGTCGCCGCCATAAATAGTGTCGTCAAAGTGCTGCCAGGTGGTATCGCCTTCGCCCTTAAGGTTCTTGGCGGCGTTGATCCCGCCCTGCGCGCAAACGGAGTGCGACCGCTTGACCGGGACGATCGAGAACAGGTCGACGTTGCCGCCGGCCTCGGCGATTTTGATAACCGCCGCAAGACCTGCGAGGCCGCCGCCGACCACGATGATTCTGGGTGATGCCGCCATTTTCGAAGGGATCCTTTCTTGCACCCAAGCTGCGCATTGCGCAGGTACTACACGGAGGAACCCGGGATGGGCGGCGCAAAGCGAAACGGCGCCGCTACCCTGTTCCAAAAATTGATTTGCCCAATGGCTGTTGTGAGGAAGATGATCTCGCGCTCGTTGAAGTGCATGGCCAGCGCGGCGTAGGCGTGGTCACCCACAGGATGGGTTGCCAGCATGGTCACGCGTTCAGCCCATTCGAGCGCAGCACATTCACGCGCAGAGAAGATGCCGGCCTCGCGCCACGCCGCGAGCAGGTCGAGCTTTGCAGCCGCCAGGCCAAACTTGCGCGCATCGTTCAAGTGGTATTGCACGCAGTAGGCGCAGCCGTTTATCTGCGAGACGCGAATCTTGAGCAACTCGATGAGGTCGCGCTCCATTCCGGACTGGCGCATGGCGCGGGTGATGGCGGCCATTGCCGTAGCCATCTCGGGGATGGTCTGCTGGAATGTTTCCCAGTCGATGCGCGCGTTGTTTGCTGCAGTTGTCACGAGCGGAGGCGCCTCACTGTTGGGTCGCTGGCGCGACGAGCATCGTCACGGGTTCCACGTTCTGCGGCGCGTTGGCGTACCTGGGGCTGACGAACGCCCACATGCTGGCCAGGCCCATGATGCAAAGCAGAACGCCGCCCGCCAGGCATACCCAGCCGAAGCGGCGACGCGCCGTTTCGCCGGGCGTGATGCCCCACTTCGCCGCAAACAGCCACACACCGTAGGCGAAGTGCCAGCACACGGCAATCATGGCGATGATGTAGATGGCGAGCATGATGGGGTGGGAGAGCTCTTGCTGCACCTTCCAGAACGACGCGCCCGGATGCTCTGGCAGGTCAACGCCGGAGAATCTCTGGCGCCAGACGTGCTGCCCGATGTACAGGAGCGAGATCAGGCCGGTCCAGCGCTGCGCTACATAGAGCCAGTTGCCGGCCCAGGGGTAATAAACCACATTCGACTTGCCGCGCAGCCAGATATAGACGCCGTACAAGCCGTGATAGGCGAGCGGAAGGAAGATGAACGTCCATTCCAGCACCCGCACCAGCGGCAGGGAATTGAGGAACTTGACCTGTGCGGCGTAGGCCGCGGGGCCTTTGAGCGCCTCGAAGTTCGACAGCAGATGCTCGACGAGGAATGCGCCTATGGGGATGATGCCGAGCAGCGAATGCAGCCTGCGCCACAGGAACGAATTGCCTTCACCGGCGCGGAGAGGCTGCACTCCGGCGCTAAGCTTGGGCGCCGCGGGATGTTGGGCTGTTGCCATTGAGATGTCAGCTCCTGGAGGCTGGCTGATCCGGATTCCGGAAGGGTTTGCGTTTCGGATAGAGGGACGCGCGCGTGACGCTGTTTACCCCTAGCATTATTCGGAACGCGCGTTACGCTCGTCAAGGATGCGCGGCAGTTAAATGGTGTGGCTGCACAATTTTCCGCGACATCGCAACGCTCACCACTTCCTTGCAAAGTCAGTAAACAGGCGTCCGGGGTTGTCAGCAACGATGACACCTTCAGTGGCAGCCCCTGTTTCAAGTATCAACTGCTTGATCGCGCCATCGTGCAGCACGTTGTCTTTGACAATGCAGTTGCGCAGGCCGCGATGGACGATGCCGTACGCGGGGCTCCAAACGCCGGAGCCGCCGTCATCGCGCCCCGCCTGCAGCGTGTTGCCGATGCAGGTGATGCCTTCGCACTCATCGAGCAGGATGTTTGCGGAGTCATGGCTGGAGGGGTCGGCCAGCTTGCCGCTGCGCTTGATGAAGTTGCCGGTGAGTGCGATCTGGGTGCACGGACCGCGACCCTTGCGCAGAGCGACGCCAACGGTTCCGGCGCGATCAAAAAAGTTCCCGGTGATCTGGTAGCCATCCCCGCCGGCGATGACGAAGTTTTCTTCGCCATTCCACTCAATGCGGTTGGCGGTGAAGGTGACAGAGGCATTCTCCTGCCGGGCGGCGAAACCGGCGCGCTTGTTGCCGCTGAACCAGTTGTCGATGAGGAATCCGTCCCATCCTCGGAGACTGAGCCCGTCGCCTGCGTTGTAGGCCATCATGCTGTGACGAACGCTGAAGCACCATGCACATTCCAGATGAACGCCATCTCCGCTGAAGCGGGCGATCTGACAGCCTTCAATGCGAAAGCCGTCCTCGTGCGGCCCCCATTTGGCGCGCTTGGTGGCGATGCCGTTGATGCTGGAGCCGAGGCCGCGGCCGTCCAGCGAAAGGCCTTGAAGGCTGGCGCCCCGGGCATCGGTCAGATTGAGCAGGCAGGTGGCGCCGGCATCCGCCAGTTGCAGGACTGATCCGCCCGGGCTGCTGTAATTCCAGCCCGGGGTGCCGACAATGGCCACGCCCGGAGGCACGTGCAATTCGCCGGTCACATAGATTCCAGGCGGGAGGAACAATGCGCCGCTGTTGCGCCCGGCGGCGTCCAGAGCGCGCTGCAACGGGACGGTATCGTTCGTCTTGCCGTCGCCCCGGGCGCCGGACTGGCGGGCGTCGAGGAAGGTGCCTTCGCCAGCCGCGGTTTGCGCCATGGCTGCGGAAGAAAAGAGCAGGGAAGCTGAGCCGATAGCAGCTCCCATGGCAATCTGGCGGCGATTCAGCAGGTCACTCATCGATCTTTACCCCTCATCTCCGTGCGGGCTCACTCTCCAATTTGCTGCAGCAGGCCCTCGAGTGCCCGGCCGCGGTGGCTCAAGGTCAGCTTGGTTTCAAGACTGATCTCGGCCATGGTGCTGTCCAGTTCGGGGAGATAGAAGAGGGGATCGTAACCGAACCCTCCGGTGCCACGCGGCGCCTGCATAATGGTGCCTTCCACGGTACCCTCCGCCGTTTTGACCACCTCGCCGTCTCGCGCTGCGGCGAGAACGCACCGATAGCGGGCGCTGCGCTGGTCTTCCGGGGTGTTGGCGAGGCGCTGCAGCAGCAGCATGTTGTTCCAGATATCGGTGTTGTCGATAGGGGCGTCGGGCGAGTCCACCAGCCCGGCGTCGGCGGCGTAGCGTGCCGAGCGCACTCCGGGAGCGCCATCGAGCGCGTCCACTTCGAGGCCTGAGTCGTCCGCCATCACCAGTTCGCCCGGGGCAAAGTGCGAGTAATACACTGCCTTGAGCCGCGCGTTGTCTTCAAAGGTGGTTCCGGTTTCATCTGGCGCAGCAATGGAATGAAGGCCCGGCAGTGGTTCAATCGCAATGTTGTGCGCGTCGGCGGCGGTCCTGAAATCGCGCAGTTTGCCTTGGCTGGACGTCGCTGCGAACAGGCGAAGGATCATGAATTGAGTGTAAGGGAGCGGAATAGAGCTTCCCAAAGGTTCGGTTCGGCATGCACAATGTTTCTGTTTTGAAAAACAAACTGAGGAAACCTATGACCCTTCGCGCCTTGAGCGGGATTGTGTGGGCAGTTCTGGGTACGACGGTGGCGTGGGGCTGCCTGTTCGGCGGGAGCGTCTGCGGGTATGCGGCAGGCGTCGCGGGCCCCGCCGATCTGCGCGTGGATAATTTGACTACTCCGCTGGGAATTGACGATACCGCGCCCGGCTTTTCGTGGCGCCTGGAGGATTCCACTGCGGGAGCGAAGCAGGCCGCGTACCAGCTGGACGTGTTCGTAGCTCCGGCCACAGTGCCCGGGGACAACGCGGTTGCGTTCTGGTCGTCGGGCCGCGTTGAGTCGGCACAGTCGGTGAACGTGCACTATGCCGGTCCGGCTCTCCAAGCTTCAACGCGCTACTACTGGCGCGTGACGGTGTGGGGCGAGGGCGGAAAGGCGTATCCGGCGGCCACGCCCACGTGGTGGGAGACTGGGTTGATGAACCCGGATGCCTGGACTGCGCAGTGGATCGGGTACGAGACCGCTGAGGAAGCGGCGGTTCGCCATGCCGGGACCAAGTGGATTGCCAGCCCTGAAGCCGCCTCCCTCATCGCGGAAAAGACGCTGCCGATGAAGTTCGCCTATCGCGCGGCCATACATCTTGACAAGCCGGTGAAGTCCGCAGTCCTGTACGCCACGGGGGAAGACACTGTAGCGGCGTGGGTGAACGGTACCCAGGCGCTGGGGGCGGCGCCGTTTCCGGCATGGCATCAGATGCCCTGGAAGAAGTTCGTGCGTGCTGACGTCACCGGCAAACTTGCGCAGGGTGATAACACGCTCGCGCTCGAGTCCGTGTTGTATGTGGTGCGGGCGGATGATCGCACGGGCAAGGTAAGTCTTCCGGCGCTGGTGGCGACGGTATTTGTGGAGTATGCCGATGGCAGCACCGGCACCTTTGTCAGCGGGGGCGACTGGAAGACGGCGACACATGCGGCGGATGGATGGCAGCAGAAGTCGTTTGACGACTCCGGATGGAAGCGAGCGGAAGAGGCGGAGCAGGTCGGCAATCCGTGGATACCGGATGCGGTGAAGGCGCTGCGGCATGACTTCAACGTGAGCAAGCCGGTGAAATCGGCGCGGCTCTACTCGACGGCGCTGGGCGATTACGAGATGTTCCTGAACGGCAAGCGCGTCGGCGAGGATTATTTCGCGCCGGGCTGGACAGACTATCGCGAACGCGTGGTGTACCAGACGCACGATGTGACGGCGCTGGTGCAGAGCGGGAAGAACGTGGTGGGCGCGCTGCTGGCGCCGGGTTGGTATTCGACGCCGCTGGAATGGTTTCAGCAGCCAAACAATTATGGTGTGACACCGCCGGCGTTGCGGGCGCAGTTGCGCATCGAGTATGCCGATGGGTTGGTGGAGTGGGTCAAGACGGACAGCCAGTGGTCCGGAGCCCCCTCCAACATCCTTCGCTCTGAGTTGTATGACGGTGAAACGCAGGATGCGCGAATCAATATAGCGGGCTTCTTCAACCCCTCCGCGGCCGTCGGCTACGCAAAACCCGTCTTAGCGATTGAGCCCAAAGCCATCGACATCGTCGCACAGGATTTTCAGCCGATTCGCGTGGAACGTGAGATGCACGCCAAAGGGGTGAAGCAGCCCAGCCCCGGCATCTACATCTACGACTTCGGGCAGAATCTTGCGGGTATCGAGAGGCTGCGTCTCTCCGGGCCTGCGGGAACGGATGTGCAGGTGCGATTCGCGGAGATCCTCAATGACGACGGCACAATGTATGTCGACAATCTGCGCACCGCGAAAGCCACGGACCACTTCATCCTTTCCGGCAAAGGAACGGAGGAGTTCACGCCGCAGTTCACGTTTCACGGCTTCCGTTATGCCGAGATCACGGGCCTGAAGACGGCGCCCGCCAAGGACGCGCTGACGGTGCTGGTGCTGCACACCGACGCCCCGTTTGCGGCGCAGCTAAAGACCGGCAACGAGATGATCAACAAGCTGTGGAGCAACATTGTGTGGGGGCAGCGCTCGAATTTTGTCGGGATCCCCACAGATTGCCCGCAGCGCGATGAGCGTCTGGGCTGGATGGCGGATGCGCAGGTTTTCTGGCGCACGGCAAGTTACAACATGGATCTGGCAGCGTTCTCGCGGAAGTTTTCGCGGGACATGCGTGGCACGCAAGCCGGAACGGCGATGTACGGCATTTATGCGCCGGGGACCGCGAAGGAGAACATGGGCTTTGGTCCCGGATGGAGCGATGCCGGCGTGATCATTCCCTGGACTTCGTGGTTGCAGACCGGCGATACAACTGTCATCGACGAGAACTGGGACGCGATGACGAAGTACGTTGCGGGGATCGACGCAGCCAATCCGGACGGACTCTGGAAAAACGAGGGAGGCACGCCATTTGGCGATTGGCTCGCGCCGGAAGGCCGCACCGACCAGGTACTGATTGCCACCGCGTCGTGGGCTTACGACGCGACGCTGCTGCGGGAGATGGCCCATGCTACGGGCCGCACCGCGGATGAGCAGAAGTATGCGGCCATGTTTGAGAAGGTTCGCGACGCGTTCCAGAAGCAGTTTGTTCACCCCGACGGAGTTGTTGCGGGAGCCGATCATGGGCCCAATCCCATGGGCGAGCGTACGCACGACACGAAGGCAGGCGTGGACGATACCCAGACCGGATACGTGCTGGCGCTGCACATGAATCTGTTGCCGGATGATGTGCGCGCCGCCGCGGCGCAGAAGCTGGTGGACAAGATCCAGGCGAACCACGGACTTCTCGGCACCGGATTTCTGGGCACGCCTTATCTGCTGGAGGAACTGACCAAGACCGGCCATGCGGATGTTGCGTATCAACTGCTGATGAACACGCAGTATCCATCGTGGGGCTATCTGATCGAGCACGGCGCGACGACCACGTGGGAGCGCTGGAACGGCGACGAGATGAAGAAGGACCCCAGCATGAACTCTTATAACCACTATGCCTATGGCGCGGTGGCTGACTGGATCTATCGCTATGCGGCCGGCGTGGATGCCTCGCCGCTGGATGCCGGATTCCACACGGTAGTCTTGCATCCGCAATTCGACAAGCGGCTGGGCTCGGTGGATTTCATGTATTCCTCGAGTTACGGGCCCATCCACTCCGCGTGGACAGTGGAGGGAACCAAGGTCAACTGGACTGTGACCATTCCTGCGAACACGACGGGGTTCCTCAGCGATGCGGAGAAGAAAGCGCTCGCCAGCGCACGCAAGTATGACGGACAGATGGAATCCGGCAAGGGGCCGAATGGCGAGGCGGGCGTAAAGCTGCAGCCGGGAACCTACGAGTTCACGGCGGAAGTAAAGTAGCAGGCGAGCGGCCGCAAAAGTCCCCTTTGCGTGCGTAACGCCGGGATTGACGGACAAAAGAGCAACACCAGAGCGAGGTCGAATGGCGAACATTGTTGCGGGGATCGGCTGGCATGTAATCGGCGCGGGTATGGCTGCGTCGTTCTATGCGCCGATTGAGAAGGTGAAGAAGTGGTCGTGGGAGACGACGTGGGCGGTGGCCGGCCTCTTCTCGTGGATTCTGCTGCCGATTGGCGTGAGCCTTATTCTGTTGCCTGACTTCACCGGATTCTACGCGTCAATCGATCCGCATCTCCTGCTGAAGATCGCGCTTTTCGGGGCCATGTGGGGCGTGGGCAATGTGAGTTATGGCCTCACGATGCGGCATCTTGGCATGTCGCTCGGCATCGGAATTGCGATTGGCGTGACCCTCATTGTGGGTACGTTGGTGCCGCCGATTATGGATGGTCAGGCCGCCATGCTCTTCACCACGCGCGGCGGGCTGTTCACCATGGCCGGCGTGCTGGTGGCATTGGTGGGCGTGGCTATCGTCTCGTGGGCGGGCCACAACAAAGAGCTTCAGCTCAAAGGGCACCTGGAAGAATTCAATGTGGGGTTCGGCCTTCTGCTGGCGGTGATGTGCGGCATCTTCTCATCCGGCATGTCGTTCGCATTGCATGCGGCGCAGCCCATTCAACAGGCGGCGATCGCCGTTCACGTGAATCCGCTGTACGCCATGCTGCCAAGCTATGTCTTCATCATGGGTGGCGGGGCCCTGGTCAACCTGGCGTATTGTTTCATTCGGCTTGTAGCGGTGAAGCGGCTCTCTCTGCGAGAGGATCTGAGCCAGCCCGGATCAACGCTGCGCACCAATGCGCTGCTGGCGGCAACGGCCGGCATCATGTGGTATCTGCAGTTCTTCTTCTACGCGTGGGGGGAGGCCAACATCCCTGGCAGCATGGCCTATGTGAACTGGATGCTGCACATGAGCATCTACGTGCTTTGCGGCGGGGTTGTGGGGCTGGCGCTGGGCGAGTGGGCGGGGATTCGCAGTGGGCTGACGCGGCTGCTGTGGGTAGGAATCCTGGTGATCATTGCGGCGGCGAATCTTGTCGGGGTGGGGATGGCTTACGGGCAGTAAGAGCGGGAGTTTATGCAAGGCGGCGGCTCTCCTGTAGAGTAAGGGAGACACTCACGCACAGGGAGCTACGCCTTGGACAGAGTGTTTGTGCCGGGCGCCGCTTGCAGAGTTCTTTTGTCCAATCCGCACCGCTGGTTGAGATTCTTCGCAACACTTTTGGTTTTCCGGCGTTCCGCGCCAACCAGGAAGAGGTTTGCCGCGCCGCCGTTGCTGGCCGCGACCTGCTGCTGGTAATGCCCACGGGATCAGGGAAGTCGCTTTGCTACCAGCTTCCGGCGCTGGCGCGCGGCGGAACGGCGCTGGTGATCTCGCCGCTGATCGCGCTGATGGAAGATCAGGTGGCGAAGCTTGCGGAACTCGGCCTTAAGGTTGCGCGGATTCACTCCGGCCTGGATCGCGCCGCGTCCCGCCAGGCATGCATCGACTATCTGAACGGCAGCCTGCAGTTTCTCTTCATCGCGCCGGAGCGGCTGCGGGTGCCGAACTTTCCGGAGATGCTGGCGAAGCGCCGGCTGGCGCTGATCGCGATTGATGAGGCGCACTGCATCTCGCAATGGGGACATGATTTCAGGCCCGACTACCGCATGCTTGGGCAGCACCTGCCGCACCTCCGCGCGGGAGAGAATCACTGCCCGGTGCTGGCGCTGACCGCTACCGCGACGCCCACGGTGCAGGCTGACATTGTTGCCCAGATCGGGATGGAGAATCCGGCGAAGTTTATCCATGGTTTCCGCCGCGACAACCTGGCGATTGAAGTGGTGGAGGCGCCGGTGCCCATGCGCGCGCAGATTGTGTGCGGACTGCTGAAGGATCCGGAGCGCCGGCCCGCCATCGTCTACGCGCAGTCACGCAAGCAAGCGGAGGCCCTGGCGGAAGAGTTGTCGCACCACGTGCGGGCGGCGGCGTACCACGCAGGCCTGGACGCGGACACGCGCGAGCGCGTGCAGACGGCTTTTCAGCAGAGGCAGCTGGAGGTGGTGGTTGCCACGATCGCGTTCGGCATGGGCATCGACAAGGCCGACATTCGAACCGTGATTCACGCCGGGCTACCCGCGACGCTTGAGGGCTACTACCAGGAGATTGGCCGCGCGGGCCGCGATGGCAAGCCCAGCCGGACGATCCTCATGCACAGCTATGCCGATCAGCGGACGCATGATTTTCTGCTGACTCGCGACTACCCGCCTGCGGAGCACCTGACCGCGGTCCACGGAATGTTATCGGAACAATCGCGCCCGGTGGAGGAGTTGCGCGAAGAGTCGAGCCTCGGCCCCGAGGAGTTCGACAAGGCGCTGGAAAAGCTGCAGATTCATGGCGGGGCTCACGTGGACTTTGGCGGGAACGTGACCGAAGGGAGGCCCGCGTGGAAGAAGACCTACGCCGTGCAGGCGGCGTACCGGCGGGAGCAGTTCGAGAAAGTGGTGCGTTACACCACCTGCAATGACTGTCGCATGTCCGCGCTGGTGCGCCACTTCGGCGACGTGGAGGATGCGAGCCGTTCATGCGGAACGTGCGACGTGTGCGATCCCGCGGGCGCGGTGCTGCGTCTGTTTCGCCGCGCCAGTGCGCGCGAACGCCATTGGGTGCAGGAGGTCATTGAGGCGCTGCGCGCCTCTGCTTACAAAACTCCGAAAGGATTGCGCGCAGAACTGCCCTGGGCCGATGCGCTCGATCGCGACGATTTCGAAGAGTTGCTTGGCGCGATGCTGCGCGGCAATTTGATTGCGGTTGAGGATGCGGAGTTCGAGAAGGATGGCAAGGTCATTCCGTTTCGCAAAATCAGCCTGACCGATGCGGGCATGGAAGTGCGCGCGAACACTCCGCTGAACCTGCTGTTGAGCGATGGGGTTGTGGAGGCATTCGGCGCACCTCCGGCGGCGAAGAAGAAAAAGCGCTCTGCGCCGGAGACCCAGGTTCAACCAGCCCGCGCAGGGAAAGAAGCTCCGGCTGTTTCAGCGGCGGCAGCGGTGGCCAAGCCTCGCGCTAAGGAGCGCGCGATCGTCGAACTCACCGGAAGGGCGGCAGACCTGGCGGTGCGCTTGAAAACGTGGCGAGCGGATGAGGCGAAGCGGCTCCGCGTACCTCCGTACCTGATTCTGCACGACAGCACCCTGAATGCGCTTGCCGCTCATCGGCCCTCGACACCGCACGACCTCCTGGCGATTGAAGGCATGGGGCCGTCGAAGGTGGGTCGGTTTGGCGAGGCGATTCTGGCGATGTGCAACGAATAGACTCGTCGAGCGTGCAGGGCAACCAACCGGGCCGCACAGTGACCTATTTCGCTTGCCTGAAGTTAAATGTGGCAAGGTTCATTTGCCCATTGGTCAGCACATGCACGGTAAGCACGTTGCGGCCGGCGTTGAGGTGAACGCGGGCGAGATCGCGTGCAAGGTTCCAATGATGCCATTGCCGCCAGGCCACCGGGTCGGCGGCGTCGTAAGTTGATGCGACCGGCAGCGCATCGGCTGTGCGCACGCCATTCACATCCAGCGCGATGGTCCCGCCGCGGTTCGAACTGTAGAGCAGATCAGTGGTGTAGTCGGCGGTTGCAGCCACGTCAACGGTGATGTTGAACCACTCACCGGGCTCGGTCCAGCCGACGTAGAGCAGGTTAGCGCCGGGCGTTACCCTGTCGTAGCGCGTGTCGTCAATTTGTGGATCGCGGCCGAACTTCGTATAGGAAGTGTCGACACCTTCGCCCATGCGAAATTCGTTGAGGTAGGTTCCATCAGCCGGGTTGAGCGCGCCGCTGCCGTTATTCTTCGCGTCGTCGTCGTGGTAGGCTACACCTTCGCCGCCGAGGTCGTAGTAAGCACACATCACCTTGCCGGGAATGCGCTGCGCGCCCCCGCGAACTCTGCTGTCCTGAAACTGAGTTCCCTTGTAGCTTGCAAGAAAGCCATGGTCCGCTGCGGGGTTTGCAGGCAACAGCCCGGCAACAAGCACACACAGGAAAAGCGCGCAGGTCTTC
Source organism: Occallatibacter sp. (assembly GCF_036502485.1). GTDB lineage: Bacteria > Acidobacteriota > Terriglobia > Terriglobales > Acidobacteriaceae > Telmatobacter. Next base: position 14,514 of record NZ_DASXYM010000082.1, on the reverse strand, counting down.
AGCATGCTAGTGGTTCCCCGGGCACGCGCAGTTGGAGAAGCTGGCGGCTGTCTGGTGGGACATGGTGCATACGTAGCCGGGCCACACCAGCGAGAGCAGCGGCACCGGGTTGCCGATGGAGAAGTTGCGGATATAGTTCTGGCTGGGATGCGTCCTGCCGTCATGGTCCACGGCGAAGTTCTGGACCAGGTTCCCTACGGCATCTGCTGAGAACGCGCTCTCAGCGTAAGCCGCGTGGTAATCGTATTGCGGATGCCATGCAATCTTGTCGCTGCCCGCAATCACCTCATAGTCAACCAGCGTGGCACTGGCTGGGTCGATCTGCGCCACTGTGAAGGACGGCAGGTTGCCATTGATGGGCGAGATGGCGGAAACAATCTTCACGGGGATTGCGGCTGACGCGTGGTCCTTCTCGCCGCTCTTCCTGGTGGATTGGAGCAGCTTGATTTCATCTTCATGTGTGTGTCCAAAGATGCCTAGCTTGATGGAATCCGCGGAGCCCTCCAGTTGCTGCGCGAAGCGATCAGACGAGAGAAGCATCTTGGGGGGCCGGCCGCACGGACCGCTGAGATGAGCGAGCGTCGCATACGCATCCACGCCCGGCGGGATGTGCGCCATGACCCAGACCTTCTGGTTGGCTTTTTGTGCTGCGCGGAGTTCGGCTGCGAGCCACGCATACTGCGCGTCTTCTCCGGAGGTGTCGGGGTTGCCGGAGCAGGCGGTGTGATGGTCGGAGAGAAAGACATCGTCGAGTACGATGAGCCGCGTGGAAACGAAGGGCGCGGGAAGCGTCACGCTGTAGCCTCCGATCTGAGCGAAGGAGGCAAGAGCGGCGGCGCGTTCACTGGATGAAAAGTGCTGCGTAACGGCTTGTGCCACTTGCTTGAGGAATGCGCTCCTGGCATCGATTTTGTAATCGCCGCAGTCGGAGTCGTTATTGCCCAGAGCCGTATAGAGGGGGACGCCGGGCGCGGCGGTTTGAAGCTGGTCGATCACGAAGCGAATGGTGTTGACGGTGAAGGCGCGGTAGTCCGCCGTTGTGGCGTGAGGAAGGAGCGTCTCAAATTTGCAGTCGAAGCCATGCGCCATCAGGTCGCCGCTCAGGGTGATCAACTTCGTTCCGGCGGCGTGCGTGCGGATCGCGTTGATGCTGGACTGGAGCAGCGGAAAGGACGTATCGGTTCCGCGGCTGTGGCAGGTGCGTTGGAGTGAATCGAAGCGCTGCTGTCGGCCGGGTGAATCGGGAGCGGCGAGGATTTTGCTCCAGGCCGTGAGGGGCGCGGCGGCGAGTTTTACGGCTTTCGCGGGATCCCAGAACGGATCGAAGTGAATGTCGCTGACGAACAGCGCCTGCACGGTGGGAGCTGCGGTGGAAGCGCCGGATTGCGCGTGAGCCGGCACTATCGGAGACGCGAAGAGTACCGTGAGGAGCAGCGCGAAGAACCACGCGGGCGAGACAGGCAAAATGCTAGATCGGGGAATCACCGGGCTCCAGTGGACCCGTCGCAGCAGCCCACAAAAAATGCGAGTTTGCCGCGACGGGTCCGGGCTCAGGCTACGCGTTCGATGGTGACCGACTCAAGAACAACCGGGGTGCGGGGCTTGTCCTGCGCGCCGACGGGCACTTTGGAGATTTTGTTGGCGATGTCCTGGCCTTCGACAACTTCACCAAAGATGGTGTGATTGCCGGTGAGCCAGGGTGTAGCGGCCACAGTGATGAAGAATTGGCAGCCGTTCGTGTTCGGGCCGCTGTTGGCCATGGCCAGCTTGCCGGCCTTGTCAAAACCGTGCGGGGAGCCTTTGGTCTCGTCCTGGAACCGATAACCGGGGCCGCCCATGCCGGTGCCGGTGGGATCGCCGCCCTGGATCATGAAGTCGGGAATGACGCGGTGAAAGATGGTGCCGTCAAAGAGCTTGTCCTGCGACTTGGCGCGCGTACCGGGATGCGTCCACTCCTTCTTGCCTTCCGCAAGTTCGATGAAGTTTTTCACTGTGACGGGCGCGTCGGCCTCGAACAACCGAACCGTGATCTTGCCTTCTGTCGTATTGAAGTGTGCGTAGGTGCCTGGTGCATTTGCCATTGGAAAACCTCGTCTGCGTAAGTTGAGTTGGGGGATGCCGGCGAGCGCGCCCGCCGGCAGACGGAGCAGGCAGAAAAGCTGTTACGGTTGCGGCTTCGCGGTGGGGACTGCTGCCTCGGGAGCAGCGGCGGCCGGCGCACCTGCTGGTGGCGGCGGAACGGGCCGACCCTCGGGCACGATGGTGACCTTGTTCAGGTAGACAGGGACCAGCGGCTTGTCATTCGAATTAGTCTGCACGCGCGCGATGGTCTTCACCACGTTCACGCTCGGTTCGTCGCACTGGCCGAAGATCGTGTAGTGCTGGTTGAGCGTCGCGTAGGCGCCTTCCGTGACAAAGAACTGGCTGCCATTGGTGTTAGGTCCGCTGTTGGCCATGGCGAGGCGGCCGGGTATGTCAAAGTTCAGGTTCGGATCCAACTCGTCATTGAAGGTGAAGCCGGGATCGCCCATGCCGGTGCCTGTGGGATCGCCGCCCTGAATCATGAATTCAGGAATGACGCGATGGAACGTGGTGCCGTCGTAATAGCGCTTGCCGTGGGTCTTCTTTTGCGTTGCAGGATCGACGTAATCCTTCGTGCCGTTGGCAAGACCGATGAAGTTGGCTACCGCCACGGGGGCTTGTTTTTGGAAGAACTGGCAGGTGAGGCGGCCCATTGACGTGTCGATGACGACGGTGGGGCCGTTGGGCTGGATGAGCGCGGCCTGCGTGGGCTGCGGGCCATCGGGCAGATCCTGCGCCGGTTGCGATGCCGGGGCGGTTGACTGTTGCGCCAGCGTGGATGCGCTCAGAGCCGCCACAAAGAAGCCTGCGAAGAACTGTGGTTTCATGCCGGTTCTCAGGGTAAATGATAGGCCGCGGGCGCTGCCACCCTGCGGGTGCGGAGGAATGTGGCAATGTATTCTCTTGCCATGGATAATTGCCGCTTCCCCGCGCGCGTTTCGCGCATTGCCTCGTTGGCCTGCGTTCTCTGCTTCAGCGCGTCATGCGCGATGGGAATTTCGCAGGGCGCTCCCGCATCCGGCGACAACAAGCCGCCCGCCAAGGAAGCCGAGAAGCCGGCGCTGCCGCCGCTCCCCGGACCTGCGCATGCGCAGCAGCAGATCACGATGGACGGCAAGCCGCTTAAATACACCGCCACGGTGGGCACCATTCCCGTGCGCGACAAGGACGGCAAGGTGGCCGGGCAGGTGGTCACAACGGCCTACACGGTGGAAGGCGAGAACCGGCCGGTGACATTTGCGCTGAACGGCGGCCCGGGCGCTGCCAGCGTGTATCTCAACTTCGGAGCCATCGGCCCCAAGCATATAAACGCTGGCAACGAGGGCGACAGTCCGTCGGATACGGTGACGCTTATGGACAATCCTGGCACGTGGCTGGACTTCACGGATCTCGTATTCATCGACCCGATCGGAACGGGATTCAGCCGCGCGGATGTGCCTGAAGATCAGCAGAAGAAGCTGTTTTTCTCAACCGAGGCGGACATTGAGTATCTGTCGCGCGTGATCTATGACTGGCTGGTGCTGAACAACCGGCTGCCTTCGCGCAAGTACCTGGTGGGCGAAAGCTACGGTGGATTCCGGGGGCCGCGCATCACGTACTATCTGCAGTCGCAGCTGGGTGTGGCATTGAACGGCGTGGTGCTGGTGTCGCCCTATCTGAACCCGTCGCAGGACGTGAACGAGGATATGTCGCCGCTGCCGTGGATGATGACGCTGCCTTCGATCACCGCCGCGCACTACGAGCGGGAGAAGAAGCTGACGCCGGAGGCGATGCAGGAGGTAATCAATTACACGCGCGGCGAGTATGCGAACACGCTGCTGAGGGGCCGGTCAGATGAAGCGGCGCAGCAGAAGATGATTCAGCGGGTCACGGAGATGACGGGGCTCGATCCGCAGTTTGTGAAGTACTCGGGCGGGCGCATTGAGACGGGAGCCTATCTGCGCGAAGTGCATCGCGAGGAGGGGAAGCTGGGGTCGGTCTACGATTCCAACGTGACTTCGTTCGATCCCTTCCCGTTTGCGCCGGAGCAGCGCGCGAATGATCCCATTCTTTCCAGCATCATCGCGCCGCTCACCACGGCGATGGTGGATTTTGTAACGCGGACGGTCGGATGGAAGGTGGACGCGCGCTACAACGCGTTGTCTTTTGACGTGAACCGGATGTGGGATCGCGACAACAGTCTGCGGCGCGGCTCAGTGCCGGAGTTGCGCGAGGCGGTAGCGGCCGATCCCAAGCTACGAGTCCTGATTGTTCACGGATGGAACGATCTGTCATGCCCATTCATGGGATCGGTGCTGACGGTGGACGAAATGCCGGTGATGGGCGATCCCACGCGCGTGGCGGTTCATGAGTTCCCGGGCGGGCACATGTTCTATACGCGGGAAAGCAGCCGGATGGCGCTGCGCAAGGATGTGATGGAGATGTTTCAGAAGCACTAGCCGACTGTGAACAGGTGGTCAGGTGATCAGTGGGCCCCGGAACGGAATAACCGCTCCGGGGCTTGCTGTTTGCGAGAAGTGGCCGGTCAGCCGACCCGTTGACTTTCTATCCCTAGTCAGTCTATACATAGAGTCTATGGGGAAACCGGATTTGCTTCCTGGGACGTTGGACATGCTGGTGCTGAAGACACTTGCGCGGGCGCCGCTGCATGGATATGGGATCGCGCAGTCAATCAAGCGCATGTCGGACGATGTGCTCACTGTGGAAGAGGGCTCGCTCTACCCCGCGCTGCAGCGGCTGCTGGTGCAGGGGCGGGTAGTGGCCGAGTGGAAGATGACGGACACCAACCGACGTGCCCGCTTTTACACGCTGACCGCCGAAGGGCGGAAGCACCTGGGTGTCGAAGTTTCGCAGTTTGAGCAGATGATTGCCGCCATTGGGCGGGTGCTCGCAGAACAGTCGTAGCGGGAGCGAGACTCTCCCATCCCGGAGGTTGATTGTGAAGGCACTAGCTTCGTTGTTCAGGAGATTCTCCGTCCTGTTTTCGCGGAACCGGTTCCGCAGCGAACTGGACGAGGAGATGGCGTTTCATCGCGCGCAGGCCGAGGGGGAACTCATGGCGGCGGGAATGCCCGCCAAAGAAGCGCGCTATGCGGCGATACGCCAGTTTGGCAATGCGGCGCGGGTTCGCGAGCTGTCGCAGGAGCAGGTGAATTTTCGCGCCGAGACGGTGGTGCAGGATGCGCGCTTCGCGCTGCGCCAGTTGCGCAAGAATCCCGGCTTTGGCGTGCTGGCGATTGGAATTCTGGCGCTTGGCATGGGTGTGAGCGTGGCGATCTTCGGATTTGTGGATGCGGCTCTGATCCAGCCGCTGCCCTACGCGCAGCCAAACGGGCTGGTGTTTGTGACGGAGAGCGCGAAGATGATTCCGCGCGCAAATATCTCTCGCCCGGACTTCGAAGACTGGCAGCGGATGAACAACACCCTCAGTTCGCTCGACGTCTACACGGGAACGGGGTTTTTGCTGCACATGGGGCAGATTACGGAGCCGGTGGCGGCGCGCCGCGTGAGCGCGGGGTTCTTTGCAACGCTGGGCGTGAAGATGCTGCTGGGCCGCGACTTCCTTCCGGGCGAGGATCAGGCGGGGCGCGGCAAGATCGCGATTCTGCCCTGGAGCGTGTGGCAGAAGCGATTCAGCGGGCGGCAGGATGTGGTTGGGCAGAGCGTGAATCTGGACGGCAACGCCTACACGATTGTGGGCGTGTTGCCGCGGGAGTTTGTGTTTGCGCCGGCCCGCGATTCGCAATTCTGGGTTCCACTGCTGGACAGGACGCGCTGCGAGCAGCGGAGAAGCTGCCACAATCTGGACGGAGTGGGCCGCCTGCGCGCCGGTGTGACATGGGAAACGGCACGAGCCGATATGCAGCGGATTGCGAGTCAGCTTGAGCGCCAGTATCCAGATTCCAATCGTGACCAGGGCGCCTTTGTGGCGCCGCTCAAGGAAGTGCTGATTGGGGATGTGCGGCCGGTTCTGTTGATGCTGCTGGGCGGCGCAGGGCTCCTGTTGCTGATTGCCGGCGTGAACGTGGCAAGTTTGCTGCTGGTGCGCTCCGAGTCGCGGCGGCGCGAGATTGCGGTGCGCGGTGCGCTGGGCGCTACGCGCGTGCGGCTGGTGCGCCAGTTTGTCACAGAAGGACTGCTGCTGGCGTGCGCCGGCTGGGCTGCGGGGATGGGGGTGGCTGCGTGGTTCATGCAGGCATTGCGTCACCTGGTACCGGGCTCAGTGGTGATGCGCCTTCCGTTTCTTGATGCTGTGGGGCTGAACGCGCACACGGTGCTCTTTGCGGCGGCGGTGGCAATCTTCTCCGCGGTATTGCTGGCTGTTACACCGGCGCTGCGCCTTGGCCGCGGCGACAACCTTCACGGCTCGCTGAGCGAGGGAGGACGATCGAGTGCGAACCGCTTCTGGTCGCGGCTGGGCGGCAACCTGGTGGTGGTGGAGATCACGATTGCCGTGGTGCTGCTGGCAGGCGCAGGACTGCTCGGAAAGAGCTTCTACAAGCTGCTGCATGTGGAGAACGGATTCGACACCAGCCACCTTGCAACTGCAAACGTGATGGCGCGCGAAGACCTGTACAAGTCCCCGCAGCAGAGGGTGGCGCTTTATCAGGAGATGGAGCGCAGGCTGAGCGCATTGCCGGGAGTGCAGTCTGTGGGCCTGACGACCGATTTGCCGTTGCAGTGCAATTGCGACACGGACTGGATCCGGATCAAGGGCAAGCCGTTCCATGGTGAGCACAACGAGGTCAACGAGCGCGAGGTGAGCTGGAATTACCTGCCGACGCTCAAAGCGCGCCTGATCCGCGGGCGCATGCTGAGCGAGCAGGACAGGCTGGATACTCCACAAGTGATGCTCATCAACGAGGCGTTAGCGAGCAAGTATTTCCCTGGCGAAGATGCCATCGGGCAGATGGTCGGCGAGGGTGACTTGGCGGCCGATTCCTTGCGCACGATCGTGGGCGTGGTGGCGGATGTGCGCGAGGGGTCGTTGGACGCCGACATCTGGCCGACGGAATATCGCACCCTGGAGCAGAATCCATCGTCTGGCTTTGCCGTCGCGGTTCGCACCGCGCAGGACGAAGGCGCGATGCTACCGGCGATTGTGAGCACCCTCCGGAGCATCGATCCGAACCTCGGTGTGTATGGCGAAATCACGATGACGGGCCAGATGGAATCGAGCCAGGAGGCTCTTCTGCATCGCTTCTCCACGGTGCTGGTGGGAGGATTCGCGGCCCTGGCTCTGGTGCTGGGAGTGGTGGGCCTGTATGGGGTGATCGCATACTCGGTGAGTCAGAGGACGCGCGAGATTGGCGTCCGGATGGCGCTGGGGGCGCAGAGAAGCTCTGTGTATTCGATGGTGATGAAGCAGGCCGGAGGTCTGACGGCGATCGGGCTTGGCCTGGGGATTGCCTGTTCGATTGCGGCATCGCTCTCGATGCGCAAACTGCTCTTCGGGGTCGCGGCATGGGATGTGTCGACGCTGGTTGGAGTGGCGGCGGTGCTGGGTCTGGCGTCGATGATGGCCAGCTTTATCCCGGCACGGCGTGCAGCATCGGTGAATCCGAGTGACGCCTTGCGGGCGGAGTGAGCGCGACTGACGAGGAATTGGCGATAGCGCGAGTGTCCACGGGACGGCTAATTTGCATCTAAATACCCGTCTTGCACTAGGAAAGGGGACTTTCGCCACAATGCCGGATAAGAAGAACGACCAGGATCGGCAGCACGCCATTAAGGAACTTGTCGACGCTCTCAACGAAGATCTCTCACGCGAATACCAGGCGGTGATCGCTTACACCGTCTACAGCAATGTGCTGCGCGGCGCGCAGTACATGAAGATTGCCGATGAACTGAAACTGCATGCCAGCGAAGAGCTGCAGCATGCCATGATCATCGCTGACCAGATTGATTACCTGGGCGGCATGCCGACGGCCACGCCGAAACCGGTGAAGCTCAGCGACAAAGCCGAAGACATGCTGCGCTTCGACCTGGACAACGAGACGGAAACCATCAAGAACTATCGCCAGCGTGTGAAGCAGGCCGAAGCTGTGGGGCATTTTGCGCTGGCTGAACAACTGCGCAAGATCATCTCGCAGGAGCAGGAACATCAGCATGACCTGGCCACCGCGCTCGGCATCGACGTGCCTGACGTGTTCTCCCAGGGAGCGTAATCTCTCCCCATTCCAGATAGCGCATGACGGGTCTTGCATGTCACACCTGCGGACCCGTCGCGCATTTTTAACAGGATCAATGCCGCAGTGAGATCTTTCGCCGGGACGCGGTTTGATCCGTGTAGCGCCACTGCCTTTTCAGGCTAGGGTGCAAACACGCGCCTGTCAGGCGCGGCGCTGATCATCCCCCCGCAAGCTGCCATCACCGCCTGCGCACCGGCTAAGCCCGGCCGGGAGCAACTTGCGTCCAGAATCCAAAGCATTTGCACCACTTCCCACGGCGCCGATTTCGGAGTCGGCGGGAGGGCCGGCGCTATTCATCTGTGCCAACAACTTACGTGCGGCACCTGCGCGGGATTGTCTGAATCCGCGCTCTTGGTCCTGCTAACATGGAACATTCCCAGAGGTGGCTCAGGATGCGCACGCAAATGGGGGACGGGCAGTGCTAAAGGTGGTTACTCCTTCTCGTGAAGGCCTCCTGCGAGAACAGTTAAGCTTCGAAACACTTCTCTCGGAGATCTCTTCCCGGTTCGTCAGTATTCCTTCAGACAAGGTGGACCTAGCGATTGAAGACGCGCTGCGAGTGATCTGCAACGCTCTGGGTGTCGATGAGTCCACAATCTATCTTCGCGACGCCAACGATCCCGGCATCTTTGTACTGAGCTATGTTCTGCGCGATCCCGAGCTTCCTCCTCCGCCCAAAACGCGGTTTACGGCCGCGGAGCATTTCCCCTGGTGCAATAAGAAACTGATCGCGAATGAGATTATCTGCCTGCCAGATACGAGCGCAGCGCCCGCTGAAGCGGCGATCGACAAAGCCTCGTGGAAGAGATACGGCATCTGTTCCGCGCTGGTCATTCCGCTCAGGGCAGGGGGCGGTCATCCCTTAGGGTTCTGGGGAATAGACAGCACCACGGAGCAGCGCGACTGGCCGGAGCCGATCCAGAATCGTCTGAAACTGATTGCGGACGTTTTTGCCAACGCGCTGGAGCGGGCTGACCGGGAGCGAAGGCTGCTGGAGAGTGAAGCGAGGCTGCGTCTGGCCTCGAACATCACCGGTGCGGGGTTCTGGACCATCGATGTGAACACCCACTTCATCTGGGCGACGCCCAAGCTGGAAGAGCTCTTTGGCATCTCCCCTGATGAGCTCATCGACGTTCCCAGGTTCCTTGGCCTTATTCATAGCGAAGAGCGCGATCTGGTAAAGAATGCGATCGACTCCATGGTGGCGGGGCAGGAGGTTGCGGTGGAGTATCGCATTGCCCAGCCCAGCGGATCATTTCGCTGGGTCATGACTCGGGGCAGTCGCTATCAGTTTGCTGAGTCCGAGCCCGTGCTCATGGGCATCACGATCGATATCACGGAGCGGCGCAGTCATGAAGACGCTCTGCGTGGTGTAACGGGCCGTTTGATTGTGGCACAGGAAGAGGAACGAAAACGCATTGCGCGCGAGCTTCATGATGCTGCTGGTCAGCAGATCGCTTTGATTGCGATGCAGGTGCAACAATTGCACTCCACTGCTGAAGACGCGGGCCACCGTAACGCGGTGGAGCAAGTCGTCACGGACATTCAGAAGCTGTCCGAGTCGATCCATGCGCTGTCGCGCGAGTTGCATTCCTCGAGTCTGGATTATCTGGGGCTCGTTCCGGCTATAAGCGGATTGTGTCAGCAGTTGCGCCGCAGTCACGAACTGGAGATCGATTTCACGTCGAGCAACGTGCCGAGGAACCTTCCCTCTGAACTGCGCCTCGCTGCATTCCGAATCACGCAGGAGGCATTGCACAATGCGCTCAGGCACAGCGGCCAGAAGCGCGTGCAGGTGAACCTGGAGGGCGCGCCCGATCACATCCAGCTTGCTATCCGTGACGAGGGCGCAGGGTTTGATGTGAATGAAGCCATGCAGGGGCGTGGACTTGGTTTGATCAGCATGCGTGAGCGTGTGTTCGCCCTGAAGGGGCAAATCACCATGCGCTCGCATTTGGGAAAGGGAACTGAGATTCGAGTCTACCTACCCATTGTGACTGCAGACGCGCCCCATCGCGACAACTGAAAATCAGCCTGCACTGCCGCTGTCACGAAATGATGCTGCCGCCCACTTGTACACAATGCGCGGCGATTCTCAACGTCTCTGAGATGCAATTTTCTATTGACTGGGGCACCGCGAACTTGTAATCGTTCAGGCACTATTCGCATTGGGAGTCCTGGTCGCGATCCCCCTTAAGGCCCGCCGACAGGACATCTTTCCCCGGGTTCAATCTCAAGCGCACGGGAGCTTCCCCATGGGCACAGCCGTTCTGTTGCTGCTCGTCATATTTCTACTCGTATTGCTGGCGGGAATTCTTATCGGGATGTGGCTTGCACGGCGCGCCGGCAATGGTCAGCCGCCTCCGGCGCCCTTGCCGGGTCCGTGTCCGCCTGAGCACAAGATCCCTGACCGACTGGGGGAAGCCGATGTGACTGCCCAGGTGGCAGTGCGGCTTGCGGGTTCGCCTGCCAATGGAGTGCCGATTGCGCCCGCTTCCGGCAGTGCGCCTCCTGCGAAAGTTGTCTGGATTGATCACGGCAATGAGGTGCTGGTACATCTCGACTCCGCCGCGGTGCAGATCCTCGATCGCGTGGTAATTGTCTCAGTGGATCTGGAGACCGATCAGACCGGCCGTACGCCCCTGGTGTGCAGTTTTGCGGTGGGTGGCCCGGGTGAATTAGGAGGCCTGATTGCTGCGACGGATGATTTGCCGCGCGGGCTTGGTTCGCTCGCATCCTGCTGGGGACAGCAGCTTCAGAGCGCAGTGTGGTCGAGCCTTATGAGCCTGGCAAGTGACCACGCAACGGAGCGAAACCTGACGCCGCGCGGACTTGCGGCTTCTGCCGGCACTCTCCATCTCACAGCCGGAGAAGCATTGACGCACGCAGCGGGAGGCGCGGCATGAGCGATCCCCAACTTGGCAACGAAGTCCTCGACCTGGGAAAAGCTATCGGGTTGTTCAACGATGGCGGCGGGTTGAATGCTGACTGGTTCGGCAATCCCCTCACTCACATTGAAGCGATTTTCACCGACGACACGCAGCGGGCGGCGTTTCTGCGCGTGCTGGACGCTTTGCTGGCGCCCGCGACTCTTCCTGACCTTCCTGATCATGAGACGTGGCACCCGCTGCTGAGCGATCAGACGCGCGGAAACGCGTATCTGACAGTAAACACCGCCAGCAATCTTACGTTTGGATTTGCCGGCGATTTTCATTCCACCGATGGACCCACGCCGCTAGCCTCCTTGCGTGCGCATCTGCCCCTGCTCAGCATTGTTGGCGGCAATGCGCATGCGGTGGCCGGAACGCCCGATGGGCCGCTGGAACTCAGCTTGCGCATTCGCCTGGGCCTTCACTTCGGCGCGGACCCCATCGGTCTCGACGAGGTCGTGGTTATTGCCGGCCTGACGCCGTTTGGCGGTGCGCAGCCGGCGGCACTGACGGTGGAACTGCAGGGCCTCCAACTCGACAACACGGGCAAGAGGAACGTCTTTCTCGATCCGTCCAACCTGGGATCGGAGGCGGTTCACCTCATCGTCGCTTTCATGCAGCAGCAATTGCATGCGCTCGGTGGAAGCGGAGGCGCGACGGGTGCGGTCGCGGATCATCTGCTGCCACTGCTGGGCTTTGGAGACGCGGCAATCCCGCAGTTTCCATTTGCGCAACTTGGAAACCCTGCGGCGCTTAACCAGTGGTTTGCCTCGCTGCTGCAAGGCGGAGCGACGGCACCCATCGCCGCATGGATGCAGCACTTCGCACGACTGCTTGGGAATGCGGCAGCCACTGCGGCAGGGACCGGCACTGAGAATGACCCGTGGGTCGTTCCCATCGTTTCGTTCGGCGCCGCGGCCGGCTCCGGACTCAACATTTCTCTCGCGACCAAAACGGTTTCATCCATCACATCTCTCTTGCTCGGGCTGCAGGCGCGTGTGATCCCGTCCGGCCCTAATCCGCCCCTGCGCATTGAAGGCAATGCAATTCTCGCCTCCATTCCGATCACAGGCGCGAGCTCCGCATCGGTGCTGCCCTCGGTGTCTGTCACTGCGACTGCTCCGGGTGCGCTTGGTGCAGGCGCGCTGGTGAACACGCCCACAATTGCAGCGCAGTCCCTGCGGGCGGGATTCACATGGACGGGAAACTCTCTGCAGCCAATGCTTGAAATCGACTCCGTGGACTTCACGGTTGCCGGCACAACAACGCATTACGCCAGGGTAGACCTCACGAATGCGGACAGCGTAGCGAGCGATCTGTCAGCTACAGTAGGCAACCTGGTTGCAAGCTATCTGGGAACGAGCGGTCCTGGGCGCCATCTCGCTGCGCTTATCGGTGTTGTTCCACCCGCGACCGATCCCGCATCGCCGCATCACCTCGACTTCGTCCAGATGGTGTCGAACCCCGCGCGTGCCATCGGCGCATTTCATCGCGCGTTGCTGCTCGATGGAGCGCACTCGTGGTCGCATCTGCTGGAGGAAATCGGCGGGCTGGTTGGCATCGCGACCGCAGTCACCGGCGCCGGAACACGCAACGATCCGTGGGTGCTGGAGCTTGCGCCTGCTTCCGGCTTCCATGTGGAGATTGCCGCCTGGAATGATCAAGGCAGCGGTGTCGCGAGCGATCCGCAGAAACTGCGTCTCGGCCTGCGCGCCTCCTTCGCGCAAGCTCCGTTTGATGTTTACTGGCTCAGCGAGCTCCTGGCTTTTGATCTTCCGCAGGGCGGCGCCGGAACCGTCTCGCTGATGGCAGGGCAGCATGCCCACGTCGGTATTCAGCCGATTCCGGCGATTCCGGATGTAGCGGGCTTGTCTATCTCGGTGGGCGATCTGGCGGCAGACATGGTGTTTGTCCCCGGCTCGCCGCTGGCATGGACGGCCGGCATCCACAACGTCGCGGTGTCCTGCGCGGGCAGCAGCGTCAACGTTCCGTTCGTGGGCTTCCCAACTGCGGCGCCGTTCGATGTATCGAATCCCGTTGCGATCGCCGCCGGTTTGGGGATCACGGTCCCGAACCTCGAGCTTCTGTTGCGGCTTGTCCTTGCGCGTGCCGTTTCTTCATGGGGCGGCGTGCCGGCATATACGCTTGCCGGCCTGTTGGGCATTCACACAGGACTCGATCGGCTGCCTTCCGATTGGCCGACCCTCGCCGACCCCGGCGCATCTGGATCACTCCTCAGCGATCCGTTTACGGCCGTGCGCAACTGGCTGCAGGCGCTCGCTACGGGTGTGTCTTCCGCTGGCGAAGCGTTTCTCCCGCAACTGTTCCCGTGGCTGCGCGGACTGTTGGCGGATGCGCTGCCTGACATCCCCGGCAATCCGCTTGGAGATTTCAGCCTGCCGATTACGGGTGCGGGCACCTATGAAGATCCGTGGGTGCTCCCTGTCACAACCACAACCAGTGCCGGCGTGGATGCATTGCTGTGGCTCGAGCCCGCAGGTCCGCCGCCCTCCTGGGCGAATGCATTTGTGAGCGCGGCCGCGGGAGCCGCGGATTTCTATAGCTTTTTCCAGACTGCGCAGTCGGTCGCGGCCTTCCTCCCCGCACTCAGCGATGGGATATACAACAACGATCCGATTCTTCTTGCATCCGCGTTGAATGATCTTTCCGCTTTGTTCGCAACCGGCGACGGCATTGCGCACCTCGCCTCGCAGGTGCCCGCCAGTCCCAACTGGACGGCCGGCAGCACTCTCGCCAGTGGGCACGATAAGCAGCCTTTTGATCCGCAGGCGATTGCGCAAATTCTCGCGCAGGTCGACACCATGGCCGGCGGCAGCGGCAGCGCGCGTACCGTGTTGCTACTGGGCCCGGCGTTCAGCGACCACACCATCTGGAATGCGCTTCTCGCAGATCCAGCCCGCCACGGAAACACTGCTGCGGACACAAACTTCAATCTGCGCGTTGCCGGCCTCGATCCGTCCGCGGTGGATCTGACTACCGTTACTGCGCAAGCATCGTGGTACACCGCGGATCTGCAGGACGACGCGACCGGCAATACCGATTCGCTGGTTGCCCAAATTGGCCGGCTGGTTGACCGCGTGCAGCAACTTAATGGATCGACGCCGGTCACATTGGTCGCGCACTCCACGGCGGGCATCGCGGCGCTGAAGTACACCCAGGCGCACGCATCACTGATTCAGGGGCTCATCACAGTCGGGACGCCGCACCTCGGCTCCAGCCTTGACTCGCTCGCCGAGACGCGCATTGCCGATGCGCTGCGCGTAATCAAGTTGCTGCGAGACCTGGTCGCC
>NZ_DASXYM010000081.1:0-27010 GCF_036502485.1 Occallatibacter sp. | reverse complement strand
CACACCGTGGTCTGTGTCGACAACGACGCAGACAAGATTCAGGCCCTGCAGAGCGGGCAGATTCCCATCCACGAAAATCATCTGGAAGAACTGCTGCGCCGGCAGAAAAAGGGCGCGCTGACCTTCAGCACATCGCTGCCCCGGGCCGTTCGTGCGTCTGAAGTCATCTTTATTGCGGTAGGCACTCCGCCGACGGAAAACGGCGACGCGGATCTCTCCTATGTGGAAGCGGTTGCGGTTGAGATTGCGCAGTCCATGCGCGGGTATCGGGTGATCGTGGAAAAGAGCACGGTGCCGGTTTACACCAGCGACTGGATCCGGCGGGTGCTGCAGCGCAACGGCGTCCGCTCCGACGAGGCTGACGTGGTATCGAATCCCGAGTTCCTGCGCGAGGGCACGGCCGTCAGCGATTTTCTTCATCCTGACCGCATCGTGGTGGGCACCGGCAGCGATCGAGCTTTCCGCCTGCTGCAGCGCATTTACCGCCCCCTGACGGATGGCAGCTATTACCGCAGGGCCGACGCGATTGAGGGCTGCTGCAGCGAGATGAGCCCCGCGCCGCTACTGCGGACAAGCGCGAAGAGCGCTGAACTCATCAAGCACGCGTCGAACGCTTTTTTGGCGATGAAGATCAGCTTTATCAATTCAGTTGCGAATGTGTGCGAAGCCGTGGACGCCGACATCCAGGAAGTGGCGCAGGGCATGGGCATGGATAAGCGGATCGGGCCGCGGTTCCTGCATGCGGGCCTGGGCTACGGCGGGTCGTGCTTTCCGAAGGACATCAAGGCCTTCTACGCGCTGAGCCAGCAGCTCGGCGTGGATCTGTCGCTGCTGAAGGAGGTGGAGAGGATCAACGAGCGGCAACGCGAGTCGTTCCTGAAAAAAGTGCGCTCGACGCTGTGGAATCTGCGCCACAAGAAACTTGCGGTGCTGGGCCTGGCCTTCAAGGGCGGCACGGACGATATTCGCGAGTCGCCGGCGATCAGCCTGGTGCGCAGCTTTCTAGCCGAGGGATGCACGGTGTGCGCGCACGATCCGGCCGCGAACACCAACGCACGCAAGTCGCTGCCTTCGGTTGGAATTCGCTACGTCGACGATGCCTACGAGACCATGAAGGGCGCTGATGCGCTGGTCATCCTGTCAGACTGGCCGGAATTTGCGCGGCTGGATCTCGATAAGGTGAAAGCGCGTTTAGCGAATCCGATCGTGTTTGACGGCCGCAATCTGTTTGACCCGCGCGACATGGCTGAGCAGGGCTTCACCTACATCAGCATGGGCCGTCCCGCCGCCGAGCAGTGGGCTGAAGCGGTCCCGCTGGCGAGGAGAGCGTAATGCTGCGTGTTCTTGTTACCGGCGCTGCCGGCTTTCTTGGTTCTCATATGGTGGACGCGCTGCTGGCGGAAGGCAACGCCGTGGTGGGCGTGGATAACTTCCTCACCGGCGATCAGCGCAACATCGCTCACCTTACCCGCGACGTGCGCTTCGAGTTTCTGCAGCACGATATTACGCAACCGTTCGATCCCGGGCGCGTGGACTGGATTTTCAACATGGCCAGTCCCGCGAGCCCCATGGACTACTCGGCTTACGGAGTAGAAACACTGATGGTGGGTTCCGTGGGCGTGCGCAACGTTCTGGAGATCGCGAAGAAGTACAGCGCACGCTTGCTGCACACATCTACGTCGGAGTGTTACGGCGATCCTCTCGTGCATCCGCAGCCGGAGAGCTACTGGGGCAACGTGAACCCGATCGGCCCGCGTTCGGTGTATGACGAGTCGAAGCGCTTTGCGGAGGCGCTCATCATGGCCTATCACCGCTATCAGAAGATCGATACGCGGATTGTGCGGATCTTCAACACATACGGCCCGCGCCTTCAGGCCAACGACGGGCGTGTGATCTCCAACTTCCTGCGCCAGGCCCTTGGGGGCGACGATCTTACCATTTACGGAGACGGAAGCCAGACGCGCAGCTTCTGTTACGTGTCCGATCAGATTGAAGGACAGTTGCGCCTGATGCACTCCAGCGAACACCTGCCGGTCAACGTCGGCAACCCGGAAGAGTTCACCATTCTGGAGTGCGCGCAGGCCATCCTGGCGATCACGGGTGCGTGCAGCCAGCTTGTGTTTGAGCCGCTTCCGCTGGACGATCCCAGGCAGCGCCGGCCGGATATCACCCGCGCCCGCGAGTTGCTGGACTGGGAGCCGAAGATCAGGCTGCCTGAGGGGATCCGCTTGACCATTCCGTGGTTCAAGCAGGAACTCGAACGCCTCTCCGCTTCCGGAGATCTCCAGGACACTTCCGGCATGGCCGCTTGAAGTGTTTTTCCGGCTGCTGATCCGACTGATTCCGGGGGGCTTTCCGCAGCGAGCGCAACCTGGCGCGACGCGGGCAGCATCTCACCTCTATACGACGCTCTAACTACACTGCCGTACCTATAAAAGATTTGCCTGTAAAGTCGCATTTGTTGCTCTCCTGCCAATTCAGGAGGACCTAAAAAAGTATGCTGCGTTATCCATGTATCACGCTAAGCGTTGCCTTGGCGTTTCCCACTCTTGCGATTGGTTCCACAGTGAGCTTCTCCAGCCACACCGCTGCATGTTCCTCCGGCCTTTGCGCCCAAACCAGCATTCAGCACGCCGACCTCAATGGGGACGGTTTAGAAGACCTGATCGCCCTTGATCACCCCAACTACGGCGGCTTCTCGGTGACCTTCAATCAGGGCAACGGGGCGTTTTCGGCACCAGTGGTGTATACCGTTCCGGCCATTTCCAGCGGTAACCCTGATTCAGTGGATGCAGTCGTTTTCGGAGATTTCAGCCATCACGGCGGCATAGACCTGGCTGCGTTCGGGGCCGATTCCGATAATCTTTACGTCTATACCAACAACGGCAGGGGTGCTTTCACCCTTACGAAGACCATTCCATTCACAACAGGAAACATCGGCTTCCTTTCCGCCGTGTCGGCTGACTTCAACCACGACAACAATCCTGACCTTGCCTTCACGACGGACACTCAACTGCATATATTTCTGGGCGACGGCAAAGGCGGATTTACACCCGGCCTCTCTCAATCCGTGCAGGGGAACACGTTGCAAACGGGCGATTTTGATGGCGACGGCAAAGCCGACCTGCTGGTCACCGGCGATCTGGCCGCGCTTAACCATGCGTACGCCTACTACGGCGATGGCACCGGCCACTTTCCCCAGTGGGTCACGCTCGCCATGTCGTCCGGGACCTACGACCAGGTCGCTTTTTCGGTAGGAGATGTCAACTCGGACGGCCGATCGGACGTGATGGTCAGCGATCCGTCGCTGTACAAGAGCAGCGTTTACGTCTTCTACGGAAACGCCGCCAATCGCAATTTCCCGAACCGCACCACGATTTCCATCTCCGGTTGCATCTCCTATGAGGCGCCGACTGTCGCTGACGTGGACGGCAACGGCTACAACGACCTCATCGTGACGGCCTATCCGTGCTCGAATACCAGTGGCAGCGTTCCCAATCTCGAGGTGCGGACACGTAACGCAGATTCCTCTTACAACGCGGTGCAGACAATCTATTCCATTCCAAACTCCACGGCTGACGATAACCAGATCCAGCAAGTGCTGGTCTTGAACGGCGACCACAACACCAAGCCCGATCTGCTTTTCCAGCAGTGCCTGGGCCAGTACTACGGCTCCTGCAGCAACGGCGCCTCCACCATTACCCTTCTCAACAGCACCGCCGGCGCCTTCCCCACCTGCAACGCTCCGGCTGCAGCCGAGGGCATCAGCGTTTGTTCGCCGTCCACAACAGCACCTGGCTCGCCGGTCACCTTTAACCTTGGCGCTGCGATGGCGACGCCGGCCCGCGACATGAACGTCTGGGTCGACGGCAAGAAAGTAGCAGAGCAGGTCGACGGCTTTTCCAATTACACCTATCTCACCAAGAGCCTGAGTCTCAGCCCGGGCACCCACCAGATCGGCATCTATGCGGCTGGATGGGATCAGTCCACGATTCACAAGTCCTTCACCCTGACGGTGCAGTAGACCGGGTGCGCCCCAGCCGCGTTTTATGCCGCTGGGGCGCAGGCCATGAAGGTCCCAATGTAGCCGACCCAGCCTGCGCACGATAGCATCAAGCTATGAGCGTGCTGCACTTCCCTCAGCCGATCTACGACTCGATTCGGGCCCACGGCGAACAGACTTATCCCCACGAGTGCTGCGGCGTGCTGCTGGGGCACTCCCTGCAGGGGAACTGGTCTGTTGTATCGGCGGTGCGCGCAGGCAATACCCGCATTGATTCAGCGCATAACCGCTACAGGATTGATCCCGCCGAACTGGTGCGTATCCAGCGCGAGGCGATGCGCGGGGGCCTGGACATTGCCGGGTTTTATCACTCGCATCCCGATCACCCCGCTCAATGGTCCTCTACCGATTTCGCCGAGGCTCACTGGATCGGCTGCGCTTACGTCATTACCGAAGTAGCAAACGGCAAGGCGGCGGTGACGAATGCGTTCCTCCTGACGGGTAAGACCGAGGAAGACAAGCGTTTCGAGGCCCAGACGATCGAGATTGGGGAATCGACGGCAGTCCCATCCGAATCTCATAATTGATCAACAAGAACGAGAGACCCTGCACATGACGATCATTATCCCCACGCCGCTCCGGCCGTACGTGGACGGCCAGTCAAAGATCGAAGTCAGCGCCCCCACCGTAAAAGGCGCGCTCGACGCCCTGACGCTCGAGCGTCCCGAACTGCGCAAGCACCTGTTCAGCGCGGAGGGCAAAATCCGCGCCTTCGTGAACGTTTACCTCAACGACGAGGACGTCCGTTATCTTCCGCAGAAGGAAGACTCCGCGGTGATGGAGAACGATACACTGACGATCATTCCCTCGATTGCCGGCGGGCGGTAGCCGTCCGGGGGTCTAGCCCTACGGGGGACCGCGCGTTTGGCGCCTGACTGCCGCTCACACAATCATCTGGAACTCTATGTCCATTCTTACTGACTCCGCCGCCACTCTTCCCGAGCTCACCACCGACGAGCTCTCGCGCTACTCGCGTCATCTCATCCTCCCGGAAGTCGGCATGGAGGGGCAGCGCCGGCTCAAAGCCGCCAAGGTGCTGTGCGTCGGCACCGGGGGGCTGGGCTCGCCGCTGGCGTTTTATCTGGCCGCGGCGGGCATTGGCACGCTGGGGCTGGTCGACTTCGACGTGGTGGACGCCAGCAATCTGCAGCGCCAGATCATCCACTCGACGAAAGACATTGGCCGCAAGAAGCTGGATTCCGCCGAAGAGAAACTCACGGCGCTCAATCCAGCGCTTAACGTGGTCAAACATGAGACGATGCTGACCAGCGCCAACGCGCTCGAGATCCTCAAGGATTACGACGTGGTGGCCGATGGCACGGACAACTTCCCCACGCGCTACCTGGTAAACGACGCCTGCGTGCTGCTTGGCAAGCCCAACGCGTACGGGTCGATTTTCCGATTTGAGGGCCAGTGCAGCGTCTTTGCCACACAGGACGGACCGTGTTACCGCTGCCTGTATCCCGAGCCGCCGCCGCCGGGGCTGGTGCCCAGTTGCGTGGAAGGCGGAGTGCTGGGAATTTTGCCGGGGCTGGTAGGCGTGATGCAGGCCACCGAGGTAATCAAGCTCATACTCGGCAAGGGTGAGCCGCTGATCGGACGCCTGCTGCTGATTGACGCGCTTGCCATGCGCTTCCGCGAGCTGAAGCTGCGGAAGAATCCTGATTGCCCGGTTTGCGGCACGCACCGCACCGTGACGCAGCTTATCGATTATCAGCAGTTCTGCGGGCTCGTGCCGGAGAACGTTTCAAAAGATCTCAAGGAGAAGAAAGTGAATAACGGCATTCCTCAGATCACCGTGCAGGAGTTGAAAGCCCGCATCGACGGCGGCGAAGACGTGCAGCTCATCGACGTGCGCGAACCCTGGGAGGCGCAGATCGCCCAGATCGGCGGCAAGCTCATTCCTCAGAACGATGTGCCCAACCGCCTGGCGGAGATCGACCGCAACCGCGAGGTTGTGATCCATTGCAAATCCGGCGGCCGTTCGCAGCGCATCGCCGAATTCCTTCAGCAACAGGGCTATCCCAAAGTAGCCAACGTGGCAGGCGGCATCACTGCGTGGAGCGACCAGATCGATCCATCCCTGCCGAAGTACTGACGGGTCTTTCGCTGGCCTGGGCCGCCGGGCGATGGCCCGCGGCATGACCAACTCAGAAACCTGAGACGCGCGGCGGTTCAACCTGAATGACAGCATTCGCAGCAGAGATTGTCCGCGCTTCGGCAGGCGACGCTCAGGACTTGTCGGTTCTGTCGGCCGAGCTTTTCCCGCTGGGATGTCCTGCCGATACGGCTGCCGCCGATCTGGCCGCGTACATCGACCGGGAATTGACGCCGGAGCGGTTTCGTTCCTTGCTGGAAGACGACTGCAACGCGATTCTGGTGGCGAGGATATCGAGCAAACTCGCCGGCTACGCGATGATTGCGCGTGCGGCCGCGCCTCAGCCTTCGCTGGCGAATTGCGAATTGCGGAAGTTCTACATCGCTCCTGCGTACCACGGCACAGGCATTGCGCATGCGCTGATGGAGCAGGTGCTGGGGCTGGCGGCGGATACACCCGATACGGGGCTCTGGCTCAGCGTCTTTTCAGGCAATACGCGCGCGATTGCCTTCTACCGGAGATGGGGATTCCGGGTTACGGGAATCCATGATTTTCTGGTGGGCAGTGACCCTCAAAGAGACTTCCTGATGGAGCGCGAGAGCCCGGCGGGACCCTGACAACCGGCAGGCTCATCCGCTGCAAATGAGCGCGCGGGTTTGGTCTTCATGTTTTCTCCACAGAAACTTGACGGGGGCGGCGCGAATCTTCTTGACACTCCAAAATAGTTGATACCAACATAACTACAGGCACGCTTCCCCGCACGCCGGACCCCTGGGAGGTCACTCATGCTTTTTCTCCACGATCTTCGCATCGCCATCCGTTCCCTGACCCGCGTCAAGGCGCTGTGGATCACCGTGGCCCTCACGCTGGCGCTGGGCATCGGCGCCAACGCGGCTATCTTCAGCGTGGTGCGTGCGGTGCTGCTGCGCCCTCTGGCCAATCGGGATGAGAGCCATCTGCTTTACATCCGGCAGAGCGCGCCCGGGATCGCCGTTCAGAACGCCACGTTTTCAGTGCCTGAAATCAAAGATATGGGTGAAAGCCTGAAGACGGTCAGCAAGCTTGGCACTTTCTCAAGCATCAGCTTCACGGTGGTGGGACTGGGCACTCCGCGGGAGATCCCCGCGGGCGTCGTGGATGGCAACTACTTCGACGTGATGGGGCTGAGCCCGGTGCTGGGCCGGCTGCTTGGTCCCTCGGATGATGGCCAGAACGCGCCGGGCGCGATTGTGCTGACGTATCACTTCTGGCGCGACTCGCTGCACTCCGATCCCAACGTGCTCGGCAAGGTTGTGCGCCTGGAGAGCTACGCGGGCGCCCGCTCGGCAACGGTGGTGGGCGTGCTTGAACCCTCGGTTCCCTACCCTGTCGCCACGGAGATCATTGCCAACGTGGTGACGAGCCCGCATCATCTTTCCGCCACCATGGTGACGGGCCGCGAGCATCGCATGACGGAAGTCTTTGGCCGCCTCGCCCCGGGGGCGACGATCGATTCAGCGCGCGCGGAGCTCAGCGCCGTTTACGGGGCGATGGCCAAGGCGCACCCGGAGGTTTACAAGCCTGAGGATCACTACCAGATCTCCGTCACGCGCATGCACGACCAGATCAACGCGCGGGCCAACGCGATCCTGTGGATCCTGTTCGCCGCGTCTGGATTGCTTTTTGTCATCGCCAGTTCCAACGTCGCCAATCTCGTGCTTGCGCGCACGGTGCGCCGGGCGTCGGAGTTGGCGGTGCGCTCCGCGCTGGGCGCCTCAACCGCCACGCTGCGCCGGGCGCTGCTGGCGGAGAGCCTGGTTCTCTGCGTCAGTGGAGCGATTGCCGCCATCGCGCTCGCCATTCCCATGGTCAAGGTGCTGGGCAAGTACGCTTCGCGCTACAGCGTGCGCGCCAGCGAACTCACCCTGGATTTCAGCCTGGTGTGGTTCGGCATCGCCCTTGCGATTGCCGCCGCCTTTTTTCTCGCCTATATCCCGCGCCTGCCCAAGCCGGATTCTCCGCAGGGCGGGCTCACCGGCCGCGGCACCCGCGTGGCGGGGGGCAGCACCCGCCGGCTGCGCGTCTTCGCGGTGACGCAGATTGCCGCCTCGTTTCTGCTGCTGGCCGGCGCCTGCGTGCTGATGAAGACGCTGTTCGTCCTTGAAAACACGCGGCCGCCGTTCTCATCCGACAAGGTGCTGGCGGTGAACCTGCCGGTGATGAGTTACGGCAAGACGCCCGAGCAGATCCGCGAGTTCTATCACGAAATCGAGCGCCGCGTTTCCACGCTGCCGGGGGTGGAGCAGGTGTCCAGCGGCTTCAGTGTGCCGTGGCGCGATGAGCAGGGTCTCAACATCAGCTTCACTTTTGCGGCGCCGGGTGCGCGGCGCGCCGATGGCCAGGACTTCCGCGCCAAGTTCCGTTCCGTCTCACCTGGATTCTTCAACACCTTCGGCATGCCGCTCATTGGCGGGCGCGACTTCAACGACGGCGACAAGGACGGGCACGAGCGCGTAGTCATCATCAGCCAGAGCCTTGCCAATCTGCTCTATCCCGGCCAGAACGCGCTGAATCGAACGATCCGCTGGACGGATGGCGTGATGAAGTTCATCGGCATCAGCACCGAGTCACGGCGGATCATCGCGGTGGTGCCCGATCTGGATGACGAGAACATTCTTCCCTCTCCCGCCATGACGATCTATCAGCCTATCGATCAGGAATGGACGGGGGGCCGACTGTTCGTGCGCTCGAAGCAGGACGCCTATCAGTTGGTGCCGTCCATCACCCAGATTGTGCACCAGATCTCCGGCGATCAGCCCGTGGAGAAGGCCAGCACGCTGGGCGACATCCGCGCGGAAGTGATGGCACCGGCCAGGCTCAACGCCATCGTGTTCGGCGGGTTCGCCGCGGTCGCCCTGCTTATCTCCATCGTGGGAGTGGCCGGCGTGCTCGCCTTCTCCGTGAGCGGGCGGACGCGCGAGTTCGGCATCCGGATGGCTCTGGGCGCGCAGCGCAGCAATATTCTCACGAATGTTCTGGTGGAGGGCGCGATCATGGCCTGCATCGGGGTGGGCGCCGGCGTCCTCATCGGTTTTGTGGCAGCGCGCAGCATCGACAAATATGTCACAGAACTTCAGCAGCCGGGCATTCTGGCGTTCGTTGCGTCGGCCCTGGTGATCCTGATTGCGGCGGTGCTGGCCTCAGCCGCTCCGGCAGCGCGCGCGGCACGCATCAACGCTGTCGAAGCTCTGCGCACCGAATAGGCGGAGGGTTTGTAGCTGACGGCCGAGGTCTCACGGCCCTCAGCTACGAGGATCCTGGCTGGGCCGCGGGTCTCCTCGCGTATTGTCATTGCATGGTCCGCGTATCGATCTTCTACCCCTCCAAGGCCGGCAGCCGCTTCGACGTCGATTACTACCTGAACACCCACATGCCGCTCGCCATCGGCACGCTGGGATCGGCCATCAAGGCGGTGTCAGTCGAGATTGGCTTGATCAGCGGGCTGCCCGACCAGCTTCCTCCCTTCACCGCCATCTGTTCATTCACCTGTGAGACAGTCGAGGCGTTTACCGCCGCGTTCCTGCCCAATGCCGATGTTCTGCAGGGGGACATTCCCAATTACACCGACATCGCCCCGGTGATCCAGGTGAGCGAGATCCGGCTGGCGCAATAGGCGCCGTCCATGACTTGGTGCTATGCACAGTCTCCATGTGCGACCGTGCAGCGTATCATCTCGTCACCATGCGAATCGACAACTATACCCGAATCGTTCTGAGCGCGATTGCCCTGCTGCTGACGGTGATAGCGTTTCGTCCCATGCTCCACCCAACCCCAGTCGCTGCGCAGTCTGCCCGCGAGGATCTCTATATTGAGCCGGGTGTGTACATGCTGCGGTCTCCTGACGGCATGCGCCAGCAGATGGGGAAAGTTGTGGTCGACCTGCACAGCGGGTACATCTGGGGTTTCCCGACAGGCAGCGACGCCCCTTATCCCGCGGGCATGAACGGAGCGAACCCTCCGGTATCCAAGGCGTATCTGCTGGGCCGTTTCGATCTGGATTCTGCGCAGAAATAGCCCATACGCCACCGGGCCAGACCATGTCATGGCCGGGATTATGGGGGCCGGATCATTGGGGCCGGATCGAGCAGCGGCCCGGGCACCAACAAACCCTGAACCGGAAGACCCTGGTGAGCGGCCCTACCGGGCGAGTTCCACCGGAGCAGGCCGCGGGGCGTCGCCGTTACGCGGGGTCTCATCCATTTTGCCGAAGATCATTTTGCCGCTGGCGGTCTGCAGAACGCTGGTCACGGAGATGTCCACGGTGCGGCCGATCATTTTGCGGGCATGATCCACCACCACCATGGTGCCGTCATCGAGGTACCCGACGCCCTGGTTGTATTCTTTGCCTTCTTTCAGGATCAGCACGGTCATGCGCTCTCCCGGCAGGACCACGGGCTTGAGGGCGTTGGCCAGGTCGTTGATGTTCAGCACTTCAACGTGGTGGAGATGGGCGACCTTGTTCAGGTTGAAGTCGTTGGTAACGACTTTGGCTTCCCACTTCTTGGCCAGTTCCAGCAGCTTGAGATCGACTTCGCGGATGGTGGGGAAATCCTCCGACACGATCTGCACCTGAAGGTTTGGATTCGACTGCATGCGCTGCAGCATGTCGAGACCGCGGCGGCCGCGCTGGCGCTTGCTGGAGTCGGTGGAGTCAGCTACCACCTGCAGCTCTCGCAGCACGAACTCGGGCACCACCATGACGCCGTCGATGAAGCCGGCTTCGGCGATATCGGCGATGCGGCCATCAATAATGACGCTGGTATCCAGTACTTTGGAAGAGCGTTTGGTCGGCCGATCCGAATTGAAGAAGGTGCCGAGGGCCGCGGGGTTCAGCAGATCGCCTTTGTTGGCGCCGACCAGCAGGCCGATGTAGGTCATCAAGAGCAGCACGAAAATCTGCAAGGCCGCGGAGGTGTGCTCGTTGAGCGGAGCCGAGCGGAGCACCAGGCAGAACAGCGCCGCGCCGAAGATGCCCAGCACCGATCCGAAAACAGCGCCGATCAGGCGGCGCAGGCTCAGGGCGCGGACCCGGAACTCAAAGACAATGACAGCGCCCGCGGCTCCACCGCCGGCCAGCGCTCCCTGCCAGTCTGTAAGTCCAAAAGGGTGAAGGAAGTAACAAACAACGGTCAGGAGAACGACGAACAAAACACGCAGAAGAATGAGGTCCATATATACCTGCTCCCGCTGGCGCTCGGGAAAATGCGCCAGTTCGGGCACAGTCGTGGAGTATGCCCACCTGCCCGCTGCGTCGTCAAGGAGGAAATCTCCGCATCATGTCACCATGGGGTGAGAAGCCGCCGTTACTCCTCTCGAAGGACGGCCAGGGGGTCAACCCGCGTGGCGCGCAGGGCTGGCACCAGGCTGGCCGCGAAGGAGACGACCACCAGCAATGCCGTTACGGCTACAAACGTTTCCGTATCCCGCACGCTGATTCCATAAACGAGGCTGCCGGCGACGCGCCCCAGAGCCAAGGCCAGTGCGAGGCCGATGCCGACTCCGGCGAGCGTGGGCTTCATTCCCTGCAGCACTACGAGCCCCGCCACGTCGCGCATGGACGCGCCCAAGGCCAGGCGCACCCCGATCTCCCGCATGCGCCGCCGCACCGAGTACGCCAGCACGCTGTAGATACCGATGGTGCAGATCACCAGAGCAAGCATTCCGAAGATGGTCAGCAACTGCATGTTGAACCGGTGCTGCGTCAATGTGTCGCCCACAAAGTCTTCCAACGTGATCACGTTGTCCACCGCGATGTTGCTGTTGACCTGGGCCACCGCGGCTTTCAGCGAGTTTGAGACACCCAGCGGCGCTCCCGTTGTGCGGACCGCCAGGCTGAGCCCGAAGGGCCGCCAGCTCCCCATGGCTGAGTCACTGCCCTGCGCGAGGGGCCAGTAGAGCGTGGCGATACCCGCAGCCGTATCCAGTCCCTGCTGCTTCACATCGCCCACCACCCCGACTACGATGCGCTCCTTATCCGGGAAGAACGACAGCTTCAGTCGCTTTCCGATGGCGCTCCCATGGGGCCAGAACTGTTTCGCCATGGACTTGCTGATCAGCACCACGGCCTGCGCGTCCGCAGTGTCGCTCTGGGCGATGTCGCGGCCTTCGAGGACAGGAACGCGCATCGTTTTGAAATATCCGGGCGTCACCACCCGCACCGATACCTCTGGCTGCTCCGACATCGGAACTACCGGCCTTCCTTCCGCCATTACGGGCTGATTGGAGCCGCCCCTCAGCGGCAAGTCGTCAATGGCCGCTGCCGAGACTACCCCCGGCAAGGCCCTCGCCCGGTCCAGAACAGCCGTGAAGAACTGCGTCTCCTCCGCGGGGGATTTGAACTGCCTGCGCGGAACATTCACATTCATGGTGAGCACATTGCTTTCGTCGAACCCGGGATCGGCTGTCTGCAGCTTCCAGAGGCTGCGCACCATGAGGCCGGCCCCAATGAGCAGCACCAGCGACGCGGCCACCTCCACGGTGACCAGAGCCGACCGAGTGAAGCCGCTGCCGGAGTCGGCGTCCATGCGGCCCAGTCCCTGCTTGAGGGCTTCATTCACATCGCCGCGGGTCATGCTCAGCGCGGGAAGCAGGCCTGAGATCACGCCTGTGACGATGGAGAGGGCGAGGGTGAAGAGCAACACCGGCGTGCTCAGCCCGATTTCGCCCATGCGCGGGAGCTTGTCGGCGAAGAACTTCAGAAGCAACTCGATCCCAAAGTGCGCGGTCACGAGTCCGAGCGCCCCTCCGGTTATCGCCACCATCACGGACTCCAGGAGCAGCAACTGGGTCACGTTGCGGCGGCTGGCTCCGAGCGCTGAGCGGATCGCCATTTCCTTACGCCGCGCGAACGCTCGGCCGAACAGGAGATTCGCCACATTGGCACAGGCAATCAGCAGCACAAACGTGACCGCACCGAGCATCATCAGCAGGGCCGGCCGGACGTCTCCCACGAGGTCATCGCGGAGGGAGAGCACCTGCGCTCCCCAGCCTTTGTCGTCGGCGGGATACATGCGCTCAAGCCGCCTGGAAATGGCGCTCATCTCTGTCTGTGCCTGGCCCACGGTCACTCCAGGCTTGAGTTTCGCGATGGTGAGAAAGTGATGCTCGCCGCGCACCACCGCCTCTTCCGGCGTCAAGCCCATGGGAACCCACATCTGCGCGACATCCGGCTTGAGCATCCGCGGGCCCATCACGCCCACGATCACATAGGGTGTGCCGTCAAGGTTCATGGTGCGGCCGACCACTTGGCGGTCCGCCCCATACCTCTGCTCCCACAGCTTGTAGCCGAGAATCACCTCGTGGTTTTTGCCGGGTTGATCTTCGTCAGCGGTGAAAACGCGCCCCAGCAGCGGCTGCACACCAAGGAGGCTGAAGAAGTCGCTCGTCACCCGGCCCGCTCTCAGTGTTTCCGGCTTCGCTCCGCCGGTGAGCTCGTACGCGGCTCCGCCATACAGCGCCATTCCTTCAAAGACCGTGTTCTGCCGCTGCCAGTCGAGGAAGTTCGCGGCCGAAACCGCAAACTGTGTCATCCCCGGGAACTGCTCCTGCGGCGGCGTATGCCAGATCTGCACCAGCCGGTCGGCATGGGGATAGGGTAGCGGCTCAATCAAGACCGCGTGCACCACGCTGAAGATGGCCGTGTTGGCGCCGATGCCGAGGGCCAGGATGAGCACGGCAATCAGAGTGAAACCGGGGCTCTTGATCAGTTGGCGAGCGGCAAACTTCAAGTTCTGGCGCAATCCGGACACGGCAGGACCTCCGCTATCCGAGTTGCACTTGCGGGACCAACCGTTGAGGACCCCTGTTGCTGAGTTTTCAGTGAGTTGGGGAGAGGGTGCAAAAGACACTTGTGTTCATGTCCGGCACGCGGCGTTCAAAATCGAACAGGCCGTGGCTAGGATGCGACGGCAAGCTGTTGCGGAGGGAGCAAGCGGGTGCTGCCTTTGCGCGGGCCGCGCTTGCGGGCGCTCATCACCTTGATGCGCTCCAGCAGTTCCTGGGGCGAGCAGTTCTTTTTCGCCAGCAGGGCGTCGGCGCCGTGCAGCGAGTCGCCCATTTTGTGCGGGTCACCGAGCAGGATCATGGGAATGTGCGCGGCGATCTGCTTCAGCCGCTTGACCAGCTGATCCCCATTCATCTGCGGCATCGCAAAATCCGACAGCACCAGGTCGACGGCCAACTCCGAAAAGAGCCCGATAGCCTCCTGGGCATTGTTGGCCGATACGACGCGGTATCCATTGGTGGACAGCATAAATTTCAGAACAGAAAGCTCCTGCTCATTGTCATCGACGCAGAGAATGATTTTTTTGGGGCGCATGACTGCTGATTACTCCTTCGTTCCCGAGATTTGTCGTTCAGAGACAACACGAGTCCCTACCCGCCCGCTGCAGGCATTTGAGAATCATGTTTGTATTTCCTGCTTGGCCACAGAAGACTGCGCTTCCGAGACCCGGATTCGGGCGTCAGGGTGTGCCTGTCCGGTGAGCGTCCCTGGCGGGCACACTAACCTTACGACACTCTTCTGACAATCGAGGCCCCGGCAACAAAAACAGCCCTCATACGCGACCAGATTGCGTTGGAAGCCTGGTTCAAGTCCGGCTGAACGCCGGTTGAATTTCCTTCAATGCTTGGCAAGAGTACGGTGATCTGGAACCGGAAGGAAAGGGGGAAATATAGGCGAAAAGAGGAGTGGAAAACTCGACCCCGAAGAGGGAAATCATCTACTTACAACAATCCAAAGAAGTTCGAAATATGAATTCCTGTTGAAAGCATGTGCATCACGGCAGGAAAAGGGTGCCTTTTGCAACCAGAACAGTGCTGCCGGCCACGCGAACATCGGTGACCCTCGCACCTTCAGCGCGTGCACTCAGATACAGGTCGCTGGGGCGACCGATTTCAAGCCCCTGCCGTACCAGAGTTGCCTGCCCGGAGGGCACAAGGCCGCGGCTCACCAGGTAGCTGATGGCACACCCGGCCGCCGAACCCGTGGCCGGATCTTCGCCTCCATTGAACTGCATTCTTGCTCTGAAGTTTTCCACGGCGCCGGGAGTATCAGCTTGCGCTGGAGCAAGGACGTAGAACCAGCGCGCGCCGCGGCTGCGCAGCCAGGCTGTCGCTTCTTCCTGCACCACCCTGAGCCGCCGGAGCGACTCAGAGGACCGCAGCAGGATGATGGCGAAGGCTGTTCCGGTGGAGACGACCTGCGGCGGGTGGCGGGGGTCAAGGTCGTCGGCGTTGAAGCCGCAGAGCCGCGCTACCTGTGCGGGGTCGAGCTCCGCGCCGAATTCAGGATCGCGCTGGGTCATCTCGGCGTGGAGGGAGTCACCGCTGAACTTCACGGGGATGGGGCCTACGTTTTCGGCCAGCGTGATGGCCTGGCCGCGCAATGTATCAGGCGCCGTGAGCCTGAGGACGCTGGCGGTGCCGAGGGTGGGATGGCCGGCGAAGGGAAGCTCTTCTTCAGTGGTGAAGATGCGCACCCGCACGCCCTCGCGACGTTCTGTTTCCGCGTCTCTGCGTTCGACGAATGTGGTTTCAGAGAGATTGAACTCGCGGGCGATGGACTGCATCTGTTCCGTGCTCAAGCCGGCGTTGTTCATCACGACGGCGAGGGGGTTTCCTGCCAGCGCGTTTTCAGTGAACACATCGACGACGGAATACTCGAGGGCGGCCGGCATGCGCAGTTCCTCACCAATGGATGAAGAGCTGAGGCAAAGGATTCTCAGTTTTGGCAGGGAAGGAGTTGCCGCTGGAAGTCGGGGCCGGGCATCGCGGTGGAGTTGGCCGGTGGGGTCGGATGTTCGGCTAAGCGGTTCTGCCGTCCAGGGCGATCAGCGGTCTGGGAAGGCGGGTGCTGGCGCGATCAAGAAAGAGGCGCATGCGCAGAGCCTCGTGTCGCTGCGCGGCAACCAGGCGGCGCTGGCGGCAGATATGATCCGGATCGATGAGCAACCTGGCTTGCGCCTCATCGAAATCAGCTCCCTGTTCGAGGCGGCCGATGCGCTCTTCAATGCTGCGACGGAAGCGAGGGCTGATTTCTAAGCCTTCATGCGAAAAGGACTCGGGAGGCATGGCTTGTACTCGCTTTCTCAGGCAGGTTGGAAAGTTATGGGCTCAAGTTCTGCCTGACACCGCCGATAGTATCGAAGCGGCTGAGTGTGCGCCAGATTACGGGTTCGGGAAATAGTTTGAGACGAACGTAACGATGTGTCTCGAAACGAGACAGGGCCGAAGCAATCGGCCCTGTAGTCAGGTTTGACTTAGTCGGAGATTGACTTAGAAGCACAACTCGAGCGCAAGGAGTTAGACGGCCCTCAGCGAGCGTTTCTGCGTCCGTTGGGTGCAGCATTGGCCACGGCGAGCACGACTTGAGTGCCGCCGTCCAGGCGCACATTCTTCTGTGCTCCGAGCAGCGCTCCGGAGGCGTTCGAAAAAGGCTGACCGTTGGCATTCGCCGCGATGAGGACTCCTGGAAGCGCCGTGGTCTTGACGGTTACGTCGCCCTGCTGCGTCACCACCGTGCCCGTTGCGGGGGCTGTCCTGGCCGCAGTGGCGATCGATGCCGTGCTGCTTGCAGCGCCGCGGTCGGAGATGTCGGTCGCGGCCTTGCCGCCGATCGGATCCACAGCAGAGCCGGCATTGGCCGGAGCTACTGATTGCAGCACGGCCTTGATGGGAAGACTTTTTCCTGTCGCAAGCTGCGCACGGTCGAACTGCACCGTCACTTTCGCTCCCTGCGATCCGCTGCTCGCGGGCTGCGAATCGACCACTTTTCCAAGGATCTTCGATCCGCTCGGAATCACGACGCCATCCGCGGTGGTGGCGCTGCCGGTTGTCTTCACCAGAACGGGGTCGCCCGGTTTCGCGCTGGTCGAGTCAATCCTGCTTTCCAGTTCGCCCTTCACGGGACGCAGCGCGCTGTTATTCACCTCGGGCGCGTTGGCGGTGCTTGGAACCGGCACGGCGCGCTCGGTGCTGCTTCGATCAGGAGCTGCCGCATGAACGGCGGGCCGCGGGTTCTCCAACCTGACCGGCATAGGTTCCGCGGTGCTGGCTTGCAGCGTAGCCGGATTGGATGGTGCTGCCTGTTGAGCAAGCAGAGATGCGCTGGCCACGCCAGCCATCATAAGAAGCGCAAAGTAGATTTTTATATCTCGCATTAAGTTAACTCGCATAAGTTATGCCTCGCGGATTCCACCGGAACCCTAGCTCTCTGTAAGAGGCAGGCGGAGAAAAGGCAGGTTGCTTCGCCCGATCTTCTGCCGGCGTTGCGCGGTGGCGGCGAATCAAAACCGAATGCGCGAGCAACCAAGCGGGAATCTATCTGGCAAGTGCAGGAAAGGTGGGTGGGTCTTTGCGCTGGTGGACGGTTTGTTCGAAGTCGCAGGCATAGCGGATCAGTTGTGCTTCGCTGAATGCGCGCCCGAGAAACGTCAATCCTGCGGGAAGCGTGTGGTGGGTGAATCCCATGGGCACGGTGATGGCCGGGAAGCCCGTCTGCGGAGAGAGCACCTGCGAGTTATCGCCGGCGGGGCTCTTCATGTCGCCTACTTTGCGGGGAGGATTGCTCCAGGTGGGGTAGACGATGGCGTCGAGGCGATTGTCGGCCATGGCCTTTGTCAGGGCGTCGCGGAAGGCAATCTTGGGCGCGTCGTGGTAAACGTCGGGACAGGGCGAGCGGCGGTCGTCCGCCTTGGGCGGTTCAATGGAACCGCGGATCTCATCGGCGATGTAAGGCAGATAGAGGCCGCTGGCCACTATTGACTTGAGGTCGTGGTACGGTGCGTTGGGGTGCCGGGCGAGATAGGCATTGAGGTCGGCCTCAAAGTCGCCGCACCACAGGTCCTTCTCGAGAGCTTTCTCATTGGGGATGGTGAAGGGATCGACGAGCGTGGCGCCTTCTGCCTGCAGGGTCTTCAGAGCTGCTTCAGTGACGGCTTTCACTTCAGGGTCAGTGTTGGGCGTGGAGAAGTACTCGCGGAAGACGCCGATGCGGGCGCCGTGCAGGCCGTGGCGGTCGAGAGACTGCGTGTAGTCGACGGGTGGATGCCGGGCAGCCAGCCGGGTCACAGGATCGGCGGGGTCAGTGCCGGCGACTACGGTGAGGATGGCGGCGGCATCGGCGACCGAGCGCGCCATGGGTCCGCCGACGTCATTGTGGGCAAAGAGAGGAATGATGCCGGCGCGGCTGGTGAGGCCGATGGTGGGGCGGATGCCGACGAGGTCGCTGTGTGACGACGGGCCGCGGATGGAGTTGCCGGTATCGGTGCCGAGACCGACTGCGCCCAGGCTGGCGGCCACGGCGGCAGCGGTGCCTCCACTGGAGCCGGCGGGGACGCGGGTGAGGTCATATGGGTTGCGAGTGATTCCGGCCGTGGAGCTGACCGTAACGTAGGGGCTGAAGGCCCACTCGGCCATGTTGGTTTTGGCCAGGATGATGGCTCCGGCGGCGCGCAGCCTGGCGACCATGGTGGCGTCCTGCTCGGGAAGAAAGCCTTTCAGCGCGAGGGATCCGCCCGTGGTCTGCAGGCCGCGGGTGTCGTAATTGTCTTTGATGAGGACGGCGATGCCGCCCAGCGGAGGCAGGGTGTGCGTGGAGCGGAAGTTGCGGTCGCAAGCGTCGGCTTCATCGAGAGCATGCGGATTTACGACCACGATGGCGTTGAGGCGAAGACCGTCGATGGGCTTCTGGTCGTAAGCGGCGATGCGGCGGAGGTAGCTCTCGACGACGGCGCGGCAGGTGGTGCGGCCTTCGCGGATGGCCTGCTGTGTTTCCGCAATGGTGGCGCCGGTGACTTCAAAGGGGGGCTGGGCGGATTGCGCGATGAGTGCGGATGCGGAGAGAAGGAGCAGCAGGAGGACGCGTGGATGCGGGCGCATTGAGTTTGTTGTAACACGC
Source organism: Occallatibacter sp. (assembly GCF_036502485.1). Classification (GTDB taxonomy): domain Bacteria; phylum Acidobacteriota; class Terriglobia; order Terriglobales; family Acidobacteriaceae; genus Telmatobacter. Next base: position 7,912 of record NZ_DASXYM010000081.1, on the reverse strand, counting down.
GTGGAGAGAGGGAAAGCGGGTCCTTCCCCTTCGGTTTCACTCAAGGTCAGGATGACGAGTTTTGGCTGGGGAAAAGTGGGTGGAACGAGGTCCGTGGTTTCCCACCCTGTCGCCAGGAAAAAGGCGACAGGATGGGGCACGGTGGCTAACTGGCGAATGACAGTTTGTCCGGTGGCCGTACTCGAACGCGGACGCGGGCGGCTACCGGGCTGCCTTTTCCTTGGCGGAGGGCTTGGCGCTGGCCAGTTCCTTGGCGCCGGCGAGGTGCTTCTCGAGGACGGGAATGGCAGCCTCCGCGTAGGACTTGATGGCGGGATCTTTGGCGCTGGCGGCCTGCTTCTTGTACTCGGCGAGGGCTTTGGTGTGGCCCGCGACCATCTCCTGGACGTACTTCTTGTCAAAGGCGGCGCCTTTCAGCTTACCCATGGGGTCGATCATCATCTTGTTGTGCGCCGCGTCGATGGAGGTGGGCACGTTAAGCCCGCCGCCCTGCTGGGCAGCCATCTTGAGCTGCGCGAAGTCGCTGGTGTGGTCGGTGACCAGGGTCTGGGCGTAGTCCTTGACCTGCTGGGAGTCAGCGTTGGTGGCTGCGAGCTGGCCGAGGTTGGCTTCGACCATGTCGGTCTGGGCGGCCATGTCGACGAACTGCTGGTCGCCACCGGCTTTCATCTCGGCAGCTTTCTTCTGCCCGAAGGCGGAGACGGCGAGGGCGAGACAGCATACAGACGTGAGGATGCGAGTCATTTGGTTTCTCTCCAATGTGAAGTGGTGTGTGGGTTGGAGGCGTGTTTGCCGGCGAGGGTCCGGGAGGAGGAGGAGATGCAGGTAGGCGGGATGCGCGCGAGGCGGATTGCTGCCGGATTGCACACTCCAGTGCGGACTTTCACGGCAGTTTGGATGCGGGATGAGGCGTTAAGGTAACTGCGGCCTGGCGGGTTTGAAGGCGTGGAGGGTCGTGAGGGCTAGCCGGCCGCGGTCTCTCAGCAGTTGGTCGACATCATGGTGCAGCCTTGTTTGGTGGGCTTCCACTGGACAAGGAAGCGGGTGACGGCCGCGGTGTCCGAGCGCTGCACCGCCAGTTCCAGTTCCTTGGTGCGCGAGCTGAAGAGGAGTTTGCCGGTCTCGCTCAGCACGGCTACCTCGGGCACTCCGTGAGTTACGGGGACCTGGTATTTTTCGGCGATGTCGAGGTTGGTGTCGAGGTGGCCCACGTTCACGTGCACCAGCACGTAGTTGGCTTCGAGGATGGGCCGGTTCTGCTCGTTATGCATATACATATCGAGCACGATGCAGTCGCCGCACCAGTTGCCGCCGAAGTCGAGCAGTACGCGCTTGTGCGCCTGCGCTGCTGTCTTCAGGGCGTTGGCGATGTCGGTTCGCGCCTGTTCGGGATCGGGGTATATTGTGCGGGCTGAGGACCAGGCCATGCCGGCCAGCAGGGTGAGTGCGGCCGCTGCAATCCATTGAGGAAACTTCACGGGGGACCTCCGCAGTCTTCATTGTATTCGTCTAAAGGAACGGCGAGTTTTTGCATCTCCGGCCGCCAGTCCTATACTCACCTGAGGACACATGAGCGAGACCCTCCGCAAGCGCCTCGAATCCACGCCGTTCCCCGACCTTGGTTCCATGATGGAGGGTTACGCGCGGGGTGCCGTGCAGGCGGCCCGCGAGGACTATCGCCACACCCTCGATTTCACTCCAGGCTCGATCGAGACGCTCGACGAGATCCTCATCCTGGTGAGCGAGAGCCCGGACCACGACGTGGACTACGAGGTTCGGTTGTGGGGTGCGTATCTGGGCGAGATCATCCGGCAGCGCTACGCCGGTGGGTGGGAGATGACGCAGTATCCGGGAGGGACCGTGGCTGTGCCGGCGGTGGATGTACGCGGCTCGCGCCTATTCCCGCTGATGAAGGTGTATCGCCGGCTCACGATGGGCGAAGAAGAGGACCTGCGGAGCTTCTATGCCATGGTGACGGAGCGGCTGGGACGGCCGGCGCAGGTGAATTGAGGCAGGGAGCAGGGATTTGAGATCAGCCTTGAGCGTCGGCTCGTAATACCTAACCTTAAGGTCTGAATCTGACCCTTATTGCCTGGTCGCTATTCCGTACTCCCCTGCCTTTCTCACGTGTGAGGTAGCTCACACGGCGCGCCACCCGGCCTTGTGCGACAATAAAGATGTTAAAGGAGCAAGCCCTGAAGTTTGGCTTGCGGAGGATGTATCCATGGGTGATCTCTTTCAGCCTACCCACTTGTTGGTGATTGCAGTTGTGTTGCTCGTGCTGTTTGGCGCGAAGCGGCTCCCCGAACTTGGCAAGGGCCTGGGCGAAGGCCTGAAGGGGTTCAAGGAAGGGCTGAAGACCGGGAACGAGCAGCCCCCTGCTGCCTCGACGCAGCAGAGCGCCGCGGTGACCCCGCCGCCGGCCGGTCCCACGGAACCGAAGGCGTAGACCGCCCGAGGCGGCCTGCCGCTCGGCAATCAAGTTCAGAACGACGATAAGGAAGGGCCTGTGCAGCGCACAGGCCCTTCCTTATTTTGCGTTTGGGCGCGTCTCTTGCGGACCTTGGGGCCCCTTTACAGGCGAGCTCCTGGAACATTCTTACCCTTGACATACAACGCGACGCGTTATACGGTCATCGTAATGATTCAGAGTTTCAAAGAGGATGACGTTCGAGTGCTCTTCGAAACTCGCGAATCAAAGCGCTGGCGGCCCATCGTAGCAGTTGCTCTCCGCAAGCTTGATCAGATGGAAGCCGCCCTAAGCCTGAGTGATCTGCGCGTGCCTCCCGGCAACCGATTGGAAGCACTAAAGGGTAACCGGATTGGGCAGCACAGCATTCGAATCAATGACCAGTACCGACTCTGCTTCAAGTGGAAAGCGGACGGAGCGCACGACGTTGAGATCGTGGACTATCACTGACGCTCACGAGGCCTCAGTGATCTTTGTAAGTTTTCACGGGAACCAAGCCTTATGTCTGAGTCTCGCCTGAATGATCGCCCCAGCGCCGGCTGGAATATCCGGAGAACCACAACCCATCCCGGGGAAATGCTGCGCGAAGAGTTCCTCGTGCCCTTAGGCATTTCTCAGAATGCTCTTGCCATGAAGATCCGAGTTCCTGCCACGAGGATTGGCGATATCGTCCACGGGCGGCGTTCGATTACCCCGGAGACTGCGCTGCGCCTGGCGAAGTTTTTTGGGAACAGTCCGCAGTTCTGGCTCAATCTGCAACAGATGTACGACTTGTCCAAGACACAGATCGAACTCGGCGAGAGAATTGATAAAGAGGTCGAAGTCTGTTGCCTATAGGCATCCGCCTCCCCACCTACAGATGAGGGTGGATCGAGTCGCGCAAGGCATCCGCGTGGTGTCGTACGCCACCGTCAGCGGATACCTTGGCGCGCCTCCGTTCCAGTCACCTAATCACATCACCGCCCTGTCGGGTTGCGGACACTCGTGTGATTGAGCACGGCGGAGACTACTCTGCAGCCGGGCGCGGCATCAGACACTCTGTCAGCACGCACGACCCGTTCTCAATAGACCCCAACCTCGGTCTGGGGCGCCCCTAACTACAACTTTCCCCAGAGCAAGCTCCTTACCAGCTTCTATCTATTTCTCTCTGGAGGCCCCTATGAGTCGTACATTTAAAGCCGTTCACCCGATTCCTCACCTTGTCACTGCCTGTCTTCTGACAGGCTTTCTTGTTTGCGGCGGGATCCGTGCAGCCGCGGAAACTGTCCCCAGCGGCTCGGCCACGGTATCGCACGTTTACGTCTCTTACACGCCGCCGGGCGCGTCGAGCAACAAGATCGCGGAGTTCAACGCGGCCGCAAACGGCGCGCTTACGACGATTGCCGGTTCGCCTTACGCAGGCAACGTGGAGAGCATGGCTGTGAACGGGAGCTACCTCTTCGGTTCAAACCTGACGGGCACCTGGGTGGCTTCATTCAAGATCAAATCCAGCGGGGCGCTTCAGTGGGTCAACTCCGCCAATGTGCAGAGCCCCGACGCCACTGGGTGCGTCTATCCGAGCGCGATCACGCTTGACCACTCCGGCTCGACGCTCTACCGCGTGCAGTACAGCGGGGGGCTTTGCGACCACACCCACTACCAGTCCTTCTCAGTGAACTGGGCGACGGGCCAACTGCACTTCCTCGGTAAAAGTGCCGACATCTTTCTGTTCAACTCGCCGCTGAGCTTTGCCGGAACCGACAAGTTCGCGTACGGCTCCGAGTGCCTGAACTACCAGGGCGGGCCGCTCGATACGTTTACCGGCTACATGCGCGGATCCGGGGGGCTTCTGAACGTGGCTGGAAGCAGCGCTCCGAATCCGGCAACCAAGGATCCGAACGACTTCTACTGCCGGGCGTGGACGGCAGCCGACCCGACCAATCATCTGGCAGTGACGTTTACGGATACGAACTTCAACGACCCCTATAACAGCCCGGCCACGCAGCTTGGCGTTTACACGGTGCAGCCGGGAGGAAACCTGACCACCACCAGCACCTGGGCCAACATGCCTTCGACGGCGGTGGGCTACGTCACGGGTCTGGCTACGTCGCGGAACGGCCAGTTGCTGGCGGTGAGCGGAACGGGCGGACTGCAGGTCTTCCACTTCAACGGAGCGAACCCGATCACTCCGTATACCGGGCTGCTGACGAGTGCCTCGATCGACCAGATTTACTGGGATAACAACAATCACCTGTTCGCCCTGAGCAAATCCGGCGGCAGCTTGTACGTGTTCACGGTGACGGCGACAGGGTATGCGGCGGCGCCGGGGTCGCCGCACGCGATCGCGGGGCCGGCGGGTTTGATCGTGGATCCGCTGACGGATAGCGACGGCGACTGGGACCACGATTAAGGCACTTGGTCGGGCAATGCAAAAGCCCCGCGCGGTGCGCGGGGCTTTTGCATCTACTCCCTTTTCTCTGTTGGCTATTCCCTGTTCCAGGTCTTTACTTCACATCTTTGCCGGAGGGGTAGTAGCCGGACTTGGCTGAGACTTCCAGGCCGGGGCGGTTGACGCGCACGTCGAGCTTGCGGAACTTGCTGTCGATGAGAGGCTCGTGGCTGTAGTAGCCCAGGGTGTACTGGGTGCGGGCTTCCGTGGCCAGCTCGGCATAGCTCCTTTCGATGTTGTTGACGCCGTTCTCGGAGTCGAGCGTGCCGCCGGTGGCGAGGGTGTACTTCACCAGCATGTTGTCATACATGGTGAAGGGCAGGTGGAAGCGGCTCAGCCGGCCGAGGCCGAGGCGCGCGGCGTCGCCGACCAGCGTGCCATAGACCTGAATATTGTTGGTCTGCAGGTACTTCACCACTTCCCTGTAGCTGGCCTTGCTGCCGTATTCCTTGCCGTCGGACATGACGTAGATCACCCGGCGCCGTTCCTTGGGCCGGTTTGAAAGCTCCTTGGCGGCCGCCAGAATGGCGTCGTTGAGGGTGTGAATCTCCTTCGGGATCGTCATGAAGGTGTCGTTCCCGGTGGAGCGGCCGGGCTGAATGTTTGGATCGGCGCAGTTGCCGTTGACGCGGATGGGGCAGCCCGCCAGGGGACCGCTGTTGACCGCGTTCAACTGCTCGGTTCCGGAGGACTTGGTCATGGACAGGATGAACGGGACCCGAGCGCTCTGCGCTCCGGTGAAGCCGTTGGACTGGTTGTGCGCGCCGTTGGAGTAAGAGAAGACGGAAACTTCGTCATACGGCGTGAGGCCGCCCTGGATGGCTCCCAGGGACTGGTTGATCTGCGCCATCTGATCGCGGGGCAGGCTCTGGTCGACCACGTAGGCAACGGACAGCGGAAAGGGCGATACGGTAAAGAACCGCAGCGGCTGGAAGGTGTTGTTCTCGTACACCTTGAAGTCGCGCCAGGTGAGGCCGGGGACCAGCTTGCCCTTGTTGTCCTTGACCGTGACCGGAATCTGGACGAAGTTTGTGTACGTGACGATCTGATAGCCCAGGTCGGCGGGAGCTTCGGCGCCTTCAGAGATCTTGGGCGGGGGGCCCTGCTGCTCATTCTGAGCCGGAGGAACCGCCTGGGGGGCGGGCGCCTGCTGCTGCGGAATGTTGCCTTCGCTGTCGGTCCCGGACGAACTGGTCGACTCTGTGCCGGCGCCTCCGCCGGGCCGGATGGGACCTGCGGCCACATCGGACAGCGGCACGGGAGCCTGCGGAGCGGGCGCATCGGGAACCGGCGCCGGGGCGGGCTGCTGGGGCTGCTGCCCCACTCCCGCGGGAATCAGGGTCATCCCTAAAAGTGCTGTTAGCGCCGTTGCTTGCAATCCAAACTTCACCGGTCTTCTATCCTCCGTACACCGCCGCACAACCCGCTGGCGCAACAGCCCATGACGGTACCGAACGACTGTACTCCATCGCGTTTTCCTGTCAAGGACGTTTCAACCGTCAGAGTATCAGACGCGCCGCGGGGGCGCAGGTTTGCTTGGAGGGAGGGAGGGCAGGGAAAGAGGGAAAGAGGGAAAGAGGGAAAGAGGGAAAGAGGGGAAGGAGGGGAAGGAGGGAAAGAGGGGAAGAGTTACAGAGTTACAGGGTTGCGGAGTGAAGAGAGGGTAGCGGAGCATGGGGCGAATCGGCAGGCGGCGAATAGGCAGGCGGCCACTTTGTCCCTTTGTCCCTTTGTCCCTCTTTCCCTTTTTCCCTCTGTTCCTTTGCCCCTTTGTCCCTTTGTCCCTCTTTCCCCTTTTTCCCTCTTTCCCTTTTTCCCTCTGTTCCTTTGCCCCTCTGGCCCAGCATCCTTCGCCCTGTTCTAACGCGTTCTGCCAGTTGTGCCATTTTGTGTGGGCTGTACTATGCTCTCTCAAAGGCGCTTTGTGGCGTCTAACGGTGTGACATGCTTATCCGTCGTCTCGCTTCCCTTCCGTTGTTTGTGCTTCTGGCCGGCGCCGGCGCGCGGGCCCAGCTTGCGCCCTCGCCGGATGCGCCCCCGGTGAGCCATGCCCCGGCTCAGCCCGAAGACGACCAGTCTGTCGCGACCTTCAAGATTCAGAGCACTCTCGTCGACCTGTTTTTCACGGTGAAGGACCATTCCGGCCAGCTTGTGCCCCACCTTAACAAGGACAACTGCACGGTGGAGGAAGACAAGCAGCCGCAGAAGTGGCGCAACTTTGCCGCGGAGAACGACCTGCCTCTCACGCTGGGAATCCTGCTGGATACGTCCGGGAGCCAGCAATACGTTCTGCCTCTCGAAGAGCAGGCGGGGGCGCAGTTTCTGGACCAGGTGCTGCGCAAGAAGGATGAGGCGTTCCTGCTTTCCTTCGACGTGGACGTGGACCTGCTGCAGGACTTTACCAATAATGCCCACCAGCTTGCGCGGGCCATGAACAAGGCGCAGATCAATACCGCGGGCGGCGGCGGGACGGGCATTCCGGGGCTGGGCGGGGGCACCGTACCCACCATCGGGCAGACCAAGGGGACGCTGCTTTACGACGCCATCTATCTCGCGGCCAACGAGAAGATGACGCAGGAGACGGGCCGCAAAGCCATGATCATCCTCACGGACGGCGACGACCAGGGCAGCCGGACCAAGATTCAGGAATCCATTGCCGCGGCGCAGCGGTCGAACGCCATCATCTACGTGATCCTGATTGCGGATACGGGGTTTTATGGCGGCTTCAACATGGGCTACTCGGGCTACTCGGCGGCCAAGAAGCTGTCAGAGGAGACGGGGGGGCGGCTGATCAATGTGGGGAATAACGCCAAGAAGCTGTCGGAAGCCTTCCAGCAGATCCAGGACGAGCTGCGGACCCAGTATGTGGGGACGTACACCCCCACGAACGCCAAGATGGACGGGAGCTTCCGCCACGTTGCGGTGAGCTGCGGCGAAGGGACGCACGTGCAGGTGCGCAAGGGCTACTTTGCCCCCAATGCCGGGGAGCCGGAGAAGCGGCCCGGGCAGTAAGC
>NZ_DASXYM010000080.1:0-17671 GCF_036502485.1 Occallatibacter sp. | reverse complement strand
CCCCCTCTCCCTCCTCTGAGAATGGAGGCGGCGAAGCCGCAGTTGGCCCCACCGCAGGTGGCCGCACCGCAGCCGGCCGCGATTGGCCCCACCGCAGGTGGCCCCCACCCCCTCCCTCCTCTGAGAATGGAGGCGGCGAAGCCGCAGCTGGCCCCACCGCAGGTGGCGCAGGTGGTGCAGGTGGTGGGGGCGCCTCGAAAGCCCTCCACAACTCCTCCGCTCATCAATCGAAAAGAGATAGACCGCATTCTGGAACAGCTCTACAGCGGCATTCTCCCCGGAGAATCCCGAAAATCAGCACCCCCCACCCCCTCCCGTCTCTGATGACCAGGCGGCGAAGCCGCAGTTGGCCCCACCGCAGGTGGCCCCCCACCCCCTCCCGTCTCTGAGGACGCAGGCGGCGAAGCCGCAGTTGGCCCCACCGCAGGTGGCCCCCACCCCCTCCGGACTCTGAGAATGGAGGCGGCGAAGCCGCGATTGGCCCCACCGCAGGTGGCGCAGGTGGCGCAGGTGGCGCAGGTGGACTGCTGTTTTTAGTCCGAAACACCGTCGCGGGAAGACACACCACGGCTACGCACACTACCCGTGTGCCTGCTCTCAGCGTGACCATAACCTGTTTATATTGTTATATTTGACAACGATCCGCCCGCGACTCGTTGCGCAGTTCAGCGATCCGCTAACCTGCTGACCCGCCAGTCCGCGCGCTCCTTAGGCGATCCCCTTACGTCCCCTCGCCACTCCGATACCAATCCACCGTCCTGCGCAGTCCCTCCCGGAAGTCCACCAGCGGCCGATAGCCCATCCGTTCCTCCGCCTTCCCGATGTCCGCCAGCGAATCCCGCACATCCCCGGTCCGCGCCGGCCCGTAGGCGGCCTCCCCCTGGTACCCCGTGAGCTCGCGCAAAATCCTGAACGTCTCATTCAACGTGATCGTCTTCCCCGTCGCCGTGTTCATCACCTCGCCTGACACCTTCTCCGCCGGCGCCTCAGCCGCCAGCAGATTGGCATGCACCACGTTGTCGATATAGGTGAAATCCCTGCTCTGCTCCCCATCCCCATATATCGTGGGCTGCTCGCCTTTCAGCATTTTGCGGCAAAAGATCGCCAGCACCCCCGAGTAGTGCGACGTCGGGTCCTGGTACGGACCAAACACATTGAAGTACCGCAGCGTCACCGTCTCCAGCCCATACACCCGCGTGAACGACGCCAGGTAGTGTTCCCCCGCCAGCTTCGCCACGGCATAGGGCGAAATAGGGCTCGGCTTCATCTCCTCGTGCTTGGGCATCGTGGGCGTGTCCCCATAAGCCGACGACGACCCCGCGTAAATCACCCGCCGCACCCCCGCATCGCGCGCTGCCACCAGCACGTTCAGCGTCGCATCCACGCAGTTCACATTGGTGCCCACCGGATCGGCCACCGACCGCGGCACGGAAGCCAGCGCAGCCTCGTGGAACACCCCCTCCACGCCTTGGCACGCCCGGGCGCACACCGATGGATCGGCCAGGTCGCCTTCCACAAACTCCATGGCCTCCAGCCCCGCCAGGTTCGCTCGCTTGCCGGTGATGAAGCTGTCGATCCCGCGCACCGCTTCGCCCCGCGCCAGCAGCGCCGCCGCAATCGACCGCCCGATAAAACCCGCCGCTCCCGTTACCAGAAATTTCGCCAACGTGCCCTCTTCCCCTGCAGAATCGCGGGCCCAGATTCCAGGCCGCACCCTTCAGTCTAAAAGGTCCCTCCACGCCATCACACCAGTCCAAAATGGAAATGGCCGCATCTCTGCGGCCATTTCCCCCCGAGTCGCGTCTCGACGTTCCGGTATCTACCAGCCTCTATATACGTATCGCGCACCCCAGATCGGCGGCCCGTACCCATAACCGTACGAATATGCCGGCGGCGGAGGCGCAGGAGCCGCGTACACATAGCTCGGTGCCTGCTGCATCACCACCACCTGCGGCGGCTGCTGAATCACCACCGGCGGCTGCTGGTAAATGTTGTAGGTGGGAGCAGGCTGATACTGCGGCTGGTATTGCGCCTGCGGCTGATACTGCGGCTGCGGCTGGTACTGCGGTTGCGGCTGATACTGCGGCTGATAGGACTGCTGCTGCACCGGCTGCTGCTGCGGCTGTACCTGTGGCTCATCGTACGATTGATTGCGATGCCTCAGCCCGTACGGATCGGTGTAGGGCAGCGTGGCGTTCGGCACCGCGAAGTCGTCCATCACCTTCAGCGTCATTCGCGTTTCTTCTTTCAGCGTCGGCCGCGGGCCCCGCATCGGAAGCATCAGAAGGTCGATCGGCCAAAGCACCGGAATCGACCACATCACCGCATCGCGTACGGCATGCCCCTTGCCCAGAATCCGCCCCTGCGTATCCACGCGAAAACCAGACACGTCGATCACCCGCGCATCGATCGGCACCTCGGTGTCCGGCTCGATCACCAGTTGGTGGAACTTCAGTTCCATATACCCCTTGCCCACAAAATGGCCCGGGTCTTTATAGGCTTCAAATCGTCCAACAAGGTAACTGTTGTAAGGAAGCGTCACACGTCCGTAGCGTTCCGAGTGCGCCAGGTGGCAAAGCACCGGATCGCCCACAGCCGTAGTTTTTGAAGAGAGTCGCGGCTCCGCGGTCGTACACGAAATCAGAGAGCCGGCCGGAATGATATGTTCGCCCGCGTCCGCAAACAGCGGCGGCGCAAGCAGGACGGAAAACAGCACGAGCGAGGTGCATTTCATAACCTGCCTCCAGAGAGACGACTCCCCCAGGCGAGCCGCTCAACGTGTGTCGATTGTCAGAAACTTTCCCGTGGACGAGAGACGCGAATACACTCGCGAACCCGCCCCCGTCGCGAAAGTTTCGCCGGAGACAGAGAATATTTCCTTGCCGCTGCTAACCCGTACCGGGTTACTCCGTCGTGTAGCGCAGTTCCAGACGGCGAATCCTGAAGCAGGAATACGCCAGGACCACGACGATCAGAGCCATCAATCCCAGGGTCGCCACCCACGCCGGCACCGCTTCCGTCTGCACCGTCAGCAGCGCGAAGATGCCGTCTCCCGGGACGCTCAGAGGCATCAGGTGCCGCAGATACGACGCCACGCTGATCTTTTGCAGCACCGACGGCATCACAGGGTTGATCACTTCCCAGCCCAGCACCAGCATGGCCGCGGGCGTAGGATTGCGAAACATCATGCTCAGCAGCAGGAACACCGCGCCGTAGCCCAGGCAGCCAAGCACCGTGATGCCGAGGTACGCCTCAAGTTGACCCAGCCCCGGACCATTGAACACGTAATCCTGGCCGGCCGCGCCAAACCCCGCATAGATGAAGGCGTAGTCCGCAATGATCGCTGTCCCGAACAACATCACCGCGCTGATCGACCCCGCGGCGAACTTGCCCAGCAGCAGAATCTCGCGCCGAATGGGAGCCAGCAGGTAGTAATGCACGCTGCGCTCAATCATCTCTCCGCGAATGAGCCGTGAGAAAATTCCCAGGCAGCCGAAGAAGATCCCCAGCCGGATGTAATAGAACTGCACAATGCCCGCCAGCACATTGCTGTCTTCCGTCAACGCGAATGCCGGATGCGACTCCTTCAGCAAATGGACGAGGATGATGACCGTAGGCACAAACGCCAGAAAATAGATCCACCACGCTCTCCACGAAAGGAGGTTCCGCCGCAACTCGATGCGGACCAGGCGCCGCGTCTGCAGCCAATAAAGGCCCCACGGCAGATCTAAGACTGTTCTGAGGGTCTGGTTCATGACGGGCCCCCTTCTGAGCCGATGAGGTATTGATAGATCGCGCTGGTATCGTCATCGGCCGGGGCAACAGCCTCGATCTTTACCAATCCTTCCACTGCAATCTCGTTGAGAATGCGGTAGAACTGGTCGATATCCGCAGTGCGCAGAAACACACCTCGCCCGTCCTGATGCAGCCGCGCTTCCACGCAGTGGTTGCTGACAAATACCCGCGACGCCAGCAACTCCGGTTGATCGCAGCGAATGAGCACCTGCATGGGCTTGTCGCGCACCTCGCGGCGCACCTGGTGGATGTCGCCTTCCGCAACGATGTATCCGCCGGTAATGAGAATGACGCGGTCGGAGATGCGATCGACCTCGTCGAGAATGTGGCTGGAGATGACCAGGTGCATCCCCTGCCGGCTCAGTTCCTGAAACAGCGCAAGCGACTCCGCCCGGGCGATCGGGTCCAGTCCGTTTAGCGGCTCATCGAGAACCAGCACGCGCGGATGATGGGCGATGGCCTGCGCCAGCCGGATCTTCTGCCGCATGCCTTTGCTGTAGCTCTCGATTCGACGCGAAGCCGCCTCGCCCAGCCGCACTCGGTCCACTGCCTCATGCGCCAGGCGGAAGGCATCGCCTTCGCTCATGCCGTGCAGCATCAGGGAATCGAGCAGAAAATCCCACCCGGTGAGTCGCCGCGGAAACGAATCGAATTGCGTGCAGTACCCCACCATGCGGAAGAAGCGGTCGGCATCGGCCGGAGTCAATCCAAGCACGCTGAGATGGCCGCCCGATGGCCGCACCAGTCCGGTCATGAGATTCATCAGCGTCGTCTTGCCGGAACCATTCGGGCCCACAAGCGTGGTGATGCCCGGCGGCAGGCTGAACGAAACCTTGTTCACTCCCAGCACTTCGCCGTAGAACTTCGACACGTCGTCAAAGAGGATGCGGTCGTTCATGGAACTCACCCCCTCACCACTTCACGCGCCCGGATGCGCACGTTCAGCATCAGCACGCATACGCCGCACACCAGCAGAAGCATGACCGCGATCGGCGTGTCGGGCAGGCGGAAGTCTTCGCGCATCGTCTCCGGAGCGCCGAGCAATCGCTGAAACACCTGCGTCATCATCACCGGCACATTCAGCAAAAATCCCCATCGCGTGCGCAGAACGGCTGTGATAATGCCGCCCACGCCCGCCGGCACAAACACTGCGGCAAAAATGATGCCCGTCGCCACCACCCGCCACTTCACCCATGAGGAGAGCGCCAGCCCCAGCAACGAAACTAGCGAACTCCACAAGATCGCCCCCAGCAGCATGCCACCCGCAATCTGCAGGTTGTCCGCCGTCCACGGCTTCGGCGAAGAGTAGCCCTGATACGCGAACAGCATCAGGCAGGGAATCCACGTGACCATCGAGAGAAACGCGAAGAGTGCCAGGAATTTTCCCAGCACATAACCAAAGCGGGAGATGGGATGACTGAGCAGAATAGGCAGCGCATTGTCTGCTATTTCGAAGCACACCAGGCGCGGTGCAACCCACGCCGCTACCACCAGGGCCAGCCAGCACTGCGTGGCCAGAACGCGGGCGAAGAACTGCGCGTTGATCTCGAAGATCGAACTGCCGCGCATGATCACCATGCGAGCCAGCGGGTTGTTGGCGAGATAAATACCGACGAGGGCCACGATCACCGGCAGCATGGCGAACGTGAACAGACCGGTTGTGATGCGCGAGGACCACGCTTCTGCAAGCGCATAACGCACCACTACGCTCAGGCGCGCCCACAATGGCGTGAGCGGCCCCCCATAGGCTCGATACTCATGCCTGAAGATGGACAAGTTCCCCTCCTGCCGGCTGCGCTTCCATGGCGCGCATAAAGATGTCTTCGAGTGAGTCGCGGCGCTGATGCATGCGCCTGATCTGCATGCCTGCGTGGCTCGCGGCCATGTAAATGTCCCGCGATTGAATGCGGTCCGGAACGATGAGCTTGATGCGCCCATCCGCGAAGCACGCGCACTCGCACCCTTCCACGCGCAGAGCGTTACAAAATTCATCCGTTGGGCCAAAGGCCTCAAGCTCGATGAAATTGCGCTGCGACCGCCGCTCTTCTTCGATATCGCACAGAGCCGCAATGCGTCCGGCTTTGAGGATCAGCACCTGGTCGCAGGTCTGATCGATATCGCGCAGCAGATGCGAGGAGATAAGCAGATGGATGCTGCCTTCCTTGCGTATCGCCTGCAGCGTTTGAATCATGCGCTGCCGCGCGCTGGGATCCAGTCCGTTGGTCGGCTCGTCCAGAATCAGAAGCCGCGGTCCATGCGCAAGAGCCTGCGCCAGCTTGATCAACTGCTTCATGCCCAGCGAGTAGGTGCTGATCTTGCGGTAGCGCACCTCGCCCAGGCCAACATAGAACAGAGCCTCATGCGCGCGCTCCAGTGCTTCGCCTGCGGGCAGCCCTGCCAGTTCCGCCATGTAGCGCACAAAGCGCACGCCCGTCATGTTGCCGATGAACGAGTCGTTCTCCGGCATATACCCGATGTGCTGCCGGATGCGCGCCCGCTCGCGCTGTGTGTCGAGACCGAACACCTCCGCGGTTCCGCCGGAAGCAGGATGGAAACCGAGCAGCGTATTGATGAGCGTGGATTTGCCGGCGCCGTTGGGCCCCAGCAACCCGATCGCTTTGCCGTGCAACTCGCCGGTCAGACCGTCGAGAACGGTCCGCCCGCCGAGTTGCACTGCCAATCCATTGAGGGCAATTACGCTCATATCAGGGAAGTACGCTCTGTGCTGCCGACTTGTTCCGCGAATCGAAAATGGCGCCCATGGTCAGGAAATCGAATCCGAACAGACGGCTGTCGCTGGCCGCCTCAATACGATTGCCCTCGCCCCATGCGCAGATCACCGTAGGCCTGGCATCGGCCGCAAGCTTCTGAATCGCGCCCGCCGCATTCCCGCCGAACTGTGACATGAGCGGCGTCAACACTGGGCTCAGGTTCTGGTACACCAGCGCCGAATAGTTCTCGTTCTCATCCCGCGGCAGCAACGCCCGGAACGACGCTGACTGCGCCAGAGAATTCCCGCTTGCCTGGGTGCGCAGCGCATCCATGACCACGGCCCGGTTCGCCCCCAGAACCATGTAGCCATTCGCGAACGTGTACTCGGCCACCGCCGTCCCCGACGTCACGTCGCGAATCGTGTAGTAACGAACCGAATCCACCAGGCTGGATTCGATCCTCAGCAGATGCGCGCCGGTGCCTTGTGTCTGCGCCGCAATGGCCTGCAACATCCGTTCCAGCGTGTTTTCGAGGCCCGTGGGGTTGTTTACCTCAACCACCATCTTCCATGCGGGAGTGGGAAGCACCGGACCATCAAGAGACAGCGTGACGTCTCCGCCCAGGTTCGCCATCAGGTCGTTTCGCACATCAATCTGCAGCTTGCTGTCAATGTCGCTCCAACTCACACCCGCGCCGTGCGCCTGGGTCGCCATGGCCATCAGATCATCCGCAATCGCGGCAGGATCTTTGGTCAGGGAAGCGATCGCCACCGCCGCGTTAGGGCTGACGAACTCCAGCGACCCAATGGGTCCCGGACTGGCCAGCCACGAAGCGATCCGCTGCCGCGTTCCGGTGAACTGCACCGCCACATGATTGGCAGGCATTCCGTTACTCTCGCGATGCTCCGCGATCAGATACTGCAGATCTCCGAGCCCGCTGCTCGCGAGCCCCGGCATCTTCTGCGGCGCGCGCCCCGCTTGCGCCTGCAGCATGGAATGCAGATCCGCCCCCAGAATAATGCCCGCTCCGCGACTGTAAGCTGCCGCAATCTGCTTCCCGAAATCGGCATCGGCAAACCCGCTGGATCCTGCGTCCAGTTGGGTGTTCACCTCCGTCAGAATGGCGGTGCTGTTGGCGAAGACAACTTCATGATCCCGCACCAGCGCATAGCCGCCATGGCCCGCGGCGGGCGCGGCGCCGGCCAGCAGCGTTGCCGGGTCCAGCACCACCAGCTTGCCCTGTCCGCCGAACTGCTGCTCAAGCTCGTCCTTGAGGCCGCTCCTTTTCACATCTGCCAGCATGGCCACGGTCTTGCTGTCTCCCTGGCCTGCGCCGATCACAATCACCTCGTCGCCCAGGTACTGGCTGATGTCGTTCACCTTATTCACAAAGTCATTCAGCTCATCGGGGTTGTGCCCCTTCGTCCACCACGCGCGCAGTTCGGGACTGGCAGTCAACTGATCCTGAAAGATGGAGTTGGCTTGCTTGAGAAAATCGCCGAGGTTGGGAATGCTGATGTAAAGCTGAGTCTCAGCCGGAACGCGCGCCAGAAGGTCGGTCGTGTAGCGCGGCTGCGGAAACGGAATTTGCGCAATGCGATGCTCCACCAGGGCCAACTGCGCAAGCATGCCCACGTACTTCTCGCGGTCGGGGCTCCAGGTGAACTGATCGGCAATGGGCTGAGGCGCGAGATTGTCGCTGGTGGCGATTTGCTCGCCCGGCCCCAGAACCGAGTTCAGGCCGGCCCGCACCACGTGCACGGAGCCCTGCAGCACCGCCACTCGTGATCCCTTGATTCCCGCGTCCACGGAGAACACGGTTCCCGTCACCGCCACCCGGCAGTCCGGCGTCTTCACATATAAATGCCCTGACGTGCGATGGGCTGCCTGCACAATCACGGCGCCGCGGCTGAGGTGCACGGTCATATCGCGTCCCCTCGCGCCTACGTCCAGAGCGCTGCGCTGGTTCAACTCCACCAGCGACCCATCGGTCAGCCGCAACACGGCCCCAGAATCTCCCCCGGTCCTTACCTGGGCGCCTTCGGCCAGTTCGGTTCCGGCCGTGATTGGCCGATCGCCGCTGCCGTCAATCAGATACGCCGTACCATGAATAGACTGAACCTCGGCGCGCACGCCCGGCGGAATCTGCCAGTACATCCTGTAGACCAGCAAGCCTGTGATCAGCACTGCCGCGCAAGTCGCAAATGCCCATCCCCACGCCATCGGTCCCACTCGCTTCTGAGTGGCGATCTGCGGCGCTCCCCAGCTCACTACCGAGCCGCTCCTGGCGTCGCGGAACACACGCAGGCACCCAGAGCATTCGCGCAGATGCGCATCCACCAGCTGCTTCCTGGAGTCGTGCAGATTGCCTGCGCGATAAGCCACGAACAGCCGCTGCACACCTTCGCAGTTGTGAATGGCGCCCTCGATCGCTTCGGAAGTCATCTCCATCCCCAAGGCCTGTGCTGACCGCTCTGCCGAGGCAGTAATCGCATCCCTGCCCGGCGCATCTTCACGCAGCGCGCGCGTGGCGCGGTCCAACAGTGATTCCTGGTTGCGTCTCATCGCATCCCCCTTTGCATCTCGGTCAGACGTCTCTTGAGCTTCGCCCGCGATTGGTAAAGCGTCACCGCCACCACCGCCTGCGATGTGCCCATCAGCCCGGCGATTTCGCCGTTGCTCATCTCTTCCAGGTAGCGCAGCGCGAACATCTCGGCGGCCCGCGGCGGCAGTTCCGCGATGGAATGCCGCAACTGTCGCTGCAGTTCTTCGCTCCTCACCCGCTCTTCCGGTGCCCCGTCCGCATCATCTGAGGCCACACCCGCCGCTGCTTCCAGCGGTTCCGTGTTCCTCTTCTGCCGCAGCAGGTCAAGAGCGCCATTGATAGCGGCGCGGTACAAGTAACTGCCGGCGTTGGCCATCGCGGGCGCCTCGCCACGGCCTAGCCGCAGGAACAAGGCCTGGGCCACGTCCTCCGCATCGGCCATGTTGCCGGTAATGCGGTAGGCGGCCATCAGCACGCGCCGATAGTGCGCGCCGAACAACTGGCTTAACCAGTCCCTGCTCTCCACCGGCGGTAAGCTTGCGATTGCTGCGCTCACGGGTTCACGCTCTGACTCATTCATAGGGATGACGTGCAGAATCCGGAATTATGAATGCACGTACCGGAATTTACGTTCGGGGAGCCCCTGCCGTTCCATCCATCTGGTTCCCGCCCACTGCGGAGGGAGGGCGAGAAGGGGATTGGCACGGCTCGGTTCCCCTGGCCGTCCGGGTTCGATCTGACGTGACCATTCATATCCGCGCTGGATCCTCCGGGCAGCAAAGAAAAGGCGAACAGGATAAAATCGCTCGATGGGCTTCCCCGTTGAGCTCTCCTGGGCTCACCCCATCACCCAGGAGTGGTTCGTCTCAAAATTCGGAACGCCGACAGAACCGCAGGTGCACGGGTGGCCACGCATTGTTGAGGGCCGGCCCACGCTGATTTCCGCGCCAACCGGCTCCGGCAAGACGCTGGCCGCTTTTCTGGTGTGCATCGATCGCCTCTTCCGGCGCGCGCTGGAGGGTTCGCTCGGCGCCGCTACGCAGGTGGTGTATGTGTCGCCGCTGAAGGCCCTGTCAAACGATATCCAGAAGAACCTCGAAGAGCCTCTGCGCGAGATTCAGCAGCTTGCACTGGAGCGCGGGTATCTGTCGCAGGAGATACGGACGGCCGTTCGCACTGGAGACACTCTGCAGCGGGAGCGGGCCGCGATGCTGCGCAACCCGCCGCACATCCTGGTAACAACGCCGGAGTCGCTCTACATCCTGCTGACGTCGAGGCGCAGCCGCGACCATCTGCAGCGTGTAGAAACCCTGATTGTGGACGAGATTCACGCCGTTGCCGATGACAAGCGGGGCGCACACCTTGCACTCACGCTGGAGCGGCTGGATGCGCTGGTCTGCGGCAGAAACCGGCTGGCGCCCGGAGCCATGCTCACCGGACTGGCGGTGCCCCCGCAACGTATCGGACTTTCAGCTACCCAGAATCCGATCGAGTTGGTAGCCGACTTCCTGACCGGCGGAGGTCACGAGCGCGCGGCTGTTGTGCAAGTGGGCCGCCGGCGCGCCATGGACGTGGCGATCGAAGTGCCGACGGCGGAGCTCTCGTCCGTCACATCGCACCCCATGTGGGAAG
This sequence comes from Occallatibacter sp., assembly GCF_036502485.1. Lineage (GTDB taxonomy): Bacteria > Acidobacteriota > Terriglobia > Terriglobales > Acidobacteriaceae > Telmatobacter. The sequence continues at coordinate 6,988 of NZ_DASXYM010000080.1, read as the reverse complement.
AGATCTTCGACAAGATCGCTGTTTATACGGAGACACACCGCTCGACTTTGGTATTTGTGAACACGCGGAAGCTCGTGGAGAGAGTGGCCTTTGCTCTGGCCGCAAGGCTGGGCGCAAAGAACGTCGCCGCGCACCACGGCTCGCTTTCGCGGGCGTTGCGCCTGGACGCGGAACGACGGTTGAAGAATGGCGAGATCAAGGTGCTCGTAGCAACGGCATCGCTCGAGCTTGGAATCGATATCGGCAACGTGGACCTTGTGTGCCAGATCGCGACCACGCGATCGATTTCAACAGCGATGCAGCGCGTGGGGCGCTCCGGGCACTGGCGCGGCGCGATTCCCAAGGGGCGCTTGTTTGCGACTACGCGTGACGATCTGATGGAGCAGGCCGCTCTGGTGCGGCGCATGCGCGCGGGTGAACTGGACCGGCTCGAGATCCCTCCCCAGCCGATCGATGTACTGATGCAGCAGATTGTGGCCGCGTGCGGAGCGGAGCCCTGGGATAAAACATCGCTGTACGAAGTGGTGCGCAGGGCTTACCCATACCGCGCGTTGAAGTGGGATGAATTCGATGAAATTGTAGCGATTTTATCGAACGGGATTGAGTCCTCGCGGGGCCGGTACGGAGCGTACCTGCTGCACGATGGCATCCATGGCCAACTGCACCCGCGGCGCGGCGCGCGCATGATCGCGGTGACGAATGGCGGGGCGATCCCCGAAACCGCGCTCTTCAACGTGATTCTGCAGCCGGAGGGCGTGTTGATCGCCACGCTGGACGAGCATTTCGCGGTGGACTCGAGCCCCGGCGATGTGATCCTGCTGGGCAACACGAGCTGGCGCGTGCAGCGCATTGACCCTGCAGGGCAAGTGCACGTGGAGGATGCGCATGGTGCTCCGCCAAATGTGCCGTTCTGGACTGGCGAGGCTCCGCAGCGGACCGACGTCTTATCTGACGCGGTATGTGAACTCCGCGTGCAGATTGCAGCCATGACGGCTGATGTGTCGCCGCGCCTTGTGTCGCCGACCAATCCACAGGTGGCCAGCGCAACGGCGTGGCTGTGCGAGGAGTGCGGCGTGTGCGAGTCGGGCGCGCTGCAACTGGTGTTGTATGTTGTGGCGGGCCGCGCGGTGCTGGGTGCGGTGCCAACGAAATTGACCGTCATTGCCGAGCGCTTCTTCGACGACGGCGGCGGAATGCAGTTGATTCTGCATGCGCCGTTCGGCGGCCGCATCAATAAAGCGTGGGGACTGGCATTGCGCAAACGCTTCTGCCGCGGATTCAATTTTGAGCTGCAGGCGGCCGCAACGGATAACGGCATCAATATCTCGCTCGCCGAGCAGCACAGCTTCCCGCTGTCCGATGTGTTTCAGTTCCTGACCGAGTTGACGGCGCGCGAACTGCTGGAACAAGCATCGCTGGCCGCGCCGGTGTTCAAAACACGCTGGCGGTGGGCAGCGAACCGCAGCCTGCAACTGCTGCGCAATTCGAAGGGGAAACGCATTCCGCCGCAGGTGCAGCGCACGCGCTCTGAAGATCTGCTGGCGAGCGTGTTTCCACAGGCCGCCGCCTGCTTCGAGAACATCGAAGGCGACATTCAGATTCCAGACCATCCGCTCGTCCGTGAGGTAATGGAGGATGTGCTGCAGGAGGCGATGGACCTTGAGGGGCTGGTAGGCGTTTTGCGTGGCATCCAGGATGGAAGCATCCGCTGTCTGGCGGTGGATACGCCGGTGCCCTCGCAGTTCGCGCACGAACTGCTGAACGCGAACCCATATGCATTTCTTGACGAGGCTGGCCTGGAAGAGCGGCGGGCGCGCGCGGTTTCACTGCATACGCAAATACCCGCGAGCGTGCTGGACCAGCCGGGAAGGCTGGATGCAGCGGCGATTGCGCTTGTGCGCGCGGAGTGCTGGCCTGACATTCGCGACCATCACGAGATGCACGATCTGCTGATGAGCCTGGTCGCTTTACCCGTGACCATGATGGATCAAAAACGCGCGGCGCACTGGCCCGGATTCTTTGAAAGGCTTGCAGTCGACGGCCGGGCGGCGATGGTGCATTGTGGCGCAACTGCATGCCTGGTAGCTACGGAACGCATGCCGCTGGTGGAGGGGCTGTGGCGCGGTGCGGCGCAAACCCATACTGAAAGAGATGAGGCTCTGCGCAAGTGCGTGCAGGGCTGGATGCAGGTGCTCGGGCCCGTCACCGCCAATGAATTCGCGAGTCTTCTCACCGTCGACGCCGTTCAGGTGCTTGCCGCGTTTGTGGCTATGGAGGTGCAGGGCTTGCTGATGCGCGGCAGCTTCGAGCGGCCCGCAGCCCACCACGACCTCGATGTGGAATGGTGCGAGCGGCGGATTCTGCAGCGCATTCACAAGCTCACCCTTGGCGCTCGACGCAGGCAGGTGGAGCCGGTCGTTCCCGCGGTGTTCTATGCATGGTTGCTGGGCTGGCAACATCTTGCCCCGCAAACACAGCTTGCCGGCGAAGAAGGACTTCTTGATGCGATTACTAAGCTCGAGGGGTTTGAAGCGCCAGCCGTGGAATGGGAGAAGACCATTCTCCCCTCGAGACTTGCGAACTATGATCCGCGGTGGCTGGATCAACTTTGTTTGTCCGGCTCAGTGGGATGGGGACGTGTTTCGCCCCACCCGGCATTTCGTTCTGCAGACGGAAACGGACCCCGCCGGGTCGTCCCGACCAACGCGGCGCCCATCACGTTCTACCTGCGCGACTCAGCCGCATGGCTCAATCTGGCTCTTCGTGAGCAAGGGGTGGAGGAGAAAAAGCTGGCTCATACTCTAACGCCGGCCGCACTGCGTGTGTGGGAATTGCTCCAGCAGAAGGGCGCCTGCTTCGGCGAGGATGTTCAGCGGCTCGCGGGCTTGACCGCGGAACAAGCCCACCTGGCATTGTGGGAACTTGCGGCCGCGGGCTTGGCGGCAGCCGATGGCTTCGACCAGTTGCGGGCCATGATCGATCCGGAGCGGCGGGCCGCCCTTCGCACCTCTTCCCGCAGAGTGCGCAGTGCCGCGGGAAGATGGTCTCTGTTCGTGGCCGATGCTCCCGTTGCGGCTGACCCGCTGGAACGAGCCCGTTACGAAGATGAAGCCGTGGAGAGCGCCGCGCGTATGCTGCTGGCGCGCTACGGAGTCGTGTTCCGCGATCTGCTTCCGCTGGAGTCGAACATTCCGTGCTGGGGCAAACTGCTGCGGATGCTCCGTCGCCTCGAGGATCGCGGCGAGGTGCGGGGGGGACGCTTCGTAAGCGGGTTCGCCGGCGAGCAGTTTGCGCTGCCTGAGGTGTTGGAGAGCCTGCGCAATGCGCGAGATCGAGATGGCGCCTTATCGGTTACGATCGCCGGCGCCGATCCCATGAATCTGATGGGCGTGCTTGTGCCCGGAGACCGGACGGCCGCGGTGGCGGGGAAGAGCTTCCTGTACTCGACGGAGGATACGTGCAGCGAGGACACGCGCAGTGCAGAGGCGGCAGCGCTGCGCATCGTTCGCCGCAGAGGCGCTCGCGCTGCGACGCCTCGGGTCCCTGAGCGTGTGCCGAGTTCAGTCGAGAGGCAAGTGCTTTTGTTCTGACCGCGAGTCGGAGTGTTACACTTCATTCCGCATTGGGATACGCAGCGTGATCCGCCCGTCGAATTCAGTCTGCGTTCACGTCCGGTTCATAGATACATAACAAAAGACGTGTCCTATAGATCCAGATTCAGTGCCGCGTGATCGACGCTTACAACACGAGCACATTTCCCCAAAAGACTGTTTTAGACAATTGATTGCAGGCCACGAGGAACCATTATGTCGCGACTCCCCTCGCTTCGGATTCTCACGTCCCTTCTTGTGTTCGCAGGAAGGTTGCTGGTTCAAGCACAGATCAACACCGCTAGTCTTTCAGGCCTTGCGGTAGACCCATCCGGCGCTGCTTTGCCGCACGTCCGCGTTATGGTTACGGAGGAAGCGACCGGATACACGCGCACAGCGCAGACCGATGATGCCGGCGCCTACTCCATGCAGGACCTTCCCATCGGCCGATACACCGTGAGTGTCACAGCACAGGGATTCACGCCGCTGACGGAACACGTACCGCTTGCGGTGGGCCAGAGGGTCCGCGAGGATTTTCATCTCCACGTTGGTTCCACCGAGCAATCCGTCGAAGTTCAAGCCGGTGCCGCGATGCTTTCCCCCGATGATGCATCGATCAGTACGGTCATCGGCTCGGAGACCATCGAGCAGACGCCACTCTCCCTGCGCAATTGGGATGACTTGTTGCGTGTCGTGCCGGGCGTGCAGATCAGCCGGTTCACGCAGCAGAGCGGCGCCACATCCGCGGGGCGCGTTGGCGATTTCAACGTCAACGGCATCCATTCGCTGCAAAACAACTTCCTGCTCGACGGCATCGACAACAACACGTTCTCTGAGAATGTGCAGGAGTTGAGCACAGAGTCGGCGCATCCCTCGCTCGATACCATTGCGCAGTTCAACGTGATCAGCAATCCGTACTCGAGTGAGTACGGCCGCAGCCCGGGCGGAGTGGTTTCAGTCAACACCAAGAGCGGAGCGAATAAATTCCACGGGCTCGCATATGAGTACGTCCGCAACAACTACTTCGACGCGAACGATTTCTTTTCCGATCGTCACGGGCTCACGAAACCGAAGTACAACCAGAACCAGTTTGGCGGCAATGTAGGCGGTCCCCTCGTGAGGAATCGTCTGTTCTTCTTCTTCGACTATGAGGGCACGCGCATCAAGCAGGGTGTTCTGCGGACTGCGACGGTGCCGCTGCCGAACGAGCGCATTGGTGACTTCAGCCCGGCTACGGCGGCGACCGTGGGCGTGACCTACCCAACCATCTATGATCCGACCACCTGCCACCCGGCGTTCTCGGGTTCAAACTGCCAGCCGTTTGCCAACAACACGGTTCCATCGGGCAGTCTCGATCCCACGGTTCAGAAATTGATGGCGCTCTTCCCGCTTCCTAACACCACCACCGCCGGCAGTCCGCCGAACGTCAACAACTTCGTTCGCAACGCGCTGCTTACCGACTTTGAACACAACTATGACGGGCGCGTGGACTGGACCCCATCAGCTTCTAATTCTGTCTTCGCGCGCTACAACTACTCCACGCGCAACCGCGACATTCCGGGCTACCTGGGTGGCCTCGCCGACGGCACGTCAACATCGGCATGGGGAAACCAGATCCTCAAGGCCCACAGCGCGGTGCTGGGCTGGACCCACATTCTGAGCCAGAGCATGGTGAATGAATTCCGGTTCGGCTGGGTGCGCGACTATTCCTATGCGCAACAGCAGCCGTTCAACCTGGACCAGATGGCGGGCGATTTCGTTCCCGGCATCCCGAATAGCCCCGCCATGGGTGGCGGAGTTCCGTTGACCCAATTCTCCAACTATGCCTTCGAAGGCTCGGCGGATTTCCTGCCCAAGCGGCAGATTCCCATGCAGTATCAGTACAACGACACGTTATCTCTTGTGCATGGCAAGCAGACGTTGAAATTCGGCACCAGCATCTACCTGCCCATGCGCAACATCTTCCAGGATGAGCCGGGCACCCGCGGCGATCTGGGCTTTACCGGCGTGTTCACCTGTCAGCACAGCGCTCCGGGCAAGTGCGTGTCGGGCACCGGCCTGTCATATGCTGATGGTCTGCTTGGTTATGTGCAGAGTACACAATTGACGAACGTATTCTTCGTCGATCAGCGGCTCTGGATGCTGTCGGGATTCGTTGAAGACGACTGGAAGGTGACGCCGAAACTCACGCTCAATCTCGGCCTTCGCTATGACTTCACCACGCCGCCGCTCGAAGCGAAGAATCGTATGGCGGACTTTGATCCGGCGGCCGGGGCTCTGGTGTTTGCCAAAGGCGGATCGTTGAAGAACCGTGCCATCGTGGATCCGAACTACAAAAACTTCGGGCCGCGGTTCGGGTTCGCCTACTCGCCAGTGACGAACACCGTGATCCGCGGCGGTTACGGCCTGTACTACTCGCTGTTTGAGCGCTTCGGCAGCGAGGATGAGCTAGCCCTGAATCCGCCCTTCCTGATCAACAAGACGCTTACCAGCAACACCTCGCCCGTGCTCAGCCCATCGGTCGGCTTTCCTTCGAATTTTCTTGACCCGGCAACGCTCGATCTTTCAAACCTGACCAACTACCACATCCGCGCCATGGCCCTTCACGATCCGCAGCCCTATGTGCAGCAGTGGAGCTTCGGCGTCCAGCAGCAACTCGGGCAGAGCTGGGCCGCCGAGGTTGATTATGTGGGTACCAAGTCAACCCACCTCGATGTGATTCGCGATTACAATCAGCCGATCATTTCGGGCGGCCAGGTCGTTGCGAATTCCAATCCAACTACTGCGTGTCCTGGGGCGTACGAAGTGCCTTATTGCAACTTTGGGCAGATTGAGTACACCTCTCCCATCGGCTTCGGCAATTACAACGGACTGCAGGCCAGCCTCACCCGGCGCTTTGTCAACGGCTTTGAAATGCGCGCAGCGTTTACGCATTCGCGAAGCCTCGACAACACGCCGCAGGAACTGGAATCGAACTCGGGCGATCCGCCGAACGGCCGCGACTATGCCTCATGGTACGGGCCGAGCGATTTCGATGTTCCCAACCGCGTTGCGGTGAGCTACCTTTACGCTCTGCCTTTCGGCCGGGGCAAGGCCATGCTGCAGCACGGGCCCTTGTCGTGGATCCTGGGCAACTGGCAGACCTCCGGCGTGTACACGTTCTATAGCGGCCATCCCTTCCAGGTGAATGAAAACGATGGACAGCACAACTCGATTCTCGATCCTTATGGATTCGCCACTGCGACTCCTGATCAGGTGGGCAAGCCTCACGTGGTGGGCGATCCCGACTGCTGGTTCTACGCGGGCAAGAACTCGACGTGCGGCACCAAGGCTCCCGGAGGAAGCGATGCTTACGCGGTCACGGCCGTGGGCGTAGTGGGCAACGTGCGCCGGAACCC
>NZ_DASXYM010000079.1:0-12701 GCF_036502485.1 Occallatibacter sp. | reverse complement strand
TGCAGATTCATCGCACGTTCACTCCCACGAATCCTGCAACAAAACATTCGCGCCCGCTTCATCCTCCTCTTACAATTTGCATCGGACAATACTCCCGTGAACCCGCTCTCAGTTGCCGCGGCTACGGTTGAGCCGGCAGTTTCTTCTGCCGCGCTTGTCGATTTCTCTGCTCCCCGGCTCGCCCCCTCTGCGCGCATCCACGCAGAGGTCGGACGCTATCGACTCCGCGTTGCCCAAACCGCGGAAGATCGCGACGCCGCATGCCGCCTGCGCTTCCGTGTCTTCAATCTCGAACTCGGCGAAGGCCTCGAAAGTTCCTATGAAACCGGCCTCGACACCGATCCGTTTGACGCCTGCTGCGAACATCTCCTCGTTGAAGACAAACAGCAGGAGAACCCATCGCGCGCGATCGTCGGCACCTATCGCATGCAGTCCGGCATCACCGCCGCACTCAATCTCGGCTACTACTCCGAGCAGGAGTTCGATCTCAGTCCCTGCGAATCGGTCCGCTCTGAGACGCTCGAACTCGGCCGCGCGTCCATTGACCGCGACCATCGCACGCCTGAAGTTCTCACCCTCTTGTGGCGCGGCATCGCGCAGTATGCCACAGACACCGGCCTTCGTTACCTCATCGGCTGCTCGTCTCTCAACTCGCGGAATCCGGCCGAAGGCTGGGACCTCTACCACCAGCTTGAAAACTATCGTGTCCCCCACGCGTTCCTCACCGTACCCACCAGCGACTACGTATGCCCCACGCTGGCGCAACATCCCCCAGAGAACCTCGAGGCCGTTAAGGTGCCCAAACTACTCAAAACATATCTAGCCATAGGTGCCCGCATCGCCGCGCCCCCCGCCTGGGATCGCGCCTTCGGCACCATTGATTTCCTTACAATCCTCGATCTGAAGTTGATGTCCCCGGCCGCCCGCAACCGGTTCCTGGCGCCGTTAAGCTGATGCACCTGCGCAGACTCCTTCGCGCCGCCGCACTGGCCCTTGCGCTCCTTCGCTGCCTCTTCCGCCTGGCGTTCAAGCGTCTGCGCGGCCGCCTCACTCCGGTGCAGCGCGCGCTCTGGCTGCAGTCCGCCTGCCGCGCAGTTCTGCGCGCCATGGGCGTGAACACGTGCGTGATAGGAGAGCCGCCTTCGCACGGCCTCGTCGTCTCCAATCACCTCAGCTATCTCGACATCGCCGCGTACAGCTCCGTGATGCCCTGCTTCTTCGTCTCCAAGGCTGAAGTGCGCAACTGGCCTTACTTCGGATTTGCTGCGAGTGCCGGCGGCACCATCTTCCTTGATCGTTCCAGCCGCGCCAGCGCAGGCGTTGCCGCAGCGGAGATCTGCCAACGCCTCCAGCTCGCCGTCCCCGTGCTGCTCTTTCCTGAAGGCACCAGCACCGACGGCTCCGCGGTCCTGCGCTTCCACTCAGCGCTCTTCCATCCGGCCATTCAAATGCACGCGCCCGTGACGGCCGCCGCACTGCAATATATCTGTGAAACGAGCCTGCCCGAAAGGGAACTGTGCTGGTTCGGCGATGCCGGCTTTCTCCCTCACCTTTGGAAGATCCTCGGCATGCCTGCGCTCACTGCCGTCATCACCTTCGACAAGCCAACCGTCTACGCGGATCGCCGCACTGCCGCCACAATCACCAACCAGCGCGTCTCCACGATGCGTGCGGAAGAGGTCGCAGAACTCCCCGTCTACGCCTGAGTTGGCGCCTCGTGAGCGAGAGGCTCAATCCTTCGCCGGCGCCGACGTCGAATCCCGCACCACCAAACTCGTCGACACCAGAAATTCGCGTTCCACCTTCGCTCCCGGCCCGGCCTCGGCCTGCTGCCGCAGGGCATCGAATGCTGCCCGCGCCAGGTCCGTCCGCGACAGCCGTATGGTCGTCAGCGGCGGCAGCGTGAACTCGCAGAAATCAATGTCGTCCAGCCCGATCACCGACAGATCGTGCGGCACCCGCAGCCCCTTCATATAAGCCGCCCGAAGCACCCCGATGGCCGTCATGTCGTTCGAACAGAGCACCCCCGTCGGACGCGTGCTCAGCGCCTGCAGCTTCTCAAAACCCGCCACCCCGCCGCGCAGCGTGTGGTCGCACACAATCACCGCTGCCGCATCCACATCCAGCCCCGCCTGCCGCATCGCCGTTCTGAAGTCGTTCTCGCGCGTGATCGCCGAGTGCAGCGTGTGCGGGCCTGCCAAAAAACCAATCCGCCTGTGACCAAGCCCCACCAGGTGCTTCACGGCTTCATGAAACCCCGTCGAGTAATCCAGCAGAATCGTGCTGCTCTTCGGATCGTCCAGCTTGAACTCCGCCAGCACCAGCGGAACATTGTGGTGCGCCAACTGGTCCAGAACCGGCTCTTCTTCGCCAAACGTCAGCATCGCCACGCCTTCCACCTTGCGCTCCAGCATGCGCCGCACGCAGGTGGTCAGCACCGCCGGGTCGCTGTTCGACGAACTCACCAGAATCTCGTACCCGTTCGCGACCGCTATCTCTTCAAAGCTCTGAATCAACTCGGGAAAGAAGGGATTGGTGATGTTTTCAACAATGATGCCAAACAGCCGGCTACGACCCGAAACCAGGCTGCGCGCATGCGTGTTCGGAAAGTAATTCAGTTGCTCGATTGCCTGCCACACGCGCTTGCTCAGCCGCTCGCTCACGGCCGGAGAGCCGTTGATAGTGCGCGACACTGTGGCAATCGAAACCTTGGCCAGCGCAGCGACGGTCCGGATATCCGCGGCCTTGGCGACGGTCTTGCGAGTTCCTTTACGGGGCACGTGAACATCGTAAAGCAGTTAGCACCCGCCGCAAAGCAAAGTTTCGCGTCGCGTGTTAACTCCGCATTAACAACCTATTCGCCGGCCGACATCAACAGCCGCAAATCGCGCAGATTATGCCTCGTCGGTCCGGTAACCACCGAGTCTCCCAGCGACGTGAACAGCGGGCACGCATTGAACTCCGCCAGCGCCCGCGCGGGGTCGTACCCAAATGCCTGCGCCCGCGCCACCGTCGTCGGATCCGCAATCGCGCCCGCCGCCCGCGTATTGCCGTCAATCCCGTCCGTGCCCGCGCTCAGCACCGTCAGCGGCTCGCCCGGATGCCTCGCCAGTTCCAGCGCGCAGGTCAGCACAAACTGCTGGTTCCGCCCTCCCGCACCCGGCGTGCGGTTCATCGTTACCGTCACTTCGCCCGCGGAAATCAGGCAAAACCGCGGATGCGCCGTGCGAATGGTGTGAAACTGCTCCAACAGATAGCGCGCCGCGTCCGCGTAATCCCAGTCGTCGCAGCTGTTGTCCACCGCCACGTAATAGCCGGCTTTCTCCGCAATCGTCCGCGCGTTCTCCACCAGGTCGTGGCTTGAAAGCAGAATCTCGAACACCGATTCCCGAAACGCGTCGTCCTCATCCTTCATCGTGGCCGCCAGCGCAATACGTCGCGCCAGCACCGCATTCGCAATCTTCGGTAGAAACGGCCGCGACTTCTTGTTCCCCGGCGACTCCGGCATGTCCTCGCGCTCGAAGAAATCCCGCACCGACTTCGGAAACCGCTCCGCCAGACCATACTTCGTCATGATCGCGCGCGCATCCTGCACCGTGCTGTGGTCCGGCGACGAAGGCCCCGACGACAGCGCATCCAGGCTGCGCAGCGGCACGTCCGGCAGCAGCAACGACACCTTCAGCGCATCCGGCGCGCCCATCGCCAGCCGCCCGCCCTTCACCTGCGAAAAATGCTTCCGCAGCGTATTGATCTGGTCAATCGGCGCCCCTGAAGCCAGCAGCGCCTGGTGAAACATCTGCGTGTCTTCCAGGCTGATTCCCGCATCGATAGGCAGATCGAAAAGCGCCGATCCCCCCCCTGAAATCAGAAAGAACACCAGCGTGTCCTTCTTCGCCTTTCTCAACAACGCCAGCGCGCTCCGCGCCGCCGCAAACGAATCTTCATTCGGCAGTGGATGGCCGCCCTCGAAATAGCGGAACCGCCAGTTGCGCTTCTTCGGCAAAACATTGGAGCAGCAGATGCCCCGCACACCCTGGCGCCGCTTCATCCGCTCCAGCAGCACATCGGTCATGGGCCCCGCGGCCTTGCCCAGCGCGATCACGAACACGCGCTTGTAATGCGATAGATCGATCGAATCCGGCCCGCTGCCGTCCGGCATAAGACGATGCAAAACATTCCCGTCAAACCGCAGCCTCCGGTCGAATGCCGACTCGATGCTGCAGGCCCCCAGCGCGCCCGTAAAAATCTCCGTTGCCGTTGCGTGCAGGTCTTCCAGAGCCATTTCGCTCACCGGGGTCATAGGGCTTGCTCCTTCAGCCAACTCAGCAGCTCTCGCTGCATCGCCTCCAGTTGGCCGGAAAAGAAATGGTCGGCGCCGGGAACAAGCACCATCTGTTTGGGATCAGCGGCAGCGTCCACAATCGCCTCCAGCACGGCTTGAGGCGCGTACTGGTCGCAGTCGCCGCTTAAGAACAGCTTGGGAAGAGATAGATTCTTCAGAAAGGAGTAGTGGTAGACTCGCCCCTCCGCCTGCGTCGGAAGCCCGAGAGCGGCAATTGCGCGCACCGCGGTTCCCGATCCAACGCATGCCCTCAGCGCCATGGCGGCGCCAAAACTGAAACCCGCCAACACAATCGGCAGAGCGAACTCGTTCTCCAGCCAGCTCAGCGCTGCCAGAACGTCATCCGCCTCATCCTGCCCATGATGCTTGCCCTCGCTGCGGCCCGTTCCGCGGAAGTTGAATCGCAGCACCGGCCACTCCAGCTCAAACTGCGGCGCATTCAGCGCCTTCATGGCGCGATACACCACCTTGTTGTGCAGGGTGCCGCCGCCTTCGGGATGAGGATGACAGATCAGCGCGGCGCATCGGGCAGTAACGGAACCTTCATTCACCACCGCTTCCAGGCGCCCTTCCGGCCCGGTCAGCTCAACACTGCGCAAACGTCGTGTCGCTGCCCTCCGGCTGCTTTGCACGGATGCGGATGCAATGCTCATTCCACACTCGATTCTACGCCGATCGCATAAGCGCCGTATAAAGAGAGCTGTCCGCTGCGAGGTGAACTCTGCACCGGCTGAAAGCTGAGGGCTGAGAGCCGAGGGCCGCAATACGCACCGTAAGATATTCTGGCAGCACCATGTCGCAACTTGCGCCGATCGACCCCCTTCGCCTCACCCGCGATCTCGTTCAGATTGAATCCACGACCTACAACGAAGGGGCATGCGGCGATTTCCTTGCCGGCTATCTCGCCGGCCGCGGCTGGGACGTAGAAAAAATGGAGGTCCCCCCTCCCACGGATTGCGCTCCCTGCGGCCCGCGCTGGAATGTCTACGCAGGCCCCGCCGGTCAGTCGCCCGACCTGGTCTTCTCCACCCACATCGACACCGTCCCTCCGTACATCCCCTTCCGCGAAGACGATGACTTCCTCTACGGCCGCGGCGTCTGCGATGCCAAGGGCATCATGGCCGCCCAGATAGCCTCTGCTGAGGCCCTCCGCGCGGAAGGCTTCCGCATCGGCCTCCTCTTCGTCAGTGGCGAAGAACGCGATTCCGCCGGGGCCAAAGTCGCCAACGAAAATCCCCAAGGCAGCCGCTTCCTCATCAACGGCGAACCTACTGATAACCGCCTCGCCATCGCCTCCAAAGGCGCCCTGCGCTCCATCCTCCGCTCTTTCGGCACCATGGCCCACTCCGCTTATCCCGAGCTGGGCGACAGCGCCGTCCACAAACTCGTCGAAGTGCTCAGCCGCCTCCTCAAGCTTGACCTTCCGGTTACCGAAGACATCGGCCCCACCACCGTGAACATCGGCCTTCTCCACGGCGGCCGCGCCCCCAACGTCATTGCGGATAAAGCCGAAGCCCAGGTGCTCACCCGCCTCGTCAGCGACAGCGCTCCCGTCCGGCAGGCGATCCTTGACGCCGCCTCCGGCCTCGCCGAAGTCGACTTCACCCTCGAGATTCCCTTCATCCGCCTTCGCGCCGTGCCCGGCCTCCCCACCATGATCGCCAAATTCACCACCGACATCCCCTGGCTCTCCAAATGGGGCGAACCCCTGCTCCTCGGTCCCGGCTCCATCCACGTCGCCCACACCCCCGATGAGAAAATCGCCAAACGCGAAATCCTCCAGGCCGTCGACCTCTACGTCGAGGTCGCAAAACAACTCCTCAGCTCATGAGCCGCACCGGAACCCGCTAACTTGCTAACCCGCTGACCCGCTGACCCGCTGACCATTCCAACTGTCCGCAACCGGACACCCTCACCGCATTCGCACAGTCCCGCACCGCTCCCAAATCAATATCTCCTTCCAGCAAAGGCACTTGCGACACATGTGCTTTGGCGCACAGCATGCAACAGTCAAGGGCAATACTCTTATTCCCCGAGAGCAAATTTCCGTGGGAGGCAGTCATGACAGGCCTGCTCCAGGATGTTCGCTTTGCATTGCGGCAGCTGCGCAAAAATCCCGGGTTTACCCTCACCGCGACGGCCATGCTGGCGGTCGCCATCTGCGCCAACAGCACCGTCTTCAGCTGGATCAACGGGACCATGCTGCATCCCATCCCCGGCGCCCGCAACACCGGAGATCTGGTCAGCCTCATGCGCGGCGAGCCCAATGCCTCGCCCGTCCCGCCTCTCTCCTATCCTGACTACCGCGACCTGCGCGATCAGAATCACAGCCTCTCCGGCCTCCTTGCCTATCACCACGACTGGTTCGCCCTCACCCACAACGGCGCGGCGCCGGAGCGCATCTACCTCGCCAACGTCTCGGCGAACTTCTTTGATGTCCTCGGCGTCAAGCCCTGGCTGGGCCGCTTCTTCCTGCCTGAGGAAGAAACCCGCCCCGACTCCGTTCCTTACGCGGTTCTGAGTTATTCCCTCTGGAAAACTCACTTTGCTTCCGATCCCGCCATCGTGGGCAAGACCATTGAGATTGCCCGCCACCCGGGCATCATCATCGGCGTCGCGCCCAAAGACTTCATCGGAGCCATGCCCGGCATCCGCGAGGACGTCTGGATCACCCTCAACCCCCTCGGAACCAACGCCTGGCGCATGACCCACCGCAGTGTGAACTGGCTCAACGTCGTGGGCAGGCTGCAGCCCGGAGTGACTCGCGAAAAGGCCTCCCACGATCTGAACGCACGGATGGGCCGCATGGTCGCTGCCTACCCCGACGATCACCTCGGCAACAACACCCTCACCATCGATCCCATGTGGCGCTCGCCCTTCGGCGCCAACGGCTACATGGCCGCTACTCTGCCCATCCTCCTCGCCATCGCCGCAGTCGTCCTTCTGCTGACCTGCGTCAACGTGGCCACCCTCACCCTGGTGCGCTTCGTCGCGCGCCGCCGCGAGATCGCCATTCGCCAGTCCCTCGGCGCCTCCCGTCCGCAGATCGTGATGCAGATGGTGCTCGAAGGCGTCCTGATATCTCTCTTTGCCGGCACAATCGCGCTTCTGCTCACCTCCTGGACGGCCGGCGCCTTCGCCCTCTTCTTCCCGCCCACTTCCAACCCGGTCGCGCTCAACGGCATGCTCGACCAGAACGTGGCCATCGGCATCGTCGCGCTCGCCCTCCTCGCCAGTGTCCTGTGCGGTGCGCTTCCCGCATGGCGCTCCTCCCTGGTGCCCGCCGCTGAAGTACTCAAAGACGAGACGGCCAGCGTCTCCGGGAGCTCCCACAACCGGCACCTGCTCAACGCGCTCGTGGTCGCGCAAATCGCGCTTTCTCTTGCGCTGCTGGTCTCTTCGGGGCTGTTTCTCCGCACCCTGCGCAATCTCCGCGACGCCGGCTCCGGCTTCGACCCCGATCGCGTCCTCACTGCCTCCGTAGGCTTGAACATGTCCGGCTACAACAATGACGAGGCCGCCGTCCTGCGCCGCAACATCCTCGATCGCGTCTCCACCTTGCGCGGAGTCGCCATCGCCTCCATGACCGATTGGGTCCCCATGTGCTTCACCCGCAAAACACTTGACGCCTATCCCGAGGGATACATGCCCCGCCCGCATGAGTGGTTTGAGGTGGGAAGAGCCGATGTCACGCCCAGATACTTCGAGACCCTGGGCATCCCCCTTGTCGAAGGACGCGACTTCTCCGCGACCGACGACGACAAAGCACCGCGCGTCCTCATCGTCGACCAGACCGCCGCCCACCGTTATTGGCCGGGCCAGGATCCTCTGGGAAAGAAACTCCTCATCTGGGGCCGCCTCGCCACCGTCATCGGCGTGGTGCAGAATTCCCGGCACCAGTTCGTGAACGAGCCGCCCGAGCCCATGATCTACCGCTCCTTCTACCAGCAGTCGGACAACGAAACCATCGTGCAGGTCAGAACCAGCGGCAATCCCGGCGACCTGGCCCCATCGGTTGAAGCGGCCATCCGCGAAATCAATACCCAACTGCCCATCTTCGACGTGCGGCCCCTGCGCGACACCATGCAGATGGCCAACATCTTCGCCGTCATGCAAAGCACCTTCGCCGGCATGTTCGCCCTCATTGCGCTGATCCTCGCCGCCACTGGAATCTACGGCGTCGTCGCCTACCGCACCCACCTGCGCACCCACGAGATCGGCGTGCGCATGGCCCTGGGCGCTTCCCGCGCCAACGTCATGCGCCTGGTGCTCCTCCAGGGTGCGTGGCTCATCGTAGCCGGCCTTGTGCTCGGCCTCGGCATATCGTTCGGGCTCACCCGCTTCATCGCCCGCCTGCTCTACGGCGTCAGTCCCAACGACCCGCTCACCATCGCCGGAGTCGTCCTGATCCTGGCGCTCATGGCGCTTCTCTCCTGCTATCTCCCCGCCCGCCGCGCCGTTCGCCAGAACCCCGTCACCGCCATCCGCGAACTATAACCACCCCCCGGGTGTCCACCCTCGCCGCGCCTCTGCTCGCCCGCCAGGCACCCGTGCCCCATCCTGTCGCCTTCTATCTGGCGACAGGGTGGGAAACCACCAACCCCACCCCGAAGACTGAAAGTTTCACGTGACCCCTCAATTTCCCCTCTGCTATCCTGCTCCCCGCAGACCTTCACGCACTTCTGCCTACCCCTGCGCATCCGGCGCAACATTTCCCTTATCCGAGGTCTCTCGCATGACAACCACCATCGCCGCCCCCACGGTCCCTGATGTCCAGGTCACACCTGAACGCCTCATGCAGTTCGCCTGGGGCTACTCCATCCCCCTCATCCTTGAAGCCGCCCTGCGCCACGGCATCTTTGACCTGCTCGACAACGGCCCCATGAATCTCGACGCGCTCGCCGGCGCCACCAGCGCCTCGCCCCGCGGCCTCTCCGCCATCATCAACGTGCTGGTCGGCCTCAACTTCCTCAGCAAAGACCCGCACGAAAACTACTCCCTCACCCCCGAAAGCTCCGCCTTCCTGGTAAGCACCAAACCCAGCTACATGGGCGGCATGATCCGCCACACCAGCCAGCAGCTCCTGCCCAACTGGCTCAAGCTCAATGAAGTCGTGGCCACCGGCAAGCCCGTCAATTCCGTCAATCAGGAGAAGCAGGGCGGCGAGTTCTTCCACGAGTTCGTCGCCGACATCTTCCCCATGAGCTACGCGCCCGCGCAGGCGCTCGCCCTTCACCTCGACCTCGCCTCCGGCACCCCCGCCTCCGTGCTCGACCTCGCCGCCGGCTCCGGCGTCTGGGGCATCGCCCTCGCCCAATCGGCCGAGCAGGTCAGCGTCACCGCCGTCGACTGGCCTGAAGTCATCGACGTAACCAAAAAGACCGTAGCCCGATTCGGCCTCACCGGCCGCTACACCTTCGTCGAAGGTGACCTCGCCTCGGCCGACTTCGGCGCCGGCCACCACGTCGCTACCCTCGGCCATATCCTCCACAGCGAAGGCGAAGCCCGCAGCCGCGCTCTCCTCGAGAAGGTCTACAACGCCCTCGCTCCCGGCGGCACCATTGCCATTCAGGAGTTCCTCGTCAACGCCGACCGCACCGGCCCCCTCAACGGACTCATCTTCGCCGTCAACATGCTGGTGAACACCGACGACGGCGACACCTTCTCCTTCGAAGAGATCAGCTCCTGGCTCATCGAAGCCGGCTTCGTCGACCCGCGCACCCTCTCCGCCCCCGGCCCATCCCCCCTCATCCTCGCCACCAAACCCTGACCACTCCGCCCTCTGTTCGTTTCTCCACGACTGCCGGTGCCCCACCCTCGCCCCGTCTTTGTACTTGCGACAGGTCGGGAACCCACGAACCTCAATCAGCCGTCGACCGGCGAGCGAAGCTCGCGCTCAGCCGCACCGCAGGTGCCGCTCGGCCCCATCGCAGATGCCATCCTGTCGCCTCTTTTCTGGCGACAGGTCGGGAAGCCACGAACCCCAATCAGCCGTCGACTGGCGAGCGAAGCTCGCGCTCAGCCGCACCGCAGGTGCCGCTCGGCCCCATCGCAGATGCCATCCTGTCGCCTTTTTTCTGGCGACAGGTCGGGAAGCCACGAACCCCAATCAACCGTCGACCGGCGAGCGAAGCTCGCGCTCAGCCGCACCGCAGGTGCCGCTCGACCCCATCGCAGATGCCATCCTGTCGCCTCTTTTCTGGCGACAGGTCGGGAACCCACGAACCCCAATCAGCCGTCGACCGGCGAGCGAAGCTCGCGCTCAGCCGCACCGCAGGTGTTTACTCCGCCCCCAGCTCCCGCACAATCGCCACGCTGGCGCTCGCGCCGATGCGGTTTGCTCCCGCCTCCAGCATGGTCTTCACATCCGCCAGGTTCCGGACACCGCCCGAAGCCTTCACCCCGCACCGTCCGCCCGCCACCCCGCGCAGCAGCGCCACATCCGCGGCCGTTGCCCCCGCCTTTGAGAACCCCGTCGACGTCTTCAGAAAATCCGCCCCGGCCTGGATCGCAATCTCCGCTCCGCGCAGCTTCTCTTCCACATTCAACAGGCAGGTCTCCAGAATCACCTTCAGAAGCGCCCCATGATCATGGGCCACGCTCGCGGCCGCCCTGATCGTCCGCTCCACCGCATGATGGTTCCCGCTCTTCAACTGCCCAACGGGAATCACCATGTCCAGTTCCTTCGCGCCCAGCCGGGTCAGCGCCGCCGCCTCTTGTCGCAGCGTCGAGTCCAGCGTAGCCCCCAGAGGAAACCCGATCACTACCCCCACCGGCACCCCGGTTCCCGCCAGCACGCTCACCGCGGCCGGTACCCACACCGGGTTCACCATGGCGCAGGCAAACCGATAGCGCAGCGTCTCGTCACACAGATTCTCCACCTGCTCCCGGGTAGCCTCGGGCTTCAGCAGCGTATGGTCGATCACCCCGGCCAGCGTCTGCCAGTTCGTCATGGCCGCCGCCGTAAACCCGGCCGCGTCAAAAGTGCCATGATCAAATTCCAGATCTGGTCCCTGAACGGGAAACGTTGCAGACATCTTGATTTGCTCCTTACTTCCTTCTATGTAGGGCCATGACACCCTCTACCCGGGACCAGACCCGGAGACAGAGTATAGACCTTTGTTCACCCTCTGGCGATCCCGGAAAAATCCCATTTGGTTAGAAGCCCAAACCACCCCTCAGGTGCCTGATTTCTGTTCCCAAACCGGTCCCGATCCACCACAAATCTCCGTTCCCCATCCCCGCCGCGTCTTGGTCTGTGCGGCCAGGATGGGACTTACCACCCCACCGCAACTAAGACGACGGCTCAATCTCCATCCCCGCAATCAACCCATCGCGCATCCGGTACACATGCCGAACCATCGTATCCACAATCACCTGCCCGGCCTGCTCCCCGGCAAGCCCGCGCACCACCTGGTGCACCTCGACCACCCATCGCCCCTGCTCATCCGGCTCGATACGCACCGGCTCCACCTGCGGATCCAGCACTGCCCACTGCCGCGTCCAGTAGTCGCGCACACCCTCCCGCCCATAGACGTAGCCGCCTTCCCATCCGTTTGGCCACGCCACGTCCTCAGTCATCCGCTCCAGCACGGCCTCCATCCGCCGCGCATTAAAGTCGCGATACATCCCCCCGAGCATCTCCCGACCATCCACCGCAGCACCCCCACACCGAACCGGCCCGTTGTTCTTCTCTGTCTGTCATCCCCGCAGGGGATCTGCCGTTGTCTCCCCTGGCCCGCTAGCCAGCTAGCCCGCTGTTCCTTCCGGCGTCATCAGACAGATATCCGGCAGATTCCTGTACCGCTCCGCATAATCCATCCCATACCCAATAACAAACAAATTGGGGATTGAGAATCCCACATAATCGGCATCGATCTTCTCGATCCGCCGCGACGGCTTGTCCAGCAGCGCCGCAATCCGCAGCGACTTGGGCTTCTGGTTCAACATCAGCTTGCGCAGATAGCTCAGCGTCAGCCCGGTGTCCAGAATGTCCTCCACAATCAGCACATTCTTGCCTTCCACGCTCTCGTCCAGATCTTTGATCAGCTTTACCGCGCCTGAAGTCCGGTGGCCCTTGCCATAGCTCGACACGGCCACAAAGTCGAACGTGGCATCGATCTGCACCGCCCGCGCCAGGTCCGACAGAAACGGCGCCGCCCCCTTCAGCACCCCCACCATCACCAGCTTCTCGCCCTTCAGATCGCGGGTAATCTCCGCCCCCATCTCGGCGACACGTTCGGCAATCTGTTGACGCGTATACAGGACCTCAAGACCTTGCTGCGATAGGGTAGCCATACCTCCAGTATCGCAAGCCGGGTCTAAGGACCGCACCTGCCCCCATGTGAAAAACCCCACC
>NZ_DASXYM010000078.1:0-54956 GCF_036502485.1 Occallatibacter sp. | reverse complement strand
GGAGTCTACGGCAGCGCGGCGATGGCGATGGCCCGGGTTGGGTCGGTTCCGGTCGCGAGGGTGGTGCCGGCCACGAGCTTGCCGGGGGTGGTGCTGTCGAAGGTGTACGTGCTCAGGTCGGGGCTGCCGCCGGAGTTCACGGCCAAAAGATAAGTCCCCGTATTCTCTTCAGCCAGGCCAACCGTGCCGGGTCCCGCCGCAATGGTGTTGATGATGGCGCCCAGGGTGTATACCCCCGCAGTGGAGACCAGGGGATAGCCGGTGATGTTTCCGTTACCGCTGCCGCTCACCGCCTTGTTGGCTACATAAACGTAGTTTGTCAGCGGCACGATGGCTGACGGGCCGGTGCCGGCGGTCGGGTAAGGTGAGCCGGAGACCTCAGTGAGCTTGGTGCTGCCAATATTGAAGACGCGCAGGCCCCCGGTCTGAGTGCCGGTCACGGCAACGGTCTCGCCCACATAGAGCAGCCGATTGGTGGGATCGACGGCAACTGCCGTGGCTCCGCCGGTGGTCTTGGCCACTGCGATATTGCTCAGCGTGCCGAAGGGGTTTCCTGTGGATCCGGCGCTGAAGGGGATCACCTCGGTGCCGCCCGCGCCCATGGCGATGAAGACATAGGGGCTGCTGGAGTTGGCGGGCGAGACGGCGATTCCATTGAGATTGGTGTTGGGCAGGTTCGCGGTGTAGGGATTGCCGGAATTGCGCGTCGTGTCGAGGAGGCCAGTGGAGGCGGAGACGGGAATGGCGCGCAGAAGGCCGCTGCCTCCGATGGACTCGATAAGCCACGTGCCGGTGCCGTCTACCGCCATGGCAGTGGGCAGATCGCCACTGATGGCGCCGGAGTTGTTGAGCAGGGTGAGCCCGCCGCCGGAAGCGATGCTGTAGACGAACACGCCGCCGCCGGTGCTGACGTAGAGGAATCCACCGCCCGGTGCGAGAGCCACGGAGTACGGGATCGCCCCGAGAGTCGCCGTGCCGCTGGCGACGGCCGTGGGCGTGATGGCGCCGGAAGCGAAGGCGAAGCCAACCACCTGCTGCGTGCCCTGGTTGAGGACGTAGAACGTCCCGCTGGCGGACCCGCCGCCTCCGCCGCTGCTGGAGGACTTGTCCCAGAAGCCACTGCAACCAGTGAGTAGTACCACGAGTGCCAGGGCCAGCTGCGCCCAACGAAAGCCTTTCATCGCTGCTCCTTTGCCCGATGCGGAACCCCGGAGTGGGAAATCGGTCCGCATAAGCATCCCCCAGGGAACACTCAGGGTACCGCCCGCGGGCGAGGATTGTCTCGCATGCGAGCGTTGTGGGGGTTCACTCCTTTGGACGCAGAAGAGGCGTGCTTCGCTCGCCACCAGCACCTGCGGGCGCCTGCGGTCCGGCCAACTGCGAGCTTGGCTCGCCGCCAGCACCTGCTTGGGCCGACTGGCTGCGGGTGGGTTTGCGGTTTTCCCAGGTCTCAGAATCGAGACCTGGGAATCCCGGATTCGTGGGGAGCGATCCGGCGGCGGAGCGAGTCAAGCCAGGGCGGGTCAAGCCAGGCTGGTCAAGCCAGGCTGGTCAAGCCAGGGCGGGTTCGGCGGCGGGCTGGCCCGCTGAGGCCTGCGCTTGGACGGCGTCCAGAACGGTGCCGATCGCGTGGATGACGGCGGCCACGCGCACCGCGGCCAGCACGAGTTCTTCGCTGGCGCCCTTGTCGCGTACGACCTTTTCATGCGCGCCGACGCATTTGCCGCAGGCGTTGATGGCGGAGACGGCCAGCGACCAGAGCTCGAAGTCCACCTCCTCCACGCCGTGGCCGCGCAGGCCGTTCATGCGCAGGCGCGCCGGCATGGTGGCGTACTTCTCATTGGGCGTGAGGTGGTGAAAGCGGTAGAACACGTTGTTCATGCTCATGATGGCCGCAGCGGTTTGGGCTGCTTCGAGAGCCTGCGCGCTCAGGTGTGCCGGGGCCGCCTCAAGCACGGCCGCGGTGAGGGGGGCGCTGCGCGTGGCGATGGCTGAGGCCACAACCGTTCCCCAGAACTGCTGCGCAGTCAGCTCAGAGTTGTTGCGGACCAGCGACGAGTAGTTCAGCTTGAGGTCTTTGGCATGGGCAGGAAGGCTATCGATGAGGGCGTCAAGGGGCATGGGACTCTCCGGGTCGGTGGCTGATTGCAAAGTTAGGGAGTGACAAACTTGCAAGGTTACAGAGTGGAAGAAGTTGCAAGGTGAACCGCTCGCATCGAGCGAGAAGCGATCCGGGAAAACCCGCGGCGCGCTCCAGCCACTCTGCACCCTGCCCACTTTTGCCACTCTGTAACCCTGTCACTCGCTCGCCGCTATCCGTGCAGGGTTTCCTCGCCCTTCTGCCAGTTGCAGGGGCAGAGCTCGTCCGTCTGCAGGGCGTCGAGGACGCGCAGGACTTCCTGGGGGTTGCGGCCCACGGAAAGATCCGTGACGTAAACGAAGCGGATCACGTTGTCGGGATCGACGATAAAGGTGGCGCGCTGAGCCACACCGGCCTTTAGATCAAGGATGCCGAGCTGTTCGGTGAGATCGCGCTTGATGTCCGAAAGCATGGGGTAGGGCAGGTCGCGGAGGTCGGCGTGGTTTTCGCGCCAGGCGCGGTGCACGTACTCGGAGTCAATGGAGGCGCCGAGAAGCTGAGTGTCGCGATCCTGGAACTCCTGGTTGATTTTGCCGAACGCCGCGATCTCGGTGGGGCAGACGAAGGTGAAGTCCTTGGGCCAGAAGAAGTAAACCTTCCACTTGTCGGCGTAGGTTTCGTCGGTGATGGTCTTGAAGGCCTTGTCTTCGTCTTTTTCAATCCCGACAACGGCGCGGAGCGAGAACGAAGGGAACTTTTCTCCAACGGTAAGCATGAATAACTCCTTGAAAAAAGGTGATGTGTGACTCAGGTGGAAGCGGGCGCGAACGGGCTGCCCCGCGGCGATTTCAAATGAATGAAGCCGGTTTTTAAAAAGCCAGTGAGTAAAACATGGGTCGTTTAAGAGATGCGCCAGCCGGCCCGAAGTTGCGGGGCGCGGGCCGGCTCATTGCTAGGGCCAGCGGTGCAGGCGCGCTGGCCCGTGCGGTAGACTGCGGGGCATGATCAGTCAGATTGCGCCCGTGCTGTTCACCAGGGACATTCCGCGGACGGTGAAGTACTACGCGGAAAAGTTGGGGTTTAAGTGCCTGGGGTTGTGGCCCGGCGATGAGGACCCCTCGTACGCGATTGTGGCGCGGGATGGGCGGGCGATTCACTTTCGTTGCGCCGCGCCGCCGGCTGCGCAGGCAGACAAGTACGAAGAAGAGCTGCTGGACGCGTACCTGTTTGTGGAAGACGCCGACGCCCTCTTTGCGGAGTACGCGGGCAAGGGCGTGGAGTTTGCGCGCGGGCTGGGCGATATGCCGTGGCGATGCCGCGAATTTGTGGTGAAGGATTGCGACGGAAGGCTGCTCGCGTTCGGGGCAAATATCTGAGGCGGCGAGAGCTGGTTCAGCGGCCAGCAGCCATGCGGGCCTGCCAGACGAGGCGGGCGGCGACAAGGTCTTCGATCGCCATGCCAACCGACTTGTAAAGGATGCGGCCCCCGGTCGGGACCCTCTGCGCATGCGCCAGAATCTCGCCGATTTCCGCCTGAACCCGGGAGCCTGAGAGGACGATGTCGCCGGATTCGCGTTCGGCGGCCTGGCGGGATTCGGCAACGATTGTGCTCGTGTGGAGGGTTTCGTCGTCGAGTTCGCGAACCGTTGGCCCCACTGCGCCCACCGAGATCACCAGGGCATCGGGGTTGAGCCAGCGGCCCATCAGGACGGGCGTGGGTGAAGCCGTCGCGACCAGAACCACGTCGGCCGAGGCGGCTTCCTCGATGCTGGTCGCGCGCGGACCGAATTGGAAGGGGTGCCCCAGGTCTCGATTCTCAGACCTGGGAAGAGATGCCTCCTCAGCCAAGCGCCGTGCGTTCTCCGCGGTGCGGGACCAGATGCGGACGTCTGCCAGGCTTGGCCGGACGAGGCGGAAAGCGGCGAGATGCGACCGGGCCTGCACGCCGGAGCCGAGAATGCCGAGGCTCGTGACGTGGGGGCTGGCGAGAGCGTCGAGGGCGACGGCGGAGACGGCGGCGGTGCGCATTTCGGTGATGAGCCGGCCGTTCATGAGGGCGATGGGCTCTCCTGTGGTGCGGCTCAGCAGCTCGATGACGGCCATGTGCGTGGGTAGGTTTCGCTCCGGGCCAAGCTCCGCGTTGCCAGGGAAGAAGGTGACGGTTTTAACCGCCATCACGTCCTGGTAGACGACGGGCATGGTCGCGAACCAGCCGTTGTTCGGACCTTCGGTATGGTTGGAGCGCAGAATGAGCCGCGGCGGCTGGTCGACCCCGCCTGCGGAGAAATCGATGAGAGCCTGCCGGAGCGCCGGAATAAGGGGTTCATAAGTGAGAAGGGAGCGGATCTCGGGCTCAGCGATGTACATGTGAAATCAGGGTACACGGGAAAGACGCCGGATTACGGCGTTCGCCAATTTCTTAGGGACTTGCAAGAAAAGGTTAAGGTGCTAGTTTAGGTTTTAATGCTCGGTAGCGGCACTGTCGAAGGCCAGGGGTCGCCCAAGCGGGATCTTGGTGCGAGGGAGCGTGGCGCCAGCAATCGAGGTGAAGTGATGCATTTAAGTTTGCCGCGTATCGGTCTTAAAAATAAGATACTTATCTATCTAATTCGGCCGATTCCCGGAGGTCTTGCCGCGGCGGAAGCGGTCGTCTACCGGCTTACGGCCCTTGAAGCCGGATTCCACGGTGTGCCAATGCTCTATGGACTGCTCGCCGAGTCGCCAGCAGAGCAGGACAACCTCGTCTTCCAGCTTGAAGGGAAAGTCGAGCAGTCCGGAGTCGAGGTCTTTGATCTGGACGCCGATGGAGTCGATTTCCGAGAGCATTTCGCGGACGCGCTCCAGGTGGACGTCCATTTCAGCGCGCTGGCGGACCACCGAGCCAACATCGACCTTCATGCCCCCGGAGAGATAGATGCGACGGCTGAGCTCGCTGAGCTTTTCCTCCACCTGCTCGGCATCCTGCTTGCCCGCCAGCGCGCGCTTGAGCAGGGACTCAACAACAGGGAGCAGGGACTGAGCTTCGTCGAGGGTGAAAGTCTTCATGGCTGTATCTAGGATAAGGGAAATTGAGGGGAGAGGGACAGAGGGCGGAGCAATGAGGGGGCGTGCAGGTAACCGGTTGAACCGGTGGATAAGTGAACAAGTGACCGGGTGCTACTCGTCGTCGGAGAGGGGCTCGGTGAATTTGAGTTCGTTGCCGAAGTCGTCCTTGATGCGGAAGTCGCGGTTGCCCCAGGGCTTGCGCGATCGGTTTTGTCACGCAAAGCCCGCTTATCTGTCGATCGAGGCTGCGGCAATTCCTGAGTGCAATGACTTCCGGGAAACAGCGGCTCAGGAATTGCCTTCAGCCTCTAATCTCCAGCATGCGATCCAGCGCCACGCGTGCCCAGTGCTTGACATTGCGGCGGACCTTGATCTGGTTGACCACACGGCCTTCGACCAGGTTTTCGAGCGCCCAGGCCAGGTGCTGCGGGCTGATGCGATACATGGTGGTGCAGAGACAGCCGGTGTCGTCGAGCGTGATGATCTTCTTGCCCTTATCCGCGAAACGCTTGGCCAGGCGGTTGATCAGGTGGATCTCGGTTCCTATGGCAAACATGCTGCCTTCCGGGGCGTCTTCGACGAGCTGGATCAGGCGCTCCGTGGAGCCCAGGGCGTCGGCCTTCTGGCAAACCTCCCAGCGGCACTCGGGGTGGACAATCACCTGGATGCCTGGGTACTTGGCGCGGACCTGGTCGACGTGGCTGGGCAGGAAGCGCTGGTGGACGGAGCAGTGCCCCTTCCAGAGAAGGACGCGGCTGGCTTCGAGCGCCTGCTTCGTCTGGCCGCCCTGCATGGCGCCAAGCTGGACAGCCCACGGATCCCAGACCACCATCTGGTCGAGCGGGATGCCCATCCCGTAGCCGGTATTGCGGCCGAGGTGCTGGTCAGGGAGGAAGAGAATTCTTTTGCCGCTTTTTTGAGACTGTCCGAAGGCCCATTCGAAGGCCTGCCGGGCGTTTGAGGAGGTGCAGACCAGGCCGCCGCGTTCGCCGCAGAAAGCCTTGATGGCGGCCGTCGAGTTCATATAGGTCAGCGGGATCAGGTCTTCCGTCAGGCCAAGCTTTTCGAGGGCTTCCCAGCAGGCTTCCACCTGGGAGATTTCGGCCATGTCCGCCATGGAGCAGCCGGCGTTCAGATCGGGCAGAATTACTTCCTGGCCGCCCTTGCCGAGCACGTCAGCGCTTTCCGCCATGAAGTGCACGCCGCAGAAAAGGATGTACTTTGCGTCCGTTTCGGCGGCGGCCTTTGAAAGCTTGTAGCTGTCGCCGGTAAAGTCGGCAAAGCGGATGACCTCATCGCGCTGGTAGTGGTGGCCGAGGATCACGGTGCTGGCGCCCAGCTTGCGGCGGGCCGCCGCAATGCGCGCGTCCATGGTGTGATCGGGCAGCGCCAGGTAATTGTCGAGACTGCAGGCGGATTCCGCCGCCTGGATTTCGTCGAGTACGAGAGTCAAGTTGTTCCGCCTTCAGTCCTTTCATGGCTTGCGCCGTTCGGGACGGGGTTGTTGAAAGCTAATCGGCTGCAGTGGAGGCACATGCCCCGGCAATATTCAGCTCGGGCCCCCTCCACGGGGTTGTTGCAGCTTTCCAAATAGTTGACGCGCCTGAGGGTGTGACAGATTCATGAATCGCAACACCCTGAGATCGCGGCTATTTGTTCATATTGTAATGCGGTTGTAATGGAGATCACAACTGCAGGAAACAGGAAGCGGGGAACAGGGACAAAGGACAAAGGGACACAGCGGCAAAGGCGACGAGCTAAAAAGCCACAGAGTTGCAAAGTCGGAAAGTGACGAAGGGGTACGGGGAGGTTGGTGTGAACGAGTTGGAGCAGATTCTGGTGGGGGACGGGTATGCGGCGGCGCCTGACCACATTTTGGAGGGCCTGGCCGAGGACTTGGTGCATCGTAAGCCCGAGGGAGCGCCCCACTCCATCTATGAGGAGCTGTGGCATGTGGCGTTCTGGCAGCAGGTGACGCTGGACTGGATTCGCGGCGTGGAGACGCCGTTCCCGGTCAGCCCGTCCGACGGCTTTCCAACGGTTCTGGACATGGAGCGGGAGAGCTGGGCGCAGCTGTGCGGAAGGTTCTTCAATGGGGCGCAGCAGGGCGCCGCGGCGGCTCGGGATGAGAACTGGCTGGCGCGCAGGGTGCGGTGCCCGTCGCGGCCGGGAAAGCCGGTGCGCACCATGACCGTGCTGGAGCAGGTGGAGAACATGGCCGCGCATAACGCCTACCATCTGGGGCGCATCGTGCTGCTGCGGCAGTTGCTGGGTGCGTGGCCGCCGCGGTCCGGGGGATTCAGCTGGTAGAAGGCACGCAGGGACTGAGGCACAGAGTGACAAATGACAGAGTGGCCCTTCTGATCCCTGACCACTGACCCCTGACCACTGATCCCTGACCACGGGTTCCACGTGACCCGCGGCACTCGTCTTCCGCGGCGGATTGTTCGGGTGTGTTGCGGGCAGGTATCATGATCCTTCATGGGTGCACCTCCGCCAATTCAACTCTCCACCATCAGCATGTACGACTCCATATTCCTTATGCTGCTGGCTCTGGTGGTCTTCGGGCCGCGGCGTCTGCCGCAGATCGGCCGTCAGATCGGCAAGCTGATGTACGAATTCCGCAAGGCTTCCAACGATTTCAAATTCCAGATGGAAGAAGAGCTGCGAATGTCGGAAGACGCCGACCGGCGCAAGAAGGAAGAGGAGGAGCGGGCGCGGCAGATGGCTCTGAATCCGCCCGCAGCCACGCAAACCGTCGAGGCGCAGGCAGACATCGGCGCCGTCGAGGAGCAAGCCTCGGTTTCGGCTCCTCCCGCTCTGGAGCAAACCACTGCTTCGCCGTATCCGGGCGAGGAGACGTATCCGCCTTCCGTGACGGAGCCAGCCGCCACAGAGGCAGCTTCTGCACAGCCGGAGCCAAAGACCTATCCGCGCATCAGCCCCCCTGCGACCGGCGAACAGGTGGCGGCGTCGCGCTATGCGACCAATGGGAGCGCGCCTGAACCAGCACCGGTGATGGCTCCCCTCCAGGAAGTCGCGACGGAGAGCATTGCGGCCGAGGCCAATATCGGCGCGGAACCGGCGCCGGTCTCTGACGCCACCACCCAGCCCAAGGGAACGGAGACAGTAAGCCAGCATGGTTGACGCCGCGGACGCAATCGACAGGGCCCGGGCCGCGGTGAGCGAGCGCGTAGATCTCCCCGGCATGAGCCTGATGGAGCATCTGGACGAATTGCGCCGGCGGGTGATCCAGTCGGCCGTTTTCCTGGTTTTGGGAATGATTCTGGCGTGGGTCTTCCGCGACCGCCTGCTGACCTTTCTGCAGGAGCCGCTGTTGAAGATTGGCAAGACCCTCGTCTTTACCCACCCCATGGACGCGCTGAACCTGAACCTGCAGGTCTCTTTGCTGGCCGGGGCCATCGTGGCCAGCCCGTTCATTCTTTACCAGGTGTGGTTGTTCATAGCGCCAGGGCTCTATCACAACGAGCGGCGCTTTGTGATTCCATTCATGCTGGCGACGGTGGGCCTGTTTCTGACCGGCGCGGCGTTCGGATACTTCTTTGTGCTGCCGGGTGCAATCAAAATCCTGGTACTGGGGTTCGGGCACAACTTCACGTCGATGATCACGATTGAGGACTACAGCAGCTTTTTCCTCTCCATCATCCTGGGGTTGGGGGTGAGCTTCGAGCTGCCCATTCTGATTTTCTTTCTGGCCATGTTCGGGATTGTGAGCCCGCGCTTCCTGTGGAAGAACATCCGTTACGCCATCCTGGCGGTGTTCATTGTGGCGGCGGTCATCTGTCCCAGTCCGGATCCGTGGACGATGTGCGTTTACGCGATCCCGATGCTGAGCTTGTATGTGCTCGGCATCGGCGTGGCCTGGTGGGTGCACCCATCGCGGCGCAAGGCCAAGGCGGCAAAGGCAGGTTAGAGGATTAGTCGGAACCGGTTGTAATCGCGGCACGACGTCAGTCGGGCCACTCAATAGCTCATGGTTGAAGCGCTTGAGCTTTAGCCCCTGCTCCAGCCGGCAGCCTCAAACCAGCTCTGGTGAGCTGTTTCCCGCTGCGGTCGAAGCAGGGCCGCAGCCTTACAAAGTGAGAGCTTGATGCGACTCGCAACGTGGATTGCCGCACTGGTTGTCTTCGCGCCTTTGACGGCTTTGGCGCAGCATTTCGACGGGGCCAAAGCATACGAATATACGCGGGAGTTCGCCGCGATAGGCCCGCGCTGGGTCACCGGCCAGGGGCACACCAAGGCCGAGAACCTGCTCCGCGCGCGCTTCCAGCATGACCCCGTGGAAGAAGACACCTTCATGGCCGATACCCCGATCGGGCCGGTGAATCTGCGCAACTTCATCGTGCGCTACCCCGGCAAGAAGCAGGGCGTCATTGTGCTGGCCACTCATTACGAGACCAATTACCCGCTGCGCAATATCAACTTCGTGGGCGCCAACGATGGGGCCGCCACCACCGGCCTGCTGATGGCCATTGGCGACAAGCTGCGGGCGCAGACGGCGGGCGGCAGACAGTTGGATGGCTACTCGGTGTGGCTGGTGTTTTTCGATGGGGAAGAGGCGTTCCAGTCGTGGTCGCAGTCGGACTCGACCTATGGGAGCCGGCACCTGGCGGCGAAGTGGGGACGCGACGGCACTCTCGGCAAAATCAAGGCGTTCATCTTGACCGACATGATCGGCGACAAGGACCTGGACATTCAGCGGGAGTCGAACTCGACCGCGTGGCTGGTGGACCTGGTGAAGCAGTCGGCGCACAAGTTTGGCTATGACCGCTATTTCTTCCAGAACGAGGAGCCAGTGGAAGACGATCATCTGCCGTTTGTGAAGCGCGGCGTGCCGTCCATCGACATCATCGATCTGGACTACGGACCCAACAACAGCTATCACCACACCGCGCAGGACACGCTGGATAAAGTGAGCGCCAGAAGCCTCACGATTGATGGCGATGTGATTCTGGAAACGATCCGGCTGCTGGATCAGAAGTAGAGACGGCTGTCAGCTCTCGGCCCTGACCTTGTATGTCAACTACACGGCGTCTTCGGCAGGCAGAAACCCACTGGATTCAGCCCAGATTTCGCATTCGATGGAATCGTTAGCTGACGGCTGAAAAACTGTCAGCCGCCCCTCACGGCGTGACTTCGGCCGGACTCACGTCCGTGCCCGTCTTCGTAAAGGTGAAGCGCAGGTCCCAGGTGCTGGCAGCGGGCTGGCCGTGAATCCTCGCCGGGCGGAAGCGCCATTTGCGCGCCGCATCGAGTGCCTGATTGGCGAAGTACCGGCTGCGGCCGTCAGAGACGATAGCAGCATTCATCACCGCGCCCGAGTGGTCCACCGTAAGCTTGATCTTCACTTCAACCTTGCCGCGGATGCCGCGGGCGGCGTGAGCGGGAATCTCCGGAATAACGCGCTGCGCCACCTGGCCTTTGACCGTGGGGCCGGAGGGTTGCGGGAGAGGCTTGATGGGCTTGTCGGCAGGGCCGGCCGATGCCGCGGATGTTTGATCGGGGGCGGGCGCCAGGGTCTTCTTGCCGTGACGCGAGTAGGCGACGAGGCCGACGATGAGCAGGAAAAGTAGTGCAGCCGCGCCGGCAAGAATCGGGATGGGCAGGCGCAGGCGGGGCTCATCGTCTTCATCCTCAAGAGCGCGGAAGGATTTGCGCAGACGCGGCTCCTCGAGCCCAGCCTGATCGGATGCCTCGGGCGCGGTCTCGTCGAAGAGCGGAAGCTGTTCGGTGATGCTGGCGGCGGGAATTGCCGGGGTGACGCGCGGCTGTTCGACGGCGGCGGCCGCTCCATGGGAAAGAATTTGCCTGATGTCCGCGAGAGTGCAGCGCTGCGTGGGTTCGATGCGCAGGCAGCCGCGGGCAATCTCGGCGAGAGGCTGCGGCACCGTGACGGGCACCAGCGGATCGCGTCCGGAGCTGCGAATCCAGGTGGGCGCGTGCTGCGTGAGTGCTTCAATGATGAGGATGCCGAGAGACCAGATGTCTGCATCGGGCGTCAGCGGACCGTCATCGGTTTCAGGCGCGTCGTAGATCCGCGGGCGCTCGTCGCCCGCGGGCGACGAGCCCGCCGGCTGCAGGCTGTAGGTCGAGAGCTTTAGCCGATCGCCGATCACCAGGACGTTCGCCGGCTCGATGCTGCCGTGGACCAGGTCCTGCGCGTGCAGATGAGCCATTGCGTCGAGAATAGGCGGAAGCATCTCGCCGACTTCTTCCGCGGTAAGGGCGCGTTCAGGAAGGATCTGGCCGAGTGCTTCTTCGGGGAGTTCCGTGACAATGTAGATGATGGGCGAATCGTCAATGTGCGCGCGGGCGGCTTCAAACGCGTGCAGCAGATGCGGGTGGTTCAGCGCGGCCGCGGTTTGCCAGTTGTGCAGCAGGGTGGCGGCATTCTCCTCTTCTCCTGATGCGACGAGGAGGGCAGCCGGTGTTCCGTCGGGCAACTCGGTGCGGAAGATATCGCCCATGCTGGTGGCGCCCAGCCATTCCTGCAGGGGGAGCCTGTCGTCGATCCGCTGCCCTACCCAACTAGTTTTTAGTACCGCCGTATGCGTAGCCACAGGGCGATTGTAAGGGAGTTTGAGGCCCCCCGAGACATGAGGCGAAACTAGTTAGACAACAGGACCGACGGACAAAGTCACAGAGTTACCGAAGGACAACGGACCAGCAAAGCCTGTCGCGCCCGGCGGAACAGGCTGCCATGCTGCGGCTGTTGGTTTGTCGCGTCGAAACTCCCGCCCCTGATCTTGTAGCATCCTGACATGATTGGTGGCGCGGCGTGGAGTTGGTGGATCGGCTTTCACATAGCTGTGGTGGTGCTGCTTGTGGCAGACACGTTCCTGCCCCTGCATGGCGACGATCGCCGCTCCCACATCCTGAGCTGGATCTGGACCGGATGCCTGGTGCTGATGGCCATGGGCTTCGCCGGGTGGATCGCGATGAAAGAGGGCCACGCCACGGCACTGCAGTTTGTGGCGGGCTACACCATCGAGATGTCGCTCAGCGTCGACAACCTGTTCGTGTTCCTGGTGATCTTTCAGGGATTCCACGTTAGGACCGAGCAGCAGCACAAGGCCCTGGCGTGGGGCGTGGGCGGAGCCATCGTGCTGCGGGCGATCTTCATTGCGCTGGGCGTGACGCTGATCCATCGTTTTGAGTGGATCACCTATGTGTTCGGCGCGATGCTGCTGTGGGCCGGCTGGCGGCTGATGAGCCAGAGTTCGACGCACGACGTGCTGCCGCGGTTCTTGCGCAGGATGCACCCCGCGGAGGGATCGCTGCTGCCCGTGATTCTGGCTGTCGAGGCGACCGATGTGATGTTCGCGCTCGATTCCATTCCGGCGGTTCTGGCTGTCTCGCGCGATCCCTTCGTGGTGTACACGTCGAACATCGCGGCCATTCTGGGATTGCGGTCGCTGTACTTTGCGATCTCGTCTCTGCTCGACCGGCTGCGCTATCTGCACTACGGACTGGGGGCGCTGCTGGGGTTTGTAGGACTGAAGATGATTCTGGCGCCATGGTTCGACATCTCCATTGTGGCCTCTCTCGGCGTGATTGGCGGCATCCTGACCGTGTGCGCAATCGCCTCTGTGATCGCGAACAAGGTGGAGAACAAACGCAGGCAGCGAGACGCGGGGCAGGAATCCAGTCAGTGACGGGTGACGCCGGCCGCGAGTCCCGCCGGTGCTATCCTCGAAGAGAACCCAGCTGTGAATGCGCGTCCCCCCATCGTTTCTTCTGTCGCCCGACGACTTTCTCTGCTTGCCATTCCCTGCGCATTGCTGAGCGTTGTGGCGACCCTGCCGGGCTGCAGCAAGATGCATGTGCAGAAGCAGGAGACGGTCTGGGTGGTGTCGCGGCAGACCTATCTGCATGACCGCGTGGCGGCCGTTTCGAACCGCGTGGGGCAGGTGGCCAACGGGGAAAAGCTCGAGGTGCTGGAGCACGGGCGGCGCTTCCTGAAGGTAAAAACTCCCAAAAACGAAATTGGGTGGATCGAGCAGCACGCGGTCATCGACCAGGACGATCACGATCAGTTCGCAAAACTTGCCGAGCAGCACAAGAACGATCCGGTGGTGGCCACCGCGGTCCTGCGCGATGACGTGTACCTGCACGGCGCGCCTGGACGCGACACGCAGCGATTCTTCCTCCTGCCGGGGAATGCCAAGGTGCAGATGCTGGTGCGCGCCTCCGTGCAGAAGCTTCCTCCCGGGGCTAAGCGGCCGGCGGCTTCGACCGCCAACAAGCCGGCAGAGACGGGTCCGCCGCAGCCCGAGGAACAAAAAGGGGCGACAGGCCCGCAACCCCCTGCGTCAGCGGGAACCGCCAGGCCTGTGCCGCCAAAGCCGCCGGCCGCCTCCAGTGCAACCGCAATGCCGGAGATGCCGGTGGTGATGGAAGACTGGTGGCTCGTGAAGGATGAGCAGGGGCAGTTCGGCTGGGTGCTGGCCAGGCGCATGGACGTGGACGTGCCGGACACGGTGGCCCAGTATGCCGAAGGCCAGCGGATTGTGGGCGCGTATGTCCTGACCACCGTCCATGACGAGAATGCCGACACCCCCAATCACGACGTGCCGGAGTACGTCATGCTGCTCGAGCAGCCGAAGGCAGGCCTGCCGTATGACTTCGACCAGGTGCGGGTGTTCACTTGGAGCCGTAATCATCATCGCTACGAGACGGCCTTCCGCCTGCGCCCTGTTGAAGGCTTTCTGCCGGTGAACATCACCCGGATTCCGGGGCCAACGAAGGATGGCGCGATGGTGCCGGCCTTCGGGATCAAGATTGCGGCCAATCAGGACCTGGCCATTGACGCGCAAACGGGAATCACTCGCCCGGCCAACACGCGAACCATCAATTTCGTGATGCTGGACACGGTGGTGAAGCGCGTGGGGCCGGATCTGGCGCCGATCACGGCGATGCGCTCCGCGGAAGAAAAAAAGGCAGCCAAGGCGAAAGCCAAAAAACCGAAGAGATAGCGGCGCCGGTAACGCCAGGTTGTCAGCGTATGCGGACGCCGTCCGATACCGTGACTTCAGATCCCTCCGCCAGAAAAGCGGAATCCGGCGCGCGCCGAAGCACCTCGGCAAACGTTTGTCCGTACACGCTGGCGGCATCGCCCGTGAATCTGGACCCGGCAGCATCCCGCACCCGCCATTGCGGATGCTGAACCTGGTACTCGAGGCAGCCGCCGTCCTTTTGTGCGGCATAGCCCCAGTAGTGCTCGGTGATGAACTCGCTGAGAGATCCTTCGCGAGGCAGATATCCTTCTCCCTCGGTTTCAATGTGCATGGCACAGGCTGCCTTCCCCCGTCCCCAGGAGTATTCCGCCGCAAACGGGTTTCCGTGCACATCAAGATGCAGACGATGGGACATGGGCACGCACAGATACTTTTCGTTGAACGCGAATCGCGCCACGGCGGCGACCGCGAATTTGGGCACCAGCTCGCGGATGAACACCACGCCTCTGCGCTCTCCGCGCCGAACATAGAAGCGCAGGTTAGCCTCCTCGAAAGACTGGTGGAACGGGACCGCGAATCCGCGGAGGCGGGTGCGATTGAATTCGAATCCGATCACGCTCAGGTAGGTCTTGCCGCCGAACGAGTCCAGCAGAGTTCCCGCAGGAACCAGGGGAGCGAGCATCGCCGGATCGACGACGTAGTTCAGCATGACAAGGTTCTTCCACTCCGCGCTGAGGAACATGCCGCCCATATTTCAGCTCCTGCCGTTCAACCTCTTCGTTTCAGTTCCCGTTCCACAACCCGCCGCATTTCGCCTTCGGGCGGCGTTTTGCCGGTCCAGATTTCGAACTGGCGAGCACCTTGCTGAATAAACATTTCGAGGCCGCTGATCGTGGCGATGCCGCGGGATTTGGCGAGCTTGAGCAGCGGCGTTTCCAGCGGGTTGTAAACCATGTCGAAGACCAGATCGGCGTTGAGCTCGTCTTCGGCGATGGGCAGCGGTTCCTTCGCGTCCTTCATGCCGCAGGGTGTGGAGTTGATGATTGCGTCAAAGTGCTGCCTGGCGAATTGCGCGTGTTTCAGGGCCTTGGCCTTGGCCGCACGGGCCAGGGCGACCCCGTTCTCGTGCGTGCGGTTGACGATAAAGACCTCGGCGCCTTGATCGACGAGCCCGAAGACGGCGGCACGGGCAGCTCCCCCGGCGCCGAGAACGGCAATGCGCGCGCCTTTGAGCTTCATGCGGCGCTCCAGCGGGCGGACGACTCCAGCCACATCCGTGTTGTAGCCATACAGCTTCAGGTCTCCGCCCACGCGCAGGGTATTGCAGGCGCCGATGCGCTGGACCAGCCGATCCATGCCGGCGGCCTGCCCGGCGAGATGCGGCAACACTTCCTGCTTGAGCGGCATGGTGACCGCGGCACCGCTCATGGGCAGCTCGAGCATCAGGGCGAGCAGGTCCTGGACCGTGCGGGTTTTGAGCGGCAGCAGGACGGCGTTGACGCCTTCGCGGTGGAAGGCTGTGTTGTGCATGAGCGGCGAGAGCGAGTGCGCGATGGGATTGCCGGCGACGCCGAAGATGCGTGTGTCTCGGTTGAGCTTATGCGCGCGGTAGAGCGTGCGCATGGCTTTCGCAGTGACCTGGCCGGGTGCGGTCGCGGCGCCGTCTTCGAGCGAGGCGAAGGTGAAGGCAGAGCCCGCGCGCGGGCCGAGCACGCGGCTGACAAGCCCTTCTTCGCCCATGGCGATGCCAAGAATACGGGCGGATGCCGAACGGTCTTCAACGAGGCGCAGGATAGCCAGATTGTCGGAGAGAGCCTGCGCCGTCGAGACCACTTTGATGAGATCGGGTGCGAACGCAGCGATGCGGTCAGCAGCGCGGTCCACTCCGCGAGTCCGCGAAAAATCATGAAAGCTGATGAGGAACTGGACCCCCGCTTTGTGGAGGTCGGCGCGGAACTTTTCGAACTGGACGGGCGCGGCCTCTTCAGCGGATTCGACTTCGAGGTCGACGATGTTGCACCCCGCGCGGGCGGCCCTGAGCAGGATCGACAGCTCTTCATCCACCGAGCCTGCAAAACCGCCGGTGTTGGCAGTGCGGCGGCACGTGGCGATCGCGGTGATGTTTTCATTCGCGATCAGGAATTTTTTGAGTTGAGCCAGCGCCGCGGCGGGAGAGGGAAGCGAGTCCAGCCGGAACTCGAGGAAGCGCGTCTCTTTCAGCGCGAGGCAGGCGCGCGAGAGCATCTCCGCCGGGCTGGCGGCCTGTATGGCGATGCAGATTTTGGGCAAGCGTGGTGGCATGGGCAGTTGGGGTGATTATCGCAAACCACCTGCTGTGTCCGAGCGCGACTGCGCCGGACACCGCGACTATCGTCACAGGCTTTTACGCGCGCAAGGCAGACGTGGTTCCCCGGAAAAAGGCGCGGGACGACAAAGCAAAACGACATCGCGACCTGGGCGCCCGAGCGTGTGCTCTCGCGCCGTTCCGCCGGACCACGGGTCTGGTATGGCAACCTAGAAGGGTTGGAGGTTTGCCGTTCTATGTCGCTCGATCCGATGGCCATTGTGCATATTTGTGACGAACTTCACGTGTGGGAAGCGGGGGGCGCCGCATCGCCCGAAAAGCTGACCGCCTGGGTGGACGCGCGGCTGAAGACCCATCAGGCCGCGCTCGAGGCGCTGCTAGCCATCGATCATCCGCGCACCCCGGAGAACACGCTCCGCCTCTATGACGCGGCGCTGGAACAGTTGAGCCTTGCAGGCGCGCAGGCCGGCATTCTCAATTCCGTTGCAGCCGATAAGGCCGTGCGCGACCAGGCGCAGATGGAGGCGCAGCGCGTAGGGCAGGCCGGCAGCGCGCTGAGCCTGAACCGCGGCGTGTATGACGCACTGGCGGCAATGAATATCGACTACTGCAGCGCGGCGACAAAGCACTACGTGGAGCGCACGCTGCTCGGTTATCGCCTGTCCGGCGTCGACAAGGACGAGCCTGCACGGGCCCGCTTGCAGGCGCTGCACGAGCAGGCGACCCGGCTCGCGCTCGAGTTCAGCCGCAATATCCAGGAGGGCGGCAAAAGTATTACGGCGACCGCGGATGAGCTCGTCGGGCTGCCCCAGGATTATCTCGAACGGCATCCCGCCAATGCGGAAGGGATGATCACCATAACGACCGATCAGCCCGACATGCAGCCGGTGATGACGTTTGCCGCGAGCCCGGCGCTCCGCGAACGCATGTTCCTCGCCTACCACACCAGAGCCTATCCGCAGAACAAGACGGTGCTCGAACAACTGCTTGCAACCAGGCAGGAGATTGCCGGCACACTGGGATTCCGGAGCTGGGCCGATCTTGCGACTGCGGACCAGATGATGGGCTCGGCCGCGAATGTGCGGGAGTTTCTGCACAAGCTCGATGACGCCAGCCGTGATGGGGCGCTCCGCGAGCACCAGATGATTATGGACTTCGTGCGCAAGCACCAGCCGGGGCTGCAGGAGATCGACATCACCAGCCGCGGCTACTGGTATGAGCAGTTCCGGCGCGCGGCGTTCGATTTCGATTCGCAGTCGGTGCGGCCCTTCTTCCCATACAAGCAGGTTGAAGCTGGCATCCTGGATACCGCGGCGCGGCTCTTCAAGGTGGAGTTCAGGCCCTCGGATGTGCCCGCTTGGCATCCGGCCGTGAGTGTGTTTGAGGTGTTTGAAGAAGGCAAGCGCGTAGGACGGTTCTACCTCGACATGCATCCCCGCGAGGGCAAGGACAAGTGGTTTTCCGCGGCGCCTGTGGTCACCGGCGTGAAGGGTCGCTACCTGCCGGAGGCGGCGCTGATCTGCAACTTCCCCGGAGGCGAAGCCGGCGATCCGGGCCTGATGCAGTACAACGACGTGGTCACGTTCTTCCACGAGTTCGGCCATCTCATGCACGCCATTCTGGGCGGCCACACGGAGTGGGCCGGATTGTCAGGCTTTTCGACCGAAGGCGATTTTGTCGAAGTGCCGTCGCAGATGCTCGAGGAGTTTTTCCGCGACGAGAAGCTGCTGCAGTCGTTTGGGAAACACTATCAGACGGGCGAGGTGCTGCCCTCGGGCATCATCCACAACATGAAGGCGGCTAGCTCCTTCGGCCGCGCGGATGGCATGCGCCAGCAGATTTACTACACGACCATCTCGCTCGACCTGCACGATCAGGACGCCTCGAAGGTGGATCTCGACCGCATGGTGAGCGGCCTCTACAAGCAACTGATGCCATGGACGTGGCTCGAAGGCAATCGCATGTATGCGAGCTTCGGCCATCTCACCGGCTACTCATCGAACTACTACACCTACGCCTTCGACAAGGTCATTGCCCTCGACTTCTTCGCTCAATTCGATCCGCAGAATCTGATCGATGGGGAGACCGGCGGGCGCTACCGCAAGGCTGTGCTCGAGCAGGGCGGATCGAAACCGGGGCGTCAGATGGTGCGCGACTTCCTGGGGCGCGATGAGGAGTTCGCAGCCATCGCGCGCTGGCTGAACGAAGAGTTTGAAGAGCAGGTCACGGTAGTGAACTGAGTTACAAAGTTACTGAGTTAGAGTTACAAGTTACTGAGTTACAAAGTTACAGAGTTGCTGAGCGGTGAGCCATGGACGCCAATGATTTTCGCCGCATCGCATTGAGTCTTGAGGGCGCTGCGGAAGGCGCGCACTTCGGGCAGGCGGATTTTCGCGTCGATGGGCGCATCTTCGCAACCCTGGCGGCGGAGAAGCAGGGATTCGGAAACCTGATGCTCAGCCCGGAGCAGCAGACCATCTTCGTCAGCGAGGCGCCGGAGATATTTCTTCCGATTCCCGGCGGCTGGGGTCGCAACGGCGCCACCCATGTTCGGCTCGCCCCGGCTCATGAAGATCTTCTGCTGGGCGCGCTGCGCACTGCGTGGAAACTGCGCGTGGAAAAGAACCAGAAGACCCGCAAGCGCGCCGCCCCCACGCGGACCAGGGCGAAGTCCGCCAAAAAAATAATGGAGCTCAGTTCTTTGCCCGGGAATCTGTCGCGAAGGAGAGTTCGGATGAAAGCAGGCGTTCTGGGTTCAGGCGTGGTCGCGCAGGTTCTTGCGGCCGGCTTAGTCAAGCACGGTCACAAAGTGATGATCGGGTCGCGCGATCCGGAGAAGCTGGCGGATTGGAATGAGAAAAATCCGCAGGCCAGCCGCGGCACGTTCGCCGAGGCCGCAGCCTTCGGCGAGCTGATTGTGCTGGCGGTGAAGGGCCTGGCCGCGGCCGGCGTGCTGCGCCTGGCGGGCGTGCACAGTCTGGCCGGCAAGACCATCATCGACGCATGCAATCCCATTGCCGACGCGCCGCCGGTGAAGGGCGTACTGCAGTTCTTCACCGGCCCCAACCAGTCGCTGATGGAGCAACTGCAGGAAGAATTTCCTGAGGCACACTTCGTGAAGGCGTTCAGCTCCGTGGGCAACATGCAGATGGTGAACCCGTCTTACGCCGAAGGCAGGCCGACGATGTTCATCTCCGGAAACGATGCGGACGCGAAGAAGACGGTGACCTCCCTTCTCGACCAGTTCGGATGGGACACGGCTGATATGGGCGACGTGGAAGCGTCCCGCGCCATTGAGCCGCTGTGCATGCTGTGGTGCATTCCCGGCTTTGTGCGCAACGAGTGGACGCACGCCTTCAAGATGCTGAGGAAATAATCCCGACATGGCATCTACGCAGGACTTTCGCGGACGCTGGGCGCTGGTGACGGGCGCCAGTGCGGGCATTGGCGTAGCGTTGGCGCGTGAACTCGCGAGCCATGGCGCGAACCTTATTCTTACCGCGCGGCGCGCCGACCGCCTCGACGCCCTGGCATCGGAGCTGCGTGCGCGCGGGGTCGACGTCCGGACCGTCACGGCGGACCTCAGCGATCCCGCGGCGCCGCGCCATATCTTCGACGCCACCGAGGGCGCCGGCGTCCAGGTCGACATCCTCATCAACAATGCGGGCCTCGGCGTCTTCGGGGAATTTCGCTCGAATGCAACCGAACAGGAGCTCGGCCAGATCCGGGTGAACTGCGAAGCGATGGTCGCGTTGGCTCGCCTGTTCGTACCGAAAATGATCGAGCGGCGCCGCGGGTGGATCCTGATCACCGCTTCCACGGCCAGCTTCCAGCCGGTGCCCTACCTGTCCACGTATGCGGCCACCAAGGCGTTTGACCGCTTCTTCGCGCTGGGCCTGGCGCAGGAGGTCGGGCGCTATGGCGTCAAGGTGACGGCGCTTTGCCCGGGGCCTACCGAGAGCGAGTTCTTCGACGTATCCGGTGCCGGGATTCTTCGCAGGAAGGGCGTTCAGTCTGCCGAAGAGGTAGCCCGGCTGGGCATTGAAGGATTGGCGCGCGGCGCCTGGACGGTGGTCCCAAATCTCATGGGTAGGGCCTCCGCCTTCGCGGTGCGGTTTCTGCCGGTGCGCCTGATCACGTACCT
Organism: Occallatibacter sp.; assembly: GCF_036502485.1. Classification (GTDB taxonomy): domain Bacteria; phylum Acidobacteriota; class Terriglobia; order Terriglobales; family Acidobacteriaceae; genus Telmatobacter. Next base: position 34,404 of record NZ_DASXYM010000078.1, on the reverse strand, counting down.
CGTGGACAGGCTGGCGAGGCCGGCCGGCGAGCCGCCAAGTCACAAAGTTAAAGAGTGATTAACGATCGAGTGGCAAAGCGGGTCAGGCGGGCGGCAGCGTAGTGTCGGGGTGCAGGGCGGTGAACGAATTGTAGAAGCGCGTCACGTCCTGCTCGCGCCGGGCATTGGACGAGGGATAGAGCGCCATCAGGGTGTAGAGACGGTCGCCGATGAGGAGAAAACGCGCATCGAGGATGCCGCCCTCGGAGTTTCTGGCCGTGATGTCGCGCGAGGGATAGCCGTTCGCGGGGTTCTTGCTCTCGCGCATAAGGGTGGTTCGCGTACGCGCCAGCATGCCGTCGCGAGCCTGGTCGAGGGTGAGTTCAGGCAGGCGGTGGTTCACCCGCGAAACAGGCGGATTGTCCGCCCAGGTGATGGCGAATACCGTGTCCGAGTCGGGGCTGGAATAAAGCATCGTAATGGGTTCGGAACCGCCTGCCTCGTTGTACGCCGGAACCTGCGTTTCCTTGGCATCGGGCGGCATATCGACCCGAAAACCTACGTCAGGACGGGTGAGGGACTGCCACTGGATAGCTGCGCCGCGCGATTCGGAACTGCCGCCGCCCTTATCGCCGGATCCGAAATGCAAACCCCCAAACCGGAATCCGCGATAGTAATAGAGGTACGCACCGGCCGCGATTACGGCCGCGGTCAGCGCGATCACCTGCCAGCGTTTCATGGTTAAAGTGTGACAAGCCCATTGTCTTTCTGCAACTTGAATCGCTCCGGCAACGCTCGACCGGGACAAATTCAGACACCTTGAAAATTCCCGGCAAACTTTTAAGCAACCTTTGGAGGCAGGGTGGCGTCCAACCAGTTAACAAGCAGAGGCTTCCCCGAATTATGGCCCACCAAAAAAGGTGTTCCATCCTCATTGAAGGTCTCAGTGATGAGACCCCTCCTCCAATCCCCCTCCAGGATCCCTTCCTTTTGTAAGCCTCTCGAGCGGGCCTGCCGGAAGGCAGGCCCAATTGCTCCCCTCCTTTGCACTCCTGTTCCTTACAACTGATCCCCCGGTAAAATCAGGAAGATGCCGTCCCCTTCCCATGCCTCCCCGCGTTCCCGGCGCAAGGTCCCCGCAGACCCTCCAAGCCCCTCCGGCGCTGTTGAGACGGGCAGAATTGCCAGCCGCCCGCTGGATGCTCTCCTCGAAACAGCCGGATTGACGCGCAGCCCCCGCTCGAAGTCCGGCGGCTCTGTCAGCCCCGCGCGCGTTCAGGACAAATTGCCTGAAGAGCTCCGGGCTGCGGAACCGCGGACCGCCATAGCTGCGAGCGGCGTCCAGTGGATTCCCGTTCCCGCCTGGCAAAAGAGGAAGTGGCTGTGGCACGGGTTTTCTACCCGCCGCGGTGGCGTCACTACCTGCTACGCGCCGGACGGCGCTCCAGGAGAACTGAACCTGACCTTTGCGCCGCACGACGAGCGCGAGAATGTGCTGCGCAACCGCGGGCTGTTTGCTGAGGCGATAACGGGAAGCGCGGAGACGCCCCTGGTGACCGTGCGGCAGATCCACTCCAGCGTGCTGGTGGTGGCTGGGACGTCGGATCGGGCGTGTAAGGCGGATGGCCTCATTACCGACCGGCCCGGGATCCTGATCGGGGTGCAGACAGCGGATTGCACGCCCGTTCTTCTGGCCGACCGCAAGCGCAAGGTGGTGGCCGCGTTTCATGCCGGCTGGCGCGGCACGGTGCGGCGCATCGTCGAAAACGGTATCGGGCGCATGCGGCTGGAGTTCGGCTCAAAGCCGGAGGACCTGATCGCGGCGGTAGGTCCCGGAATCGGTGCCTGCTGTTACCAGGTCGGCGAGGAATTGCTCTCGGAGTTCGAATCGCAGTTTGTGTACGGGCGGGAGCTGTTTCACGAGGTATACGATTCTGACCCGGTGAAGGCGAAATACCCCATGCTGTTCCTCACCAGGAGGGCCCCGGGCCACTCTCCCATCGGTCCCGGTCTACACCTCGATGTGGCGGAGGCCAACCGCCGGCAGTTGCTCGACGCCGGGCTGAAAGCCGAGGCCATTCAGATGGTGGGCGGTTGCACAAGCTGCCATGGCGAGCTGTTCTTCTCGCACCGCGGATCGAAGGGACATGCGGGCCGGATGCTGAACGTGATCGGCATCCGTTCGTGAACGCGCGTTCCCCGCAACGCTATACTCGACCCATGCGCCGGCTCATTCTCGTTCTTCTTCTGCTGCTATCCAGTCCCTTTCCGCGCATGGCTCACGCCCAGACAGAGGCTCCTCCCGCGGAAATCTCCGCGGACCTGGGCCCCTGCTCGGCGCTCATTGCCGTCACTGACGCCGGCGCCAAGCCGGTTTATGGCGCCAAAGTCTCCGCCCGCGTGCAGTACGGGATGATGGGTGTAAAGAAGCTCGATCTTGAAGCGTTCACCGGCGCTGACGGCAAGCTGAAGATCACGCGCCTGCCCGACACGCTCAAGAAGCCGCTCATCATCCACATCGACAAGGACGGCAAGGCCGACCAGGTAGAGTTCAAGCCCGGCGTGCAATGTCACGCCACCTTTGACGTCCAGTTGAAGTAGCGCCGCGCGGCATTTAAACCCCGGCATCCAAACCCCGGCATCCAAACAGGTGTGCCGCAGACCGTTGAATCCGCCCCCCTCAGCAACGCGGAAATCGCGGACCGGCTCGCTTCTCTGGCCCAGATGCTCACCGTCGAAAAGGCCAATCCCTACAAAATTCGCGCCTACCGGCGAGCCGCCGCAGTAATCCGCGGCCTCGGCGAGAGCGTGGATGAGCTGGTGCGCAGCCGTGCCGACCTTCGCGTCTACGCCGGCATTGGCGAGGGGATCAGCGCGGCCATCCGTGAAATTGTGGAAACCGGCTCGCTCAAGAGCCTTGAAAAGCTGCGCTCCGGCGCAAGCGCGGAAATGGTGAGCCTCAGCGAGCATCCCCGCCTCGACCCGCGGCGGGTGCTGCGGATCTACAAAAAGCTGGGAATTTCGAGTATCGAGGCCCTGCGGAGGGCTCTCGATTCCGGTCAGATCGAGCAGACGATGGGCCCTCGCATAGCCCAGCATGTGCGCCAGGGGCTGGTGGAGACGGAGACCATCCTGCTCTACCACGCGCACCCCCTGCGCGAATCCATCGAGAACTTCCTCGTGAACAAGGCCGGCGCCGAGCGCGCCAAGGCGGCGGGCGAGTACCGGCGCCACGTCGAGGTCATCAGCAGGCTTGATTTTGTAGTGCAGGCGCGCGACTTCGGCAAAGTAGTGGAGGCGATCAAGCTCTTCGGCGGCCGCACGCCCCTGATAGAGGCGAACGCTGATTCCGCCACTTTCTCGCTGCCCTCTGGGCCCCTGCTGTGCCTGCAGCGTGCCCGAAAAAAGGACTGGGGGCTGTTGCTGGTTCGCGCCACCGGCTCAGCGGCACATCTGCGCAAATTGACGCGAGTGACCGGGAGCCTGGCTGCTCTTGAAAAGCCGTTTGCAACGGAAGAAGCGTTCTACGAGCGTTATGGCCTGGCGTTTATCCCGCCGGAACTGCGCGAAGGGCGGGACGAGATCCGGCAGGCCCGCAATGGCGCCCTGCCGGTGCTTGTCACAGAGGAGGACCTCCGCGGCGACCTCCATGCCCACACCTTCAACTCGGATGGCGTCGATTCACTCGAGGACATGGCCCGGGCGGCTCAGGAGCGCGGATATGAATATGTCGGGATCACGGACCACTCCCCCAGCCTGAAGATCGCCAACGGCCAGTCGGTAGAGAATCTGCGCGCGCAAATCCGGGCCATTGACAAGCAGAATGGGCGGCTGACAGGGTTTCGTGTGCTGAAGTCGGCGGAGGTGGACATCCTCGCGGATGGCTCGCTCGATCTCCCCGACGACGTGCTCCGGGAACTGGATTACACAGTCTGTTCCATCCACTCGCGGTTCGCCATGAACCGCCAGCAGCAGACCGAACGCGTGCTCCGCGCCATGGATAACCGGTACTTCACGATTCTCGGACACGCAACGGGGCGCCTCCTGCTGAAACGGCCCGGTTACGAGCTGGACTTCGAGCGGGTGATTGCGCATGCCAGGGCAAGGCGGTGCTTCTTTGAGCTGAACTCGAGCCCGGACCGGCTGGATGTGTCGGCGGAGAATGCGCGCCTGGTGCGGGCGGCGGGAATCCGGATCGCCATTTCAACCGACTCGCACAGCACCGGGGAATATCGCACGATCCGCTACGGCATCGAACAGGCGCGGCGCGCCGGCCTGGCCAAGGCGGATGTGCTGAATTGCCTCACGCTGAAAGACCTGCAGATAGCCTTCCCCCGATGAAAGCCCTCAGCCCTCTCCCCTCAGCTCACGCCGGATCTGCTGAGAGCTGAGAGTTGAGCGCCAACAGCCAAAAGCCAAAACCTGCCTTACTCGTTGCCGCACATGGGGATGGCCGGCCCGGAGAGGGGCTGTCCATCAGCCAGAGCCGCGCCTTGAATCGCGAAGGCAGCGTCCTGAATCTCAGACGGCTTGGGCGGCGCGGCGTAGCAGGCCTTGCCGGTCGTCGTGTCCAGAACCATCGGATAGCCGAAATACGAAACATAGTGGTGGGCGGGCTTATGGCGGCCGGCCACAAAGGCGGACGTCCCAATTGCCAGCACAGCCGCGGCCACGGCCCAGGCCGGCATGCGGAGAGGCTGGCGCACCGCGCTCAGAACGGGCTTCCGGAGCAGGCGGAAAACGGGTGAGACAGAGCGGACAGCGGGCTTTTCAAGGGTCAGAACAGGCATGCAACTCCTAAATAGTGTGCCCCTTCGACCTGAGACTTGCCGGATGTGCAGGTGAACCCATGCCTGCGGCTGGGGGCGCTAATTTGGGCTTGAATCTATGATAGCCAAAAATCCAAATTTCAGAGCTGCTGCTGACACCAAAGTGGTAAAGCTTTTTTAGCATTTTGTAAGGAGCCGCAGCACTCGACCCCCTCCGGTCCGCGAAGGACTGTAAACCTACGCAGTTGCCAACGCGCTGTTTCCGTGACGGGAATGGAAGCTGAGAAATTCGGGTTATCGTGCCCGGATCGCTGGTGACCGGCGGGATGAATCGCTGACCGCATATTGCGATTCGATCCAGTCGCGTATACCTTGAAGTCACCCACTTAACCTAGAGGAATCCTGTGCCGCACCCAGTTTTCCGGCATTTCCTGCCTGTATCCGCCCTTGTCACCATCGCTGCCGGCGCTGTCGCCCTGCAGGGCCAGCAGGCGGAGAATCCCTCCCCCGCGGGTCACTTCACCCGGGCCGCCAGGGAGCTGTTCGCAGCAGCCGGCTCCATGCCGGCCGACGGAGCAAACATCGCCATCCTTGAGGACGACGACTCCTATTCCTTCGACGAACAGGGGCGCATGACGCACGTCGGTTACACCGTATATAAGGTGCTGACCGAAAAGGGCGCGGAGGCCTGGGATTCGATCTCCATCGGCTGGGAGCCATGGCACGAGGCTCGCCCGGAGATCAGGGTCCGCGTCATCACTCCGGACTTCGCCGAACATGCGCTCGACCAGAAAAATGTCAACGAGGCCCCGGCCCACGAGGGCGACTACAAAATTTATTCAGACGGCAAGCGTCTGCACGCGCCCTTCCCGGCCATCTCCGCCGGCGTGGTGGTCGAAGAGGAATATACCGAGCACGAGACGCAGCCCCTCTTTGCGGCCGGGCGATCGGGGTGGTCCACCTTCGGGCGCGAGGATATTCCGGTACAGCACAGCCGCCTGGAGTTCGACGCGCCGCTCAGCCTTCCCTTGCGCACGGCCACCATGCTGCTCGATCAGAAGCCCCAGCGTACTGAGGCCAACGGGCGGGTCAAGCTGGTCTACGATGTCGCCCGCTTGGAAGGCGTTCCGGACGGCGATCCCAACTATCCGTCAGACGTGCCGCGCTTTCCGCAGGTGAGTTATTCCACCGGCGCGTCGTGGCAGGCTCTGGCCACGGAGTACGCAAAAATTGTGGACACCCGCGCCAGTGCGGCCGCGGTGCAGAGCCTGGTGGACGGGCTCATTGCCGGCAAGACCACAACCGCCGGGAAGGAAGCCGCGCTGCTCGATTATCTCGACCGGCAGGTGCGCTATACCGGCATCGAGTTCGGCGGGGCCGCAATCATTCCCCATGAGCCGGCGGAGACCCTGGCCAAGAACTACGGCGACTGCAAAGACAAGGCAACGCTGCTCGTGACGATGCTCCGCGCCGCGGGCATTCCAGCCTATGTGGCTCTGCTGAACGCCGGCTCGCGGATGGATGTGCCCACGGCCCTGCCGGGGATGGGCCTGTTCGACCACGCCATTGTGTATGTGCCGGAAAATGGCGCCAGCCCGGCGTTGTGGATCGACGCCACCGACCGCTATGCCCGGCTGGGGCAGTTGCCGATTGCCGACCAGGGACGCATGAGCCTGATTGCGCGGCCGGATACCACAGCCCTCACCCAGATTCCGCTCGCCGGCTCGAAAGAGAACATCCTCCTGGAATACCGCACCATCACCCTCAGCGAGAACGGGCCCGCCCGCGTAGAGGAAGAAACCCAGCCCCAGGGTGTATACGAGTCGCGCTACCGCTCCTACTATGCCGACAAGCCCGACAAGGACACCCGCGAGAATCTCACCGGTTATGTCAAAGCCCAGTACGCCAGCGACAGCCTTGCCAATGTAGAGCGCACCGACCCAGCCGACCTTGCCCGGCAATTTGAGCTGACCGTGGTCTGCGACAAAGCCAAACGCGGATACACATCGCTCACCGGCGCCGATGCCGCCATTCGCACCGAGGCGCTGTTTTTCCGCCTGCCCGAGGACCTGACCCACAAGGAAGACGACAAGGACAAGAAGGACGGCGCGTCCGCGCGCACCGTCGACTGGCAGATAGTCGAGCCCTATCTCGTCGATCTGCACTATCGCGTCGTGCCTCCGGTGGGATTTGTTCCCAAGGCGCTCCCGGCGAATGCCGCGATCGCCATGGGCCACGCCACCCTGACCGAAGAGTTCTCCACCGATAAGGATGGCGCGGTGCTGGCTCACCTGGTGTTTGACACGGGCAAGCGGCGCTACACGCCAGCCGAGGCCAGCGAACTGCGTGCCAGGGTATCGGATATGATCTCGGGGCCCGCCATTCTGGTCTCCTTTGAGCCCAAAGGCGAACTGCTTTTGCGCGAAGGCAAGGTGCGCGAGGCGCTGGCAAGTTACCGCGCTCTGGTTGCGCTCCATCCCAATGAGGCCGTGCATCACCTGCAGGTGGCCAATGTGCTCCTGGAGGCCGGCATGGGTGGCCCCGCGCGCGAGGAAGCACGCCTTGCGGTCAAGCTCGAGCCGACTTCGGCGCTGGCGCAAAAGACGCTTGCGCAAATTCTGAAGCATGACCTGGTGGGGCGCAGCATGCGTCCTGGCAGCGACCTCGCGGGAGCCGCCCTGGCCTTTCGTGCCGCCGCTAAGCTCGATCCCGACGACAATGCCACCCTGGGCGACCTCGCCATCCTGCTGGAGTACGACGCCGTGGGCCGGCGTTACAGCCGCCAGGCTCCGCTCGGCGACGCCATCGCGGAGTACCAGCAGATTGGGCAGGACCGCCTCAACCAACTCGACCTCTCCAACAATCTGGCTTTCGCGGAGTTCTACTCAGGCGACTATGCGGGCGCGTGCAAAACGGCGCAATCGCTGAACCCGGAGCCCAAAGCGCTGATTGCCGCCTGCATTGCGGTGGAGCAGGGCGCCAAGGCCGGTATGGCCGAGGTCAACAAACGCGCCAACGACGATTCAAGCTTCAAAGACACAGCCCACACCGCCGGCGAGATGCTGATGAATGTGCGGCAGTATCCCCTGGCGGCGGATTTTCTGCAGGCGGGCGCGGGCGGCGACAACGCCGCGCAGTCGATGAGCCTCGCCTCGCTGCTGAAGGATGCGCCCCATCACGAAGACCTCAAGTTCGACAACACCCCGCAGGACCTGGTGAAGCGATTCTTCCTGCTCTCCATGGATCCCAACCTGACGGTGGCCAAAATGGAGGTGCTGGCGTCAAAGAGCGCCCGCGCCTTGATGGCGAAGCAGGATCCTGATGAAATCAAGCGGTCCCTCGAATCCGGACGGCAGTTGAATTCGCAACTGGCGCGGGAGGGCTCGTTCCTCGATGTGACGCTCGACATCCTGGCGCAGGCGTTCGATCCCAAGGTGGAAGGCGACGACGCCACCGGCTACCGCCTGAAGGTGCAGATTCCCGGCGGCGCCAACATGACCTTCTTCGTCGTCAAAGAGGACGGAGAGTACCGGTTGCTGGATACCTCCCAGGAGCCCAACGCCGTGGCCTGGGAGATGCTCGAGCGGATCGATTCCGGCAAAGCGGCGGCCGACCCCCGCGGAGCGAAGATCCTCCTCGACTGGCTCCGCGAAGATATGCACCTCGAAGGCGGCGACGACCCGCTGGGCGGTCCCATCTTTCCGCGGTTCTGGACCCGCGGCGCGGCGCCCGACCCAAACCGGATGAAGCTGGCCGCGGCGGCCATCCTGGTCGGTTCCAGGTCTACCGCCGACCGCGGAATCGGCATCCTTGAGCCGGCGCTGAAAACGGCCGCCACGGAGCGCGAACGGCAGAATATTGAAATTGCGCTCTGCATGGGCTATTCGCTCAAGCAGAATTTTCAGGCGCAACTGGCCATGGGGCAGAAACTCCTCGAGCAGGTGCCGGAGTCACGCCTCGCTTACCTCAACAACATTCAGGCTCTGCTGGGCCTCGAGCGCTACGACGATGCCGTCAAGCTTGCGGATGAGCGGCTCAAGCTGCTCGAAAACGATCCCGACGCACTGCGCTCCAAGACCCAGGTTGAATCGGCGCGCGGCAATTACCTCGCGGCGCGCGGCTGGCTCCAGAAACTAGCCGACATGGGCCGCGAAGATGCCGAGCTGCTCAACGAAAGCGCGTGGCTGGCGCTCTACACCGGCAAGGTGGACGACAAGGACATCGCCACCGGCATCAAGGCCACCCAGATGGCAAAGGACAATCCGCATATCCTGCACACGCTCGCTTGCCTTTATGCTGAGGCGGGCAAAACCAAGGAGGCGCGGGACCTGCTGGTGCGGTCCATGGATGAGCTCAACCTCGACGAGCCCAACGACGACTTCTGGTACGCCCTGGGCCGCATCGCCGAGCAGTACGGCGAACGCGACATCGCCATCGCGGACTATCGCAGGCTGCAGAAGCCCAGTCAGGTTCTGGAAATTCCAACCTCCACCTACGAATTGGCCCGGATTCGCCTCAAGGCCCTGAATGCTGAGAAGGACAGCGGCACGACCGTGCGGGCCGCGAGCCGGAAAAGCCGCTGAGAGCCGGGTCTGCCCGACCTGTATCCGGCGCCTCCCTTGTGACCGCGAGCACAGGCACGCCGATCTGCTCTGGTCCATACTGGATTCCTTCGTTCATGGAGAGCCGCACAGAAGCCCGGGCTGCATCTCGCATTCAGTTCATCGAAGAATAAGCAAGGGTGTTAATCAGAAAACTAATAGGGTTTCACCCCCATTCGCTGCAGAAGTTCTCGGCTTACTTAATCCGATAAGTGGATGTATTCAAACAAGTTAACTACAAATTGTAGACCGGCTCGAATTTTCGCCCCGAACCCGAAAGAAAGACGAAAATCCGGCGAATAAACGAGCACCGGCGAAATGTTCATTTTTATGATTTGTGTACTAACATATAAACAGTCTCTCCCCGGATCGTCCTGACCTTGCCTCTTTTGTCCGCTAGCGTACGTACCGCCAGGCAACCCCGCTCCCGATCGTCGCACCCAAAACAGCAAGGGCGAACTACGTATTGCGTGCTAAAGCGTTTAACTCATGAAATCTAGAGATATAAACGCCCGCTGGAAAGCCTCCTGCCCGGGGCATAGTTGGAGGAAGGGCCGTGAGCAGGGAATTCTGCCAGACCTGCGAGTCGCTTAAAGAATTTTATTGGCTCAAGCTGAACCAGTTCCTCATTGCCGCAGGATCGAGTTCAGCCTGGCCGCCGCCGCTCCATGTCGCAGGAGAAGAGGAGCTGCTGGTGCTGAAAAACGAGTCGCTGGACGCGCTCCGGGAACTCATGCGCCACGCCAAGGCCTGCTACGGACTCACCATCGACGACGTCACCGTCGACGACGCGGCCTGACCGCGCTCAACTCCATCCGCAACGCCAAAAAATTGACCCCGGCACGATGGCCGGGGTCGGGGTTGAACCTGATTGGGGTGCGTTTAGGCCTTGGCGGCCACTACGCGCTCCACTTCCTTGAGACGGGCAGCCTTGCCGCGCAGTCCGCGAATGTAAAAAAGCTTGGCGCGGCGCACCTTGTAGCTGCGGATCTTTTCGACCTTGTCGACGACCTTCGAGTTGAAGGGGAAGATACGCTCCACGCCCTGGCCAAAGCTCATCTTGCGGACGGTAAAGGTGCCCTGCGGTCCGCGGTTGATGGCGATGACCAGACCTTCAAATGCCTGCAGGCGTTCTTTTTCGCCTTCCTTGATCTTGACCTGGACGCGAACCTGGTCGCCGGGCACGAAAGTGGGTAGATCGGTGCGCTTCAGCTTATCGGCCAGGCGCTGCATAACGGGATGAATTGACATGGTTTCTTCCTGCGGTTGAACTCAGAATTTCCAGTTTATCAGAGAACCGTGTTCTGCGCCTAATGCAGCCCTGACGCAGCCTAATGCAGCCCTGACGCAGCCTGACGCAGCCCTGATGCAGCCCTAACGCAGCCCGGAACCTTGCCCGTGCGCTGGCGCTCTGCGCCGGGCGAGAGCGGGGCGAGCAGGATGCTTGCTTCCTGCCCGCCTTATCGATGGCCCGCCCTATCGACGCGGTGTGCGATGCCCAACCATAGATCCCAGTCACTCAGTGCGCTGTCACATTCACAACTGAGTGCCAGGAGGCCCCAAGCGTGTTGACGGCATAGATGTCCATCTGGTGCGATCCGGGCGGCGCCGGCACCGCCGCATCAAGGTAAGGTGTGGTCGCTTGCGTGTACTCCTTCACGCCATCCACCCAGATCTCCATGCGCGCAAAGGTGCCGTCCACGGTGGCCGACGCGTGCACTGCAATAGGCCGCCCGACCGTTGCTCCCGCCGTCGGGGTGCACACGGCAATTCCCGGCGCGGATGGGGCGGCGCAGACCGGCGGCCCCACGTTCAGGCTGAAATTGACCTTCTGCAGCGCGTTGTCGATATCTCCGGAGTAGAACGTAATGGCGTGCGTGCCGTTGGCAAGAGAGGCGGAAGAGTTGAACCAGGCCTTCGTTCCCCACGTGTAGTTCTGCTCCTCGATCTTCTTGCCGTCGATCCACAATTCCATCTTGCGAACGTCACCGTAAGATCCCGCGGAGGCGCTGAAGGCCACCGGCGAGACCGCCGTCTGGTTGGGCGAGCACACGTTGATGCCCTTCGGTGGATAGAGACAATTGCTCCAGATGCCCCCGCTGGTGCTGTTGATAAACACTGTCATGTTTGAACTGCCGCCATCGCTCTGGTTGACGGCGACGTCAGGCTTCCCGTCATGGTTGAAGTCGGCCACAATCGGATTGGTGGTGTAGAGGTGCGAGGGAAGCGGCTGGATCTGGGTAGTGAATGCGCCCGGGCTCCCCGTCGAGAGGAAGAAGACCAGGCTGTCTTTTCCGGTGCCGGCGTTGTGCTCGTAGCCGGCCAGGTCCATCTTCCAGTCGGCATTGAAATCGGCCATGGCAAGCTGAGGCGAGAAGGGAGCATTGGTCGTGTCTTGCGTGTAATTCTCAAACCCGCTCAGCGACCCGCCGGCCGAAGTGGCGCCGAAAGTGCCGGGAGGCACGGAGCTGAAATAGCTTGAGAAGGTCCCCGTTCCTCCTCCGTAGAAGACCGCCAGCTGGCCTGCCGCTGCATCCACTCCGAACAGATCGGTCTTTCCGTCGCTGTTCAGGTCGCCCGCTGAAATGTTGAAAGGCCCATGGGCCGTGTAGACGGTCGTGTCGCGGAAGCCCAGTTTGCCGTCCCCATACAACACATGCAGCACTGCGGAGCAGACGGTCGACCCGGAGGCGCAAAGCGTAGTATTCACGAACGCCACATCGGCATGACCGTCCCCATTGAAATCGCCGACCACCACGTTGTGCACCTCGGTCCCGGAGGGCTCCGCAAAGGCGAGGGCCCCGACGATCCCGAAACGGCCATCGCCATTGCCCGTATACACATAAAGCGCGCGGGGCGTCCCACCGGACGCGTAGTGCTCCGCAATCAGATCGGCTTTGCCATCGCTATTGAAGTCGGCCGCGGACGTCGCTGAGTAATCCGCGAAGTAAGGGATGTCCGGGTTGTAGGTGTCCGTCTGTGTCTCTACGGTTGCCAAGGTTCCATCGGCTTTGCCGAGATACACGTTGACGTAATAAGTACCGTGGATCGCCACAGCCACATCGGGGATGCCGTCGCCATTGAAGTCGGCGATGGCGAGCGGAAGCTGCGTCACATCCATGCCCCAGCGCTCCGCTCCCAGCACCGGAGAACGGAAGTTGCCCGGACCGGAGGCGAGGATGACGGACCAGCCGTCCGGGGTCTCAGCGGTGTCCTGAAGGATGTCAGGAAGACCGTCTTTGTTGAAATCGGTGGTGTAAAGATTGCCGGGTCGATTGCCTCCGGCAACAGTTTTCGCGTTGAAGGTGACAGTTTTTTGCGCCATGGCGGCGCAGGCAAACAGGGTGGAAACAGCCGCGGCGAGTGCGCAGCGAAGGTAGGACATACGACCTCCTCAAACGGGGCAGAAGCAAGAAGTCCCGAAGGGACATCCGGCGAAGGTGGGGCGCCGGAAAAGTCTATGCAGATGTCTACGGGCCTGATGAGAACTGCGCGCAGATTTTATCGGATGTATCGAAGCGTGTGGCGGGCGTACTCTGCAGTCACACCAGACATTCTGGTCCTCATCTCCGCATTCGTCAATTTCGATACGGCAAATGCGCAGCTTCATGCGCATGGCGATTTCTCGAACGTCCCTGGCTGGAGATCGGAAAGCCGCGCCGTGATTGATATAGTGCGGCATGGACGAAAAACGGGAGTTTCTGCGTCATACATTGGCGGCGCTGGCGTATCGGGCAAACCGCGCGCTCCAAGGCTCGCCGGACGAATTCGCGGCGTTCACCGGCTGCGGCAAGACGCCGGCGCAGATTCTGGCGCACATGGGCGACCTGTTCGACTGGGCCCTTAGCAGTGCGCAGGGGCAGCAGCGCTGGCATAACTCCGAGCCGCTGCCATGGGGCGAAGAAAAAGCACGGTTTTTCGCCGCCCTGACCGCGCTCGATGGGTATCTGGCAGGCCCGGAGCCGGTGCGCGCGGAGCTGGAGCGGCTCTTTCAGGGCCCAATCGCCGACGCCATCAACCACGTGGGCCAGTTGGCCATGATGCGGCGGCTGGCAGGATACAAAGTGCCGGGCGAGAACTTTTACGTCGCCGAGATCAAAACCGGACAGGCCGGAGCCGAACAGCCGGCTCCGGTGAGGACGTTCTGAGGCCGCGGAGCTACCGGCTGGCGATGACGCGAATGTGCGCCATCATGCCCCCATCCTGGTGCTCGCCGATGTGGCAGTGGTAAACAAAATCACCCACCTCGGCGAACGGGATCTTTACCCGCACCGTCGGCACTTTGCAGGTGCCCAGACGCCATAGCGCAACGCTGCCGTCGCAGTTGGTCCCGCCGGTGGGGAGCGGCACGTTATCCATCAGCGCGCCCCCGTCGCCTTGCGGCGCATTGTCCGATTCCACGTAGAACTTGGTCTGATGCATATGGAAGTTGTGCACCTCGCCCGCGACGTTCACCAACTCCCACTCCTCGGTGACGGGCTGGTTGCCCGGTGCGAGCGGCAGGCAGACGTTGATGCTGTTGGGATCGAACGGCGAGATCTCCTGGTAAGTGCCGGCAACCGGATTGTCGTTCTCATCCACCTCCTCATACCCAAGCCCGAACTGATCCGGGTTCCAGGGTGGGACCCCGAAGAAAATGCGGCGGCGATGGCCGGAGGGCAGCGCAGTGCACGCGGGCGAGGCGAGCGATTTCACCGGCTTGGATAGCTCGGCCATTTCCATGTGCATGGTGTGCATCTGCTGCGCCGTGAGCGGATGCTGAAGAGCCGGCACGCTGCTGGATTTTCCGGCCGCTGCCGCCTGCGCATCGCGGAGGGAAACATCTGGTCCCACGCCATTGAAACTCGCGGTGACCGGCGCGCCCAGCAGCCCTGTGGACGAGAGCAGGTTGCGCCCGACGGCACGGACCTGCGGGCGGCTTATGGACCTGCTGGAGGCCTGGCCGAAGAGATGGATCGCCGAGGTGCCCGTCGAACTGCCGAACGACACGTGCGACAGCTTGATTGACGGCCATGAATCGCCGATCGGGCCGGTATTGACTCCCTTTGTGATGAGGGTGGCCGATGACGAGCCGGATTGAGGAGCGATCCAGATTTCCGCGCGCGCGCTCGGATACATCACAAGGTGGTTGGCGCAGACCGGCGCATTGGCGCCCGAGGACGAGCCGCTGCACGCCACCGCTTCGACCTTGCCGGCCGTGGCGGCGCGAATGTGGGCCAGGTCGCTGCCCGCGGGCGGAGCCAGGGCCACGCCATCGAGCGAGAGCACCTGAAACTGCAGCGGCGCCTTGGTCTGATCGTCCTGGAGAACCAGATCGTAGGCGCGAGTGGGGCCGGTGTTGAGCAGGCGCCAGATCTGACCCGTGGATTCCGTCACACTGAGCGACGGATAGACTTGCCCGTTGATCGTGAAGAGCCAGCGGCCGCCGGTGTAATTGGACCCCTCAGGGTCGTCCGGATCATTGGAGCGGTCTTCTCCGTCGCAGGCGCCTTCGCGGTTGTCGCCATCGTCGGGATCCTGATTGCAATAGGCGGCGTCTTCCTGGTCCTGCACCTCGCCGCTGGGCAGCACCTGCATGTCTTTAAGGGCGATGTAGTGGACCGGTATGGTTGCGGCGGATTGAACGTAGTCGCTGACCGCGCCAATGGTGATCAGCCCTGACAAGCCTTCCGAGAGCTGATTGCCGCCGAGCCCATGCACGTGGGGATGGAACCAGAAGATGCCGGAGGGATGGTTCGGGGGAATATAGATGTCGTATTGGATGGGCTGGTCTGTGGCGGTTTCGTCAGCCATCACCATCGACGGCATTTTGCCCGAGGGATAGCCGAGAACATAGACGTAGTCGCCGTATGTAGGGTCGGAGGCGTCGGCTTTGCGGGGTTCAACGATCAACCCGTGGGTATGAATATTCACGGGGTTGGCGGCCAGCATCTCGTTCATCATGGGATCGTTGCCGTGCGCATTCTCGGCATCATCGGGAACGGGCGGCAGATGGTTGATAAGACGGATGCGCAGGTGATCGCCGGGCATGAGCTGGAGGCGCACGCCGCCGTAAGGCGCGGCCGTGCGGGGATCCGCAGGGCACTGATCGCCCTGCGCGTCGGCGATCTCGCAGACTTGAAAAACCCAGGCCGTAGGCTTGAACCCGCCAAGCGTGACCGGCGAAGGCTCCGCGATCATCAGCAGATCGAGCACGCCGTTCGCGCTGGTGAACGCCGGCGGGTCCGGGAAGGATGCTTGCGGTGAGCTGGAATTGTGAACGTCACTGCAGCTTGCAAAAAGACACAACAATCCCATCCCAAGAAGAATCTTGCGTATCAAAGTGGATTTCCCCCACTGGATTCGATTCAGCGAGGCGGGATATGAGTTGCTAGGAAAATGACGACACTGTCATTTTCATCTCAATGTAAGTTTGCAACGGTCGCCAGGCAAAAAAAGCAGCCGGAGCGGGCGGCCACTCCGGCTTGTTTTTCATTCGCGCCGCCCCCGCCTATTGCCTCAGGCCTTCCGTCTGGAAGGGTAGCCCCGTTTCAGGCGACTGCATCGGATCAGCTTCCTTGTTGGGCGCGATGGAGACGCCGGAAGCCGATGCGGGCGTGACGGTCGTGTTCCAGCCATCGAGGACCATCAGGGCATCTTCGCCGTGAAGGTCTTTGAGGTCGGCGTCGACGTTGATGGTCCGGCTTTCGCCGGGCGCCAGCGAAACATAGTTGCCGTCGTAGTACACAGGCAAGACGCGCTCGCCGGATTTGCGGCGGAGCTGCACATGCGCCATGAGGGCGATGTGCTTTGACGAGTTGCGGAGGGTTAAGGCGATGCGGGCGCGCCCCTCCGAATCGTTACGCGTCACACTAGCGTCGAGCGCAACCTTCGAGAGCTTGTCGAGCTTTTTGAGATCGTCGGGGCTGCCGGTTGCGCCGCGCCAGTAGAAATTGGTCGAGAGCAGCTTGCCATTGGCGTCGTGCAGATCGAGCTTCAGGAGAGAGAGGTTCTTCCCCACCTTGGCGGGTGCGTCCACCGGGCCGGCGGAGGTGGCTGTGTCGGCAGGCGCGGTCACTTGGGCGTCGTGCTGGTACGCGACTGAGCCGTTCGGTTTGTAGACCGTCTCGTGGACCACAGCGTTCTCCAGCGGCGTGGGCAGGTTATTGATGATCTGCACCTGCCCGGTGGATTCGTTGAGCTGGACGTGCTGCAACTCGCCGGCTGAGCGTACGCCGAAAAGCGATGCGCTCGGCTCGAGGTCGTAGTGGTAGAGCTGCCACACAAAGCTGGGCTGCGCGGGCGCTGACATCCAGGTGATGATGGCCGTGGTGGGATGAAAGAGCTGCGCGTTGCGGCCTTCATACATGGCGCGGTACGCCTCAAAGTTCATCAGCTGCGCCTTGCGCACGAAGTCCGCTAGATTGCGCACCTTGCCGTAGCGGTCTTCAAGCTGGCCCTTGTACTTGTCGCCCCACTGCGCCCCGCGGGCAAAGTCGTGCTCGGCCCAATCGTCGTTGATCGACTCCCAGTCCTTCTGCGGCATCATGCCGTGAATGGACTCGAGCGTGGGCACAGAGAGGGAGCCGGTTTCGGTTTTGAAGAAGTCGTCGGTCACGAGGTAGAACTCTTTAGGCGTGCGCCAGTGGTATGGACCGTTGGAGCGCACGCCGGCGCCTGAAGTAGAACTCGGCTGATAGCGCCGCGTGGGTTCAAGCTCAGACATCAGGACCTGAAGCTTGTCGTCAATCGACTTGGGCGGGAAGCCCTCGTTCCGCGCGCACCACACGGCGATCGACGGGTGGTTGCGGAAGCGGAGAATCTTGTCGCGCACATTGGCCATGTAAGTGACCAGGTCGTCGGGGTCAGGGCCATCTGAGGGGTTAGGCTGGAAGAACTCGTCCCAGAGCAGGATGCCGTACTTGTCGCACAACTCGTAGAAGTCCTCGCCCGTCGACTGGCCCACCCAGTTGCGAATGAGATTGAGGTTGGCGAGCTGGTGCATGTGGATCTCGGCATCGAGACGCTCGCGCGGAATGCGCTTGAGCATCTCGTCGAGACCCCAGTCGCCGCCCCTGATGAACACGCGCACGCCGTTGATGCTGATGGTGAGGTTTTCGGAATCGGGGACCGAGTAAGTGATCTTGCGTACGCCGAAGCTCACGTCCTGTGCGTCGGACGTTGTACCGGCCGCTTCGAAGCTCAGGTGCAGCTTGTAAAGGTTCTGCGGACCGTAGCCGTTGGGCCACCACAGGCGCGGGTTTTCGATGTGGAGCGCCGGCGTGGTCTTGGCATCGAAGGTGATCTTCTGCGAACCGTGCGCCGGGATTTCAACCGTCTGCTCGAACGTGATGTTCTCGATGGCGCCTTTGAGCACGCCTTTCTGCGGCTGATCGGTGACGTTCTCCACGGTGGCCTGAACGGCGACGTCAGACGAATCCCTGCGCGGCAGCGGCAGGTCGGTAGTGACCAGCGGGTCCTTCACCAGCACCGGGCCTGTGGCGGAAAGGTACACCTTCTGCCAGATCCCGGTGTCGCGGTCGCGGATGCCGGGCAGCCAGTCCCATCCAATGGTGGAGAGGAACGTAGGCCCGTCGAGCGCGGTGATGCCGCCGTTCTTCCCCAGGCCGTTCTTGAGGGTGTGCTCAATGGGCACGCCGGGGTGCGGCTGCGGCCAAACCAGCACCGCAACCACGGCCTTCTGCCCGGGCTTCACCCGCTCTGTGATGTCGAATTTGCCGCGAATGAAGGCACCCCGCGTAGTGCCCACCTTTGCGCCGTTGACCCAGACCTCAGACGAATAGTTGATGCCGTCGAAGTTAAGCCAGACGTGCCGCCCGGCATAGTTCCCGGGCACCTCGACCGCCGTGCGGTACCAGTACGACGCTTTGTTGAGGGACTCAGGAATGATCTCGGGGCGGTTGTTCTCGCCGTACGCCGGATCGGGATAGACCTTATTGTTGACGAGTGTGGTGAGCACGGTGCCGGGAACAGTGGCCGTGTACCAGCCGGCGGGACTGAATCCTGACGAGGAAACCTTCTCGGCCGAGTCTTTCACCTTGGCGGCATCCTGGAGCTGCCAGCCGGACGCGACAGTTACAGCCGCGGGCGGAGCGGACTGGGCCGCTGCGCGGAGAGGAGTGCAAAGCAGCAGGGCCAGTGGGACCGATATCAAACCGAGGCAAAAGCTCTTTCGAGAGGTCAACGATTCTTCCTCACTCATCTGGGATTTTCGCGCGCGGATGGAGCAGTGCGCGATGAACTAGCCATTGTAGCCGGGGTCGGCCCGCCTCCGGAAACTACGAATCTGCATGAGAAAAGCCCTCGGTGCCCGGCGGACACAACTGTGCTGGAGCGCATCGGATAATGGTGACATGGAATTCCAGCGTTCCTCGGGCATCTTGTTGCACGTCAGCTCCCTTCCTTCCTATGGCGGCATCGGCGATATGGGGCCGGCCGCTTATGAGTTCTTGAAGTTTCTCGCCGACGCAAAACAGCACGTGTGGCAGGTGCTGCCGCTGTGTCCTACGGGCTTTGGCAACTCGCCCTATGCAAGCTCCTCGGCATTTGCGGGGAATCCGTATCTCATCAGTCTCGAGTTTCTGTCGGACTGGGGCTGGATCGCGGGTCAGCGCATCGCGGGTCTCGCCGGGCGCGCGGGCGCGGTCAACTTCCACCAAGTGGAAACGCGCAAGCTGCCGCTGCTCTATGAGGCGGCCGGGAATTTCCTCGATCGCGGTCCCCACGACGCGAAGCTGGCAAACCAGTGGGCGGAGTTCCAGGAGTTCTGCCAGCGGGAGGCCAACTGGCTCACGGACTATGTGCTCTACGCCGTGCTGCGCGCCAGGTACAACACCGGCGCGTGGACCGCGTGGCCCGAAGAGGTGCGCAAGCGGGACCGTGCAGCGCTGGATGCGATTGCGCGCGAACACCGCCGCCACCTGGCCCTGGAACAGGTGCTGCAGTATGCGTTCACGCGCCAGTGGGAAGATCTGCGCGAGGCCGGCAGGCGCGACGGAATCCGAATCCTGGGCGACGTGGCCATCTTCGTGAACATGGATTCGGCCGATGTGTGGACGCATCCTGAGATCTTCGAACTGGACGAAGACCTGAAGCCGATTCGTGTCGCCGGTGTCCCGCCGGATTATTTCTCAGCGACAGGGCAGCGCTGGGGCAATCCGCTCTACCGCTGGGATGTCTTGCGCGCGCAGGGTTTCGACTGGTGGATTCAGCGCATGGCCCGCGCCAAAGAGATCTATGACATCGTGCGGCTCGACCATTTCCGCGGCTTCCAGGCTTATTGGGCGATTCCCGCGGAAGAAGAGACCGCGATTCACGGCAAGTGGGTCAAGGCACCCGGCCTGGAACTCTTCCAGGCGCTGGAGCGCGCCCTGGGTCCGCTCGCCATTGTGGCGGAAGATCTGGGCCTGATTACGAAAGATGTGGATCAGTTGCGCATGGATGCCGGCTTCCCGGGCATGCGCGTCATTCAGTTTGGGTTCACAGACAAGGGCGCCCACATGCACCTGCCGCATCAGTACACGCTGGATATGGTCGCTTACACCGGAACGCACGACAACGACACCACCCGCGGCTGGTGGGAGTTGGCAAGCGACGTGGAGCGGAAGGCGGCTGCTGCGTGTGTGGGTGTGGAGACCGATAAGAAGGCGAGCCCGGTATGGCCCCTGATTCGCGCAGTGGAGGGCAGCGTGGCGCAACTCGCGATTGTGCCCGCCCAGGATCTGTTCGAGATGGGCTCCGAGGGGCGCATGAATACGCCGGCGGTCCCGCAAGGCAACTGGAGCTGGCGCGCGCCGGAGAGACTGTGGACAAATGAACTGGCGGCCAAGCTGGCCGAGGTTGTCGAGGTGACGGATCGCGAGAATGATCCGTTGGGGGAAAAGCTGGAAGAGGTCGATTCACCCGACTCTATCTAGGAAGAGACAACGACGTTTCTTTGGTGATAGCCTTCCCCCAATTTCTCTATCTGAAGAAAGGGCGTAAGCTGCCTGACGCCCTGCGCTCTCGGGCTCTCTGGTGAAATCCGTCCTGTACTTTCTTTTGGCGGCAGGCATGACACTTCGCATGCCGGCTCAGCAGGTAAACTCTGCTCCTCCTCAGAACGGCCAGGCTTCGGCCGAGAGTGATCGCGGCGAAAAAAGAGTCGAGAGACCTCCCCGCATCGGCCCAACTGCAGCAGAAGCTTAGCGAGAATGCGGTCAAGATTCAAAGTGATGTCATGGCCGAGACCGCTCGCATCGGAGGACGGCTGGGCGGGGAAATTGGTCAAGAGATCGCGAAAGAACATCCGGGCTGGGTGAAGTCCTCCAAACCGTCGGACGAACCGATCAAGCAATGATCCAGACAGCTTGGTCTTGATGCCGTTTCCCGCAGAACTTGTTCCTTGTTATCCTTGCCCCACATGGAAATCGCTGCCATTCAGACCCGCGGGCTTACACGGCAATTCGGCGAACTCACGGCTGTCGAGAACGTCGCCTTCAGCGTAGCGCCCGGACAGTTCTTCGGATTCCTCGGCCCGAACGGGGCAGGGAAGTCCACCACCATCAAGATGCTCACCGGACTGCTGGAGCCGAGTGCGGGAACCATCGAAATACTCGGCCAGCCGTTTCACGCATCTTCGCTCGACCTCAAACGCCAGATCGGCGTCGTTCCTGAAGGCATGGCGCTCCTCGGCCGCCTCACCGCAACCGAGTATCTCAGCTTTGTAGGCCGCATGTACGGGCTTGATCACGACACCGCGAATCGCCGTGCCGGGGAACTGCTCGAGTTCATGCAACTGGCTAACGAGGGCCGCAAGCTGGTCACCGACTTCTCCCACGGCATGCAGAAGAAGCTGGCCCTGGCCGCCGCAGTGATCCACGGGCCCAAGCTGCTGTTCCTCGATGAGCCGTTTGAGGGCGTCGATGCGATTGCGGCAGGCATGCTGAAGACCATGCTGCAGGGAATGATCCAGCGCGGCGCCACCATCTTCCTGACCACGCACGTGCTGGAGATTGTCGAGCGGCTCTGCAGCCACGTCGCCATCATCAGCAGGGGCCAGCTCGTTGCCAACGGTTCGCTTGAAGAACTGCGCGTCGGGGTGGCCAGCACCCTGCCAGGTGCCGAGGCTGACCAAAAGCTCACGCTCGAAGAAATCTTCTTATCGATTGTGGGCGCCGGCGGCACCGAGCCGACGCAGGAGCTGTCATGGCTGGCGTAGCCGGACTGTCGCATGCGCATGGGGTGCTCAGCCCGCAGTCGCGTGCACAATATGGCGCTCTGGCGCGGATCCGTTGGATCATGTTCCGGAACACCATCCGCTCCACCCGCGGCGCGCTGGAACTGGGAGCGCGCATCGCCACAAGCATCCTGTTTTCGTTCATTGGCCTCTCCATCGCGACGGGGCTGGGAGCTGCGGCCTATGCCATGGTGTCGCACGGCGAATGGACGTTCCTGCCTGTCCTGTTCTGGACAGTCTTTCTAATCTGGCAGTTGGTCCCAATCACGATTGCCTCTTTTCAACAGCAGTTTGACCTGGCCGGGCTGCTGCGCTTTCCAGTGAGCTTTGGCACGTTCTTCGTCCTCAATCTGCTGTTCGGATTGATTGACGCCTCAACGATTGTGGGCGCGTTCTGCAGCATGGGACTGTGGGTCGGCATGGTGGTGGCGCGGCCCGGCCTGTTTGTGTGGGCGACGTTGGCGCTGCTGGTGTTTGCGATCTTCAACGTGCTGCTGGTGCGCACCATCTTTGCCTGGATTGAGCGCTGGCTGGCGCAGCGGCGCACGCGCGAAATCGTGATGGCGATCTTTTTTCTGCTGATGCTGGGGTTGCAGTTGCTGAATCCGGCGCTGCGACAGAGCCCCAACAAGCCTCCCTTCAATGCCGCAACGCGCACGGCGGCTCTTCATTGGCTGCATGAGGCGGATCTGGTGCAACGCTGGCTCCCGCCGGGATTGGCCGCGATGACATTGCAGCAGGGGCAGGACCGCCGGCCCGTGCAGGCGTTGGGCGCGCTATGCGCGCTGGGACTGTTCGCCACCGCCACCGGGGCCACGCTGGCCGCTCGGCTGCGCGCCGAGTATCGCGGTGAAAATCTCGGGGAAGGACCGAAACGCAGTGAGGCCGAACGCAAGGGGCGCGAGTGGTCGGTGGGCGGCTCAGGGCCAATTGCGGCCGTATTCGAAAAGGAACTGCGCACGCTGCTGCGGGCTATCCCGCTGCTCTATCAGGTTGGGTCGCCCATCATTGTGGTGTTCGTGCTGGCAAGCGTAAATCGGAATGTGAGCAGCCCGTCACGTCATATTCCGCTCGGGCTTTTGCTGTCCCTCGCATACGCGATAGTCGGGTTCACGCAGCTCATCTATAACAACCTGGGCGGCGAGGGCGCGGGGATTCAGCTTCTGTTTCTTTCGCCCACGCCCATCCGCACCGTGGTCCTGGCAAAGAACCTGTTCCACTCTGCGCTGTTCGCTATCGTCGCGGTCCTTGTGGGCGTTGTGGCTTGCTGGAGATTCGGCACCCCCCCGCCCGATGCCATTGCAGCCAGCGCGGCGTGGGTGTTGTTTGCGCTGCCGGTTCACCTGGCGGCCGGCAATGCCTTCTCACTGCTGATGCCCTACAAGATCAACCTGAGCCGCATCGGAAAACACAAGGGCTCGCAGGCGAATGCCTTGCTGAGCCTTCTCATCCAGCTTGTCACCATGGGGCTGGGAGCCGGTGTGTTTGCTTTGTGCGGCTGGCTCGGCCGGCTCTGGCTGGCGGTGCCGATCTTTGTGGCGTTGGCTGTTGGCGCCGTGTTTGGCTGGATGCACATGCTGGGCCGTGTGGATGGGATCGCGAATCGGCGTCGCGATGAACTGATCGCAACCCTCGCCAAGCCCGACTGAGTTGGTGTGCCCGCGAACCACAACTCAGACCGCGGAAGTACAACTCAGGCGTTTGGCTGAGCCTCCAATGACCGTGGAGACCAGTATCCAGATTCCGCGGCGACCCTCCTTGCGGGCATGGTTCGATCCGCAGATGGGCGAGCGCAACGCCGCCCTGGCGCGCTGGATCTGGCTGCGCGCGCTGGCCCTGATCTACTTCTCCGCGTTCTTCTCGCTTGTCTTTCAGATCAAAGGCCTGATCGGCCCGCACGGCATTGAGCCGGCGGGCAACTATCTGCGGGCCGCCGCGCAGTATTACGGGCATTGGTGCTATTGGCATGTGCCCACGCTGTTCTGGGTGTCTTCGAGTTCCGCAGCCGTGATGACCGTGACGTGGCTCGGCATCGTCGCGTCGCTGCTCGCGTTCTGCAACGTGGGCCCGCGGCTCAGCCTCTTCATCTGCTGGGCGTGCTTTCTCTCGTTCGTCGCGGCGGCCGGAGATTTCTCAAGCTATCAGTCAGACGGCATGCTGCTCGAGGCAGGATTCATCTCGCTCTTCTTTGCGCCCGCCGGCCTCTGGCCGGGGCTCGCAATGGAGCAGCCGCCCTCGCGCATGAGCCTGTGGCTGCTGCGCGGGGAGTGGTTCCGCATCTACTTCGAATCCGGTATCGTGAAGGAGCTGAGCGGCGATCCCCAGTGGCGCAACTTCACTGCGATGGATCAGTACTACCAGAACAGCCCGCTGCCTTCATGGATCGGCTGGTATGTGCAGCATCTGCCGCACTGGTTCCACGCGGCCAGCGTGGTGGGCACGCTGCTCATGGAGTTCGTGCTGGTGTGGATGCTGTTCTTGCCGCGGCGCGTGCGGCTCATCTGCTTCCTTATCGTGACGCCGTGGGAGATCGGCGTGATCCTCACGGGCAATTATGCGTTTCTGAATTACATTGTGCTGGCGCTGGGCTTTCTGCTGCTGGATGACGTGTACCTCAGGCGTGTGTTCCCGTCGCGGTTCCGGCCGGCGCGGCCGCTGGGCGATGAGGAACCCGTCCGCGCGGCCGCGCATCCTATTCGGAGTACCCTGCATGCCGTGGGTCTGGTGGTCTCAGCGTGCATACTGTCGTGGATCGGCTATGCAACCGTGGCGGAGTTGGTAGACATGGTCGCCGGTAATCTGCTGCCAATGAAACCGGCGGCCGCGATCGAGCAATTCCGCATCGCGAATCAGTACGGCCTGTTCGCAGTAATGACGCGCGGCAGATACGAGATTGAATTTCAGGGCTCGAATGACGGGCAGAATTGGCGGCCCTATCTCTTCACCCACAAGCCACAGCTGCTGAACCAAGCGCCAGGGCTCTATGCACCGTATCAGCCGCGCTTCGACTGGAACCTCTGGTTCGCGTCCCTGGGCAGCTGGCAGCAGAACGAGATCGTGCCGGTTACGGAAGAGAAGCTGCTCAACAACGATCGCGACGTGATCGGCCTGTTTCGCAGTGACCCGTTCAACGGATCGGGGCCGCGCTTTGTGCGCGCGGTGCTTTGGCAGTACTGGTTCACGACCCTGGAGGAGAAGCGCCGCACGGGCAACTGGTGGCGCCGCGAAATGCTGGGCCTGTATGCTCCGGCTATTGAGCGCACGCCGGACGGACAGTTTGAGATCAGCGCGCCGGCGGATGATTTGCCGCGGCACGATTAGGAGTGAAGATGCGAGCCAACGTGATTGGCGCCGGACCGAACGGACTCTCGGCCGCAGTGGTGCTGGCGCAGGCAGGGCTGCAGGTAGAAGTGTTCGAAGCGGAAGAGCAGCCCGGCGGCGCGGCGCGGACCATGGAACTCACGGTGCCCGGGTTTCGCAACGACTTCGGTTCTTCGGTGTATCCGCTGGGTGCCGGCTCGCCATTCTTCCGCACCCTGCCGCTCAAGGATCTCGGCCTCGAGTGGGTGCACGGCGAGGCTTGCGTTGCGCATCCGCTCGATGATGGCACTGCGGTCTTTCTTGAGAACTCGCTGGAAGCGCAGAAGCGCGAACTCGGCGAAGACGGCAAGGCATGGGTGAACCTCATGCGGCCCGGCGCCGAACGGTGGTGGGACCTTGCAGACGACATACTGCGGCCGCCGATCCACGTACCCAAACATCCCGTCCTGCTCGCGCGATTCGGCATGTACGCTGCGCTGCCGGCGGACGTGCTGGCGCGGCGCTTCAAGACGGAGCGCGCCCGCGTGCTGCTGGCCGGAATCGCGGGCCACTCGATGCTTTCGTTCGATCAGATGATGAGCTCCGCAGTGGGCATGATGTTCGGCGCCAGCGCCCCCGCGGTCGGCTGGCCGGTGGCCAGAGGAGGCGCTCAGGCCATTCCCGATGCTTTGATCCGCAGGCTCGAGCAACTGGGCGGCGTGGTGCATACTGGCAGGCGCATCCAGTCGCTCAGCGAAATCGATATGCGCGATGCCATCGCGATGTTCGATGTGACTGCGCATCAGTTGCTGCAGATTGCCGGATCGCGTCTCGCACCTACCTACCGTCGCAGCCTCGAGCAGTTTGAATACGGTCCGGGCGCATTCAAGATCGATTACGCGCTGTCAGAGCCGATTCCCTGGAAAGCAGCCGGTTGCCGTCGAGCCATGACCGTGCACCTCGGCGGCACCTATGCCGAAATCGCGAGCTCCGAGCACGAGGTGTGGAGAGGACGCATCCCGCAGGTCCCATACGTCCTGCTCACGCAGCCCTCTCTGTTTGATCCCATCCGCGCGCCGGCAGGGCAACACACCGCCTGGGCATACTGCCATGTTCCCAACGGCGCAACAATGGATCGCACCAGGGCCATGGAGGACCAGATCGAACGGTTTGCGCCGGGGTTCCGCGACTGCGTGCTGGCGCGGCGTGTTTCCACTCCGGCGGATCTCGAGCGGATGGATGCCAACCTGAGCGGCGGCGACATCAACGCCGGCGCGTTCCACATGAGGCAGGTGCTCTTCCGGCCCAGCATCCGCAGTTATCGCACTGGAACAGAGGGGCTGTATCTGTGCTCCGCATCGACCCCGCCAGGAGGCGGAGTCCACGGGATGTGCGGCTACAACGCCGCGCAGGCTGCGCTACGCGATCTGCGCCTCTAAAGCGGATTCGGGGCTGGGCTGCTCCGCCAGCAGGCGCATGACGTGGTTGACGATCATCAAATCTTCCGCCGGAGGAATCACGCGCACAATCACGCGCGAGTCCGCGGCAGAGATGACCGCTGCTCCGCGCACGTTGTTGCGCTCGGCATCCACCCTGATTCCCAAAGCTTCCAGGCCGGCGCACATCTCCGCGCGCGAGGCAATGTCGTTCTCGCCAATGCCGCCGGTGAACACCAGCATGTCGAGCCCGCCAAGCTCCGCCACAAAGCTGCCGATCCACTTCTGGATCGTCCACACAAACTTGTCTACGGCGAGCCGCGCCTGAACGTTGCCGTCGTCGATCGCGCCGCGCAGGTCGCGCATGTCGTTCGAGAGCTGGCTCATGCCCAGAAGGCCGGACTTTTTGCTGACCAGAGTTTCGAGCTGGTCCGCGGCTTCTTTTGCGCTCACACCCGTCTCGGCGATCTTGTTGAGCATGAACAGCAGCACGCCGGGATCGATGTCGCCGGTGCGCGTGCCGCTGATGATGCCGCCTGTGGGCGTGAGGCCCATGGAAGTGTCAACGCACTCGCCGTTGCGGATAGCGGTCATGGATGCGCCGTTTCCCAGGTGCGCCACGATCAGCTTTTCCGGAACGTTGGGCCGCAACTGGTGAATGATCGATTCATACGAGATGCCGTGATACCCGTAGCGGCGCACGCCCATCGCTGCAAATTCGGCGGGGATCGGCATCGCCTTCACCAGCTCTGACATGGTCCGATGGAAGTAGGTATCGAGAACGGCGAAGTTGGGCACGCCGGGAAAGAGCTTGAGCGCTTCGCGCATGATGTAGACGGCGATGGGCGTGTGCAGAGGCGCGAGCGCGGAGTGGCTGTCGATCTCGTCAATGAGTTCGGTCGTGATGTGCTGGTTCTCGCTGATGGACGGACCGCCGCACACGGTGCGATGCCCGATGGCCAGCGGCGACGGGAATTTGCCGGAATGCAGCGCGTCCGAGACCAGCGCAAAGGCCACCGCGCGATTGGGCAGCGCGGGCGTCTCATCGATGATCTTTCTTCCCTCGCCATCCTTCATCCAGAACTTGCCCAGTTCTGTGCCGATGCCGTCGACTGCGCCTTCAAAGAGCTTGATGCGCTGATCGCCGGCTGCTTCGTAGATGCCGAACTTGATGGAGGAAGAACCGCTGTTCAGAACCAGCACTGGAAAGGACGCCATGGGTAAGAGCCTCGATCTTAAATGGTGGATCGCGCCGCGCGGCTTGACCACTGTTCAGGCTAACAGCGGATCCGTCAAAATCCGGTGATTGAGATCACGGCAGATGAGCGCTATGACTCAGGGAGCGGATGCGTTTCAGCGTTCGAAATATCGCTTGAGCTTGAGGATGCGGGATTCGAAGCCGTACCACAGTAACGTTGCCGCCGCCGTGCAGGCGGCAAGGCGGAACGCGACGACTGCGAGATTGCCGGGGATGCCGTAACGGTCCATGCGCGCATCCACCCAGCCGTAATAGATGAACACCAGGATGTGCGTCATATACATGCCATAGCTGATGCGACCGTAGAAGGGCAGCGGTCCGCGGCGCAGCAGTGCATTCAGTGGGCTCTCCCACCCGGTAGAGGCAATCGCGGCAAGCACCGCGCCCCCAAAACCGCAGCTAAGCGCAGAGTCCAGCAGCGCCGTCCCACCCGCAAACGTTGCCGCCATCGTGAATCCCAAAGCCATGGCGCACAGCCCAAGCGCGATCCACGTGCGGCGCTGCAGGGGCAGCGTGTAAAGCGCGAGCGAAAGCAGGCTGCCCATCGCAATTCCGTCAAGATGCGTCAGCGTGTGCGTCTTCGTGATCCACCCAAAATGAGTAGCGCGCAAAAGCGGCGAGACAACGAGTGCCGCCGCCAGCACGGAGCCCAGCATCCACGGCCTGCGCAGAAAGCGCACCACCGGCGCCCAAAGAAAGTAGTACTGCTCCTCGATGGCAAGCGACCACGTGGGCCCCAGCCCCGGAGGAAGGTCAAGGTGAAACAGGTTCTGCACAAACAGCAGATACGCCCACCAGGGCGCGGTGCGGATGGACTGCCAGACCGGCGCGCCAATGAACCAGTCGGCTTTCAGATAGCAGACGGCCAGAACCAGCAGATAGATCGGCCAGATGCGCAGTGCACGGCGTCCATAGAAGTTGCGGAAGTAATGCGGCTTCTCCCGCGCTTCCAGAAGAATCGACGTGATCAGAAATCCCGACAGAACGAAGAACAGGTTGACGCCGGCCCATCCCCAGAGCGAAGCGCCGTAAAGCGGCGTGCCTGCAAGCCGCGGATGCGAGTGATAAAGCACGACCGCCAGCACGGCAATGCCGCGCAAACCCTGTAGTTCAGGGATGTAAGAGGGAAGCCACACCGGGCGCGCGGGCTTGGCGAGCTCTGGAGTCCCGACCATCTCATCTGCCGTTTCAACGCCCGGTTCGCCGGCTGGTTCGCGGTCAAGCCCCTCGCGTTCTTTCCCCACCGTCACCCGGCAGCCAGTTCCTTGGCGCGTTCCGTCGCGCGCATCACGGCCTTGATCAGCGTAACGCGCAGGCCGCCTGCTTCCAGCTCGAGGAGGCCGTCGACCGTACAGCCGGCCGGCGTGGTTACCGCGTCCTTGAGCAGCGCGGGATGATAGCCCGTTTCGAGCACCATCTTGCCGGCGCCGAACACCGTCTGCGCGGCGAGCTGCGTGGCCGTGTCGCGCGGCAGGCCCACCTTCACGCCGGCTTCGGCCAGCGCCTCAATGACGATGTAGATGTAGGCCGGCCCGGACGCCGATAGGCCCGTCACCGCGTCCATGTGTTTCTCGTCCACAACCACGGTGCGGCCCACGGTCTCAAAAATGCGCTGCGCCAGCTCCATCTGCTCCGCTTTGACAAAGCGGCCGCGGCACAAACCCGCTGCGCCCGCACCCAGCGCGGATGGCGTGTTCGGCATCGCGCGGATCACCGCCATCTCAAGCCCCGCGGCCTCTTCAATGGCGCTCGTCTTCACGCTGGCGGCAAAAGAGACAATCGTTTTGGCAGTCGTGAGCGCGGGCTTGATCTGCTCCACGAGATGCGGCACCTGGAAGGGCTTCACTCCAAGCAGGATCAAATCGGCCCGGCGCGCCGCTTCAAGATTATCCGTGCTTACGTCCACCCCCCACTGGGTACTGAGCGCAATCGCGCGCTCGGCATGCGCAACAGTGGCAAAAATCTGCTCGGGAGCGAAGAGATTCTGCTTGAGAAATGCCTGCAGAAGGATTCCGCCCATCTTTCCGGCGCCCAGCACTGCAACCCGTACGTTCGGCAACTGTGCAGGAATTTGATTGGCCTCAACGGAGATGTCCGCCATTTTCTTCCTTGTGATTCTGGTAGTTTCGGGGACTTGATGATGCTGTGAACAGGATACGCGCCTGATGGGTTCAAGTGCCAACCGGCCCCCGTCGAGGTCAGGGCTCCGTGTCGAGGGGAAGATATTCGGTGCGGTTGCGACCGTTCTGTTTGGCCACGTAGAGGGCGCGATCGGCGGTGGCGAGTATGGCTTCCGCAGGAGTGCCGTTGATACGCATCCACGTGGTTACGCCAATGCTGATGGTGACCTGGCGATCGATTGAAGGCAAAGGCTGAGAGCGGGACAACGTGCTCTGCAGACGCTCCGCCACGTTGAGGGCCCCAGCATCGTCAGTTTCAGGCAGCAGAGCGATAAACTCTTCTCCGCCGTACCGTGCCAGCAGGTCGCCGGGCCGGCTGATGGTTGTCTGCAGAAGATGCGCCACCTGCACCAGGCACTCGTCCCCGGTGAGATGGCCATAGGTATCGTTCAGCTTCTTGAAGTGGTCGATGTCAATAAGCAGCAGAGAAAGGGGACTGCCGGTCCGCCGCGCGCGTGCCCATTCCTGCAAAAAGCGCTGATCGAAGCAGCGGCGATTCGCAATGCCGGTGAGACCGTCCTGCAGCACCAGCCGTTCCAGCCGTTCGCTGGCCTGTTCAAGCGCCTTCTGCGTCTGCGAAAACCGGTTCTGCAGCATGGCGGACCGAATCCCGTAAACCACAAAGGCGCCGAAGATCATGCCCATCGCCAGGTTCAAGTGGGTGCGTGCATTCCAGCCGCTGAGAGCCACCAGTGCCAGCCCCAGCAGAATAGGCCGGGCATTGTCGATCACCACGGCAAGCGGACGCCGGTTCTTGCCTTCACCGGGAACACCCGCCGGCGGCCAATCCAGCCAGGCCGTGAGTGCAAGCACCACGAAGGGAATGTCTACCAGCATGTCCAGCACGCCCGCATCGTTCTGGCTGGCGACGATGTGGTTGTAGATGGAGGCTGAGACGGCATAGATCCATAGATACGCGCTGAGAGCCTTGAAATAGCGGCGCTCGGCCGATCCACGCGGACAGGCGAGGGCGCGAATGGGAGCAAGTAGCGCAACCAGAAAATCTTCCACGTCATAGATGCCGATTAGCCGCTGCACCGGAACAGGATGGAGGGTTCCACCCGAAAACGGGATCACCGCAAAGAATGCGGTGTACGCAAGAAAACCGATAGCCACAATCTGAATGCCGTCCAGCCAGAAAAATACCGTACCCAGCTGCATATCCTGAGGGGACGTAATGGCCAGCAGGATGGGCACTGCGTAGAAGAAATAGAAAAAATCGTCGATCGTGGCGAAGTCAGAAGACGCGTGCTGGAAGAACTGCGCATGGATCGCGATGACGGTGCCGCCCACCCAGAACAGCAGCGCTATGGCCAGAAGCGCCCAGCTGCGACGCACCGCCAGCCCCGAGCGGAGCGCTCTCCACGAACAGGCACACAGAGCCGCAAGCGACCAGAAGATGTAGAACACATAGGAGAGGGCGTCCGATTGCTGAGGAAAGGCGATCGCCAGGCCGGAATGCGCGCACAGCAAGGCCACGGACACGACGATGCCAATCGCCGGACTCGTCCGGATCTTTGTCACGCAGGACCCTCCCGGGGATTCAAAATGAAAAATCACAACAGCAGCTCTCAGGACAAGCAACGGCCGTCCTTCGCTGCATTCTCTACCGCTTGTCAATTCAGATGATCGGCAACTTTGTCAGCAACCGCAGAGACGGTTCACCATGCTCGCTCATTTCTGCGCGGCAACCCAGGCGTCGATTCTCAACTCAAGCATATCCAACGGCATGGCACCGGCGTCTAGTACCTGATCGTGAAACGCTGGTAACTCGAACCTGGTGCCAAGGGTTTTACGCGCCCTTGCGCGAAGCTCCAGGATCTTCATCTGCCCCGCCTTGTAGGCCAGCGCCTGCGCCGGCCACGCAATGTAACGATCCACCTCAGACTGCACAGTAGGCTCATCCAGCGACGAGTGCTCGTGGAAATAATCCACCATCTGCTGCCGGGTCCAGTGCTGCGCGTGCACGCCCGTGTCCACCACCAGGCGGATGGCACGCCACATGTCCGCGTCAAGCCGCCCGAAGTCGGAGTAGGGATCCTCGTAGAAGCCAATATCCTTGCCCAGTTGCTCGGAGTAAAGCGCCCAACCCTCGACGAAAGCTGTGTACTCGTCATGCTTGCGAAACTCCGGCACACCCTCCTGCTCCTGCGCAATGGAGAACTGCAGATGATGGCCGGGCAGCCCCTCGTGATACGAGATGGCCTCCACGTTCAGCAGGCTGCGGTTCGGCACGTTGTAGAGATTCACCCATAGATGGCCCGGGCGTCCCGCAGTCGGCGAGCCGGGATCGTAGTAGGCAGGCGGCGCGGTCTTCTCCAGGTATTCCGGCATGCGCACCACCTCGAGCTTGTTCTTCGGCAGCCGGCCGAAAAGCTGAGGCAGCTTGGCCTGCATCTCGTTGACGTGCCCCTGGTACGCATCCAGCAGCGCCTGCGGCGACGCCGGCTTGAGCTTGGGATTGTCCTTGAGGCTGGCGCGGAAGGACGCGAGGTCCTTGAAGCCGAGCTTCTGCGCAATCGCCAGCATCTCGGCTTCGTCGCGCTTCACTTCCTCCAATCCGATCTGGTGAATCTGCTCGGGGGTGAGCTTCAGTGTGGTCTCGCGGCGGATGAGGAACTGGTAATACTTCGCCCCGTCGGGAATCGACCAGATGCCGGGCTCGTCGCGGCCCGCCGGTATGTAGCTCACCTCAAGGAAGCGCGCGAAGCGCTGGTAAGCCGGCAACACGCGCTCCTCGATCGCTTTCAGCGTCTCGGCGCGCATCAGTTGCTGCTCGGCAGGCGTAATGGACGAAGGAAACTTCTTCAGCGGAGCCGCAAGCGGCGAATCTTCCGGCTTTTGAGCAGCCAGTTCTTTCACCTGGTCCAGCGTCTGCTTCAGCAGATATTTTGGCGGAACCCGATGGTCGTCCATCCCTATGGACATGTTCTCGGTGACTTGGGCGAACGCCGTGGGAATGGCCTTGAGGCGCGCAATCCAGTCTTCGTAATCCTTCGCCTCTTTGAAACTGAGATGATTGGCCAGGCCCGGATAGGTTTCGTAGATGCCATGCATCTGGTCCACCGGCATCTCCCATTCCCTGAAGTCGGCGGCCTCGATGTCGTCCGCAAATTCGCGCAGCAGGAGCTCGCGGCTGGTCTTTTCGGCGTCCGTGAAGCCGGTGTCATCCACGGCGCCCAGCTTCAGAAGGAAATCCTGCTCCTTCTCGAGCCAGGCGTTGCGTGCTCTGGCAGAGTAGTCAGTAATCTTGTCGTTCCACCGCTTGTCGCCCAGGGTGGAGGCAAACTCAGGGCTGCGCTCCAGGCTTGCGTCCCAGTATTGCTGAAAGAGAGCGTTCATCGCGGCGCGGCGCTCGGCCACCGGCGCGCCGGCGGCGGGTCCCACATCCCTCAGCTTCTGGGCTAACGCAAAGGAAGGGATCAGCAGAACGGCAGCGGCGAGAGAAGCGAACTGGATGGGGCGCAACGGCGGGTCCTCGGATAGAAGTATCTATCTATCGTCGAGTGTAGAGCAGCGGGTGCATGCTTACTCACCCCAGTTGCCGCGCCGGCCGAGCGCATAGCGGCCTTGCTCGCACTGTGATGACTAGAGGATCGTCTCGTCGCCGAGGATGCGGTATAGGGTGGAGCGGCTGATGCCGAGCTGGCGCGCAGAGCGCAGCTTGTTGCCGCGATTCAGATCGACCACATACTGCACATGCCGGCGGATCACATCGTCAAGCGTGAGGCTGCCGCCTGAGCCGGCCACGGCTGGCGGCTCGAAAGGTACTTCACCGCAGGATGGAATCGCCAGATCGCCGGGGCGGATGACATCGTTGACAGCTTCAAACAAGGCCGATTCCAGAACGCTGGCCAGCTCGCGCACATTTCCCGGCCACCCGTGCTGCAACAGACGCGCCATTGCGCCCGGACCCAGCTCAACGGGCCGGTGCTGGTAGCGGGCGCAGATGCGATCAAGCAACTCCTGCGCGATCGGAGGGATGTCTTCCTTGCGCATCCGCAGCGGCGGCACTCCGAAACGCACCGCGGTGAGACGGAAGGCGAGGTCCGGCATCAGCAGGCCCTGGCCGGCCATTTGCCGCAAGGGCGTCTGCGACGATGCGACCAGCATGACCCGGCCGTGCGGAATGTCCTGCAGAGATTTGAGCACGCTGAGCAGAAGGCCCTGTCCCGGAGGCGCCAGCAGATCCACGCGGTCCAGATATGTGAAACCAGCAAGGTCCGACGGGTCGGAGTCGCGCAAAAGCCACTCGCGCGCATCGCGGCGCTGGAAAGCCGACCCAGCCAGAGGCGAGCGGCTCAAAAGATAACGAGCCAGAGTCTGTTTCCCCGCGCCATGCTCGCCTTCGATGGAGGCCACCTGGACGTGGGGAGCGGCCATTTCGGCCTGCAGCAGAAGCTTGCGCCAGGGAGCGCTCACTCCTGCCATTGAGACCTCATTGGCCGACTCCATCGCAACCAGAGCAGGCCCCGCTATCGGATGACTGGAGAGAAGCGGGATTCGACATTGCGCGGCGTTCTGCATGGCTGTCAAAATGTCTCGCCTCCGTGACTCAATTTTGTGCAATCTTGCCAACACGTGTTTCATCGGCGCACGGGAGAAAAGCTTGAGGGCGGACAACAAGCGGCAGAGGGAACAAGGGAACAAGGGAAAAAGGGAAC
>NZ_DASXYM010000077.1:0-9687 GCF_036502485.1 Occallatibacter sp. | reverse complement strand
CGGACCACCTGATCACCGAACGCTATCCACTCACCGCTGGAGCCCATGATGACCTTGCTCGACGCACCTCGTTTTGACGAAGCCAAAGACCGCCGCAAGCGCATCATCGCGTGGTCAGGAGTGGCAACCTTCACGGGGCTCGTCATCCTCGCATGGATTGTTTCCGGTTTCCCTGTCGATTGGCCCTGGCACTGGTTCGCGCACATGCGCGGCCGCTCTGAGATCAATACTTTTTTGAGCGACGTGGAAAAAAACGACATGGCCGCTGCCTACGGCGTGTGGATTCACAACAGCAACTGGCAGCAGCAGAATGCCCAGGACCAGGGCTACACGTTTACGCGCTTCCAGGAGGACTGGAGCCCCACCAGCCACGACAATGACTACGGCGCCATCAAGCACCACGACATCGCCGCCGCCCGCTTTGCCGGCAACGTCCTGGTGGTGGGGGTCTTCATCAACCAGCACCGCAGCAAGCCGCTCTTCCTGGCCTATGACCCCAAATCGGGTACGCTGAGCTTCTCGCCGGTGGAGCTGTATCTCGGGCCTTAGATCCTGTTCACGCCTTGGAAGAGGGCATCTCCTCAAGCCGTGAGGAATGCCGTTCCGCCACCAGCCAGCGGCCGTCCCGGAACACCCAGACATCCGTGAGCATGAAGTTTCCCGAGATGTCGCGGCCGTCCCACGCCTCGGCGTCTTGCCAGTGCGCGAGTGTGGCTACAGCAACGTCACCCCACACTGAAATGTTCATGTCGTGCGTGGTGTGGCTGTGAATGACGTAGTTCGGAAGTGCGGCGAGCCACAGCGCGAGGGGATAACGTGCCAGGTTCCGTCCTTCGATTCCAACCAGAAGCTGGTACTCGGGCGCCATGAATTCCCGTGCCGCTGCGACATCCCGTCGAAGGATGGCCGCGTTCCACCCTTGTTCTGCGTCACGCACCGCCTGCTCTTGGGTATCCAGGTTTTCTCCTTGTCTGGGCATGGCTGCAAAGTGAGATGGGCCTTGACGGCTACGCCCTCAGCTCCGTCAGTGCCTTCTCCAGGCTCGCCGCGTCTTCCACGTTCATCGCCTTCTGGGCAGAATCGATCTGCTTCATCAGCCCCGTCAGCACCTTGCCCGGCCCCACTTCCACAAACGTGCTGGCGCCGGCCGCCACCAGCGCCCTGATGCAATCCGCCCAGCGCACGGCTCCCGTGACCTGGCGGATGAGCGCGTCCTTGGCCTCGGCCGATGTAGTCACCAGCGCTCCTGTGACATTGGCGGCAACCGGCACCCTCGGATCCTGAAGCGTGAGAGCACCCAGCCCGCGCGCCACTTCCTCCTGCGCCGGCTGCATCAGAGCGCAATGGAATGGAGCACTCACAGGCAGCATCACGGCGCGCTTGGCGCCCTTCTCCTTGCACAGGGCGGCAGCTTTCTCCACTGCCGCAGCCGCCCCGGAGATGACCGTCTGCGAGGGCGAATTCAGATTCGCGGCCTGCACCGTCTGGCCGGTCTCCGCGGCAGCCTGGGCGCACGCCTCGGCCACCTGCGCGGGATCAAGCATCAACACGGCCGCCATGGCGCCCTGGCCCGGCGCAACCGCCTGCTGCATGGCGCGTCCGCGGGCCTTCACTGATCGCACCGCGTCGGCAAAGCTCAACGTGCCGGCGGCCACATGCGCCGACCACTCCCCCAGCGAGTGCCCCGCCGCCAGATCCGGCTTCACGCCCTTCTCCTCCAGAACCCGCCACGCCGCCGCGCTCACGGTAAGGATCGCGGGCTGCGTATTCTCGGTGAGGCGAAGGTCCTCTTCAGGCCCTTCAAAGCAAAGCTTCGACAAAGCAAAGCCGAGCGCCTCATCGGCCTCGGCGAACGTCTGTTTGGCGATCGGAAACTGCTCGGACAGTTCGCGGCCCATACCCACGGCCTGCGATCCCTGTCCCGGAAACAGGAAGGCTATCTTCGTACTCATGTCGAAGAAAATTCTATCGCTCCGGGCTGCCGCTGCGAGCTCGAACCCCCTCCCGATGCATAATCGGCCTTTCCGAGTTGCCCCCGACCGCCCTTTTACGGGAATGTAACTTGCATTGCGTTCTGCCAACATGTATTCTCCGGGCATAACTTCAAGCCGAGAAAGCACATCGCCTGGTTAGCGTGTGTGCTGTTCGCGTCGTTTAGATTTGCGGTTATCGCGCTGTTGCCTAAAAAGGTTGGTAGTCTCCGCACCAGGTTCCACCGGGCCTCTCCGACCAGAACGTTCAAATAAAAAAATAATCAACTTATGTCTGCTGAATGGGCCAAGCCCGGCGGCTGCGCTCGTGTGTGCGCTTGAACGCACAATCCCCAAATCTGATCAATGAAGGTGTGTATGGCCAGGACATTTACAAGATTGGTGTACCCAGCCCGCGTACAACGCGGGATCTCTGCGGCAATGAAATCATTGCTTCTTCCCGGTTTGCTGTTTCTTTGTGGGGCGGCGTCACAGGCCCAGGTGTCGGTGTGGCTGCAAAGCCCCAAGCCCGGCCAGAACGCGAACCAGGTGCATGTCTACGCCACCGCGAACAGCCCCCATGGAGTGGTCGGCTGGGTCATTTACGTGGACGACAACGTTGCCTATCGCGACACAAACCACACCGACACCCTCTCGCAGAACCTGAACCTCTCCAACGGCCGTCACCTGATCTATGCACGCGCCTGGGACCAGACCAGATTCGGTACTTCCGCCACTTTGCTGCTGCAGGTGGGCCCGGCGCCCGCGAGCCGCGCCGCTATCCCCGCTCCGCCCGCCACCGCAAAAAAGTTCACCCAGATGCAGAACACCACCGCCGATTGGAAGCAGTGCAGCCTCTGCGCCGAGGGCACCAATCTGAGCACCAACTATTGGACGGCGCCCTTCCGCACCGAGCCGTCGATGAGCGGCAGCAGTCGCGAGCTGTTCGATGGGGGGCTGCCCTGGACGAATGCCCTGTTCATCAAAACCATGCCGGGAACAAATGCCGCAACGCACTACGTCTGGGACTTCTGGGTCTACCACGATGCCACCTCGGCCGCGAATATCTGGTCGGCGGAGTTCGACCTGTTCCACTTCCTGGGCGGCACCGAGTTCATGATCGGAAGCCAGTGCGATTTCGGCGACGGCTATTGGAACACCTGGGACAGCGCCAACAATCGCTGGATCGTGACCGGCATGCCCTGCCCGCGCTGGGCCGCCGACACCTGGCACCACGTGCAGTGGTACGTGGAGCGGATCAGCCCAACCCAATACCGCTACGACACCCTCTCCGTGGATGGCCATGCATACGCCGTGAACCAGGTGTGGACCGTGAATCCTACCCCATGGCCGGACGCCATTGGAATCCAGTATCAGCTCGACCAGAGCGCCAGCGGCACCCCCGTTCACGAGTGGATCGATAACGTGAAGCTGACGACCTGGTAAGGAACGAGCGGCTCAGATTCAAGTACCTGGGCCGCTTGTCCGTTCCGGGACGAGTGACAACTGGGAGAACCGCAGCTTCGTCGTTTTCAGATGAGGGCGTGAGCGATTTTGCCTCTGTTGGGTGTGGTTTGGCTCGGGACTCCGCGGCCATGATTATGCATCTGCAATAATCTTGGGGATTGCCGCGGAGTTCGGGCAAACAATTGCCACAGGCAGAGGGGTTCTGAGTGGGTGTGTCTGCGACCAGCGCTGCAGGGCACAGGTACGATCGCGTGGCGATTGATGCAGGCGGCACGTTTACTGACTGCGTAATGCTGCGCGGTGGGAAGCTTGTCGCGCTGAAGCTGTTTTCGACACCGCAGGACCCGGGACAGGCGGTGCTGAATGGGCTGCGCGCGCTTGGCGTCACTCACAGTGTGGTGGTCCGGCATGGGACCACGGTAGGCACAAACGCGATGCTCGAGCGTAAGGGCGCACGCGTGGCGTTTGTGACCACTGCCGGATTTGAAGACACGATTGCCATCGGCAGGCAGGCAAGACCCAGGCTGTATGACTGGTTTCAGCCCGCCCCCGTGTGCCTGGTGCCTGGCGGTTTGCGGTTCGGCGTGGCGGAGCGGACCAGCGCCGAAGGCGAACGGCTGCGGGAATCTTCCAATGAGGAGCTCAGACGACTGGCAGACGCGGTGCGCGCCGCCGGCGTGGAAGCCGTCGCGGTCTCGCTCCTTTTCTCGTTTGCCAATCCAGAAAATGAGCAGGCGGTGGCGGAGGCCCTCAAGGACCTGGCGCTGCCGCTGTCGGTCTCGCACAAAATTCTGCCCGAGTTTCGCGAGTATGAGCGCGCTGCCACGGTGGTGGCGAATGCATATCTGGCGCCGCTGGTGGGAACCTACCTCGGCAAGCTGGCGGCCGCCATGGAAGGCCAGTCGCGTCTGGAGGTGATGCAGTCGTCAGGAGGAATCATTTCGGCGCGGGTGGCGGCGGAAGAGCCGGTGCGGACCGTGCTGTCGGGACCGGCGGGCGGCGTCGTGGGCGCATACAAGCTGGCGTGTGCAGCAGGGTTTGAGCGAATCATCGGCTTCGACATGGGTGGAACATCGACCGATGTGTGTCTCGTGGATGCCAGTGCCGGTGGCCTGCGTGTCAGCAATGAGTCAGTAGTGTCGGGCGTGCCCATCGGCGTGCCTATGCTCGACATTCACACCGCTGGTGCGGGAGGCGGGTCTCTCGCAAGATTCGACGCGGGCGGAATGCTGCGGGTGGGCCCCCAATCGGCCGGAGCCATGCCTGGTCCCGTGTGCTTCGGGCGCGGCGAACTGCCTACCGTGACGGATGCCAATTTGATCCTGGGGCGGCTCGACACGGAGAGCTTTCTCGCCGGCGCGGTCAAGCTCGACTTGGGGCGGGCACAGCATTTCATGCAGCAGGCCAGGGGGCCGCTCGGTTCGGCAGAGGACTTTGCCGCCGGCATCCTGCGTGTCATCGAGACGGAAATGGCGAAAGCCATCCGCGTGATCTCAATTGAGCGCGGCTTCGATCCACGCGACTTCACGCTGGTGGCGTTTGGAGGCGGAGGGCCCGTGCACGCGTGCGCGCTCGCTCATGCTCTGCGCGTGCCGCGCGTGCTGGTGCCGGCGCTGCCCGGTGCGCTGTCGGCGGTGGGAATTCTCCTGGCGGATACCATGCGCGAGTATTCGCGGACCGTGATGCTGCCGCTGGGCACGGATATAGAGCGTGTGTTTGCGGAGATGGAAAGCGCCGGGCAAAATGACTTCCTTCGCGAGGGACTTGAGGGCGTGACCCAGCGGACCTGTGATCTGCGCTATCGCGGGCAGGGCTATGAATTGAATGTGCCGTTTGGTCCGGCGATGGCGGAGGAATTTCACCGCCTCCACGAGCGGCGGTATGGATTCGCCAAAGCCGGCCGGCCAGTGGAGATTGTGAACGTACGTTTGCGCATGATCGCGCCCGCGCCCGCGTTTGAGCAGATGCGCGAGACCGCGCACGAGGGCGATGGAAGTGGCGCGCTGCTGTCGATGCGGCAGGTCTACTTCGACGGCGAGTGGGTCCCCACGCGCCTGTACGACCGCGAGCGGCTGCGCGCGGGCGATGTGTTCGCGGGGCCCGCAATTGTGACCGAGTACAGCTCGGCGACTGTTCTTCCGCCAGGCGATGTGCTGCGGGTCGACGAGCTGCGCAATCTGGTGATTGAGGTGCACGCATGAGCGCTGTCGATCCCGTGGAACTGGCAATCTTCCAGAGCAGCATGCATTCAATCGCAGAAGAGATGGGCGCGGCGCTGCGAAGGACCGCCATCTCGCCCAACATCAAGGAGCGGCGCGACTACTCGTGCGCGCTCTTCGACGCCGGCGAGCGTGTGATCGCCATGGGCGATCACATGCCGGTGCACCTCGGCGCTATGCCCATGAGTGTCAAGGCCGCGGTCGAGGCCATCGCCATGCAGCCAGGCGACGTCGCTATCCTCAACGATCCCTATGCGGGCGGCACCCACCTGCCGGACATCACGCTGGTGCTGCCGGTTTTTGTCGACAGTACCGGCAAGCCCTCGTTCTACGCGGCGTCGCGCGCGCATCACGCCGATGTGGGCGGAATGTACGCGGGCTCCATGGGGCCGGCTCAGGAGATTTACCAGGAAGGCATTCGGATTCCCCCGGTGCTGCTGATGCGGAAAGGCGAAATGGATCGCGGAGTCCTGTCGATCCTGCTCGCCAACGTGAGAACGCCGGAAGAACGAGAAGGCGATCTGGCCGCGCAGTTGGGTGCATGCCGCGTCGGCGAGCGCAGGATTCTTGAAGTGGTGGCGAAGTACGGCCTGCAGAAAGTGCAGACCCTGGCTGAGGAACTCGTTGCCTATTCCGAGCGCCTGATGCGGGCGGAACTGCGCACCATGCCGGCGGGCACCTGCGCTGCGGCTGACTACCTTGACGATGATGGGGTGAGCGAGCAGCCCATCCGCATTGCCGTGCAGATGACATTCGATCCGCGCGCGGGATCCGTGATAATTGACTTCGAGGGCTCGTCGCCCCAGGTGCGCGGTGCGGTGAACGCGGTCTATCCCATCACCTGGTCGGCGTGCTTCTACGTGCTGCGCTGTCTGCTCAGGCAAGATGCGCCCGCGACCGCCGGCGTGATGATTCCTGTGACAGTGAAGGCCCCGCTGGGCAGTATTGTGAACGCCGTGCCTCCGGCTGCGGTGGCAGGCGGCAACGTGGAGTGCAGCCAGCGCATCGCCGATGTGCTGCTGCGCGCCCTGGCGCAGGCCGCTCCGGAGCGGGTGCCGGCGGCCAGTTACGGCACCATGAGCAATCTCACCATCGGCGGTGTTGATCCGCGCACCGGGTCGCCCTTCGCATATTACGAGACCATCGCGGGCGGCATGGGCGCGCGGCCCAATGCTGACGGCATCGACGGCGTCCATTGCCACATGACGAACTCGCTGAATACGCCCGTCGAGGCTCTCGAGTACGCGTATCCGTTTCGGGTGCGGCACTATGGGTATCGAGCGGAGTCGGGCGGGGCAGGGAAGTTCCGGGGCGGCAATGGATTGGTGCGCGAGATTGAGCTGCTTGCCGACGCGCAGGTAACCCTGCTTGCCGATCGCAGGAAGTTTGCGCCGTATGGGTTGGCCGGCGGGGCCGACGGCGCCTTGGGGCGGGCGGCGCTCATCAAGGCCGACCGGAGCGAGGCGGAGTTGCCAGGCAAGGGATCGGTGATGGCGAAGACCGGGGATGCGGTGAGGATCGAGACCCCGGGCGGCGGAGGCTGGGGACGCCAGGTCGAGAGTGACAAAGTGACAGAGTCACAGAGTGGGGAGAGCGGATCTGGAACTTCACGTTCGCCAAATGCCTGAAGCGGGCTGGTGGCTGCGGCGGCTGGATCGCGGAGAGCGAGCCACGCTGATTGCCACGTTCGCCGGCTGGATGCTGGATGGGATGGACGTCATGGTGTACAGCTTCGTGCTGCCATCGCTCATCCTGCTGTGGCACATCTCCAAAGCACAGGCCGGTTGGCTCGGAACATCCGCGCTTCTGCTCTCTTCCCTGGGCGGGTGGATGGCAGGGCTCGCCGCGGACCGCTGGGGCCGTGTGCGCGTTCTGCAGATCACGATTGTGTGGTTTGCCGTGTTCACGTTTCTGAGCGGGTTCACCACCTCGTTCTCCCAGTTGCTGGTCGTGCGCGGCCTGCAGGGGCTGGGGTTCGGCGGCGAGTGGGCCGTGGGGTCGGTGCTGATCGCGGAGCGGATTCGCGCCAGGTTTCGCGGCAGAGCCGTCGGTACAACCCAGTCCGGATGGGCCGTGGGCTGGGCCCTGGCGGCGGTGTTCTATACCGTTGCCTTCAACGTCTTGCCGGCGGAGTACGCGTGGCGGGCCATGTTCTGGGTGGGACTGGCGCCGGCGCTGCTGGCGTTCTGGATTCAAAGGCATGTGCGGGAGCCGGAGATCTTCATGCGGCCTTCGCAAACGCGGGCCCCCGGGCACTTTCTGAAGATATTCTCCCGGCCGCTGCTGCCCACCACGCTGTGGGCATCCATGGTGGCGCTCGGCGCGCAGGGCGGATATTACGCGGTGAATACCTTTCTGCCTCTCTATCTGCGCGCACGCGGGCTGGGGGTGGTGTCCACCGGGGCATACTTGCTGGTTGTGATTGCGGGATCGTTCGCGGGATACCTGACGAGCGCGCACCTGACCGACCGCATAGGACGCCGCCCGGCCTTGATGGTGTTTGCCGCGGGATCGTTCGTGGCGATTGCGGCCTACATGGTGCTGCCACTGGGGAATGGGGCCACCCTGGTGCTCGGGTTTCCCTTGGGGTTCTTCCCGTCAGGGTCCTTCAGTCCCATGGGAAGCTTCTTCACGGAGCTGTTTCCAACCTCGCTGCGCGGGTCGGGGCAGGGGTTCACATATAACTTCGGGCGGGCCGTGGGCGCGTTGTTTCCGGCTCTGGTTGGATATTTCAGCGCGCGCGTGGCCCTGGGCACGGCGATTGCGGTATTTGCCGGCGCGGCCTACACCGTCATGATCGCGGCAGTAATGATGTTGCCGGAAACCCGGTTCCGGGATCTGGCACAAATCGACGCGGCCCTGAGTCGGGAATCGACAAGCTGACGGCATTTCGGCGCGGGTTTGCATCCAAATAGTTGAAGCAGTGTTCCCGAAAGTCTGCCTATGCTCTCCCTAAACATGCGCAATTCGTTTCGTTTGTTGGCTCTTGCCGCCTTGGGTGTCCCTGTTACGGGGCTCTGCCCGCTTGTTGCCCAGAATCCGCCGGCTGCCCCCGCTACACAGGCTGCCCCTGCCGCCCCCCAGATGAATAACCCGACCAGGCCGGAGGTCCAGCCCTCCCTCGCCGAGGACCGCGATCCCATCCCTTCGCCCGACATTGCGGTTCCGGAGAAGGAGACGGCGGGCAATGCTGCCGGCGGCAAGGGACAGCTTAAAGATCAGGGGCACAACACCTACAAGCTGGACGTGGACGTCGATGAAGTCCTGTTGAACTGCACCGTGGTGGACGAGAAGGGCCGGCCCATCCTGGACCTGAATCGCAACGACTTCCACGTGTTTGAGGACGGGGTCGCGCAGCGGACCAGCTCGTTTGTGCACCAGGATCAGCCGGTGGCGATGGGCATTCTGATCGACAGCTCGGGATCGATGCTGGACAAGCGCCAGGCCGTGGATGCGGCGGCGGCAAAGCTGCTGGCGGAGTCAAATCCCCGGAGCTCTGCATTCGTGGTGAATTTCAACGACAAGGCGTATCTCGACCAGGGGTTCACGGTGGATCGCGTGGCGCTGCGCCGGGGGATTGACCGCTTCGACGCCCGCGGAGCCACGGCGCTGTACGACGCCGTGGCGGCTTCCGCGGACCAGCTTTCCCATCATGCGCGCCAGCCCAAACAGGCGCTTCTGATTGTGACCGATGGGGCGGACAACGCTTCGCGGCTGGCGCTGGAAGAGGCGATCCGGAGAGTGCAAAACCTGGGCGGCCCCGTGGTGTATACCATCGGACTCCTGTATGACGCCAACAAGAAGGAAGCCGACAAGGCGCGCAACGACCTCGAAATGTTGTCGGCGGAGACGGGCGGGATAGCGTACTTCCCCAAATCGCTGGATCAGGTGGACGAAATTGCGTCCCAGGTGGCGCAGGACATCCGAAACCAATACATCGTGGGTTACCACTCCAGCAAGCCCGCATCTCTGGGCGGTTATCGCGCGGTGCACGTCGAGGCGTCGGCGCCAGGACATAAACACCTCGTGGT
>NZ_DASXYM010000076.1:0-39734 GCF_036502485.1 Occallatibacter sp. | reverse complement strand
CCTGCGCCAGAAAAGTGGCAACTGCCCCCCACCACGACCGGCCAATGTTTACCACAAAATTACGAATACCTTTTTTTGCCTTCAGTTTTTGTTTGTACGCAAACCAAACATAATAAATAGCTTGACATAATCATCCCGGTGATCCATCTCACAAATTCGGACCCGAATCCCCCCTCCCGCAGACCCAATCGCCTTCCGCAATCCGCCACTCACATTAGC
Organism: Occallatibacter sp.; assembly: GCF_036502485.1. Taxonomy (GTDB): domain Bacteria; phylum Acidobacteriota; class Terriglobia; order Terriglobales; family Acidobacteriaceae; genus Telmatobacter. Next base: position 39,515 of record NZ_DASXYM010000076.1, on the reverse strand, counting down.
AAAGCAGTAAACAGCCTCGGAAACCACTGCCAGAGCCATCCCCCGCGAACCACCACCCGGAAAGGTGCCCCAGGTCTCCCGCTATCGGAGACCTGGGATACACCCAATCCGAGGGATGATGCGCCCTGATCAGTTCCCTGAAGCGTGCGCCGCCTGCCAGCGAGGCAGTGGCTTCTCGCGGATCTCGCGGGTCCTTCCCGAAAGCACCGAGAGCAGGATATTGAGGTCAACCGGCGGTCTCAGGCGCTGGTCGTAAAGCGGGTCCTCCAGCAGGATTTCCCCGGAGCGGATGAGAAGGATCTTCGCCGACGGCCAGAGGCGCCGAACCAGGTGCGCGGCTTCCTCCATTTCAAAGCTGCAAAGGCTGTTGTGGAGAATCACAGCGTCGAAGCTGTTTCCCCTCGAAAGCCTCCATAACCCGCGGTAGTCATGGGCGTGGGAGAAGCAGAACCCGGGAGACTGCTCCAGGGGTTTCCCCATCACGATGTCCTCGTCCATGCGCCCCACCGAGAGTACGCGCGCGGGGCAGGCCACTGCTGTCTGATATGGGGATGAGGCAGGGACGAGGGGAGCGCAGGGATCGGCAACCAGCGGGCCGGCTCCCACGCAAGGCGATGTTGGCTTGAAAGGGATGACTAGATGCATGAGGTATTCCTCCGTAAACATGGCTGGACGCAATGCGGTTTCTCTCCCTGGGGAAGGGAGCGCAATCGAGCTATGCCAGCACTGTAGGAGGAGCCCGGAGACGAATCTGTCCGAGATGAGGAGCAAGGGTGACGGGCCGGCGTTCTTCGGCTACGCGGTAGCCGGCGCTGGTCAGTCGAACGGTGGCTTGTTGCGCCGCGACGCTCGTGGGCCGGTTCGGCGGCCGGCGTGAAGGCGAAGGCCTCATCGCCGCGACGGGCCGCGTCAGGTCCTGGTGCTTATCCCACAGCTTGAGCAGGGTGGTGCGCGACGCGTCCCCGCGATGAGGATTGCCGGTGTGGAACCGTGCGCCTACGGTCCACAGAAGGACCGCGATCGTCAGCCCGGCGCAGGCCGCAGCCAGTTGCCTGCCCCGTCCCGCAAAGGAAGGCGGAGAAACCCGGTCCCGAACGATGGAGTGATCGTGATTCATGGGAAGGCCGCAAAACCAGGCTGCAAGGGTTGGACGCTACAACCGACCAGAGGTTATGCGTCCCCGAGGCGGCAGTATTTCGAAACCAAAGTCGCACACGGTTCTCATTGATTTCCTTTCATCATCCTGGAACGTTTCACGTCGAGCAGCTTGCATGAATTCCGTCGTTCTTCTACACCGCTTGGTTTGTCATCCCGAGCGAAGTCGAGGGATCTGCGGTTGTTCTGCGACGTCGGTCACGTGGCCTTGCGCTGAGGTGGGAGTAGGATGCGCGCATGCACGAGGGAAGCTACTTCACTTACATCATGGCCAGCCGCAGTCACACGCTATACATCGGGGTGACAGGTGACCTGCTGAAACGTGTGTTTCAGCATAAGTGGCGCGAATGCGGCGGGTTCACGGAGCGGTATAACTGCGACCGGCTGGTGTGGTTTGAGGGGCAGCAGGACGTGACGCGGGCGATTGCGCGGGAGAAGCAGTTGAAGGGGTGGAGGCGCGAGAAGAAGATCGCGCTGATTGAAAAGATGAATCCGGCGTGGGTGGATCTGGCGCGGGAGTGGTATGACCTGGAGCCCGCGGATGAGCGGCGGGCGCTGGACCGCATGGATGTTTGAGATTGGCGGGCGGGGTTAAAGCAACCGCAGATCCTTCGACTTCGCTCTGGACGACAGCGCTTGTTTGGGGGTGGGAGTCTTGTGGGTGGGAGTCTTGGGGGTGGAATCTTGGGGGTGGCAGGCCCGCTTGGTTTGTCATCCCGAGCGAAGTCGAGGGATCTGCGGTTGTTCTGCGACTCGGTCTCAATACGGGTTGAAGCCGCATTCCCCGAGCGCCCGCTGTGTTTCAATAGATAGAGAATGGCGAAGTTTCGGCGAGATACGGTTAGAGGGCGGCTGATAGCGGCGCGGCGGAAGGCGCGCGAGTATGCGATGGTGGCGCGGGCGCTGGCCGACACGTCGCATCCGGTGCTGGCGCAGATTGTGCCGGCGCGCTTCTGTAACCTGTCGTGCGCCTATTGCAATGAGTACGACAAGGTGTCTAAGCCTGTCGATTTAGAGCAGATGTACCGGCGGATCGATCATCTGGGGCGGCTGGGAACGGCTATGATCGGGATCTCCGGCGGGGAGCCGCTGACGCATCCTGACCTGGATGACATTATCCGGCGGATGCGGGGGACTGGCGCCATTGCCGGGATGATCACCAATGGCTATCTGCTGAATCAGGAGCGGATTGAGCGGCTGAACCGGGCCGGGCTGGATCACATGCAGATCTCGATTGATAATGTGATCCCGGATGAGGTTTCAAAGAAGTCCCTCAAGGTGCTGGACAAGAAGCTGGAGATGCTGGCGGAGTTTGCCGAGTTCCACGTGAATATCAATTCGGTGGTGGGCGGCGGGTTCAAGAATCCGGACGACGCGCTGGTGATTGGGAAGCGGGCGCTGGCGCTGGGGTTCGAGTCGACCATTGGGATTATTCACGACGGGGACGGGCAGCTGAAGCCCCTGAATCCGGAGGATTCGCGGGTCTACTTCGAGATGCAGAACCGGAAGAAGACCAACTACGCGCAGTTCGACAAGTTTCAGGAAGCGATTGTGCAGGGCCGGCCGAATGAGTGGCGGTGCCGGGCGGGGTCGCGGTATCTGTATATCTGCGAGGACGGGCTGGTGCATTACTGCTCGCAACAGAGGGGATACCCGGGGGTTCCGCTAGTGGAGTATACGACCGCGGATGTGAAGCGGGAGTACAAGACCGCCAAGAGCTGCGCACCGCATTGCACGATTGGGTGCGTGCACCGGATCAGCTATATCGACCATTGGCGGTCCCCGCAGACGACGGAGATTTCGCCGGGCGCCGGCGGGCTGGTGCAGATCTCGGGCAGCTAGGCTGCCCCGAAAAGGGAGTAGGGAGTAGAAGGTCGGCGGCGCATTCCTGAGCGGAATGCGCCGTTTCTCTTTTGGGGCGGGTCAGGCTGGGTGGCTGGGGGCCCTGGTGGTCAGTCGTACGGTGCCGGGCCGCGGGGTGCGGTGCCAGCGGAGGACGCGCAGGGCGAGGAGGGTGATCCAGCGGCTAGGGGCGCCGCAGCGCTCGGGGAAAGGGAAGGAGAGGGATTCGTCGTAGGCGGCTTCGAGAAGCCAGCGGCCGTCCGGCTGGCGTTTGGATTCAATGACTTGATTGGCGTCGTTGGCCAGGCGTGGGTCAGGCGGGAGGCCGGTGGCGCGGAAGTAGTCGAGGGCGCGGAGGATGTTGTAGTGGTAGCGGGGCGGAAAGGCGAGCTGGAGGAACTCCTGGCTGGCAACTTCGCCGGTGGAGGCGCGGCGGAAGAGTTGGCGGTCGAGGAGATACTGGTGGGCACGGAGGCGGGCGGCGGCGGAGAGCGGGGTGAGCGGGGCGTTGGGGCCGGCGGCGTATTCAAACTCCAGCAGGCCTTCGAGGACGCAGATTGTCGAGTGATAGGAGGAGCGCTGGGATTGTGGAGCGTCGCAGTTCCAGCCGCCGTCGGGTAGCTGCTCGGCGAGGAGGTTGCGGGCAAGGGAATGGCTGGGGCGACCGAAGTACGAGCCGGCGGCGAGGGCTCCGCCGTTGATGCAGGGTTCGGTTTCGCCATCGAAGAACGATTTGCCGCCCAGGTCGTCGGCCCAGCGAAAGCCGGAGGCGAGGCGGGAGACGGCGGACTGGATGAGGGGGTCGGCGGGATCGGCTGCGATAGCGCGGAGGAGCTGAAACATGAAGAGGGTGGGAAGCCAGTCGGGGGAGTCGGGGCGGCGCCAGGGGCCGTCTTCAGATTGGGCGGCGAGGATCTGGGCGCCGAGGCCTTCATGGGGGATGCGGGCGCGGACGGCGGCAAGGTCGGCAGGAGGGGTGTCGGTCAGGTCGCGAAGGGTTTGGTAGCGGAGCGCGGGGTCCGGGGACGCGAGAAGCCAGGCGAGGGTGGGTTCGGAGATGTCCACGGATTGATTCTAAGACTGCGCTCGCAATGATTTTTTGGGGAGGACGTCAGTCGGGCTTGGGACCGTCTCCGTTTTGTCCGCCGGTGCCGACGAGGTCGATTTGGCCGGTGGTGACGTGCGCCTGCAGGCGGTAATCGCCCGATGCGTTCTCTCTCTTGAAACTGCGGAAGAAGCCGCCCTTATCAACGCCGAAGGCGCGGGCCTGGACTTGGCCGATGCCGACGGAGGCGTCCACGCTGCGGTAGTCTCCGGCGTGAATGGAGGAGATGGTGATCTGTCCTGCTGTGACTTCGATGTCCTTGTCGCCTTTGACCCCTTCCACCGTGACCTGTCCGGCGAGGATGTGAACACGCAGGTTGGTTCTGCGGGGAACCTCGATCCTGACCTGGAGGTTGTTATTGCCGTGATGGAGTTCAGGGCCGTGGATAGTCAGATTGCCGCCAGTAGCGGTTGGCGAGAAGTGGAGAGAGGCGTCGCGAGCGGTTCCTTCGGTGCCGGCGGTGCAGGAGACGTGGAGTTCCTCCCCGTCGGTGCCGACGATCTCGAGGCCGGCAGGCTTGGAGTCGATGGTGAGCACAGCTCTCGATTGGAGGGGGACACTCACGGTTTGGCTGCAGGGGGACTTGTCTTCGGCGGATGCGGCGGCGATGCTGCAGGCGAGAAGGGCCAGGGGCGCGGCGTAAGAGAGCGATCGCATGGATTGACATACGCAGAGCGGGGCAGGCAGGTTCCCAAGGGGGCGGGGGAAGAGGGGGATCAAACGGAAAGTGTTAGCGCCAGGGCAAATCTTCAGGACTCAACGCGAATGCATTTTCCGAATATGCCGTTAGCTCCGATCCAGCCGTTGATTCCACCGCGATTGTTGCCGATCTGGAACCGCTCGCCGCTGATTGCCTTGATGAGGTGGAGGTATTCCATACCGCGTACTTTACAAAGGACGATGTCACCGACGGAGAGTGAGTCGCCCATCCCATCCACACAATGTTCTCACGCCGTTTGCGAATTGCCGTTCCTTCGCACCCTCCGTTGAGCGGGCTAGACGCAACTGCAGATCCCTGCGTCCGCTGAAACCCTCCCCACGGACCAAGATCTGCGCGGGGACCCGGTGGCGCGCGCGGACTGTCAGGATGGCACCGCGTGGTTTGATCGCTCATGCCAATGGCAAACGGCGCATTCCGTGGTGAATGCGCCGTTTGGAAAACGGGTCCTTCGGCTTCGCCTCAGGATGACAAGGTTGTGGGAAGCGGAAATCTACGCTTCGACCTTTTCGTACTTCTTGGGGCGGCGGTTGGCCTGGAGGATCTTTTTGCGCAGGCGGAGGGACTTGGGGGTGACTTCGACGAATTCGTCGTCGGCGATGAACTCGATGGCCTGCTCCAGGTTGAGCGCCTTGTAGGGGACGAGCCGGATGGCGTCGTCGGCCGAGGAGGCGCGCATGTTGGTGAGCTTCTTTTCGCGGACCACGTTGACGTCGAGGTCGTTGTCGCGGGAGTGCTCGCCGACGACCATGCCCTCGTAAACGTCGACGCCGGGGCCGACGAAGAGGATGCCGCGCTCCTGAAGTCCGTTGAGTGAGTAGGTGGTGGTGAGGCCCTGGCGGTCAGCGATCAACGCCCCTGTGGGGCGTTGGGGGATCTCGCCCTGGTAGGGGATGTAGCCGTCGAAGAGCGCGTTCATCACAATGGTGCCGCGGGTTTCCGTCAGCATCTCGCTGCGCAGGCCGATGAGGCCGCGGGAGGGGACGCGGAACTCCATGCGCACGCGGCCGGAGCCGTGATTGTGCATTTTGGTCATCTCGCCTTTGCGGGGGCCGAGCTTCTCGATGACCACGCCGGTGTGGATTTCAGGGACGTCGATGGTGAGGTGCTCGACGGGCTCCATGCGGGTGCCCTCAACCATCTTGGTGACGATTTCAGGGCGGCCGACCATGAGCTCGAAGCCCTCGCGGCGCATCATTTCGATGAGAATGGCGAGCTGGAGTTCGCCGCGTCCAAGGACCTTGAAGGTGTCGGGCGAGTCCATCTCTTCAACGCGGATGGAGACGTTGGTGAGGAGTTCTTTTTCGAGGCGCTCGCGGAGGTTGCGGCTGGTGACGTACTGGCCTTCGCGGCCGGCGAAGGGCGAGTTGTTGACGCTGAACTGGATGGCAATGGTGGGCTCGTCAATGATGATGAGCGGCAACGGCGCAGGATTCTCGACGCTGGTGAGGGTCTCGCCGATGGTGATGCCCTCGACGCCGGCCACGGCGACGATGTCGCCCATGGTGGTTTCGGTGGTCTCTGTGCGTTTGAGGCCGCTGAAGGTGAACAGCTTGGTAATCCTGGTCTTGTGCAGCTCACCGCTGCGCCTGGAGACGAAGACCTCGTCGCCTGCGTGGAGCGTGCCCTGGAAGACGCGGCAGATGGCGATGCGGCCGAAGTAGTCAGAGTAGTCGAGGTTGGTGACCAGGATCTGGAGCGCGCCTTCGGAGTCGCCGGTGGCTGGGGGGATGGTCTTGACGATGCTCTCGAAGAGGGGCTGGAGGCTTTCGCCGGGCTGGGCGGGATCGAGTGTCGCGGTGCCCTGCTTGGCCACGCAGTAGAGGACTGGGAACTCGAGCTGGTGCTCGTCGGCGTCGAGATCGATGAAGAGGTCGTAGATCTCGTTCAGGACTTCCTGGGGGCGCGCGTCGGGGCGATCGATCTTGTTGATCACGACGATGGGAGGCAGCTTGGCCTCAAGAGCCTTCGACAGCACGTAGCGCGTCTGGGGCAGCGGGCCTTCGGCTGCGTCGACGAGGAGCATGACGCCGTCGACCATTTTCAGAGCGCGCTCGACTTCGCCGCCGAAGTCGGCGTGGCCGGGGGTATCGACGATGTTGATTTTGCCGCCCTCGAAGTTGATGGCGGTGTTTTTGGCGAGAATGGTGATGCCGCGCTCGCGTTCCAGCTCGTTCGAGTCCATAACGCGCTCGGCCACCTGCTCATTGGCGCGGAAGGTGCCGGACTGGCGAAGCATGGCGTCGACGAGGGTGGTCTTGCCGTGGTCTACGTGCGCGATGATGGCGATATTGCGTATCGTCTGGTTCACAGGAGCGGTGTTTCCTTCTTTATGGATGGAGGCCATGAGGCCGTGAGATCGAAAGCGATGGCGGCGCGGGCAAGGAGTGCCGGCCGGGGGCCGCTTATTGAGGTAGATTCCTCAATTTGCCGCATAATACGGCAGTTTCTATTGTAGCAGGGAAGCGGGTTTTGCCTCTCGAGGTTCTGTCGGCAGGGTGGGAGCCGAAGTTGCATCGAAAAAAGGGCGCCCCGCGAGGCGCCCTTTGGTGTGTCTGGTTTTGAGCGGTTAGCTTGCTTTGCGGAAACGGTCGTCGTCGCTGTCGACGCGGAGTTCTTCGCGTCGGACGGTTTCTTCTCGGGTTTCGTTGTTGGTGACCTGCCGTTTGCCTACTTCGACCTGCTCGCGTACAACCGGTTCTTTCTCGACTACGGCTCGTTCCTCGGTGAGGGGGATGCGGATTTCCTGATTGTCGCTGCCGATGTTCACGCCGCTGGCGGGTTGTTCGCCGGTTACGGGAACGCGCTCGACCACGAGTTCTTCGCGGGTGACGGGGACCTGAATGTTTTGAGTTTCCGTGATGGTTTCCTTGCGCACGCGGGCTTCGCCGCTCTGGATGCGATCGCGGTGCACGCGCAGGACTTCGCCGTAAAGCTGAATCCGGCGCGGGCTCTCGGTGTCGATTGTGTCGCTGCCGGCGTAGGCGGTGTCGGCTGTATTGCTGTAGCCGGCGGTGCTGCCGGTGAGGTTGGCGGTGCTTGTGCTGCTGCCCGCGTAGGCAGCGTCCTCAGTTCCAGCATAGGCGCCGCTGTTGCCGGTCACCTCGGAATTCCCTGTGCCGAGATCGGCGCCGTTGGCTTTGAGGATGCTTTCAGCTTCGGCGCGGCGGTCGCCGGCATTCACGCTGACGATGTAGCCCTGGCCGGTGCGGCCGTACCGCTGGGTGAAGTAGCGGGAACGGTCGCTGGATCCGGTGCCCCAGGACTGATGGAAGTCCTCGGAATCGTAGTCGTAGACGTTGCTGCTGCCGGTGACCTCGTGGGTTGCCAGGTCGCCGCGGGTGCGTTCGTCGGCGTAGGGCTCGGGGGAGTCGCCTTCAAAGAAGTTGCGGACGCGGTCCCAGAAGCCGCCCGCGGCTTCGCCGGCCTTACGGCCTTCCCGGCGCATCTTGCTGCCGGTGGTGGAATCGGGGGTGGATCCGGAGGTGTAGGTGTAGGAGTCGGCGTCGGGCTGGCCGGCAAGGCTGATCTGATCGCGTGTGAACCCGTCGGCGTAGAGTTCGCGCACGGCGGTTTCGGCCTGGGTTTCGGAGGAAAAGTATCCAAACACGGTGCTGTCGGTTTCGTATCCTGCCATATCGATGCCTTTCGGGGTAACGAGTTGCGGTTGCACAGGACGGCGCGGCGCTGTGACGTCCACAGCGCGAGAGGCGCGATCCCGATGTTGTTCAGCGATGTAAAAGGTCGTTCGGGACCGTTTCTCGGGCTGGCTTTCAACCGGGTTCCCGATGTATCCGAAGCATGAATCGCGAGAGAGGATGGATGGCGATTCGTTCTCATCTTCCGCCTGACCCGAGCACGCGAAAGGATGCCGGGCTCACGTAGGTTGCGCGGCCGACATTCGCAGGCGCGCGAACCAAGTACGCGATAATCAAGGTAAGAACATTGGACGGCGCAACGGAGTCGGTTGCGCATGGTAGGTACATGGGGCGCAGGTCGTTATACCTGGGAGTGATTTTCTCCATCTTTCTTTTCCCGGGAATTCTTACAAGTCAGAAGCCGCAGACGGAGCAGTCAGAGCCCCTGAAGCAGGACGCGCCCACGGATGTGAAGGTGCCGCTGCTGAAGGTTCCACTGCGCCTTGCCGATTTTGAAGGCATGGAACCGCGGCCGGAGCTGCGCGACCGGCTCGCGATGGTGAAGGGGTTCATCCAGCAGGTGCCGCGGGACGGAGAGCCAGCCACGGAGAAGACCGAGGTGTGGATGGGGCGCACCGCGAGCACGCTCTACTTTGTCTTTCTCTGCTCCGACCACTCGCCTGGCCTGATTCGCGGACACCTGGCGCGGCGCGAGAACGTGCAGAAGGACGATTATGTGGCGGTGCTTCTGGATGCGTTTCAGGATCGCCGCAAGGGCGTGCTGTTCGAAGTGAATCCGGCGGGCGTGCAGGCCGACGCGGCGTGGACGGAGAACAACGATCCCGATTACAGCTACGACCAGGTGTGGGATTCAGAGGGGCGGGTGACGAGCAAGGGATGGATGGCGCTAGTGGCCATTCCGTTCCGCAGCCTGCGCTTCCGTCAGTCGGGGCCGGACTGGGGCGTGGTGTTTGCGCGCAATCTTCCGCGCAACAGCGAGCTGGATTACTGGCCGAGGGTATCGGCGCGCATCAGCGGCACGCTGAGCCAGGAGGGCACGCTGCATGGAATGGGGGGGCTGACGGAGTCGCATAATGTGCAGCTCAATCCGTATGCCCTGGCGCAAAACGAGCGCAATCTGATTGACCTGGATCCGCTGAATCCTTACTTCAGTTCGCGGCACCTGGAGGGCACGGCAGGCGCGGACGGCAAGGCCATTTTCAAAGACAGCATAGTGCTGGATGGAACGCTGAATCCGGATTTCAGCACCGTGGAGTCAGACCAGCCGCAGTTCACGGTGAACCAGCGGTTTGCGGTGTATTTCCCGGAGCTGCGGCCGTTTTTTCTGGAGAATGCCAACTACTTCTCGACGCCGATCCGGCTGGTATATACGCGCAATGTTGTGCATCCGACCTACGGCGTGCGGCTGACCGGCAAGGTGCATGAAACCAACCTGGGGTTCTTTGTGATTGACGATCGCGCGGAGGGTGAGACGGTGGCGCCCAATGATCCGCTGTACGGCAAGCACGCGCTGAACGCGGTGGGAAGGGTGAGCCAGGATTTCGGCAAGGGCTCAAGCGTGGGCCTGATCTATACCGACCAGGAGTTTGGCGGCGGGTGGAACCGCATTGGCGGCGTAGATGCGACGCTGCGGCTCTCAAATACGTGGACCACGGACATGCAGTGGGTGGAGAGCTCGACGCGAGCGCGCCATGAGGATGGCGGCGGGTATGCGGCGGGTCCGGCCACGTTTATCGATGTTTCCCGGCAGGGGCACTCGTTCAATCTGTGGACCACCGCGGTGGATTTCAGCACGGGGTTTCAGACAAACCTTGGCTTCATCCAGACAAACAACATCCGCAAGAATCACGCGCATGCGTCGTACCAGTGGTTTCCCAAGCAGAAAACGCTTCAGGCATGGGGGCTTGAAGGGGATGAGGCGTTTGCCACGGATCATGCGGGGAACCGGGTGTATCGATACATAAGTGCGGATCCGTTCTGGCTGCTGCCGCGCAACACGGTGCTGGCGCCGCTGGTGGGGCAGAACTCCGATACGCTGGGGCCGCAGAACGGCTACGATCTGGCGCACAACGTGAACTTTACCGAGAACTACGGCGGCTTGGTGGTGAAGAGCGCGCCGTGGACGCAGTTGAACTTCAATGTGACAGCACTGCGCGGTGGCAACGTGAATTACTACCCGCCTGTGGGAGCCGAGCCGTTCCTGATGGACCAGCAGACGGTGCAGGTGCTGTTTACGCTGCAGCCCATGCGACAGCTCACGGCGGACAATGTGTACCTGCTGGACCGCGACCATGCGACGAAAAGCGGGGCCTTTGTGTACGAGGCGCAGACGTTCCGGAGCAAGTTGAACTACCAGTTCACGCGGGCCATATCGGCGCGGGTGATTGTGGAGTATGACACGACGCTGGCGAATCCGGCCCAGACATCCATTCAGCGCACCAAGCAGGTGGGAACGCAGGCGCTGCTGACGTGGCTGCCGCACCCAGGCACGGCGGTGTACATCGGGTATAACGATGACCTGCAGAACCTGGACCGCTCGCTGTGCAACCGGCTGAGGGGCGGAGCGTGCGATCCGGATAATCCGCTGCCGCCGCGGTCGTTGAATTTTCTGAATGACGGGCGGCAGGTGTTTATCAAGGCTTCGTATCTGTTCAGGTTTTGAAGAACAGGGACCAGGGAACAGGGACTAGGGATCAGGGAAAGAGGGAAAGAGGGAAAGAGGGAAAGAGGGAAAGAGGGAAAGAGGGAAACAGGGGAACAGAGAAGCAGGGAGGCGGGGCGGGTTCGCGGCCTCTCATCCTCGCGCCAGAAAAAAGGCGCGAGGATGGGGCACGGGAGGATTCGTGGTGGTGTGAGTGCGGTTGAGGTTTCCGTGCGGGCGTCTGGCGTTTTAGACTTGCTGGCACGATGAAAACTGCCGGTCGGATTCCCCGAACCATTTTCAAATTGGCTGTTGGATGCGCGCTGACGGCGCTGCCGTTTGCGCCGCGCGCCGTTGCGCAGGGTAGTACAGGACACCTGCTGATTTACGCCATTGACGTGGAGGGCGGCCAGGCTACGCTGCTGGTGTCGCCCAAGAAAGCGTCCTTGCTGGTGGATACAGGATGGCCGGGGAACGGCGGCCGCGATGCGCAGCGCATTGAAGCGGCGATGAAGGATGCCGGCATCGCCAAGATCGACAAGGTGCTGATTACGCATTTCCACGTGGATCACGTGGGGGGCGTGCCCAACCTTGTGGAGAAGGTGAAGGTGGGGGAGTTTCTCGATCATGGTGTGAACCGCGAGGATTCCGACATCACGCGGCACGATTATGCAGCCTATGTGAAGGCGATCGGGAGCACGCCGCGGCGGACGGTGCATCCCGGCGACGCCATTGAAATCCCGGGGCTGACGACGATTGTGCTCACGGCGGATGGCGAGCACATCAAGGCGGTACCGGGCGTGACGCCGAAGGCGAACGCATATTGCAAGAGCGAGCCGAAGTGGGAGCTGGATACCACGGAGAATCCGCGCTCGACCGGGGTGCTGGTGCGGTTTGGGAAGTTCCGTTTTCTGGATCTGGGCGACCTGACCAAGGCCAAGGAAATTCCGCTGGTGTGCCCGGAGAATCTGATTGGGCACGTCGATTTGTATCTCGTGAATCATCACGGATTCAATTTGTCGAACACGAAGGCATTTGTGGATGCGATTGCGCCGCGGGCGGCGATCATGGATAACGGCGCGCACAAGGCGGGCAGTCCCGAGGCGTGGCAGACGGTGCATGAGAGCCCGGGGCTTGAGGATCTGTGGATGCTGCACACGGCCGAGGACTCCGATGCTGCGCATAACAGCAATGACGCCCATATCGCGAATCCGAAGGGCGCAGCGCAGGATGGCGCGTACTTCAAGGTGGTGGCGAACGCGGATGGCAGCTTCAGCGTGATGAATTCGCGGACAGGGCAGACGAAGGAGTATGCGCGTAAGTGATCAGTGGGCAGGTGATCAAGGTGGATGAGTGCATGAGTTATTCGCGGCGTGAGTTTGTGGCGGGTGCGGGTGCTGCCCTTTGTGTAGCGCCGCAGGAATTGCGAGCGATGGCGGCCTCGTGCCCGTTTCGCGTGGCGGTGATCAACGACGAGATCTCGCAGGATTTCGATCATGCATGCTCGGTGGCTGCGAAGGATTTCGGGCTGGAGTGGATTGAGCTGCGCGGGATGTGGGGCAAGAACATCACTACGCTGGACGCGGCGCAGATCGCCGAGGCGAAGCGCATTCTTGCCAAGTACAACCTGAAGGTGACGGATATTGCGAGCCCGCTCTTCAAGGTGGACTGGCCGGGTGCACCGTTGTCAAAGGAGAGCGAGCGGCGGGACACGTTTCACGCGGATGCGGATTTCAAGGCGCAGGATGCGCTGCTGGAGCGTTGCGTTGAGCTGGCGAAAGCGTTCGGAACCGACCGGATTCGGTGTTTCGATTTCTGGCGGCTGGAAGATGTGAAGCCGTATCGCGCCGCGATCAACGGCAAGCTGCGGCAGGCTGCCGAGCGCGCGGCGAAGGCTAATTTGATTCTTGTGCTGGAGAACGAGATGTCGTGCAATACGGCGACGGGCGAGGAGGCGGCCGCGACGCTGGCCGCTGTCACCGAGCGGAATTTCATGCTGAACTGGGATCCGGGGAATGCGGCGACATTTGCGGGCTCCATGCCTTATCCGAAGGGGTACGATCTGCTGCCGAAGGCCCGCATCGGCCATTGCCATGCGAAGAGCGTGGTGCGCAAGCCGGACGGCAAGTGGGACTGGGCTCCGGTGGGCAAGGGCGTGGTGGATTGGGCGGGGCAGTTGAAGGCGCTGGCGAAGGATGGGTATCGGTACGCCGTGAGCATGGAGACGCACTGGCGCGGTGCGGGCACGCCGGAGGCTTCAACGCGGGTGAGCATGGCGGGGCTGAAGGATGCGTTGAAGCAGGCGGGGATTGGGTGTTAGGGACGCTACAAGAGAAGCGGGTCCTTCGCTGCGCTCAGGATCAAGTCTGTGGGGAGTGATGTGGGGTTCCCACCCTGGCGGCAAAAGCAGAGACGCCGCCAGGGTGGGGCACCCGGATTGAATTACAGGTGGACACACCCGGGTTGAACTGCGCGGGTGAGGCGCTTACTTGCTGGAGACTTCCTTACCGCCTTCGACGGGGATGTTGTGGTTCTTGGCTACCTGCTCAGCGAGCTGCAGGTGTTGCGAGATGACGGTGGCGCCCTGCGAGGCGATCTGCTTCAGGTTCGGATCCTGCGAGGCGTCGGCTTCCTCTTTGAACTTTTTGAGATCGTCCTGGTGGTCCTTCAGCATGCAGGTGATGTATTCCTTATCGAATTCATCGCCATTGAGGCCCTGAAGCTTGGCCATGATCTTCTTGTCTTTCTTAGATGGGCCTTTGGGTTCAGACACGTTGAGCTGCTTGGCGACGGGGCCGAACCATTTCGTGTTCATCTGCTGGTGATCGTTGGCCAGCTTTGCGGCGAACTGCTTGACGTCCTGGCTCTGGGATTTCTGCTGAGCGAGCTGGGCGAGCTGAATCTCCGCATCGTTGCCCTGCATGGCTTCCGTGACGAAGGCCTGGTCGCCCATGGCCTGGGGGGAGCCAGCGGGGGCGGCTTCAGATGCCGAGGGCATGGTGGAAGTGGAAGGGGTCTGCTGCTGGGGCGTGGGCTGCTGCGGTGCGCCGCCGGGCGATCCGCCGGGGGCCTGCGCGAGCAGAGTGGCGCTTGCCAGTAGCGCAGTTGCGGAACATAAGCCGAGCTTGATTCTAAATCGATCTGTAATCATCGCATCTCTCCTGTGTCTTGCGTGCCTGTGACTTGCGCGGGGGCGCGCGCAAATGGGAGGCCCGGCGCGATACCCTCTCGGATGCGTTGGGATGCGGGGTTTAAGGGAGGGTTTGTTTGGGGGTTTGTATCGGCGGTCGAGGAAAATGCAGCTGCGGCCAGGAGTAAGGCGACGTGATTCCTAAGTGCGCAGATACACGTGAGTTCTTACTGGCACACATCTCAGCGGACGTTCAAGAGAGCGGGATTTCGATCTCCAGGCAACCCAGCGTGAAGGCGAAGGGGAACGGGCCGCCGCCGCCGGTGTTGTAGGTTCCGTCAAAGAAGATGAAGGCGCGATCCGGGTTTGGTTCATCGAAGGCGAACGATGGTTTGAACGGCCCGGAGTGCCAGCCGCGATCTTCAGCGGTCATGATTTGGGCGGGAGTGGACCATTGGCTCAGATCGCCGTGTGGCGCTTCGGCGCGGCAGTGCCACAGGCCGGCTTGCGGCGAGGGGGGATTGCCGGAAGCGATACGCGAGAAGATGGCGTGAAATGATTGGCCGCGCGGGCGGACGCAGAAGTCGAACATCTGCATTTCGAGGGGCGCGAAGAGGGTGGGTGCGGACCAGGTGCGGCCATCGAGGCTTTCCGTGTAGCCGTGCGCAAGGTAGTTCTCGTGATGCGAGCCGCAGACGTACCACATGCGCCATTTGCCGTCGTCGTAAATGAGGTTGGGCTCGAAGACGCTGCCGTGTTCCCAATCTTGTGTGGCGCGGAAGACTGGCTCGGGCTGAGGCTGCCAGACGGAACCATCGCATTCGAGAAAGCCGATGGTGTACGGGCCCCAGAGGAATTCGGCGCCGCCTGCGTAGTAGATGCGTTCGACTTCCCGGCTGGTGTGGGGATCGAAGCCGCGCACGTAGGCGGGACAGTGTCGGCCGCCGTCGGAATCCCAGGCGCCCGGGGCACTGGGCGGGGTGAGCGGGATGAGTTCTCCGGAGACATACCGCCTGAGTTGCCAGCCTGTGGCAGACAGAGGCTCGCCGGGTGGGAGCGTGGCGCTGAAGAGTTGCGGTGCGCCAGCCTGGTGGGCTTGTCCGGCGAGAAACATGTGCCACTGGTTGCCGCGGAGAACGACGGTGGAGTCGAGGAGTTCAGCGCCGCCGGTGCCGGTGGCGGGGTCATTGGGGTCGAAGATTTTGGTTTCTGTTGCGGCCATGATTCCGACGCGGAGGAGCTAAGCGCGCGCGAGGCAATCGTATCAGTTGCGGTTCAGCGCGCTGTGTCGCGACCCAGTTCTTCGAGCGCATCGCATGCGGCCTTTGTGCCGTCTTCGTTGGCGAGGCGGCGGGCGACAGCTTCGGCGCGGCGGGCGTATTTCGGCTCGGTAAGAAGGATGCCGAGCTTGCGCGCCACGCGGATGGGCGTGTAGTAGCGGCGCTGGATGACGCGTGCGACTTTGAGGCGGCGCATGCGTCGGGCGTTGTCGGGCTGGTCATGCGAGTAAGGCATGATGAGCATGGGCCGGCCGGCTTGCAGGCAATTGGCTGTGGTGCCAACACCTCCCTGGTGCACGACGACAGCGGCTCGCGGGAAGAGCTTGGAGTAGGGCGCGTATTCGGCGACGCAGATGGAGTCGGGCAGAGGCTGATGGGGCCGGTTGCGCTGATCGCTGCCGATGAGCAGGACCGCGCGGACGCCGAGCTTGATGGCGGCGCGCGCGGAGTGCTCAAAGAAGCGTCCGGCGGCGAGGACCGCTGCAGAGCCGAGGGTGAAGACGACGGGCGGCGGGCCGGCGTTGAGAAAGGCTTCAAGATGAGGCGGGAGTTGAGCGTTGCCGCTGTCAGCGTCGTAGTAGCAGAAGCCGGTGATGCGGGTGTGGGCGGGCCAGTCCTTCTGCATGGTTCCGAGCACGCGGCTGAAGAGCGCGAGTACGAGGTAGGGGGAGTGCTTGACGTCGAAGAGCGGATTGGGGCCGCGGGGGAGGCCGAGTTCGCGTCGGAGTTCGTAGATGGGCTCGGGCCAGCGGCGGCTGACGAGGCGGGCAAGGCGGCGAATGGCGCGGCCCATGCCGGGGGTGCGGTCGGCGCGCGCGAGGCGCGGATAGGGCGGCAGTACGGGCGGATCGAAGGCCGAAAAAAAGGAGAGCGGCGCGAGCACGTAGCTGGCCCAAGGGATGCCGGTAACTTCCGCGACGAGGGGGCCGGCGTAATTGAGCTCGCCCAGGAGAAGCAGGTCAGCGCGCGCGGGCTGGGTGGCGGCTTGCAGGAGGTCTTCGTAGGTCTGGCGGAGGACGGGGAAGAGGAAGTCGCGCAGTCCGCGTTCGGTGCCGTGCTTCACGTCGTAGATCATGGCCGCGAGATGGGTGTTGGCGGGGTCGATGTCGGGGCGGATGGGATGGAAGTCGATGCCGAGGGGCTTGATTTTTGTCTCGTAGACAGCGGGCAGGGCCATGACCGGGACGTGGCCGCGACGCTGGAGTTCAAGCGCGATGGCGACCAGCGGATGGATGTCGCCGTAGGTGCCGATGTTGGAGAGAACGATGCGCAAAAGGCAGCCCTCGTGGGGCCATGTGGCCCGCTGGTTTGAGGGTAATGCATGGGGTGTGGGTCCAAATGAGCGCCGTATTACGCGTGGTGAGGTGGTCGCGTGGTGAGGTGGTCATGCGATCAGGTGACCGGTGTTTCGGCATCCGTAGAGGGCGAAAACCCGGTAATTTCGGCAGTTTTAGGGGGTTTTTGGGCAAAAACCCGAGAAAACCTGTGGAAATCGGTGTTTTCGCCTTGACTTGGCACCCTCCCAAGCCGCATTGTTTTCAACGAAAGGGTTCTCCGGGACCCGCATGAATACAGGCGATTCGTACGCAGTTGCCTCAGAGCGACGCCCCTCATGCGGCACCCAAAGTGTACTTCGCAGTGAAGACTTCCGGCGGAAACCGAGGCAACAATTCGCAGTCACAAGGAGAGCAAAAAGCATGGCAACTGGACTGACCAAGACCGCCCTTACGCGGCAGATGGCCGAGAAGCTGGAACTGACGAACAAGCAGGCTGCGGCCTTTCTCGACCTCCTGGCGGAGACCGCCATCAAGGAAACCAAGAAGAACGGCGTATTCGTCATTCCCGGCATCGGGCGCCTGGTGAAGGCGGAGCGCAAGGCCCGCATTGGCCGCAATCCCCAGACCGGCCAGGCCATCAAGATCAAGGCCAAGACCGTTGTGAAGTTCCGTGTGGCCAAGGCTGCCAAGGACGTCATCGCTCCCACAAAAAAATAAATGCATTCCGGACTGATGGAGGGGGGAGGGCCCACAGGGGTTCTCCCCTTTTCCGTTTTCCAATCCTCATTTCATTGCGGAAGCTCGACTATTGTGGACCGGGCGCAAGTGCGAGTCTGTGATGGTGGTCACGAGCCGTCGCGAAAATACTGGTTCTTTCGGTTACATGGTCCATCGGATGATCTATGAGCCAATCTCCTTGTGAGGAAGCACAGGCCAACGGGTACACCGGATTGCCGGCGGCGGTGCTGTATGTTCTGCGCGTCGAGGCGCTGGCGGTTGCGGTGCTTACCGTTGTTGTCTACGCGCACATGGGGGCGAGCTGGTGGATGTTTGCGGCGTTGTGGCTGCTGCCGGATCTTTCCATGCTGGGGTACCTGGCGGGGCCGTACTGGGGAGCGCGCACCTACAACGCGATTCACGCCTATGCGACGCCCGTTGCGCTGGGGCTGTGCGCGTTTCTGCTGAACGCGAAGGGGCTGCTGCCGGTGGCGGTGATCTGGGCCAACCACATTGCGGTGGACCGGGTGCTGGGCTATGGGCTCAAGTATCCGTCGCGGTTCGGGTGGACGCACCTTGGCCGGACCGGCAAAGAGGCTAAGGCGCAGCAGTAGCGGGGGCGGCCGCGGTGGGCAGGAAGGCGCGGATCACCAGGGAGACTCCGAAGTTGATGAGGACCGCGCGCAGCATCAGCGCGTTGTTATAGCGCCAGCTCAGGCCGGCGAGGATGAACAGGATTCCTAGCGCGTTGGTTTCGGCGAGCAGGGCGCGTCCCCAGTGCGGTGCGCCTTTGCCCGGCGGGAACACGGGGCGAAGGCGCGGAAACAGCCGTGGAACGTCACGAACGTAGGCGGCGTACGGGGCGCCCAACTGCGCCGCGAGGAAGCTTTCTTCCGCCAGGACAAGACGCAGGAGGAAGACGGACACCAGCACCATGCATACGGCGGCGCCGCTGGCAGGCATGGTGAACGAGATGGCCGCAATGGTGAACCAGGTGCCGAGGTAGAGGGGATTGCGGACGTAACGGTAGGCACCGTCGGCGACCACCTGCCTGGCATGCATCCGCATGCTGTTGACGGTGGCAGAGCCCATCCATGCGGTGCCGCCGACGCGCAGGACTGCGCCGAGGGCGGCGAGCAGTGAAGCCAGGATGATGACGGCGGGAGTGGCGGCGGCAAAGGGGAGAATGCCTACGCGGCTGACCTGGAGCGCGAGCCACTCGAGGAGCGAGATGCGCGATCCGGCGGGAGCGGCGTTGAGGCCGGCAGCGAGTCCGCTTCCGAGCCAGGGGGCCCAGTAGCCGAGGCCGACAAACACGACGAGGATGAGCAGTCGCAGACGAAATTCGATCGAGGTGGCGCGCATTGGCTGTGTTGTGATTCCGCAGAGTCTCGTATTCAAGGCTAATGCAGGCGGCGTGGGGGGCGTCTCAGGGGCGATTGCGACGCGCATGTTAGGCTGACGGATATCGTTTCTCCCTGCCTGTGGAGGTTTTGCCTTGTCCCTGCGCGTGTTGCGTGTTGCTCCTCTTGCGTTTGCGATGGGTTCGCTTGCTGCCCAGGCTCCGTCGGACCTGAAGAACTCAGTGGAAGCGCAGCTTCCGTCGCTCACTGAGACCTACAAGCATCTGCACCGGAACCCTGAGCTCTCGCACCATGAGGAGAAGACGTCGGCCCTGCTGGCAGGCGAGTTGCGCAAGATGGGGTACGAGGTCACGGAGCACGTGGGCAAGTACGAGGATGGGGCAAAGGCGCATGGCGTGGTTGCGGTGATGAAGAACGGAGCGGGGCCGCGGCTGCTGATCCGGGCGGATATGGACGCGCTGCCGGTGGTGGAGAAGACGGGGCTGGAGTATGCCTCGACGGTGCGAACGAAGAACGATGCGGGGCAGGATGTAGGCGTGATGCACGCCTGCGGACACGACATCCACGTGACGGTGCTGTTGGGGACGGCAAAGGAGATGGCGGAGCACAAGTCGGCGTGGCATGGAACGCTGATGCTGATCGGGCAGCCGTCGGAAGAGACCATTGACGGGGCGCGGGCGATGCTGGCCGATGGACTTTACGATCACTTCGGGAAGCCGGATTATGTGCTGGCGGAGCATGACAACTCTTCGTTTGCTGCGGGCAGTGTTGCGATCAAAGGCGGGCCGCTGCTGGCAAGTTCAACGACCATCGATGTGACGATGCGCGGCGTGGGGGCGCACGGATCGCAGCCGCAGAACAGCAAAGACCCAGTGCTGATGGCGGCGGAGTTTGTGGTGTTTGCCCAGAGTATTGTGGCGCGGCAGGTGGACCCTCAGCAGCCCGCCGTGTTGACGGTTGGCACTATTCACGGTGGCACGAAGCGCAACATCATCTCAGAAGAGGTGACGATGGGACTGACGCTGCGCACGTATTCCGACAAGGTGCGCGACCAGATCATCGAGGCGGTGAAGCGAACTGCCGACGGCGTGGCCACAGGATACGGCGTGCCGCAGGATCGAATGCCGATTGTGACGGTGAGCAAGACCGAGATTGCTCCGGCGACGCTGAACGATGCAGCGCTGGCGGAGCGGATGCGCAAGGTTGCGGAGGCCACGCTGGGAGCGGAGCAGGTGGACACGCCGCCGTCGGTGATGGGATCAGAGGACGTGGGGCTGTTCACGCTGGATGGGAAGATTCCGGGGCTGATGTTCTGGCTGGGTGCGGCGGAGCCGGATAAGCTGGCGCACGCCAAGGAGATCGGCGTGCCGTTACCGGCGATGCATTCGCCGCTGTTCGCGCCGGATTATGCGCCGACGATTGAGGCGGGGGTGACGGCGATGACGGCGATGGCGGTGGATTTGTTGAGGTAGTGGGCCTGTTACGAAGACTCCGGTGCGCATGTTCTGACGGAGGAGCAGTCTTTCTGCCTGCCCAGACGATCACGGGTTTCCGCTGCCTTGTCCTGCAGGAGGTGCGGCCTGTCACTTTGTGGCTGGAGAGCGCCATCGCGGCCGCAGCAAGAGAGCATCTTACATCGTAGAAGGCCGGGCTCTCCGCCCATAGAACGCCGGAATTAAATCAAGATATCGCCCGAAACGCGCGGAACCCAGCCCCTATATAGGAGTGCCCATGTTGCGCAAACTATTCCCCGTTTGCCTGGGAACCGCGTTGTGTACGTTGACGGCCGTTTCCCCGGTTCGCCTTGAATCCCAAACCAGTTCCGGGCCGTCGGCCTGGGTTTACGTGTCCAGCCAGATTGGAACCACCGGCAAGAGCGACGTGTACGGCTTCGCCGCTGCGTCGAACGGCAAGCTGAGCGCCATTCCAGGGTCGCCGTTCACGGTCGATCTCAGCCGCATGGCAGTTAACGGTGTCTACCTTTTCGGGGCGCCGGAGAGCGGTTCCATGATCGACACCTATCGCATTCAGTCCAATGGCTCTCTCAGTTACGCGGCAAGCGTGGATTCCTCGGGCCCGAACAAATGCACGAATGCGCCCCTGAATGTATTTCTCGACCACAGCGGGGGCAGCCTCTACGACATGTATTACTGGGGGGACAGCATTTGTTCAAACAACACGTACCAGGCGTGGAAACTTGTGAAGTCCACAGGCGCGTTGACCTATGACGGCAGCGCCGGAGCAAGCGAAGAACTTGCCGGAGCTCTGTCGTTTATCGCGAACAATGTTTTTGCTTATACCTCGAGCTGTTATCACTCTTCGCCGCAGATCTCGGGATTCAAGCGCAACAGCAACGGTTCGCTCACGCAAGTGAACCTGGCACAGGTGTGGCCGATGGCGGCTTCAGGAGGGTGGTGTCCGTACCTGGCTGCGGCCGATCCGACCAATCATCTGGTGATCCCGGTGCAGCCGATGGGCGGCTACGGCAGTCCGACGGGGCCGTTCCAATTGGCCGCCTATACGGTGAACACGGGCACCGGCGCGTTGAGCACGACCAGCACGTCCGCAAACATGCCCAAGGTCGCGGTGAGCGGGATTACGGCCATCAGCATGTCGCCTTCCGGCAAGCTGGTGGCGGTGGCGGGCACGGCGGGGCTGCAGGTGTTTCACTTTAATGGCGCCAGCCCGTTAACGGCGTGCACGGGGCTGATGTCGAGTGTGGAGATGGACCAGGTGCTTTGGGATAACAACGACCATTTGTATGCGATCTCCAACAGTTCGAACCGGCTGGCGGTGTTTACGGTAACGCCGACGAGCTGGAGCTGGGTGGCGACGTACGCGGTGAACAAACCGGTGGGGCTGGCGGTGCAGCCGTTGCCGCTGCCGTGGCAGTAGCACAGGGGTGGGGACGGATGCGGGCCGGCTCGGGAGGGTCGGCCCGCTTTTTGGTGAGCTCGATGAAGGCTTTAAGTCGCGTTATGGCAAGGCGTTTGCGCCGGGCTGTGGGGGAGATGGAAGTTTGGCGCGGTAGATGACGAAGGACGGGTATTCGGCGATGCGGGTGAAGGTGCTGTTGGCATCGACCCGGGCGAGGTCGGACTGGGACTTGTCTTCGGCTTCGCGGTAGACGATGAGGACTTGTCCGGGTGGGATCTGGGTGAGATCGCGGTAAAGCTCGGGGCCGACGCTGGAGAGCTCATGGATGCGGAAGCTGGTGTAGTAGGCCCAGGCCGGATAGTTGAAGCTCATGTAGAGCGTGGTGGCGGCGGGGAGGTTGGACTGGAGGCGCGCGCCGGCGAGTTCTTCCTCGGGAACGCCGGGGTCAAGGAAGGGGTCGCTGAGGCGCGAGCGCAGGGGCAGGAACGTGACGAAGAGGAGAAGGCCGAGGCAGAGGGCCGCGGCGGTGCGAAGGGCTTTGGCGGGCAGCCTGGTGAAGAGGGACAGGCCTGATCCGGCGAGAAGGAGCACGGGCGCGGCCAGCGGCATGATGTAGCGCGGCTCTTTGTGGGGCATGGAACTGAAGAAGAGCAGCCCGAGAGCGAGCCATAGCCAAAGGTAGGGCTTGATCCAGCCTGGAGTGGCAGTGGCAGTGGGTGGGGGAGTGGCCGGATTGGCTGGGGGACGTCGGCGGAGCAGATAGATGTCGTGGAGGAGGGACAGCAACAGGCCGGCGATGGCGAGGGGCGTGAAGATGGTTGCGGCGTTTTGGAGGAAGAACAGGAAGGGCTGGACGGGGCCTTCGACGTTTCTCCAGCCGGCCTGCAGGGTGGATAGAAAGCCGCCGTAGGTGTGGCGGGACCAGAGGAGGTAGGGTGCGAGGGCGGCGGCGATTCCTGCAATGCAGGCGGGGAGGGCTTTCCAGCGGGCAGGGCTGAAGAGGGGCAGGAGCAGGAGCATGCCGACGCTGGGGATGGACCCGAAGCGCATGAGGGTGCAGAGGGCCAGGGCGAAGCCGGCGCTGAAGAAACGCGTGGCGGTGGGGCGGTCGAGGGCGCGCAGGAGCAGCCAGAAGCTGAGGAGGACGAGGGTGAGGGCGGGCGAGTCGGTGAGGAGGCTGTTGCCGGTGTCGTCACTGGCGAAGCTGGCGGGAAATATGCCGAGGAAGAAGGGGGCGAAAGCCAGCAGGATGGCGGCGAGGGCGGCGGGCAGCCGACCGACGGAGCGGCGGCCGGCAAAGAAGAGGAAGACCGGGCCGAGGGCATTGAGAAGGGCGGTGGTGATGCAGGCGGCATAGATGTGGCGCCAGAGCAGGAAGACGCCGGCGAAGAAGAGGGAGAGCAGGGGCGGGCGGAAGTCGAGCTCGGAGTAATTGGTTCTGCCGCAGCAGATGACGAGGGCGTTCTGGAGATAGACCATCTCGTCCCAGTAGTGGAATTTGGAGAGGCCCCAGATGCGGACGAGGAAGGCGGCGGCGAAGAGGAGGGAGAGGAAGAGGAGAGTTGTACGGTTGCGCAGTGCGGGGGGGGGTGGGTGCAAGAGAGGTGGTTCTCCTGCTGCCATTGTCGCAGCGGGTGAGGGAGGCGGGTGGTAGGCGTGGTTTCGACTGTTTACCAGGATGTTAACCCGGGCTGCGGAATGCGTAGAGGGAAGGGGTGCGGATTGCGGGGGCGAAGAGGGTCGAGATTGTGAGATGGGTCACAGGGACCCTAAGCTCATCTTATTTGTTTTGAATGGCTTGCAGATTCGATGCGCTCAATCCGAAAAAGAGGGCTCATAATTTTGTGGTAAACATTGCTGTCTGGAGAGCTGTGAGGCCGGGGGCTGGCCAGGGTGGGCCGCATCCGGGGGCATGGGGGGGGTGGGGGGTCTCCGCGGTGGGCCAACTGCTCCCGTCTGGCTGTGGGGGATTCGGAGTGACCAGGGGGGTGGCGGTGCGTTTTGCAACTGTTCTGGTGCAGGAGGGGGAGGGGGTGAGGGTGTGCCGAGGAGGTCCGGGGAGGTCCGGGTTGCTGAGGGGATGGTGTCGGACGCGCCGGAGCGAGATGGGCTGTTTTTGGGCACAATCTTCCATGGCCGCGGGAAACGCGGCGAAGGGTAGTATGTGCCGGTTTCGAACGGGTGGCTGTGAGCGCGGTCACATGAGGTGAAAAGGACAGAGGGAACGAGGGAAAGAGGGAAACAGGGGAAAGAGGGAAACAGGGGAAAGAGGGTGGCAGGTTGTTCAGGGGTTGCGGGAGGGGGTGGGGCTGGGAGGGCGGATCCCGTCCAAGCAGAGCTTGGACGGGATACCCTGGGACCCCCGGCTGGGTTGCGGGAGGGATGTGCGTTAGTTGAAGTATGCGCGGTTCTGGTCGGCGAAGTGGGCTTTATCGGCGGGCAGGTCGCCTTCAGGGAAGATGGCGTTGCACTCGCAAACCGAGGCGCAGTTGCCGCAGTCGATGCACTCGTCAGGGTTGATGAAGACCTGGGATACCGTGCCGAGGGCCGCGTCGGCCTGGGCGGGGGCGATGGCGGCGGTGGAACACTCCGCTACGCAGACAAAGTCCTTTTTACATGCATCGGTGACAACGTAAGCCATAAAGACGGTTTCTCTCCTCGGGTAAGAGGGTACGAAGAGGGGCGGGGTGCGGGCCGTGACCCGGGTCACAGGCGGGGAGGGTGCGGAATGAGGAGCCCGTGGGAGGACGTCGTGGATTCCACCCCTGGCGACAGAGACAGAGACGTCGCGAGGGGTGAAAAGCGGGTTCTTCGCTGCGCTCGGAATGACAAGGTCTGAAGGGGATCGGAACTGGAGAGACGCCAGCGTCATCCAAGCAGCCAAAGGGCGTATGCACCTTCTGACGAACTACTTCGGCGACTTTTACCTGACGCGGATGCTGATGCAGCGCGGGATGGCGGCGATTTACCTGGTGGCGTTTCTGACAGTGCGCAACCAGTTCAAGCCGCTGCTGGGGGAGCGGGGGCTGCTGCCGGCGCCAGATTTTCTGCGGCATGCGACGTTTCGGGAGACGCCGAGCCTTTTTCACTGGCGCTACTCCGACCGGTTGCTGGATTGGGTGGCGTGGTCGGGGATTGGGCTGGCGGTGCTGGCGCTGGCGGGGATCACGGAGACGGGGCCGATCTGGGTTTCAGTGGCGGCGTGGCTGGCGCTGTATGCGCTGTACCTGTCGGTGGTGAACGTGGGGCAGACGTTCTTCGGGTTTGGGTGGGAGTCGATGCTGCTGGAGGCGGGTTTCTTCACGGCGTTTCTGGGCCCGTCGCATGTGCGGCCGTCGGTGATTCCTATTGTGATTTTGCGCTGGATGCTGTTCCGCACGGAGATCGGCGCGGGGCTGATCAAGCTGCGGCACGACCGGTGCTGGCGCGATTTGACGTGCATGTACTGGCACTATGAGACGCAGCCTCTGCCGAACGGGCTGAGCTGGTATTTCCATTGGATCCCCAGGCCGGTGCATCGGTTCTCGGCGGGGTATAGCCACTTTGTGCAGGTGGTGGCGCCGTTCTTTTTGTTTGCGCCGCAGCCGGTGGCGTTTGTGGCCGGCGTGATTCTGATCTCGCAGCAGGCGGTTCTGATCATCAGCGGGAACTACTCATGGCTGAACTGGCTGACGGTGGTGCTGGGCTTTTCGGCGTTCGACGACCGGGTGTGGCGCTATGCGGAGCCGGTGCTGGCGGGTCGGCCGCTGGCGTGGGACGCCGTGCTGTGGGTGCTGGGGCTGGTGGTGCTGGCACTGTCGATTCAGCCGGCGCTGAATCTGATCTCAAAAGCCCAGATGATGAATTACAGCTATAACCGGTTCCACCTGGTGGGGGCGTATGGGGCGTTCGGAAATGTGTCGAAGGAGCGCTACGAGGTGGTGATCGAGGGAACGACGGACGCGGTGATTACGCCGGCGACGGAGTGGAAGGAATACGCGTTCAAAGGCAAGCCGGGCGATGTGCGGAGGAGGCCGCCGCAGGTGGCTCCCTATCATCTGCGGCTGGACTGGATGGTGTGGTTTCTGCCGTTCGGGGTGGCGGTGACGGGCCACGGGATTCGGGTGCATGGGCACAAGCTGTGGTTTCTTCGGTTTGTGAAGCGGCTGCTGGAGAACGATGCGCGGATACTCGGGCTGATGCGGGGGAATCCGTTTGCGGATGGGGCGCCGACGCATGTGCGGGCGCAGTTTTATCAGTACTGGTATACGACGGCAGAGGAGAGGCGGGCGACGGCGGCGTGGTGGAGGCGGGAGTTGCTGGGGACGTATATGCCGGCGGTGAATTTGGGGATGATGGTGGATTTGTGAAGGCGGGTTAGCAGGTTTGGGGGGGAGCGAGTTAGCAAGTTGGCCGGTTGGCGACCATCGCAGCCCAAGGTTCCTGATCGTCCTATGGCGGCGGTAAAGCACATGCCCCAGCACAGCAGCGCCGATGCCTCATGCACGATCATCGCAAGCCAGCGCCACGGTGATGCGAACGATGAGGCAGGAGAAGGGCTTCTCGTTGGGGACGTGGAACTCTGTGGGGACGCCTGGGGCGATGTGGAGGACGTCGCCGGGGAGAAGTTCCTGGGCGTCGCCTCCGGTGATCGCGTTGCCGGTGTTGTGGCCGGGGGCGGTTTTGCGGGGTTTGTCGAGGAGGCCGCCTGTGATGAGGGTGGCGCGGCCTTCAAGGACCAGGAGGAACTGGGCGATGGACTCGAAGCTTTCAGCGGGGCTGTTGCGGAGGCGGGTGACGAGGATGGTGCGATGGCCGGGAGAATCGCGGAGGGTATCGGTGGCGAAGCCTTCGCCGGCGCGGGCCATTTTCCTGAGATAGGCGACGCGTTCGAGGAGGAGGGGGTTGGTCCAGTGGGCGGTGGGCTGGTCGGCGTCCGGCTGGGGGCGATGTGGGGCGGGTTTGGGGGTGTCGAGGGCGCCGTGGATGATGCGCGCCAGCAGGTCTTCAGGCCGCATGCCGCTCATGGAGATCAGGGTAGCAGGGGGCGAGATGGAATGGACACCCTTCCCGCCCAGGCAGAGCTTGGACGGGGCACCCGGCGCCGCCACCCGGGTTGGCAGGGGCCCCGGATGATTTCAGGGCTCGTATTGGAGGCCGGTTTCGAGGCCGGTTTGGGTGGCGAGGCCCCAGGCCATGGCGGGGGTGTTGTGGGCGAAGCCGAAGCGGCCGTCGGGGCCGAGGAGAATGATGCCGCCGTGTCCGCCCAAGCGGTTGAAGAGGTAGGAGATGGCTTCGCGGGCGGCCATTTCCGGGGCGGTGCCGGCGGCGACGCGGTCAGTGGCCCACTTGCCGAGGACCAGCTTCATGATGGGTTCGCCCCAGCCGGTGAGGGAGACGGCGGCGGAGAGATTGTCGGCGTAGCAGCCGCAGCCGATGAGGGACGAGTCGCCAACGCGGCCGGGCGCCTTGTTGAGGGTGCCGCCGGTGGAGGTGCCGGCGGCGAGGTTGCCGGCAGCGTCGAGGGCGACGGCGCCGACGGTGTCATGGGAGTCGAGGTCCTGCGTGGCCGGCGAGCCGCCTTGGGGGCTGTGGATCACGGCTGTTTCCGGGCTTTTATCGTCGGCGTGGCCGGAGAAGGTTTCGTCGGCGAGGCCGGCGGCGGCGCGTTCCTGGGCGGTGCGCAGGCGCTCGCGCTCGCGGTGGAGCACAAGTTCCGCGTTGTCAATGAGTTCCATTCCGTGCTGGCGGGCGAAAGTCTCTGCGCCGGCTCCTACAAAGTAGACATGGGGGCTTTCTTCGAGGACGAGGCGGGCGGCCTGGATGGGGTTGCGGAGGCGCTCGACGCAGGCTACGCCGCCGGCTTTCATGCGGCCGCCGTCCATGAGGAGGGCGTCGAGCTGGACTCGGCCGTCCGAGGTGAGGAAGCTGCCGCGGCCGGCGTCAAAGGTGGGGTCGTCTTCGAGGACGGTGACGGCGGCGACCACCGCTTCCATGGCGGGTCCGCCGTCCTGGAGGACCTTCCACCCTTCTTCAAGCGCGTGGCGCACGCCGGCCTGGTGGGCGGCAGCGTCGGATGCGGGAATGGCCCAGGCGCCGCCGTGGACGAGGAGGACGGGGTGGTGCTTTGGGATCGACATGGCCGAGAAAAGGATAACGTGTGAGGGCGCGTGGTCAGGTTGGCAGGTGGAGGTGCCGGTGTTGATTCAGAGTTGATTCGGTTTGCGGCATTCTGCGAAATGCACCAGTTTTGGTGCAGCTGTGGAAAACTTGTCAAGCCCCCACCCCTGTGGAAAAGCGACTTAAGTGACTGATTCCGTTAGAGAAGAAAAATATGGAAATCTTGTCAAAGTACTATTCCCATTTTGCTATCTTTAAAACAGATAGGAAAACAGTGCCAAGATCGCGAAAGGGATTTGCCCTGACGCAGCCCGATTGGGCACGTTTTCATTGCCAGAAGCACCGGATCTGAGCCTCCGAGCACGATGGAGGGGGTTGAGGGCTTCAGGCTGACCGACATTCCAGAGCACAGTGAACCGGCCTTGATGGCCGGTTTTTTTATTGCCTGCCATCATCCGCCGCGGAAGCGGTCCGGAAAGGAAAAACATGCATACGAGCCGGACCAACAGAAGACATAACCGGGAGATTGAACGTCATCGCCGCAACAAGGGGCCGGAGATGTTCTGCAAGGCTGCTGATAACGAACTGCAGAGAAAGGCCGGCGATCTGGCCTCGAGCCTAGCCAAAGCCACGATCGAGCACGGCGACGTAGCCGCCGCCAATCTTTTGCTCAGCCTGGCGGAGACCGCCAGCTACAACGAAAATGCGAGCGGCTTCGAACGGGTGATGACGCTGGCGGAGAAGTGGGCGCGGGAGCCGCAGGTGGTGGATCTCGATACGATGCCGCGGTTGGAAGAGCCGGTACCTCGGCTGGCGTTAACGGACGGCAAGGCGTGCGCGATGGAGGGCAGCGAGGAAGAAGAGGAACCCGAAGATTCGGGGATCATTGACGCGGATTTTGAGATGGTGCCGCGGAGTCCGGGTGATTGAAGGGCCGGTTTGCGTGTGCGGGGACGATGATGATGGGGCTTTTTTGCATGACTGAAGTCTGCGCCTGTTACAAAGCCTGAATAGGTGAGTTATCGGCGGCTTGTGAAGTTGTCCCCTTGTTACAAAAGCATTTGTATTCTAGCCATCCATGTTATAAGCGCTTGCACCGTAGTCATGCCATGTTACAACGGCGCTCCTGGCGGAAGTCTCTGCACTGCCGGCGGAGAGTCGTTTTGTCACACAGAGTATGTTTCTTCAGGTATTTGTCTGAAGGCGTGACTTAGCCTGCGGGGCCTGCGGGCTTGCGCTGGGTTAGCGTGGGCACGCTGTGAACACCAACTTACGGGGCTTTCGATTCTCGCGGAGCAGGTCGCGGGATCGGAGGCCCTTTTTCATTTATGCGTCAGCTTGATCCAGGAGTTTTGAACATGCACGTCCTTCGCTCTTTTACAGAAACGGCCGCCGTACGGAAGCTCGCGATAAAGGTGGGGTTGGCCGCGGTTTTGGCCTTTGGGGTAGTGACGGCGGCGGCACACGCGCAGATTGTCCAAACCACCGCGGTGACGGGTACGGTGTATGCGGCGAGCGGGGCCCCGGTGTCGGGGACGCTGCAGGTCAGCTGGCCGGCATTCACGACCGCGGCGGGGCAGGCGATCGCGGCGGGTCGCATCAATGTGACTATTCCGGCAGACGGCAAGATGCAAGTGGCGTTGGCGCCAAACGTGGGCGCGTCGCCGGCCGGTCTCTACTACACGGCGATTTATCACCTGGCTGACGGAACTACGTCGACGGAGTACTGGGTGGTTCCCAATTCAATGCAAACGACGATTGGGCAGATCCGGGCGAAGGTGATGCCGGCGGCGCAGGCGGTGCAGGCGGTCTCGAAGACGTACGTCGACCAGTCGATTCAGGCGGCTGTGTCGAGCCAGATCACGCCTTCAGGGGGGACGATGACGGGGCCGCTCTATCTGGCCGGAGATCCGATGGCGCCCAATGAAGCTTCGACCAAGCACTACGTGGATACCAGTGTGGCGGGGTCGCTGCCACTGGGGGGCGGGACGCTGTCGGGTCCGTTGACGGCGACGAAGATCGGCGCGGTGTACCAGGTGGATCAGTTTCCGGGGGCGGACTTTGGCGCGCAGTTGCAGGCGTGCGTGAAGGCGGTGGATCCGGTGTATGGCGGGACGTGCGACGCGCGCAATTTTCAGGGCTCGCTGACGATGAGCGCAAACCTCACGATTGCGACGGGGAATATCACGATCAACTTACCTTGCTCCACGATTGCCACCGCGGCTTCGATTGTGGTTCCTGGCGGGACGCGTAATGTCACGCTCCATGGATGCGCGTCAAGGGGAACCAGCGCTGCGAGTGGCACAGAGGGCGGCACTGTCTTTCTATACTCCGGAAGCTCTTCACTCCTGGCCATCGGCGATCCGTCCTTTCTCGCCGATACGAAGGGATTCCGGCTGGACAATGCCGCCCTGAACACCACCGCTTCGACAGCGGCGTCGGCGCAGGGTATCGCGTTCTATCGCACGCAGGAGATTTCGCTGGCATCGCTCTACCTGCTGGGGAATGGGAATCAGACGGGGATCACGGTGGACGGCACGGGCAACTATGCGGGGGGGACGCTGGAGGACCTGCAGATCACGGGGTTCCAGAATGGCCTGAGCGGGATTGGGCACACGACGGACAATGCGGCGACGACGGACTGGATGAATGCTTCGACACTGATCCGGCTGCATGTGACGTGCCCGACGAGCAATGGCAATCCCATGGCGGGGACGATTGGCATCAATCTGAACGCAGGGGATGGCAACACGATTACGGGCGGCGATGTGGAGGGCTGCGGGACGGCTCTGCACCTGGGTTCAAATGCGGTGAACAACACGATTCTCGGTCTTCGCAACGAGAACTCCACGACGCAGATTCAAGCCGATAAGGGATCGAGTTACAACAACTGGATCACGGGCGGAACGATGTTCACGGGGAAGCTGGTGGACCAGGGTACGAGGAACTCCTTCCTGGACACATTTCACCGGTCGTTCAATGAGCTGAACGGCGACTGGTGGGGATCGCAGCAGGACGCGACGACCACGAATCATTTCCGGCTGGGGACTGGAACGGGCACGGAGCGCGGCATGCTGAGCCGCTATCAGACGGACTACGGGTACCGGTGGACGACGGGGCTGAGCGATGCATCGAGCGGGGAGCAGTACTACCAGGTGCTGGATGAATTGAACGGAGTGCAGAGGCTGCAGATTGGACAGTACCTGACGGCCAGCGCCAACACTGTGACGAACGTGGCGTTGAACAGCGGGGGCTGCTATGGGTCGAATACTGCTCCCACACTGACGATTGCCGGTGGCGGCGGCAGCGGAGCGGCGGGGACGGCCAACCTTGTGAGTTCGAGTTGCAGCGGCGGATACACGGTGGGCAGCGTCACGATGACGAACGGCGGCAGCGGGTACAGCGCGCAGCCGGTGGTGAGTTGGAGTGAGGGGAATCAGATTTCATCGCCCAGCGCTGTAGCGGAGATTTCTACGGCGGGGAGCACGGACAACCAGACGGTGATCAATGCGGCGGGGAGTGGAGCGATTGTGCTGAACGGATCGACCAATGCCGGCACTGGCGGTGTGGTGATTGGGTCAGGCGGTCCGGTGAGCACGACGGTGGCAACGATTGACAAGTCAGGCAATGCACATTTCACGGGCACGCTGCTCACGGATTCGACGGCGCAGTCAACGGGGACAATGACGGTGCGCAACAACGCCGATGCGGAAGTGGACTACTACCTGTGGCCGGGCCTGACGGCGAGCCAGAAAGGTTCGTTCACCTACAAGGATTTCACCGGGGCTAGCCAGTGGTACATGGTGAAGGACCAGAACAATAACTGGGCGCTGAACTCGGCGCTGGGCGGGATTGACTCATTCAAGGCGTACCAGTCGACTAACTCGGGAGATACGTACATCAATGCTTCAAACGCTGGCGGCACGGTGCGGGTGAATTACGAGACGGGATCGGGCGCGGCGTTCAATATCTATGGCGGTAACTCGTCGACCTTGTATGCGGGTTTCACGGCGGCCAATGCGATCAAGTTTCCGGGGCTGGCGGCGGCGAGCGCGCGGAACTGCCTGCAGATCGATACGTCGGGCTACCTGTCGAATACCGGAGGGCCGTGCGGAAATGGCGCCGGTACGGTGAATACGGGAACCGCAGGACAGATTGCCTATTACAGCGCCAGCGGTGCTGCCTTGAGCGGCACCACGACGGTGTCGGTGACGGCTGGTGGAACAGGAGCGGCGACAGCCGCGGGCGCGCTGACGAACCTGGGCGCGCTGGCGCTGACGGGCGGTACGGTGACCGGCACGCTGGGGGTGCGCAACAATGCCGATGCCGAAGTGGACTACACGCTGCAGGCGGGCGCCACGGCCGCGCAGAAGGCGGCGTTTGTCTACAAGGATTTCAACGGGAATAACCAGTGGTATGTGCTGAAGGATGCGAGCAATAACCTGTCGGTCAACTCGGGAGTTGGCGGTCTGGACAGCTTCAAGGCGTATCAGTCGACTAACTCGGGCGACACATATATCAATGCTGCGAATGCGACGGGGCATATTCGGCTGAACTACGAGGCGGGTTCGGGAGCGGAGACAGATATCTACTCATCAAGCAGCCTGGCGGCTGCGATCCTTAGCCCGACATCGATCAAGTTGCCGGGACTGGCTGCGGCCGGCGGCAAAAACTGCCTGCAGATTGATAGCTCCGGCTATATCTCGAATACAACGGCCCCGTGTGCTGGGAGCACCGGCACGGTGAATACCGGCGCCACCGGACAGATTGCTTACTACTTGGCGAATGGAACGGCAGTATCGGGAATGAACAGCGTCCCCCTGACGGCGGGCGGCACCGGCGCGGCGACGGCGGCGGGAGCGCTCTCGAACCTGGGAGGGCTTCCGCTGGCGGGCGGCACGGTGACGGGACAACTGACGGCAGCGCAGTTCAACGGGCCGCTGACTGGCAACGTGACTGGCAACTTATCCGGCAACGTAACTGGGAATTTAACTGGCAATGTGACCGGGACGGCTGCGAATGTGACGGGCACGGTGGCCTTGGCGAATGGCGGCACAGGCGCGGCGACGGCGGCGGGAGCGCTCTCGAACCTGGGAGGGCTTTCGCTGGCGGGCGGCACGGTGACGGGTCAACTGACGGCAGCGCAGTTCAACGGGCCGCTGGCTGGCAACGTGACTGGCAATGTGACTGGAAGTGTTACGGGCAACGTAGCGGGGAATGTGACGGGCACGGCTGCGAATGTGACGGGCACCGTGGCTGTGACGAATGGCGGAACGGGAGCAACGACGGCGGCTGGGGCGCTGGCCAATCTGCTGCCTGGAATAGCAAGCGACGGCAGCAATGGACTTAGCGTGCAGGGCAGCGCGGTGGTGAAGGGCAATGCGCAGTTCCAGGGCACGGTGGCTATGGGCAATCCGGGAGTTACATTCGCGGATAACTCGGTACAGACGACTTCGCAGCAGGGAGCTCTGACGGGGGCTGCGAATGATGCGACAGCTCGCGGAGCTGCGGCCCAGGCCGAGGCGGATGCGCAGAGTGGGCTCAGCAATGCCGCTGCGGCGCAGACGACGGCGAACAGCGCTCTGAATGGGCAGGCGAGTGATGCGACGGCTCGCGGAGTTGCGGCCCAGGCCGAGGCGGACGCGCAGACGGCAGGGACCAATGCCGCGGCGGCGCAGACGACGGCGAACGGCGCTCTGAATGGGCAAGCGAGTGATGCGACGGCTCGCGGAGCTGCGGCACAGGCCGAAGCGGATGCGCAGAGTGGGCTCAGCAATGCCGCTGCGGCGCAGACGACGGCGAACAGCGCTCTGAATGGGCAGGCGAACGATGCGACGGCGCGAGGGGCTACGGCCCAGGCCGCGGCGGACGCGCAGACAGCAGGGACCAATGCCGCCGCAGCGCAGGCCACAGCGGCGCAGGCAGCGACGGATGCGCAATCCGCGGTAACGACAGCGAACACCGCACAGACGTCTGCCGCACAAGCATCCAGCGACGCACAAACGGCAGCGGCGCAGGCTGCAGCAGCGGCCGCAGCGGCGCAGGCTGCAGCAGCCTATACATCCATGGTGGGATCGCTGCCCGCAAATGGAGCGACTTCCACCGGCACGGGGACCACCAATGTGGTTACGTTTCCGGGTACGGTGGCGGCAGTAACCAGCAGCACAACCGGAAGCGCAAGCATAGGCGCGGACTTGAACGTGAGCGGGGTGTTATCCGGGGGCGCCGTTGTGTCTGCCGCGGGGATCCGCGGCTACTCATGGTCGCAACTGCAGGCGCTGGGCCAGGTTCAGCTTGCCGGGTACAACGCGGGCAGCAGGTTGGGAGCAGGAGTTTTTCGGTGGACGAGCGTTCCGACGACGCCGGATAACTGTGTCTACTTCGCGGGGAGCGATGATCCGGCCGGCACGCATGGAGTTATGGCGCGTGTGATCTCGGACTACGTTTATCCGGAGATGTGCGGATCCTACGCGGACGCGACATATTACACGGTCTCCATCGCCAAAGGATCATCCGTACTGTTCGGCAGCAACTTCACCGCCTCCATGGCAGGTATGAAGGCACTGATACCGGCGGCCGGAGCGAGCGGTAAGACACTGGTGGCTACGATCACGGGCTATACGAATTCAACTCAACTGACTTTGTCTGTGGCGGCGGGTACGGCGGCGGCGGGAGTCGCTGCGCTCATCGGCACCGATGACACCCCATTCCTGCAGGCATGGGCCAAGTTGAACCAGAAGAAATCGATGCAGAGGGTCACTTACATCGTGAGCAATACGATCAACATTAACGGTGACAGCAGCAACCCTCTGACCAATACGCGGCAAGGCATGTTCGCTCCGATTGGCGCGACGATTGAGGAAATCACCGACGATGTGCCGATCATGACGGTGTTTAGTAATCGAAGCAGCTGGCGGTTTCCGCGCCTGCTCTATGCGAATGCCCAGGCGGCCAGCAACCTGAACGCAGTTGGACTGCTTGTGGATCCGTATCCGGGGCAGGGCGGGCTGTACATCTGCGATGAGATCAGCATGAAGATCGAGAATGCGGCGGTCGGCTTCTTTAATCCGCCGAGTGTCTCCAGCACGATTCCGTCCGGTGCTTCCCTGGGAGATACGAGCGTCACAGTAGCGAATGCGCAGACTAACGCTCTAGGGAATTTTCCCTGGATGAAACAGATGTGGGTTCAGATTCGGCTCCACGGGGGAGCGTGGTTTCCGGTTCGGATCTCAAATGTGGGTGGAACGATTCTTACGCTTACCTCTGCGCTTCCGGATTCAGTGGATGCAAACGCTCCGATTGTGTTCTCAATGAAGGCTCAGTCCGGATCGGTGGTGGGGCTGATGGGCCCGGCGGATTACAGTAACAACTTCACGGACATCTATATTGTGAATCCGTCGTTGGCGGGGTATGTCGACAGAAGCGTTGGAACGCACAACGAATACAGCAACTTTTATGTAACCGGGAATCTCCCTCCAGCAGGCGACAACCTCAATTGGCCGACCACGGCAACTAACGCGATCTACATTGCGGGCAGCGCCCAGAATCATTTTGGGATAGTCAATGTTGAGCACTTGAAACTCACTGGTTCCGCGATCATTTACTACTCCGGAGGCGCGGCGCCGGTATTTGATTCAATCCACTTTGAGGGTGACCGATTGACGACCAGCGGGACGGGCCTGATTGAGGGGCACACAAACTCCATGATCATCGGGAGCCTTGAACTGAATTACTGCTCGATGATTTCAGACGACGGCATTACGAACGTGGCGATATTGATGCCTTCGAACAGCAATGAACCGGGAGTCACAACATCGTGGATTCCGCGGGGAAAGTGGAAGATAGGGAGTCTCACAACGCAAAAGAACATAGTTACCTTTTCGGCGAATGCGGGCTCCCCAGTGGCTTTCCTTGTGAAGGATAACTCCGGCAGCAGTATAGATATTGAGATAGACGAGTGGAACACAATGCGGGACGGTGGTTTTTATCCGGCGGGACAGCTGGTAACCCCCGCGGGCAATGCGGCGCCATGGATTGGCAACAAGATGCCGAGGGATACCGTGGCATATGGTTTGCGTCTGGGAATGGCAACGCTGGCGGCGCAGCGACTGTATGCCGGGGCGGGATCCTATAACGTCAACAAGATCCTGGTTGCGAATGGAAGCAAATGGGTGAACGGAACACCAGCGGGCGGCATATATCAGGATGCAGCTCTCAGCACGCTCATGACTTCCAGCAACTCTCTTCCGTTGGCAGTGGGGTCGGCCGCCACCGCAGTTGTACTGCCGCTGGCCTCAGGAGCGCAGAACACCATGCTGAACAACCTGACGAACAGCGCATCTTTCCTGCTGACGGCGGCATCGACGACTTCGACGGTCACAACGTCTACGTCAACCTGGCTGACGGGGCGCAATGCCGGGGATAACCAGACTAATCTGGCGTACATCAATTTCACATCGGCTCACGGTTTAACTGCGGGGCAGGATGTGACCATAGCGGGGTCAGCGAATCCGGGGTTAAGCGGATCGGTGCATGCCTACGTGGTCGACGTGCCAAGTTCGACGCAGATTGTTTTGTACGTGGATAGCGCGACATGCACGATTACGCCTCCGGCGACAACGTCGACGTGCGGCACATCCGGCAGTCCGATTCCGGAGAGCGGACTGACGATCACGGTGAATCCTGTCGCAGATGTGTTTGTGATGGGCGATAAGGTCTCATAACTCCGCTGCGAGCAAAGTTAGAGCCGGACGCGTTCACGTTTTCTAGAAGGTCTGACGGATGGAGTGATGAGCAATGCCAGTTGATCAGGAAGAAGAACGAGACGCGAGTGCGATTGCGTCGGCAGAGTTTGACGCGGCTGCGCTTGACCTAGAGGAGTTACAGCGCCTCGGGGCCATTCTGGATTGCCGGCCGGTTTCGCTCGAGGGCCGCTCCGTGGCGGTGGAGCTGGCGGAGCGCCTGTTGTACGTGCGCACCAAGGACGGTACGACGGCTCCTCTGCGGGCAAACCGGGTGCAGCGGCTGTTTGAGCGCCGCCGGGGTGAGAAGAACATCGTGTTGAAGGCTCGGCAACTGGGTTTGACGACCTGGACGGCGGCGCGGTTCTTTCTGAAGACCATCACTCGGCCAGGCACGCTGACTCTGCAGGTGGCGCATACGCAGGAGGCGGCAGAGGAGATCTTCCGCATCGTTCACCGCTTTTATGACTGGCTGCCGGAGGAGCTGCGGGAAGGGGCGTTGCGCACGTCGAGGGCCAACGCACGACAGATCGTGTTTCCGGAGCTCGATGCGCAGTACCGGGTGGTGACGGCGGGGGATCGCAACGCCGGACGCGGACTCACGGTGCAGAACCTGCACTGCTCCGAGTTGGCGCGCTGGCCGGGGGATCCTGCGGAGATTCTTGCCGGGTTGCGGGCAGCGCTTGCTCCGAGAGCCGAGGTGATCCTCGAATCAACTCCGGAGGGTGTGGGCGGATGCTTTTATGACGAGTGGCAGCACGCGTACGAAACCGGAATGGTGCGGCACTTCTTTCCGTGGTGGCTGGAGGCACGCTATCGGGGGCGTGCTGTGGATGCAACTTCGCTCAATGAGGAGGAACGAGCGCTGATGGCGCGGGAGCGCCTGGATCTGCGACAGATAGGGTTCCGCCGGGATGTCCTCGCCAATCTGCGCGGGCTGGCGCGCCAGGAGTTTGCCGAGGATGCCGAGAGCTGCTTTCTGGCCAGCGGTGAGTCAGTGTTTGAGCTGTCCGCCGTGGATGCGCGTTTGGCCTTTGCGCCCGCATCGGTGGAAAGCAGGCGCAATGGCCAACTCGAGATCTGGCTTCCGCCGGTTCAAGGACGACGGTACCTGGTCGCCGTGGATCCGGCCGGCGGCGGGTCCGAGGGCGACTACTCTGCGGCGCAGGTTGTGGACGTGGAGACAGGCATGCAGTGCGCCGAGTTTGCCGCCCACGTGGGGGGGGTGGAACTGGCCAAGACGATCACCGAACTGGCCCACGAGTATAACGGCGCGGTGCTGGTGATCGAGCGGAACAACCACGGAACGGGCGTGCTGGCGTTGTGCGAGAGCGTGTGCGGCTATGGCCGGATTTATCGTGAGCACAACGCGGGATGGGGACAGCTGGGCTGGCTCACCACGTCGGTGAGCCGTCCGGCGGTACTGGGGCGGCTAAACGCGGCGCTGGTGGAGAACGCGGGGTTGTTTATGAGCCGCAAGCTGCTGGCCGAGCTGCGCAGCTTTATTCGACACGCAGATGGCTCGACGGGCGCAGCCGGCGGCACCCATGACGACCGGGTAATGGCGATGGCGATTGGCCTGGCGGCGAGGGCGGAGGTGGCGGCCGCGGGCGGGGATCCGGTTGTCAGGTGTGAACTGGGCAAGTGATCAGGCTGATGGAGCACTGACAGGGATGCATTTACAGCTTAGAATGGAGCTTCCATTTCAACAGGAGCTTGATGCCCACCGCCGCCACCCAACACATTCGCCGCATGCGCGGCGGCGCACAGGGGCAGCTGATGCTGGCGGCCGATAGCTATCTCTACGTGGTGAAGTTCCGCAATAACCCGCAGCACACGCGGGTGCTGGCGAACGAACTGCTGGCGTCGCGGCTGGCGCTGGCCGCGGGGCTGACGGTTCCCGAACCGGAGATTGTGGAAGTGTCGCAATGGCTGATCGATAACACGACAGAGATGCAGGTTGACTTTGGACGCCGTCACGAGCCCTGCGCCGCGGGCTTGAATTACGGGTCGCGCTTTGTAGGCGGGCTGATGCCGGGGCAGGTAGTGGATTACCTGCCGGAAGAGGAACTTGCGCAGGTGCGCAACCTGAACGAGTTTGGCGGCATACTGGCTTTGGACAAGTGGACCGGGAACGCCAATGGGCGGCAGGCGGTGTTTGCGAAGACGCCGCGGGAGCGGCGCTACAAGGCGTTCTTCATCGACCACGGTTATTGCTTTCACGCGGGGGGCTGGACCTTTGATGATCTGCCGCTTCGCGGGGTGTATTACCGGAACGAGGTGTATCGCATGGTGACGGGATTTGATTCGTTTGAGCCGTGGCTGACGCGGCTTGAAAAGCTGCCGATAGAGAGCATCTGGGCAGCAGCCAGCGACATTCCGCCCGACTGGTATGGCGGCGACATGAGCGCACTGGAGGCGCTGGTGGAGAAACTGATCCATCGCAGGCGCCGCGTTCGGGAATTGATTGACGATTTTCGCCGCTCCGATCGGAACCCGTTTCCCAATTGGGGCGTGCCGCCAGGGGATTTGCCTTCTGAGATCTGGCCGAATCAGGAATTCGGGGCTAGCATCGGGGGGAGAGTGAATTGAGGGAAGCCGGACATCAGCTTCAGCCATCAGCAGTTTTTGACTGAGCTGAAGGCTGATGGCCGATAGCACTTAAGAACAGCGATGCCGAACCGTTTGCCGTGTGCCTTTCAACTCGTCCGCTATACGCCCGACCCGGTGCGCAATGAGTTTGTGCACATCGGCGTGCTGTTGCGTGAGGAAGGCGGACGGCTCGATGTGCGGTTTACCCGTGATTGGCGTCGCGTGCGGTGCCTGGATCCGGATGCCGACACTGCCATGCTGGAGGGCATGGAGAACGAGCTTCGCCGGCGATTGCAGGAGGACCTGGGCAGGCCTGAA
>NZ_DASXYM010000075.1:0-3804 GCF_036502485.1 Occallatibacter sp. | reverse complement strand
ACCATCGAGTGCCACTGCCTGGGCGGTGGGCTGCGCCGGATTTTCGGTCCATAGCTTGGCGTTGACGAGGATCAGGCTCGCCTCCGTAGCCGACGCGCTGCAGCAGCAGGCGCCGAGCACAACAATGAGCGAGCATAGCCAAGCAAGCTTCATTGCAACTCCCTTCAAACTGAGCCACGATTGTCCGCGATCAGGGGAGAATTGCGGGAAGACAGGGAACATTTCAGGTTTGTACAACTCTATCAGTGAGCGGGCATTGTGGAGTTCCGCGCGGGTCGGTTCTAGTATCCCTCGGTCGCTCCCAAATGACGGGCACACGGACATTACGAATTCAGGGCATTGCTGAGCACGGGCAGGATCTCAGGTACACAACCAGGGTGATGACAAACAGCGAAAAGACTGGCTACCGGAAACGAACACGCATAGTGAATGCGCCGCTGCCCGTGCTCAGCAATGCCCTGAATTCGTAATGTCCGTGTTGCCCGTTACTCGGGAGCGACCGAGGGATACTAGAACCGACCCGCGCGGAACTCCACAATGCCCGCTCACTGATAGAGTTGTACAAACCTGAAATGTTCCCTGCCTTCCCGCAATTCTCCCCTGATCGCGGACAATCGTGCCTCAGTTTGAAGGGAGTTGCAATGAAGCTTTCCTGGCTATGCTCGCTCATTGTTGTGCTCGGCGCCTGCTGCTGCAGCGCGTCGGCTACGGAGGCGAGCCTGATCCTCGTCAACGCCAAGCTATGGACCGAAAATCCGGCGCAGCCCACTGCCCAGGCAGTGGCGCTCGATGGTTCCAGGATCCTCGCGGTCGGCAATAACGCAGCGATTAGAAAACTCGCCGGCCCCGACACCCGCATTATCGATCTCGGCGGCCGCCTTCTCCTGCCCGGCTTCAACGACTCCCACGTACATTTCCTTATCGGCGGCGGTTCGCTGATCACCGTGCATCTTGGCACAGCCAACAGCCAGGCCGAGTTCAAGGAGCGCATCGCTCAATTCGCCAGAACCCTGCCCCAAGGTGCGTGGCTTCGCAATGGCCTTTGGGATCATCAACGCTGGAATCCGCCCGTTCTGCCCGACCACCAGTTGATTGACGATGTCTCCGGCGATCATCCTGCATTCTTGTGGCGGCTCGACGGACACATGGCCCTCGTGAATGCACAGGCCATGAAGCTCGCCGGCATCGACCGAAACACGAAGGACGTGCCGGGCGGAGAAATCGAGCGCGACAAGGACGGCAACCCGACCGGCATTCTCAAAGACGCTGCCATCGCTCTCGTCCAGCGCATCATGCCTCCGCTGTCTCCCGAAGAGGAGGCCAAGGCCATGGAAGCAGCCATGCGCGAAGCAGCAGCTCACGGCGTAACCAGCGTGCAGAACATGGCCGACAGCTCTGAAGACCGCGGCCAGCCGGACAATTTGCGCGAGTTCCAGAAGATCGAGCGCGCTGGCAAGTTGACTGTCCGCATCTACGAGGCTCTTCCCGTCCGCGATTGGAAGACTCTGGCCGACGCCGGCATCGTCGCGCCTTTTGGCAGTCCTTATCTCCGCATTGGCAACCTGAAAGCCTTTGCCGATGGCGCGCTTGGTTCTGAAACTGCCTGGATGGATGAGCCGTTCACGAACAATCCGGCGAAGAGCGGCCTCGCCAGCCCCGATCTTCTCGACGTCGAGCATTTCTACGAATCGATGCGCCAGGCCGACAAGGCCGGACTCCAGCTTACGATCCACGCCATCGGCGATCGCGCCAACCGCACCATACTCGATCTCTACGGCCGCCTGGAAAAAGACAATGGCCCTGCCGATCGCCGCCCCCGCATCGAGCACGCGCAGCACCTTCATCCGGAGGACTACGCGCGCTTCGCAAAGCTTGGCGTGATCGTTTCCATGCAGCCCTACCACGCAATCGACGACGGACGGTGGGCTGAAACCATCCTTGGCCCGCAGCGTATCAAGTCGAGCTATGCATGGAAATCCCTGCTGGATGCGGGTGCAACACTCGCCTTCGGTTCCGACTGGCCCGTCGCGCCATTGGATCCCGTGATGGGCATCTATGCCGCCACCACTCGCCGCACCCTCGACGGCAAGAACCCAAACGGCTGGATTCCCGAGCAGCGCATCACCGTTGCGCAGGCAGTGCACGCCTACACAATGGGATCCGCATTTGCCGAACACCAGGAGACGGTCAAAGGATCCATCGAACCGGGCAAGCTGGCAGACCTGGTAGTGCTCTCCGACGACATCTTTACAATCCCGCCAGAGGCGATCGAGAAGACCAGGGTCGACATGACCATCTTCGACGGCAAGGTGATCTACCAGCGCTGAGCGGGCGAGAGTCGTATAGCTAAGCAAACGTTCCCAGCGCTAGCGCGCTTTGCGGATAGATACCCGCCGCTGCGGGGTGGTCACACACTAAATTGAGCGCAACTTCCGGATGCTCGGCAAACAGGAAGTTTCAGCCACGCCTCCGCATCGCGCCGTATGTCCGGAAAGCAACTCATCTCTACGAGACGACTCGCTTTCCGGACATACACAAAGTTTTCCCTGCAAACTGCTTCCTTCTGTACACTGACATTTCTATTGGGCTCAATACCCTGACATTTCTATCGAGCGCCAACAACACCTCTGACGCGGTAAATCACTCCTTCACAGCCGCTTGCTGCCGCTGGGCTTCCGCCTTCGCCTCGATGCTCTTCTCCGCAGCCGCAATGGCTTCGCGGTAGCCTGCGGGATCGATCCACACCGACGACCCGTCTTTCGGAAGCCGCGACAGCTTCTGCTGCATGTCGAAGTAGCTGCCGTGGGCTCCCAGAAAAATGTCGCACGGCAGGCTGCGCTCTACGTCAAAGCCATGCTCGAAATCCGTCAGGATTCCCGGATACGACGCTGGCCGCTTTGGACTGTCGACCAGACGATACGAGTCCAGGGCCGCAAAGCCACCGACAATGACAACGTTACGCGTGCGACCCTGATCCATCACCTGCATGGTCCACGTCGTACAGCCGCGCGTATGGCCGGCGGTCTTGTGGGCCGTCAGAACCGTTCCCCCCAGCCGGACCGTGTCGCCATCGTGCAGCACGCGTGCAACGTGCACAGGCGGAAATCGCTGCAGATCGCTGCCTCCAAAATCGTGAGCGTCTCCGGTCTCCATCGGCTGTACGTCACCGTCCATCACCATCAGCTTGGCGCCGGTCTCCCGCACCACCTCGGCATTGCCGGCTGCGTGGTCAAAATGAGCCTGGCTGTTCAACAGAACCCGCGTATCCAACCAGCGAAAACCCAGGCTCTCCACGCTGGCACGGATCTGCGGCGGCGAGCTCTCCAGGTTCGCGTTGATCAGGATGTTCCCCGCGGGTGTGACGACCAGATAAGCAGCAAGGTCGCGGCTGCCGACGTAGTACAGATTGCCGGCAATACGAAACGGCCGTCGTGACGTCGTCCAGTCAGGGTTGATCTGCGCGCGCAGCAGTGAGCTGCACGCCAGCAGCATCAGGAGGATGCCGGCAAAGCGCGGCATCATGCGATGGAAGGTCATGAATCGTTGATATCAGTTCAGCCGGCGCCGGATAGTAGCGCGGTAGATACCGGCGATCGCGCGAAAAACAAAAAAAATCGCGGCCCCGGTGTTTCCCCCGAAGCCGCGCCGTTCAAACCTTGACAGTTTCGCCGGGCGGATCGGTTGGCAGCCAGTATCCGCCCGGCTCTGCCGGCCAGC
This sequence comes from Occallatibacter sp., assembly GCF_036502485.1. Taxonomy (GTDB): domain Bacteria; phylum Acidobacteriota; class Terriglobia; order Terriglobales; family Acidobacteriaceae; genus Telmatobacter. The sequence goes on along the minus strand of NZ_DASXYM010000075.1, from coordinate 87 downwards.
GACGACCGTCAGCTTCCGCTGCGCAGAGCGATCTCGCTCGCTCGTCGCTACGCAGCAAACTGTTCAATGGCATAGTGCAGATGAGGC
>NZ_DASXYM010000074.1:0-20034 GCF_036502485.1 Occallatibacter sp. | reverse complement strand
TCCGTCAGAGCGCCTGACCCAGGCACAGGCGGTCATCGCGGAGGACCATCTGCCGCTGGATCGCACGCTCAGGCCGTTTCACGTGGAGTATGAGATTACTTCGCAGTAGGAAGTTTGCAGTTGAATGTAGTAACTCATTAGTAAATTATCCGCCTTGAACAGTCTCGCCGAGCAGGTCATTTATTCGCCACAAATTCGCTTTATATTCGGGTTAGGGGCGAAAATAAATGTAACAGACTATATCGCACTAATTTATTTGTAATCATAATTATATCGGTCACGTTGCCGTGCAGAATATGCAGCGAGTGGGGCCAAAACCATATTGGTTTTCTGGTAAACACAGTTCGGCGGACATGCGAGCAGGCGGTGGGCTGCGTAGCGGGATTGCGAGGAGCACAGCATAGTTCGAGAGGGAATTGTGCACCAGAGTGAACCTCTGCGGCTGTGCCCGCGGTCACAAGCGAACGCGAGATCAATCGGGACATCGCAGAATCCGGTAAGCCTTCTACTTCCAGCTCGCTCCGCCGTTCGAGGTTGTCCAGCTTGTTCCGTCGGCGGCGCGCACGGTGATCTCGATAGGTGAGTCGATCTGGATGTGAGCAATGCTGTGCACTGCGCCGTTCTTCTCCGGCAAGGCGGTGCGGATCCACGTTTGGCCCTCGTCCGATGAGTGATAGAGCTGGGCGTTATCACCGCCAATCCAGACATCCGCGCCAGCCGTGGCCAATACGCGCATGGGCGGCGCGTCGGCGGGCAGGACAGCCTGCCATGGACCGTCGCCGAATGCGCGCTCCGCCTGTCCCTGGCGGCTGATACGCCAGTGGGGCCGTGCCATGGGCGTTGCGGCCGCTTTGGCGAGTGCCCTGGTTGTGGTGTTGTTTGCGAAGGCGCTGGATGGCGCGTTTGCAACGCTTCCAGCTCCATGCAGCCTCGTACCGCCTGAGGCTAAAGGCGCGGGGATCTCCGCATGTGCGTCGATGGTCTGCTGTGAAGGCGCTGGCGCGATCTCAGCCTGCGCGGTTGTGAGGGGTGCGGGCGCGGGCGCGGCCGGTGCGGGTTGCGCTGCGGCCGGTGCGGGTTGGGCTGCGGACGGCGGGGCAAGCGGAGCGGCGATTCTGGCGCGCGCTGCCGGTGCGGCGGGTTGCGACTTCTTGTCTGCCGCGATCGATGCGGTTGGTGACGCCGAGATGGCGACGTCCGATGGAGAGGTTGCCGGAGGCGCCGGAGCCTGGAGCGCGACGGACGCATTTTGCTGTGCGTCGCGAGGCGCATGATGCAGTACGAGGACCGTGGCAACCAGCGCCGCGGCGGCTGCAAATGCTGGAATGGCAATGCGAAAGATCGGACGGCGGCTTCGGACCCATGCCACTCCCACCGCTTCCACGGGTGCTGCGTCGGACGCGAGCGCGACGACGGCACGACACTCTTCGCATCCCGACAGGTGGTTCAGAACGCGGCGGCGCTCATCGGCCGGCAGCAAGCCCTCTGCAAACGCGTTCAAAAGGTCAGGCTCAGGGTGCGAGCTGGCTGCCTGGGGCGCGAGTGCGTTGCGCAGCGAATTGGCATTCAGTGGCTTCAATACGAATTCCGTCTCTCCTTAGAACGTTCCGATCCCTTTTTCTTGCCGAAGAGTTGCGCCCACATCCGTATTCAGATCGCGAACGTCAAGTTCGGCGAGGAGTTCATCACAGCGTGCAGGACTGAATCCCGCATGGAGCATTCGCTTACGTACTCCTTTGCGAATGCTTGTTGTGAGCCGGTCGAGCTTACGGCTGATGGTTGACTCGTGCACGCCCAGCTGGCGGCCGATCTGGGCGAGGGTGCGGCCGTCGAGGAAGTAGGCCGCAAGCAGTAAGCGGTCTTCCGGTGTGCACTGGGCGAGCGTGGCCGCCAACGCGATGTTCACAGGTTCTGGATTCGCCGGGGTTTCGGCAGGCGGCGCGGAAGCAAAACCGACGCCCTGCTCCATTTGCTCTTCCAGGCTCACGTGGTGCACAGCGGTCCGGCAGCGATCAATGTGCTTTTGCGCTATCACGGTGCGCAGCCATCCGGCCAGCGAGCCGCGGCCCATATAGTAGTCGAGTTTGGATACGCGGCGGCCCTCGCGATTGGGAAGGCCGTAGAGCTCAGCGTAAGCGCTGTCGGCGATTTCGCGGCCTGCGGCATCGTCGCGGGCTATCTGGCAGGCTGCGCGGACAAGGTCCCCTCGATAGCTGGCGAGAAACACATCCCATGCCGTTTCGTTGCCGGCCGAGCAGGCGCGCGCAAGCACCAACTCCTGCACATGGAGGGACTTTACCAGCGCGATCTGTTCGCCGGCGGAGACGTGTTGGGCATAGCGCTCGACCACCAGCCTGACGTGCTCCTCGAAGCGGTCCATATCAATGCCGTAGTCCATCGCGCGCGACTCGGCGTAGCGCGTGCGGATGACATCGCGTAGAGAGCCGGATCGGAGCCAGGAGAGAGCGGGCATTCGCACGAATGGTAGCAAATTTTATGCAAGCGGGCCGACGTGGATCGTTCTTCAGGCGTGCCGCTGCTGCGGCGGGAGGAGAACATGACAAACCCCGGCGAGTGTTGGAAGAAATGGACGAGAGTTGCCGCAATGATCCTGGGAGGCGCGGCCGCGACGGTTTTGACTACGAGTGGCGCCCGGGTCAACGCTGCCGGTGGACAGGACGGCCGCGAAAACCTGAAGGTGCTGGAACCCATGGTGCACGGGAACCTGGCTCTGTATCCGGTGGTGGCAGAGCGAAGCAACGATTCTTCGATGCTGATCACTCTGGATGAGGGAATTCGCAGCGGCGAGGTCACGGTGACGGAGGCCGGGGAAGATCGCGGGCTGGTGCGGCCCGGGCACGCCGTTCCACCGCGGCGAAACGGCGCGGAGGTGAACCGGCTCGTGCTGGTCAACAATTCCAAAAAGCCGTTGCTGCTGCTTGCCGGCGAGATTGTGACTGGGGGCAAGCAGGATCGTGTCATCGGAGCCGATCGCATTGTGCCTGCGGGCTCAGCGCCGATTGACCTGAGTGTGTTCTGCGTGGAACCCGGCCGTTGGGTGGAGTCGAGTGCGAACTTTGGCTCCATGGGGGCGCAGATGGCGCAGCCCAGTGTGCGCACGCCCGCCATGGCGGAGCACAACCAGGCGAAGGTCTGGGACAACGTGCGCGCTTCCAACAAGAACATCGCGGCGGGCCTTGCCGCTCCTTTGGCGGCGCAGGTTGAATCGACAAGCTCGTACGCCAAGGTGTTCTCGAACACGGCAGTTGCCGCGGCCGTGACCGCGGAGTATGGCGGCGCGGAGGGCGAACGCGCCATGCTGCGCGCGTTGAAAGAGAAGGCCGCAGTCGGTGTCGTGGTCACCATCAACGGGGAAGTGGCATGGGCCGATGTCTTCGCGAATACGGATTTGCTTGCGCGTTACTGGCCGAAGCTGGTGCGCAGTTACGTTGCGGAAGCGATGACGAGCAGTAACGCGCAAGGCAAACCGCAGACGCGCGACGCCCAGATGTTTATCAATTCCCTGAGTGGCGGGCGCGAAGTTGTGGAGACGGAGCCGGGGATCTTTCGCCGCTCCGATGTGACAGGAGACGGATACCGCGTGTTTACGTTGACAGCGTTGCTGCCGAAGACGGGGTACGTTGTGCATCTGACGAAGATGCGGCAGCCGGACACGATGGCGCGGAAGTGAGCTCCAACTTCAGGCCGGGACGGGTCGGCCGCGGCCTGAGGAATTGCTCATTCGGCTCCCAATCTCGCACCGGCGTGACTCTGGTTGCGTTAAAAATGAAGAGTGAGGTTGATTTCCATCTGGATACGGGCCGTTCTGCTGCCCGTGGGGTTCGCGCTTGCGCTGGCCGGGTTTGCGCAGGCGAATCGCGGAGAGTTGCGGTTCAGCGTTACGGACCAGTCCGGCGCCGGCTTGAAAGCGCGCGTGCAGCTGGACTCGCGCGCAAACCAGGTTCATCAATCGCTTGAAACCGACAAAGCGGGACATCTCGTGGTGCCGATGGTGCCCTTTGGCGCTTACGAAGTGATGGTGCAGCAGCCGGGATTCACCACATTTGAGGGGACCGTCAATGTGAAATCAACGGTGCCGCTGGAGAAGCGAATCCCCCTGTCGCTGGCCTCGGTGCAGAGCGAAGTACGGGTGAGCGCGGAGAGCCCGCTGCTGAATTACGACTCGGCGGCAGCGGCAACACAGATTGGACTCGAGCAGATTCATGACCGCAGCTCGTCGCTGCCCGGGCGCACGGTGCAGGACCTTGTCGTGTCGCAGCCTGGATGGCTCTATGAGGGAAATGCCGTTCTACATCCGCGCGGATCGGAGTATCAGACGCAGTTTGTCGTGGACGGAATTCCGCTCACCGATAATCGCTCGCCAGGCTCGGGGCCGGAAATCGAGGCCGAGGATCTCGAATCCGTGAGTATCTACACGGCCGGCTTCCCGGCGGAGTATGGACGCAAGATGGGTGGTGTGGTGGAGCTGAACACGCAGCGCCAGACGGATCCGGGGCTGCACGGAGACGTAGTGCTGGGGGGCGGCACGTACAACTCTTTGTCTGGCTACGGGCAGCTGCAGGAGACGCGCAGGAAGGACACGTTTTCAGCCTCGGCGTCAGGCGCGCACACTGAGCATTACCTTAATCCAGTGGTGCCTGAGAACTACACGAACAAGGGGACGACCGCGGACTTCGCCGTGATGTATGAGCGCGATGTGAGCGAAAAGGATCGGCTGATGCTCAGCGTACGGCGCGCTGTGTCCCGTTATCTTATCCCCAACGAGCTCATCCAGCAGGAAGCCGGGCAAGTGCAGAACGGCGAAAACCTTGAGACCATGGGGATGGCGCGGTTCCAGCATGTGATCTCGGCAGAGAGTTTGCTCTTTCTTTCCGGCATGCTTCGGGACAACGCCAAGGATCTGGAATCGAATACAAGCCCCACGCCCATTGCAGCGTTTCAGCACAACAGGTTTCGCGAGGGATATTTTAAAGGGACCTACTCGCTGCATCACGGACGCCATGAATTCAAGACCGGCGTGGAGTCGGACGCGGCGTTTCTGCACGAGAACTTCCGCTACGAGATCACGGATCCTTCGCAGTTCGACCCGGCAACCCCCCTTGCGATGGCTTTCGCGGATGATCGCCCCGACCTGGAGCAGTCGGCGTTTGTGCAGGACTTGATGCGCATCGATGACTGGACGGCGAGCGTGGGCCTGCGCTGGGACCACTATCAGCTTCTGCTGAACCGGAACGCCGTGAGCCCTCGGCTGGCTTTGAGCCGAGCCTTTCCCGCGCATGAACTCATGTTCCATGCGGCGTACGATCATGTGTTCCAGACGCCTGCGTTCGAAAACATTCTTATCTCGAGCTCTGCAAAAGCGACCGCACTCAGCGGCGATTTTCTTAATCTGCCGGTGCAGCCGTCGACGGGAAATGACTTCGAGTTGGGAGGCACGAAGGGCTTCGCCAACAAACTGCGCGTGGACGCAACCGCGTATTGGCGTCTGGCGCACAATGCCGCCGACGATGATCAGTTGTTGAACACGGGAGTGAGCTACCCTATCGCGTTTGATCGCAGCGCGACTTACGGAGCGGAAGCCAGAGTGCAGGTTGTGGGAGCGGGCCCCGTGAACGGATTCGTGAGCTACTCATACATGGTCGCGAAGGTGTGGTTCCCCGTCACCGGCGGGCTTTTCCTGGGCGATGATGCGGCGGAGGCGGGCTACAACACAGGCGGCCACTTTCCGGCGACGCAGGACCAGCGGAATACGCTGTCGACGCGTTGGGAGGGGAGCTTGACCAAACGTCTGCGGGTGGCTGCGGGGGCGTCTTACGGGTCGGGGTTGCCCTTTGAGTACGGCGGCACGGAGGCGGAAGCTCTGGCGCAGTACGGGCCGGCAGTGGTGAGCCGCCTGAACTTCGCGCGCGGCCGGACCTTGCCGGTGCTGGCCCTGAATGCGTCAGCCATTGCCGAGGTTTATCGCCATGAGCACACGCGGGTGGATCTGCACGTGGACGGGGAGAATCTGAATGGCAGGCTCAACGTGCTGGATTTCGGCGGCTTGTTCTCAGGCAATGCGATCGCACCGGGAAGATCGGTAACGGTGCGCCTCGATACCCGCTTCTGAATCAGCGGGTTGCGCCCCAATCCCTACCCGCTCACATCCGATACGGCGAAAAGTGCTTCAAACCAGACTATGAAGCTCTTTCCGTGGGGAAGGGCACGGCCCCGCATGAGCCGGTCCTTCGCTCTTTTGCTTTTTGCTGCAAGTCTTTGGATCGGCCTGGATTCTGCGTGGAGCGGTGCGCAAGCCGCCGAAATCTCTTCACAAAAGCACAGAACTGCGACTGAAGCGAAGAATCCTTCGCATGAACCGCCGACCGCGGCGGGCTCAGAGCAAGCCGCCCACGGAGCCGCGCCCGGACAGCCCACTGCACCCAAGGAGATTACGGCGCTGCACCTGGAGCAGTTGCCGAAGCCGCTGCCGCCGAGCCTGACGCAGGGTATCGATGTGAGCCAGCGGTCGCAGGTAATCCTCGCGCACCTGAGCGAGGTGATCAAGTTCTATCGCATGACGGCGACGCCGGTTCAGAAAACGGGCGAGCCAAGCGACGTGCTGTATGCGCAGCAGGCGCAGAGCACGGCCACGCAGGTGGCGCAGCTGGCGTTCCAGTCGGCCCGCGATGAGGCGGCGCTGCTGGCGAGGATTCAGGGCGCGGCCGGTAAAGCAGCCGATCAGCCCGCGGTGGGTGAGGCGCAGCGCCTGCATGATGCGCAGGCACAGATTGCACAGCAGATCCAAACCCTGCAAGCCAGGGCGGCGGACCTGGATAAGCAAATGAGCAAAGCCCGAGCCAGGGATCGCTCTGCAGTGGAGGAGCAGAAGACCGATGTGCAGGGGCAACTCGAACTGGCGGCCGCGGAGCAGGAAGCGCTGGGCAAGGTAGCCGGTATCTCGCTGTCACAGGGCAACAGCGGCCTGCAGGGGGAGATCGACAAGCTGCAGAGCGCGGTGCCTGAGGTGGTTGACAACAAGGTCAAGCCGGTGCCGAACACGATGGAGAGCCTGGGCTCGCTGCGGGACGCCGGGGTTGTCACGCAGGGCCAGGTCTTGTTTCAACTTATGGGCACGCTGCATGCAATTGACCAGCGCACTCAGGAAGTGAAGAAGCTGCACGGGGAGGCGGAGGAATTGCGCACGCCCCTGGTGAACATTTTGCGGGCCACGGTGAAACAGGGTGAGCAGTTGCGCCAGGCGCAAAGCTCGGCTCCGGATCGTGCGGAGTTGCGGAAGAAGTATGACGAGCTGACGGATGCATTCAAGACAATCAGCGGAGTTTCCGTGCCGATCGGACAGGAGATTCTGCTGTTGGAGCAGGCGCACGGCAACTTCATTTCCTGGCGTGCGACGGTGGATTCAGAGCGAGTGGAAATCCTGCACTCGGTGCTCATACGGATGGTGTTCATTGCCGCAGCGCTGCTCCTGGTTTTCGTCTTGGGCGAGGTGTGGCGGCGCGCGGTGATGCGCTATGTGCAGGATCTGCGGCGCAGGCGGCAGTTGCTGGTGATCCGGCGCATGGCGATCGGGTTTGTAAGCGGAGTGGTGATCCTGCTGGGGTTTGTAACGCAGTTCAGCTCCCTGGCGACGTTTGCAGGTTTCATTTCCGCGGGCATCGCGGTGGGACTGCAAACCGTGCTGCTGTCGGTGGCGGCCTACTTCTTTATCGTGGGCCGGTACGGGGTAAAGGTAGGCGACCGCATCACCGTGGCGAACGTGACCGGCGATGTGGTGGAGGTGGGGCTGGCGCGCTTCTACATGCTGGAATTGGCCGGAGCAGGGACGGAACTGCATCCCACGGGACGCGTGGCGGTGTTTGCAAATTCGGTGCTGTTTCAGACAGGCACTCCACTGTACAAGCAGATCCCCGGCACCAGTTATGCGTGGCACGAGGTGGTGGTGAAGGTGAAGCCGGGAACGGATTACCAGCCGGCGCTCCAGACAATCCGCAACGCCGTGAGCAAGGTATACGACGAGTACTGCGAGCAGATTGAGCGGCAGCATGCCGATGTGGAGGCATGGATGGATACCGCGGTGCCGAAGCCTAAGATCGAGTCGCGGCTGCAACTGGCGGATGGGTTGCAGTACTCCGTGCTTTATCCGGTGCGGATGGGGCACGCCGCGGAGACCGACCAGAAGGTTACACAGCGGGTGCTGGAGGCTGTGGCGCACGATCCGGCCACGGCCCAGGTAGTGGATGGGTCGCCCACTTTGCGCGCAGTGGTGAAAACCTAGCGTCTGCTCATTGGGTCCTGGTGGGTAGAGGGTGTGGGTCGTGTGGCATTCTAACGGCTGAGGAGATGAGAAGAGATGGCATCTGACAAGGGATTGAGGATTACCTGGCTAGGGCATGCAACCGTGCTGATTCGAACCGCGAAGGGAACCAACATCCTGATTGATCCGTGGATTCAAAATCCAAAGTATCCGAAGGGTTTTGAGCTTCCCTCGGCCATTCACTACATCCTGCTGACCCATGGGCACGGCGATCACATGGGCGACGCCGTGCCGGTGGCGAAGAAGCATGGCTCGACGGCGGTGGCGATCTACGAACTAAGCGATTACATTGCGAAGCAAGGCGTTGAAAAGACCGTTGGCATGAACCTGGGCGGAACGGTGAAGCTGGAGGATGTCGCCGTCACAATGGTGGACGCGAAACATTCGTCAGGCGCACAGGATGCCAACGGAACGCACTACGTGGGCGTGGCCGCCGGGTATGTTCTAACGCCCGATGAAGGCCCGGTGCTTTATCACGCAGGCGATACATGCGTGTTCGGAGATATGCGTCTCATTGGCGAGTTATACAACCCCGAGATAGCCATGCTTCCAATCGGCGGGCATTTCACCATGGACCCGAAAGAAGCTGCAATGGCTGCGAAGCTGCTGGGATCAAAGACTGTGCTTCCCATTCACTGGGGTACCTTCCCGATGCTTACCGGAACTCCGCAGGACCTTGCAAGCCAGGTGGATACGAATGTGAAGGTGGAGCATTGGGCGCCGGGAGATACGCTGTAGAGGCTACGTTGTAGAGGCAGGGAGCAGGCAATCGGGACTGTCTGAGGGGCGTAACTCGGCTCTTGAGTCAGAGAGTAAAAAGGGGCCGGCGCGGGCTAGCCCCTTTGGTTCCTGAGTGAATTTACTTGCTGGAAGTCTTCTTCTGTTCGGCCCAGCGGCGTTTCACGGCTTCTGCAATGCGGCGACGACCTTCTGGAGAGAGCCGGCGCTTCTTGGCTGGAGCTTTGGCCGCCTTGGCCGCTGCCTTCTTCGCCTTGATACCGGAGCCGGCCAGCAGGGCACGAGCTTGCTGCAATGTTGCGATTTCCTGATCGATCTGGGAAAGAATTTCAGACAGTACCACAACTTCCTCCTGCGTTCTTTTTTTTCTTTTTGACGGAGTGGTCTAACCTGTCTGAAAAAGGGGCCCCCGGGCCATCCCACCTGTATTCACGATAATTGCCGGTAAGGCAATTCGACAAAGGAAATGTGAATCCGTTCGCGCACGGAATGAACGGTCAGCAGAAACCGAAGTAACAGTTACATGCGCGTGACTGAAAGCTCGACAGAGGGGGCTCAGCGGCGCTGAACGCTGTCTCATCCCCACATCGTCAGGAGCAATCGCAGGGACTTCGGATCGCGTTGCAGGTTGTATCAGCGAGTGCGCGGCGGTGCGGCATCGTGCGAGTCCGCTGCCGGACGTCCGCCGGTGAGCTGTTGGGGCGGCGGCCCGGAATCCATGGGGAGATTGGCTGCGCGGTAATTACGAATGTCGCGCAGAATCTCAACCTTCTCACGTGCGTACTGGCCCGCAAGACGAGTCAGGGCAAAGGTAATGATGTCGCTGTGGTGGAGGTCTGATACGGTTGGATCGCGCCGCATGTTCAGCCACAAGCGATGCACTAACTGCACATCGTCAGGGCTGAGGTTGGGCGCGTGCGGTCCTATGTAGAAGACCTTGGACTGGCCGTTAGGCTCGATGACATGGAAGTTGAACTGGCGCTTGGGTTGGGGCAGCGCTTCCCATGCCTGGCCCAGATGATACGCCTGGGCTTCCGAGGTCATCTTGGTGGAGACGCCGGAGACAATCGAGTCAACCTCGAGGTTGTTCGCGCTCTGCGCAAGCGCGGCAAAGATATCGCCTGCCGGGACGACAAGCAGCGAGACAGTTTTTCCAAAGCTCTCCGCAACGGAGATAGCCTTCGTGAAGAGCATCTGTTCGTGCTCGGAAAAGTTTTGTTCCTCGGGCGAAAGAAACTCGGGTCCGCCCGCGGCCATGATGCGCACGCTGAGCACCACAATGTCGCTGTCGTCGCTGGCATGATGAGCAAGAGCCCACTTCAGCGCAAACGGGTTGGCGGGGTCGCGCATCGTCACCATGACACCGCCGGGCTTGATATCCACCGACTCGCGGCTGATGGTGTCCTGGTGTTCGAGCTGGAAGTGGTCCTTCATCTGCCGCGCAGTCAGGGCGTGCTTGCGCTTGTTCTGCCGCTCGCTCACCGTGAAAATGATGAAGAAGGTCCCGGCGAAGACGATGCCGCTCACCGTGGCCACTGACTTGGTGAACAGGTTGGTAATCGCCGTGGAGAGCAGGACCAGGAAGACGCAGATGAGGCCGATCGGAATTTCGGTCTTGCCGATGCGGATGTTGGGCGGGACCTTCCAGCCGCGTTCCCCCTTGTACTTCCAGCGAAGCACCAGCATGGCCAGCGCGTTGAAGGTAAATGACCAGATCACGCCGAAGGCATAGGCCTCGCCCAGCGTGATGACGTTGCCGCGCGTGGCGACGATGGTGAACATCTGGAGGATGAAGACCAGGTTCACGATGCGGGAGGGACTTCCGAATTTGTGATGCGGCTTGCGGAACCAGTCCGTAAGTACGCCGTCTTCCGCCACGCGCTGCAGTACGCCGGTGGAACCAATCATCGAGGTGTTGATCGCGCCGGAAAGGATAAGAAAACCGACCAGCACAACAAAGACGCGGAACACGATTTTTATCGTGTTGGGGCCGCTCAAATACATGGCCAGGCCGGCGATCAGGTTGTCCCGGTAAATCAGGGTGCGGGGGCCATCGGGGATCAGCATCGAGGCCAGCAGGGTTGCGCCTCCGGTGAAGATGAGGCTGTAGATGGCGATGACAATGGCCGCGCGCTTGAGGTTCTTGAGCTTGGGATGCTCGATCTCGCGATTTACCTGGGCCAGGCTCTCCTCACCCGACATAGCAAGAATCGAGTGTCCAAACGCCATGAGGATGCCGAACATGCCGAGGCTTGGGAGCAGGTTAGGCATGTGCTTCAGGAACCCCAGAGCATCGTCACTGAATTTGAGGTTGGCGGGCGTAGGCAGGGGCGGCAGGTGCGCTCCCTGCGCAAGGACGGAGTAGACCCCCCAGGTCAGCATGATGACCACCATGACAGTGGTGATCTGCATGACGCGAAGAGCCTTGTCGCTGGATTCCTCGATGCCCTTGACGTTCTGCCACCAGTAATACGTAGTGACTATGGCGGCGAAGACAGCGGAAGTGTGGTCGACGTTGAACTGGTAAGGGACGCCGTTGGGCATCATGGCGGGCGGCAACCAGTGGTAGTCGTTGAGCACGTGCACCAGTTCGTTCATGAGGCCGACAATGTACTGTCCGGCCGAAACGCCTGAGATGGGCCCCGTCAGAATGTAGTCGAACATCAGGGCGGAGACGCTTAGCTTGGCGAAGGTGCCGCCCAGCGCTTCCTTGACCACACGGTACACGCCACCGCGGGTAAACATGGAACAGCTTTCAACGTACACCGCGCGCACGGCGAAGCTGAACAGCATGATGCCGAGAATGAACCAGGGGGCGGACTTGCCGATGGCCTGTTCGGCGATACCACCGGCGTAAAACGCCGAGGAGCCAAGGTCATTGAGAACGATTGCGGCGGCTCGCCAGAAAGAGATGAAGCTCAGCATCACGGAGGATGCCACAATGAGCCGAACGCGGTCGGAGGGCGGGGCAACGGTCGTTCGTGTAGAGGCCATCACTGAATAGCCGGCGAACGGCCGGCTGTGTCAATTCCTTTGCGGGCGAAATCGTCTTCTTTCCCCGTCCGCCCTTGGCTGAGAATAGAGCCGAATGATGTGGGAGTCAATCAATTCCGCATGAAAGAGGCGAAGTGCCTTAAAACCAATCACTTTTGCTCTGAGAGAAGACCGCCGCCGAGGTTGTGAGCACATCGGCTATCCCCATAAAAACATGGTTGCCAACAGGGTGAACATCGATCGGCGAAGCATGGGGCGCCGGTGGCGGGTGTGTGCTTCGCGAACGCCGCGAGCGGTGCGCTCGTCAGTTGGTTCAGGACGCGAGAGCCCTTCACATCAGTGCGATACACTCGGCGCAGGATGCAGAAAAGACAATGGATGAGGTGGGCGGCGGCGGGACTGAGCGCGGGCCTGCTGGAGCTGCCGTTTCCGCTGGCCGGGCCCCTGCCGCCATGGCGAAGTGTGTTCGCGTGGTTCGGGCTGGCGCCGCTGATCTGGGCCGTTCTGCGCGCCAGTGAAGACGCTAATCGCCCCCTGCGGCGCTCGTTTCTGGTGGCCTATGTGTGCGGCGTGCTGTGGTATATGGGCAACTGCTACTGGATCTACGCCACCATGAATATCCATGGCGGGATTCCTCCGTTTGTTTCGGTGCTGCTGCTGGTGGCGTTCAGCCTGGTGCTCGGCGGATACTTCGGGCTGTTCGGGCTGGGGCTCGCAGCGGTGCGGCGCAGGTTCGGAATGGGCTGGGCGCTGGCTGCGGCGCCGTTTCTGTGGGTGGCACAGGAATTTGCCGGGGCGCGCATCACTTCAGTGCCCTGGGATCAGCTGGGGTATTCGCAGGTGGACAATGGGCTCTTGACACCGCTGGCGCCGTGGACCGGGGTGTATGGGATCAGCTTTGTGCTGGTTGTCGCGAATACCCTGTTTGTGGGTGCATTGGTTTTCAGAGAGCGCAAGCATGCCATCGCCTCGGCCATAGCTGCTGCATTGATGCTGGCAGTTCGATCCATGGGCGCATCGATGGATATGCCGAGTGCGCCGGCCTCCGCCACTGCCGTTCTGGTACAGCCAAACCTCGATGTAACCGCGGACAATAACTGGTCCGGCCCTGACTGGGACGCTCACATCGCGCAGTTCACCAGGCTTGCCGGCGAGGAGTGCAAATCCTACATCGCCGGGATCCCGCAAACCGGCGCTCCCTCGGGCGAGATTCAGTGCCCGCCGTATCCCACGCATCCTGACCTGGTGGCCTGGCCGGAAGCGCCGGCACCCTTTATTGAGCCCGACCCGAAGTTCCAGCAAGCCATCCAGCACATTGCTCAGACGGTGCAGGCTCCGCTGGTTGTTGGGGGCATCGGAACGGAGTGGGCTGGAGACAACGAGGGCTGGCACAACTACAACTCGGCCATGCTGTTTGCGCCGAATGGATCGAAGATCGGACGCTATGACAAGATCCACCTGGTGCCTTACGGCGAGTACATTCCCTTCAAGAATTTGGTAGGGTTTGCGCACAAGCTCACGGGGCGGGTCAGTGACTTCTCGCGTGGCAAGGACCGCATGGTCTTTCGCATCCCTGATCAGAAGGGAACCGTGCATCGCTATGGTTTCCTCATCTGCTATGAGGCGGTGTTTGCCGATGAGGTGCGGGAGTTCGCGCGCAACGGCGCCGAGGTGCTGGTGAACATAAGCGACGATGGCTGGTACGGCGATACCAGTGCTCCCTGGCAGCACCTGAACATGGCGCGGATGCGCGCCATCGAGAACCGGCGATGGCTCCTTCGAGACACCAATAACGGCGTGACCGCGGCCATCGATCCCTATGGGCGGGTGCGCCAGAGCATCCCGCGCCATGCGGTCGACGCTTTACCCGCGCAGTTCGGGTTCCGCGACGACGTGACGTTCTACACGAGCCACGGGGATGTGTTCGCGTGGTTGTGTGCGTTCGTTGCAATCGGGGCTGTGGGGTTTTCGCGCGGCGGGAAGCGGACCTAGCGGAGTCAGCGGTGCTCACGCAGGCGACAGGGATCTTGCCCAGGAGCTAGCTCTGGTAACTCCCGCTGACAGCGCTCTCTCCGTTATAATCAACCCAGCGCGACCGCCGGCGCTCGCGCGTCCGGCCCACTCGCCAACTCGCAATTCAAGTCAGGTCTAAAGAGCAAACAATGGCATCCTTGCAGGATCTCGAATTCGCCTATGCTCCCGTGCGCGACCAGGTGCGCGACCTGCGGGAGTATCTTTGACCCTGCCCGTCTCCGCAGGGAATCCGCAGACATTGAAAAGAAGCTAGCCGATCCGGCTTTGTGGAGTAATCCCGCGGCCAGCCAGCCGCTGATGCGAGACCGCAAGCGTCTGGAAAGCCAGATCGGCAGCGACGACGAACTGGTTCGCCGCAGCGGCGACATAGACGCCTATTTCGAGCTGGCGCGCGAAGGCGAAGACGTGCTCGAAGACCTTGAGCGCGATATCAACGCGTTGCGCACATTCGCTGAGGACCTCGAAGCCAGGACCATGCTTTCCGGCGAAGCCGATGCGCTGAACGCCATCGTCACGGTGCATCCCGGCGCCGGTGGAACCGAAAGCCAGGACTGGGCCGAGATGCTGCTGCGCATGTATCTGCGCTGGGCTGAGCAGCAAGGCTTCAAAACAGAGATGAACGACTACCAGGATGGCGAAGAGGCGGGCATCAAATCGGCCACATTCACCATCATGGGCGAGAATGCCTTCGGACTGCTTGCGGCAGAGAGCGGTGTGCATCGGCTGGTGCGTATCTCTCCGTTCGACTCCGCCAAGCGGAGGCATACCTCGTTTGCATCGGTCTACGTGTCGCCGGAAATCGATGAGACGATTCATGTCGACCTGAAGCTGGAAGATCTGCGCATCGACACCTACCGCTCGGGCGGCAAGGGCGGCCAGCACGTCAACACCACCGACTCGGCCGTGCGCATGACGCATCTGCCTACCAATATTGTTGTCCAGTGCCAGAACGAGCGCTCGCAGCATAAGAATCGCGAAAAGGCGATGAAAATGCTGCGTTCGCGGCTGTATGAATATGAGTTGGAGAAGAAGCGCGCCGAATCGAAGAAGCTCGAAGACGCCAAGCTCGAGATTAACTTCGGCTCGCAGATTCGCTCTTATGTGCTGCAGCCCTACCGCATAGCCAAGGATCATCGCACCAAGGTGGAAGTGGGCGATGTGGACAAGGTGCTGGACGGCTATCTGGAGCCGTTTCTGCGCGGTTACCTGCTGGCCAAGCGGCGCGGTACCGCAGTGGCAGCCAGCGGCGACGATGACCTGGATGTCTAGGGGACAGCGATGAATGAGCCGTCCGTTATCGAAGAAATGCTGCGGAAGTCGAAGACCATTGCCGTGGTCGGAATGAGCGACAAGGATTCGCGGGCCAGCTACCACATCGGCAAATACCTGGCCGCCCATGGATATCGCGTCGTGCCTGTGAATCCCACGCTGCAATCCGTACTGGGCTCAACGTGCTATCCCGATCTGGAGAGTGCGCAGACCGCGGTGCGCGCCGAGGGCGGGGAGATCGACCTGGTCGATGTATTCCGCTCGCCTGAGTTTGTGCCGCCCATCCTCGACGACGTCATGCGGCTGGGCATCAAGTACGTGTGGCTGCAGGACGGCGTGACCGCGCATGAAGCAGTCCGCAAGGCCGAAGCCGCGGGTGTGAAGTGCGTGCAGAATGATTGCATCTACCGCCGCCACGCCGAGATGTTCTAAAGGTAAGGATCAGGGAACATCCAGCTCGAAGTGATGTCATTCCGCCGTCTAGTGGGTGTCAGGCGGCGAAGGTATCCTTCGATGCCCGGAAATCGCCGTTGCCGGATAGCAAGCCGTCAATGGAGACATCTTCATCGAGCCCTTCCCAATGCAGGCCGCGGCTCGAGATGCGGACTTCGCGAAGCTGTTCGGCCGTGGCGCGTAGTAGGCGAGGAAACCACGCAAGCGGAACACCGAGGACACGGCCATCTGTGAGCGTAACCCACATGCTGTCGTCGTCGAACTCTACTTTCGTGGCGCTAGGCGAAGAACTCATTCCATGCCCTTTCAAACAGGTTCCGATTCTCCCACACAAGTCCAGTTAGTTCCCGTAACGTGCGGGCGTTGTAGCCATCATTGTAGGCCAGTTGCACTTCCGGCCGAAGCCAAAACTTGGCTTCCCAGCGGTCCCTTTCCACGTGAATATGGGCCGGTTCTCTGGGAATTCCTTCGTTTGAATAGAAGAAAAACCTGAAGCCCCGAATGCGCAGGACGGTTGGCATCGCATTCAATTTACCAAATCTGCGTTGCGAAGGGCCGAAATCTGCGACGAAGGTTCGATAGACTGAGTCCAAGGATCAGTGTTCGTCGGCATGAAGAAAATTCCTGAGTTCAAAAACGAGGCGGAAGAGTTTGAATTCTGGTCCCGCGCCGATTCCACGGAGTTCATCGATTGGTCGACGGCCAAGACCGCAAAGCCGACTAAGCTTAAACCCACGTTACGCACGATCTCTGTTCGCTTGTCCGTCTCCATGGTGGAGGACTTGAAATTGCTGGCAAACCAACGCGATGTTCCCTACCAGTCGCTGCTGAAGGTGTTTCTGGCTGAGCGGCTCCGCCAGGAAAAGGAGCCGCGTCGTCGCCGTGCATAAGCATCTGTTTCAAATCGCGGGGCCAATGCGACTCCTATCTGGATTTCTGTTGTCTATCTTGCTGCTGGCGGGCGTGCCGGGGTTCGCGGTGTCGAACTCGGCCGATGTTCAGCATCTGCACGTGCAGCTGGTTGTGCCGGCTTCGACATTGAGCCCGGGGAACGCGGCCAGTGCGGGACTCTACTTCAAACTCGAGCCTGGCTGGCACGTTTACTGGAAGAACGCGGGCGACGCAGGCGAACCGCCGCATATTAAATGGACACTTCCGCAGGGAATCACGGCGGGCGGCCTGCAATTCCCGGTCCCCACGCGGCTGCCGGTTGGTCCCTTGATGGATTTTGGATATGAGGACGAGGTTTTGTTTCCGTTCACGGTGAACGTGAGCTCCGATGCAAAGCCCGGTCCGGCTACGCTGCATGCGCACGTGGATTGGCTGGTGTGCCGCGAAGTTTGCATTCCGGGCAAGGCCGATCTTGAGACCACCCGTCCGGTTACAACAGAAGCTCCCAAAGCCGCCACTGTAGACCCCGACGGCAGCATCTACGGCAGACTGTCTAACCGCGTGCCGCGGCCTGCGCCGGTCACGTTCAAAGCGGGGTTCCGATCGACGCCGGCCGGGTTCAAGCTGACCGTCGAGACCGGGCAGCGCGAGACCGAGGCGGCATTCTTTCCGGCGGATCAGGATGTAATGGATAATCCTGCGCCGCAGAAACTAACGCCCACGGCGAAGGGATTCACGCTCGATATCAAGAAGGACGTGAATCTCGCCAAGGCGCCGGATCAGTTGCGCGGGCTGATTGAGTTGAGCGGTGGGCGAGCTTATGAAATTGCGGCGTCGCAGGGCGCGCCGGCAGCGATGAAGGCAGACAGCGCAACCGCGAGCGCAGCCAACTCTGAAGCAGCGGGAAGCCGTTCTCCGATCGTCGAAGCCGGTTCGACAGCTAACGTCGCCAGCTCCGCCCCCACCCAGCCAGGATTTTTGAAGATCATCGGTCTCGCCTTTCTCGGCGGTATCATCCTCAACCTCATGCCGTGCGTGTTCCCGGTGCTGTTCCTCAAGGGGCTGGCACTGGTGAACTCCGGCAATGAGGAGCGTCACCGCCTTCGAGCGCACGGGCTGGTCTACACAGCAGGCATCGTCCTTTCGTTCTGGGCGCTCGTCGGCGTGCTGCTGGGATTGCGCACCGCAGGCGCGCATCTTGGATGGGGCTTCCAGTTCCAGTCGCCGGTGTTTCTGTTCCTCATGGCGGGGCTCTTGTTCTTCCTGGGATTGTCGCTGGCGGGGCAGTTTGAGATTGGGTTGTCGCTGACCAGCGCGGGCGGCGAGCTGGCGCAAAAGCAGGGCTATACCGGCAGCTTCTTCACGGGAGTGCTCGCGGTGATTGTGGCCACACCCTGCACGGCTCCATTCATGGGAGCCGCCATCGGCTATGCTCTGGCGGCCCCCGCCATCGCCACGTTTGCTGTCTTCACCGCTCTGGCTCTTGGGCTGGCGGCGCCCTATCTCGCACTGACCCTTCAACCAGCCTGGACACGCATTCTGCCGCGGCCGGGCGCGTGGATGGAAGTGCTGCGCCAGGTGGTGTCCGTGCCCATCTTCGGAACCGTGATCTGGCTCGCGTGGGTCGTCGCCAACGTCTACGGAGCCACGATGCTCGCCGCGCTTCTGGCAAGCTTCCTGCTCCTTGCCATGGCCGGATGGTTCCTGGGGCGCTGGCCCGCGAAAGGATGGTCTGCGGTGCTGGCGGGGATGATTGCGCTGTGCGTGGTGGGGCTGAGTGTTTATGCCAAATCCGTGGTGGAGCCGGGCGTCCACGGCGACAGGCTCATCATGCTCAAAATCGCGCCTGTCCCAGGAACCAGTTGGCTGCCCTGGACCCCGGAAGCCGTGGGAAAGTATCAGTCCCAGGGCACTCCCGTTTTCGTCGACTTCACCGCCAAATGGTGCCTGAGCTGCCAGGTGAATGAGCGTGTGGCCCTCACACGCCCCGAAGTAATGCAGGCCTTTGCCGGTTCCCATGTGGCTCTCCTCAAAGCCGACTGGACCCAGCACGACGACTCCATCTCCCAGACCCTCGAAAAGCTGGGCCGCAGCGGCGTTCCCGTATACGCCTTGTATGTCCCCGGCGAGGCAAGTCCACACCTTCTGCCCGAAGCCCTCACGCCGGGAATCGTGCTGGACGCGATCCACTCATTGCCGCGCAACTCAACCCAGACGGCTGCGGCTGCGTCCAACAAACAGTAAGTCCGGTTCTTCTCATTCCCCACTGAGGAGGTCGACTCCATGACATTCCGCTCCCGCATCTTCATCGCGGTTTCGTCTGCCGCGCTGCTTCCGCTGGTTCCCGCCGCCCAGGTCAAGGTGGGAGATCCCGCGCCGCCGTTCACGGCCACCGACTCCCGAGGGCACACGCAGAAACTCGAGCAGTATCGCGGCAAATACGTTGTGCTCGAGTGGCACAACCAGGGCTGTCCGTTCACCAGGAAGCATTACTCCTCCGGCAACATGCAGAACCTGCAGAAGGAATGGACCGCGAAGGGAATCGTGTGGTTCACCGTGATCTCATCGGCGCCTGGCCACGACGGCTATGTCACGCCTGATGAAGAAAACTCTTATGTGAATCGGATGCACGCGGCGCCAAGCGCTGTACTACTCGATCCGAAAGGCGACCTGGGCCATAAGTACAGCGCCAGGACCACGCCGCACATGTTCGTAATCGATCCGCAGGGCAAGGTGATCTATGAAGGCGCGATCGACAACCGGCCCACGCCCGATCCAGCAGATGTGAACGGAGCAGAGAACTATGTCTCCGACGCGCTGATGGCGTCGATGGCCGGCAAGGCGGTCAATCCTGCATACACGCGACCGTATGGATGCTCGGTGAAATACGAGTGAAGGGGACGCCCCGCGCGTTTTACGGGCGTTCGCGCTTGCCTGACTTGATCCGCCGAATCTCTTCCATGCGCTGGGCCAGCATCTTCTCCCGGCCTTCCTGCGTCGGCTGGTAGTAGCTGCGGCCCTTGAGTGCTTCAGGAAGACAGTCCATGTCCGCCACGCGGCCCTCTTCGTCATGCGCGTACTTGTAGCCTTTGCTGTAATCCAGCTCCTTCATCAGCCGCGTGGGGGCGTTGCGCAGATGCAGCGGAACCGGCTCCTGGCGGGTGCGTTCAATCACCGAGTGCACCGCGCCGTAGGCGGTGTAGACCGCATTCGACTTGGGCGCGAGGCATAGATACACTACGGCTTCAGCCAGCGCCAGGTCGCCCTCAGGCGAGCCGAGGAAGTCCATTGCCTCCTTCGCGCTCAGGCACAGATTCAGC
>NZ_DASXYM010000073.1:0-36424 GCF_036502485.1 Occallatibacter sp. | reverse complement strand
CTTAGCCGACGTGTTGCCCGGGCTCGCCAACCGCTCCATCCGATCCCTCGCAAACCTCACACCCGCCGCATACAAAGCCGCTCGCGCCTAACCTGCACGATCACGTCAGCTCAACCGTGTAGTTGGTTGGACGCATACCTTCGTTCAACCGCTACTTCTTCACCAGTCTAAGCAAGCCAAAACGTTCCGGTACATGAAAACTGTCGCTCATCGGGGAGCGCCACGCAATTTGATGCCGAGCCGATGCAGGGCCTTGGCTACGAAACAGGTTGATCCGAAGCGTATTGCCCTGGGCAGGCCGCCGGGTGTCGATCGCGGAATATGGAATCTTCATCGCCCCGTACCAGACATGGGCAGCCTCATCGATTCGCGCCGCAACCTCAAATCCGGAGTTCCACTTCCAACCATCTCCGTGATGCGGTTTGCTCAGATCGATTTCTAAATCAACCCACTCACCCTGCGGAGACACTTCAAATTCCTTGTAGCGCCGGATGTTGGTGAAATCGGCCCCGATGAAAACTTCCGCCACGTCCCAGTTCCAAAGTTTGTTCGTCTCGGCCAACCGATTTGGATTCGGCTTCAGATTGAGATCGTCGTATGGGCATACAAACAGGAAGTACAGATTCTTCGCCGTCCACCGTGTTCGAACTTCTGTACGATGCGTCGGGTCAGGCTTCCCGTGGGCATCGGCGTCCATATAGGTGGGCAATGAATTTCGCCAGAACGAAGACGCTGGATTGGTGTCGAGACTCGGATCCGACCTGGCCCAGTTGCTCTGAACAATCTGTTCGTCCGTCATTGCTCCACCGCAGCAAGTAAAGAGCATTGTCGAGATGCAAACGAACCCGATCACCGACAACTTCAATTTCAACATTCTTAGCAACCTAGGGATTGCTCGAGAGGGCAAGGCGCGTCAGGTGATATGCCATCAAGTGGTCAGGCGCCAAAAGTGCTTCTCGAAAGTCCTTCTGCGCCTGCTGATCATTGCCTAGAGACCTGTCCAGCATCGCCTTATTGTAGAGCGCCCAGGCGTCCTTCTCCTCGTCACGGTTCGAACCCTCGACTATGTCGTTCAGTTTCTGCTCGGCCGCGTTTTCATCGAAATCAGGGAGTTCCTTCGAGGCCTTCCACGCCCAGACAGCGTTTCCAGAGCCAGATTGTTGAGCGCTCTGTTTGAAGTCAGCGCGGCCATTCTCATGTACGCCGCAGACCTTGTACACGCTTCCGATAAGATAGGCGGATCTGGCAGTCCGCACGAACGGATCAAGACCATCCTGCGTAAACGGCAGATCAGGCGCCGGTTCCGCGAGATGATCAAGGAGTCGAACAGCCTGAGCGCATTGTCGGTTTCGTGCGAGTGAAGTAGCCCGTTGTATTCCCAGTTCAATCCAGACTTCTCGCACATTGATACCGCCTTCTTCGCGGGGGAAGAAGCGATTATGGAACAGTGCTTCTGCTTTGTCGAACTCTCCGGCCTCGACCAGATTCAGAATCAATTCGTAAACGAGATTGGAAGGGATATGAGCAGGATCGGGATATCGCTCCAGGGCCGCCACACGTTCCTGGGGAGTGCGTCGCAGGATGCTCAGCGCCTGATCCATCCCCGTGTAGAGTTCAATATTGGAAGGGTCCGCGCTGAGACCTTCCTGAAACGCGTTCAACGCCTTTTCGGTGTCGTTTTCCTCATGCAGGTATGCGCGGCCCAGACTGGCATGCAGAACCTGGAGCCGCGGATTCAGCTTACGTGCCTGCTCCCACTCAGAAAGAGCTGGCCTTGTTAGACCTATCGAAAAATACAGAGTCCCGAGTAAGTAGTGTGCAGTCGCATCCTGCGGATTGAGACGAACTGCGATCAGCAAAACATCCAGATCTTCCGGGCGGTTGGGGAATACGTAATTCGTTGGAAGGTGCGCGGCAGCATCGAAATCTGCCGAGGAAGATTGGCCGAGTTTGTCGCGACAATAGGCGCGAAAATAGGCGACCATCGGGTTCTTGCCCGGAGGGAGCATTCCCGGCTCCGTTTGATCGGGTATCGCGGGGGGATAAGCGCGGGATAAGACAACAAGTGCCCGAGAATACATGCCGAGACGCATGTATTCCGATGCGACATTCAGTACGCGGGCAGTGTCATCGCCAAGGTGTTGCAGATCAGCCTTGCCGGTTTGCTCCAGCAGGAAATAGCCCTGCGGAAAGCGCGTTAGCCATTCATTGGCGAGGCTCTGGGCCTCCTCTGTTTTTCCTTCAGTCTCCACGACCGCCGACAACTCTTCTGCTGCGCGGGGGTCATCCGGAGCGGAGCGTATCGCCGATCGCAAATAAGATTCTGCCTGCTGCAGATTTCCTGCACGGGCTGAGAGTTCAGCCAAAAGCACTCCCGAAGCCGCGCGGAATGCCGGGAGTCGCTCGGCAGACTCAAAGGATTCGCGCGCCTCGCGAGTCTGTCCCAGACCCTCGTATGCAAGCCCGAGGTAATACGAAGCTTCAGGATCGGTCGTATCTCGCGCTACTACCGGCTCCAAAAGGTTTTTGGCTTCTTCGTATCGCAATAAACTCGCGCATAGGCGACCTGCAGCTTTGCGTGCGTGCATGCTCGCTGGAAAACGGTAAAGAGCATCGCGATAAGTTTGCAGGCCCTCGAGGAGCGCCCCGTCGAGTTCCTCATCGTTTCCCAGGTTGAGCCAATCATCTTCGGTGCGATGCTCTCGGTCAGGAATGTTGAAGGAACGCTGAGGGCCAGTTCGTATTTGTTCTGCGGGCGTCCAATCGTATCGTCCCTCAGTCTGCGCCAGGAGAAGAGACCCTTTGCTGTCGCGGAGCTCGAATGAGTATTTTTGCTGGTCGTCCGCGTTCTCGAGTCGATGCGACCAGGTCTGTTGCGGGGTCAGGTCAGCGATCTGTCGAAAGACTTCACGATCCCCGGCCAGAATGCGGAGCGTCGCTTGGTGAACTGCCTGGTTCACGTTCAGTTCAGTCACCAACCCTTGTTGCTGCCGGTCGAGATGAACTACCCCGGCCAGGTTCGCCCTGGAAATTCCGCCAAGCTCACGCACCGGCATCCAAAACTCAGAAAACTTGATGGTCTGTCTCGGTTCGAGAAAGGCGTAGGTTTCCTGATTACGGAATAGCCCCGCCTGCACTTCGACGTATGCACTGTTGTTGTCCGACAGGGCCGTCCGCCAGTCCAGCCCATCCGGATCCGTGCCCCATGACCAGATCTTTTTCGCAGGAAGTTGCGCGTAATCGGCGTAGTGGACAACGCCCGTGTTGGTGTGCGGGTTCCAAACCCCCATATAGGGCTCGCGGCTGCCATGGACGAACAGAGAGACGGGGCCGCTCGTCTGATCTTTGACGATGCTCAGGTCTACCCCATCTTTGTCGACCGGCCAGGGCTCGATGTTTCGAAATCCGTGACTTGCAGTGAATCGCATCGGATACTGGATTCGCGAGTCCTCCCAAACCTGCACCCCCGCGTTGTTCCACCAGTAAAAGCGATGCCGAACGTCGCTGCGATTGTTGAGGGTGACTCTCTCTTCGAGAACCGTAGAATGAGGTTGGAGCACGAGTTCCACCGACCACTGCATTCCATACACGCGATCAACATTGCCGACCTGAACGAATGCGCTACCGTCATCCTTTTGACCAAAAGCGAAATCGATCGGAGATAGACTCACCCAATTGTGGGAAACCGGAAAATTGAACTCGATGCCAAATGCCGCCCAAGCGCCCCGGTAAGATATAGCCGCCTTCTTGATGGATGGATTCGCATAAAACATGGGCTGGCCGCTGATCTTGTCGGTGCATGTGTAAACATGGCCACCTAGGTCGGGAAGCACCGAGCACTTCAAGTATTCATTTTCCAGGAAGAGCGCGCGCCAGGCCTGATCGGTCCGCCGGTTGGTCAAATTTGCGCGGAGCGTATAAGGATAGTTGAATCGATTGTTCGCATATTGATCAAACGGCGGATTGGGATCGGGCGCTGCTTCTTCATAAGTGGGCAGTACCAAGGTGCCTTGCCACACCCGGACCTGCGCCATTGCGCGGCAAAAAGGAAGAAGCAGGAAAGCGAAGAGTAATGTTAGTCGCATCATCCTTGTGGGTGTGCTTGAAGCGCCCCCCGCCATTATCTACGCCCCATGGAAAGATGTCAGAATTATTTCAAGCGAGCGGGAAAAGTCGACGGGCGGCGATTCTCCTCATTCCTCATTGGCATCGGGTTTGGCCTGGCGCTCGAAGGACGGTTAACTGAAGCGATTTTGCCCCAGGAGAATATGTGCAGAGGGCACGCGGCCCTTGTAGAGTTTAGTCATCTTCCTTGAACGGCTGCGGTCAGTGTGCAACCCATTCAGAAGCAGGGGAGTTTGTGCGAATCAGATCCGAACAGTTCTCCAGCCGAACCAGGACAGTTCGATTCAGCCTGGCCGCGGCGCTTTTGTCGCTTTGTCTCCTCTCGTGTGTAAGGGCACAGGAGACGGCGCCCGGCATGCCCATGCGCGCGCACTCTGAAGACGGCGCAGAATTCCGCTGGCTTCACAAAAAGGTACTGGCTTCCCGGGTGCTCGATAGCATGGAGGATCTTTCGTCGTGGTCGTTTGCGGGCGATGGCGATATGACTCTAACCACAGACCGAGCCAGAGACGGCAAATATGCTTTGCGGATCCGCTCCACCACGAATGTGGCACGGGCAGGGGGCGATGAAGAATGGGAAGACCTCGTGGCAACGCGGAAGTTCCCCAATGAGGACTGGACTCGGTTCAATCGGATTTCTCTATGGGTATACCCCGACGTAGCCGGTGCCCCCGCGATCTCCGGCACCCTGGTGCTCCACAATGACGGCGCGCACAAACTGCCCGACAGCTATAACGAGGGTCGCCACGAATCCATTCCTCTCAAGAATCATGAATGGAACCAAATCGTGTGGGAGATCGCCCCTCTCGAGCGCGACCGTGTTACGGCACTGGACTTCGCTTACAGCCTCCCCAAAAAGCTCCCCGACCCGGGCGACCATACGGCTCTTGATCTTGATCAGCTCGAATTGCAGACCGTAGTGCCGGATCACGTTGAAGGGTGGGATGTCGCCGCCGGCAAAATTGCCTTCAGCCACAGCGGATACACAGTCGGCACACAGAAGACCGCCATAGCCAGCGATCTGACGGCCAGCGACTTTTCCCTGGTCGATCAAGAAACGGGCAAGGTGGTATTCACAAGGCCGGTCAAAGCGGCAAGAACTCCTCTCGGCGACTACCAGACTCTCGACTTTTCGCAGTTCCGCCAACCCGGAACCTATGCGATCAAAGCCGGAGACAGGCTGACCCCTCCTTTCCGAATTGACGATGACGCATGGCGCAGCAGTATTTGGAAAGCAGTCAACTTCATGTACAGCGAGCGCTGTGGAAGCGAGATCCCAGGCATCCACAACCGCTGCCATCAGGACATCTACACTACGCATAAAGACCAGCGGATCGTGGTCAACGGCGGATATCACGATGCCGGCGACCTGAGCGCCACCGGACACACGCCCGCGATGGCATACTCGCTGTTGTCTCTGGCCGACGCCTTAAAAGGCCAGGACGAAGATCCCGTTTTAGTGGCTCGTCTGCTGGAAGAAGCGAAGTGGGGTTTGAACTGGGTTCTGAAAACCCGCTTCGGCGATGGTTTTCGCAGCACTGGACAACTGGTGAGCTATTGGACGGACGGCATCATGGGGACGGCGGATGATCGCTTCGGAGAAGCCGTCAATAATCCAGAATGGAATTTCCGGGTGGTCACGGTCGAAGCCCTGGCCGCGCGGGTCTTCAAAGACAGCGACCCGGAACTGGCGACCCGCAGCCTGGCGACTGCCGAAGAAGATTGGAAGTACGCGGTGGAAGGCCTGAACAATGCGGCGCCCCTTCCCGAAGTGTACGGCGCATCTGACGAATTGGAGAGAATCTCCTTTGGAGTCGTGGCATCCGTCGAACTTTACAATGCAACTGGGGAACAGCACTACGCCGATGAGGCTGTGGCTTGGGGCGATCAAGTGCTGGCGTCACAGGAACGCAAACTGCAGCCGTGGAGCATTCCCCTGACTGGATATTTCTATACGAGTCCCAAGCGGGAAAACCTGTTTCACCGTTTTCATGTGGGTCAAGAACAAGAGCCGATCATAGCGCTGATCCGGCTCTGCGAAGCATTACCCAACCACAGTAAATGGATGAAGTGGTACTCCGCGATCGTTTTGCACTCGCAGTATTATCTGAAGGCCGCGGCAGCAGCCGATGAGCCGTTCGGTGTGTTGCCTGCGGCGGTGTATCGCGACAGTGAAGTCCGCCTCATCCCCGAATCGAAGAATTGGACCCCGCTGCGCGCCGCGGATCGCGACGCCTACATACAGGAAGTGCACAAGGGAATTCCGCTCGGCGGCGAATACTACCTGCGCAGATTCCCGGTCTGGTTCGATTTCCGAGGCAACTCCAGCGTTCTGTTATCGCAGGCCAAGGCGCTGTCAGCCGCTGGGCGGCTACGAGGTGATTTAGAGGCTGAAGATCTCGCTCAGAAACAGGCGCAATGGCTGGTGGGTCGCAACCCTTTCTCAGCCAGCCTGATGTACGGCGAAGGATATGATTGGACGCCACTCTACAGCGTGCGTTCTGGTCAAATGGTGGGCGCGCTACCGGTCGGTATTGAAACCAGGGGCATCAACGACGCTCCCTATTGGCCGACACAAATCTGCTGGACTTA
Organism: Occallatibacter sp.; assembly: GCF_036502485.1. Taxonomy (GTDB): domain Bacteria; phylum Acidobacteriota; class Terriglobia; order Terriglobales; family Acidobacteriaceae; genus Telmatobacter. Next base: position 29,707 of record NZ_DASXYM010000073.1, on the reverse strand, counting down.
TAAAGAAGTCTGGACCCAGCCGGTCGGGCAATGGATATGGCTTATGCAGGATATCGCGGTGCCCGCCACCGTCAGAGGAAGAGTTGCCCCATCTGATCGTCAGGCAGTTGTGTTGCGCGAAGCGAGGAGTGGCCAACTTGTAACGACCGCACCGATCGACGGCGCCTTCAGCCTCCATTTGCCCCAAGGCCGCTACGATGTTCGGCAAGGCTCGGCACATACAAATGTCACGGTCTTACCCGGCGGATCTTACTCGATTGATCTTCGCCCGGAGCACTTTCTCGATTTCAATGTCTCCTCCCAGGATCTCGGTCACAACGACATTCTGGTGCAAGTGTCCGCTGAAGGCGCGGGTTCACACGTGTTCTCAATTCGGAGCGACAATCTCGACGTGCGGGAACAAGCAACCGTGAAAGTTGATCTAACAGCCGGCAAAGTTCAACAGGTCGTCTGGCACGCTCACACTCTTTCCCCAGATACGCCATGGGTCGCAGTCGTGATACCTGATGACGCGCTGGCTGAACGCCGCGAAGTAACAGGAGCGAAGATGCTTCATTGAGCGGGGAGATCTCGTCGGAGGCGGAACACATTGTGAATCCAAGGATCGGGAAAACACCCATCATGCGTCTCTCAGTCGGTATGCTCGGCGTAAGTCTTGTAGCCGCGGTCGCGTTGATTCCTGCTCTGGTTAAATCGAGTGTCTCGGCGCAAACCTCGGGCAGTTCGGGGACCATCCAGTTTGAGGATATTGCTACCAAAGCAGGCCTGCGCTTCACGACTCAAAACTCCCCCACGGCAAACAAGAATCAGATAGAAACGATGGTCGCCGGAGTCGCGTTGCTCGACTACGACGGAGACGGGTGGATGGATATCTACCTTGTGAACGGCGCGGCCTTACCTTCGCTGCGGAAAGAGTCTCCGAAATACTGGAACCGCCTCTATCGAAATAATCACGACGGCACATTTACCGACGTCACGGAGCGTGCCGGGGTCGCGGGTTCGGGTTACGGAATGGGCGTTGCTGTGGGTGATTTTGACAACGATGGCAGGCCGGACATATTCCTTGCGAACGTCACCGGGAATCAGCTGTTTCACAACAACGGGGACGGCACATTCACAGACGTAACGGCGAAAGCCGGGCTGGATGGCGCCGAGATGAATGGCAAGAAAATGTGGTCTGTCGGGGCTGGCTGGTTCGACTACAACAACGATGGCTTGCTTGACCTCTTTGTGGTGAATTACTGCGGCTGGGAGGTAAACAAAGACCCGGTGTGCCTCCTGAAAGACGGAGTTCGGGCCTACTGCCATCCCAAAAATTACAAATCACTTCATAACACCTTATACCGCAATAATGGCGATGGTACCTTTACCGACGTTTCGCAGGAGACTGGGATTGCGGCGCACATGGGCAAGGGCATGAGTGTCTCCTTTGCCGACTACGACGGCGATGGATTTATCGATGCCTTCGTGGCGAACGATACAACGCCGGCATTCCTATTCCATAATCTTCAGGGCAAGAAATTCGAAGAAGTTGGGGCAGCGGCGGGCGTCGCCTATTCTCCGGAGGGGTTCACGCTTTCAGGGATGGGATCCGATTTCCGGGATGTGAACAATGATGGGTTACCTGATATCTGGTACACCGCTGTGGAACATCAGATGTTTCCGCTCCTGGTGAACTCCGGGGGAGGAGTGTTCGACGATGCAACTCACACCAGTGGACTGCAATCGACCAACGAGATGTCGGGATGGGGCAATGGCATCTTCGATTTCGATAACGACGGGTGGAAGGATCTTTTTGTAGCTCGGGCTAATGTGCTGGATAACGTCAGCGAATTGACCCCGAGCCGAAAATATCCAGAGCCTAATTCCCTCTTCCGTAACTTGGGCAAGGGGAAGTTCACTGATATGGGCGGAACCGCTGGACCCGATTTCCAACTCGCAGCCCCTCATCGCGGGGCCGCATTCGGCGATCTGTTCAATGATGGACACATCGACGCTGTAGTCACAGTGCTCAATGGACAAGTCAAGCTTCTTCGTAACATCTCCAACACTCCGAACCACTGGATCCTATTGAAGCTGGTTGGGACCAAAAGTAATCGCATGGGAATTGGAGCACAAATTCACATCACGTCCGAAGATCGGCGGCAGCAGTGGAATCAGGTCACAACTGCGGTAGGATATGCGTCCTCGAGTGACAATCGGGTGCACTTCGGCCTCGGTGACAACCAGCGGATCAAAGAGATTGAAATCCGCTGGCCAAGTGGGATTCGCCAGACCTTGCACAATGTCGCCGCTGACCAGATTCTCACCATCGAGGAGGCGCCTCACTCGCCCTGGGCGAGTGCCTCAGAGGGATCATCGGGAACTCGCGCGGTCGTCACATCTCCGTTACGGTGACGGTGTATCAGCTTTGCAGTATGTCAGCGGCCAGCCTCACAACGCGTCCTGCGCTCCTCGCAAACGCCCGCCCCAGCCCCACGCGGTTACGGAATACCTGCTGGAACGGTATGATCGACTCCTGATGAACATTGCACGTTTTCTGCTGATGATTTCCGTTCTGTTGGGGGCCGGTGCAGGTTACGGACAGGGAACGGCGCCGACCTTCCAGTTCAAGACGGGCCAGAAGTCCCTCATCCTGCCGGGACGTGATCCGGCGCAGGGTGGGACAACGGTGGTCCCCACAGTGCTGGTAGCGGTGCGTCTGACGTTCGATGCAAAGCCCGGCGGAGGCAAACCTCTAACCCTCGATGCTGCCGCCGATGTGAGGGCCGTACTGCGCTCCCCCGTGTTTGTAAAGGCTGAGTTCACAGGGGAAGGAACAACGCAGTATACGGATGCGATGCTCCGCGCGACCGTGGGCGTTACATCCGGCGGTTGGCACACTCTCCTGGGGGCTCCGCAGGTGCGGCGCGTGACGATCAAGATTCCTGCGGGCTATGGATACATGCTCACGTCGAAGCGGACCGGAACGCGGCTGGGGATGGCGGACGCCGAATACGTGCAGCGCGCAATTTTCAAGGAGATTCCGCGGCAGGATGGAAAGCTGGTGATTGCGGTAACTCGAAACACCGCTTATTACACCTACGGTGACGCGACAGTGTGCTGCTCGTGGGGCGCGCATGGAGTAGACCCGTCAACTGGAAACTCGTTCGTGCTGGCGTCTTATCTGGGCGCCACGCCGTCGCTGGTACAGGAGCGCGATGTGCAGCCGCTCACAGAGCAGTTGGCGGAATGGGTGAACGATCCGCTGCACGACTCCCTGTTTCATCTGGCATTCCAGAAACCACTCCCTGCAGGTGAGAACGTGGTCCCCGCCTGGAACTGGCCCGAGCTAGCCGGCGGCGGGCAGGAGCACGGGTGCGGCGGGGATAGTCCCGCGACGCGGTACACCTCAGCGGATCCATTGAACACGAACAGCCGCAGCAATCTACCGACCGGAACAGCCTGGGTTGTGCGGGCGCCTGGCTCGGAGTGGCATGTGGCCAACGTCGCCCTCCTGAGTTGGTACACGAGCAGCAATGGGCCGTACAGCTTTCCTGATGCGGCGGTCCTGCGAGCGCCGGCCACTCCATGCCCTGCTCGACATCCGCCGGCGCCAGGAGTTACGCCACAACCGGCGCCTCCGCCCACGGTCGCGGCCGCGCCTTCAAGCGGAACCAGAAATGGTCACGAAATGATCGGCTACTGGACGGGGAGCGGGCCGGAGGGAACAATTCTGCGCCTGCGCGATGTGTCGCCGCAATGGGATGTGATCATCGTGGCCTTCGCCGACGTGAATCACCAGGCCGCAGAGGGTACATTGAAGCTGCACGTGAGGCCGGGCCTCGATCTGGCGCAGATGAAAGACGACATCGGGTGGCTGAAAAGCCAGGGAAAGAAGGTGCTGATCTCGCTCGGCGGCGGCGGAGAGTACTTCACGCTGGTTGAGACCGCCAGCATCCCAAACTTCGTGAACTCAGTGACGCAAATCGTTTCGGAATACGGGTTCGACGGTGTCGACATCGACCTTGAAAGCCCATCTCTCGTGCTTGATCCGGGCGACACGGATTTCCGGCATCCGAAAACCCCCTCGGTGGTGAATCTGATCGCCGGGCTTCGCCAATTGCGCGACCACTTCGGGCCAGCTTTCATGCTGACCTTGGTGCCGGAGGGAACGCAGATTCCAGCCGGATACTCTGGCTATGGCGGGCAGTTCGGAACCTATCTGCCGCTGCTATGGGGCGTGCGCGACATACTGTCGTTTGTAGACGCGCAGGACTACAACACGCCGCCGCTCGAGGGGCTTGATGGCGAAATCTATCAACTCGGCTCGGTAAATTACGATGCGGCAATGACGGAACTGCTGCTGCACGGGTTTGCAATCAGTGAGCGCTCCGGCGATTTCTTTCCACCGGTGCCGGCAGACAAGGTCGCAGTGGGATTTCTGGTTGGGACGGCAACACCACAGCTGGTGAGCGGGGCGATGCAGTACCTCATTACAGGGACAGCTCCAGAAGGAGTGACGTACCGACTGCAGAGGCCGGGAGGATATCCAGCGATGATCGGCGCCATGTTCTGGACCATCGACGGGGATCGGATGGAGAACTACGGCTTCTCCAACGTGGTGGGGCCGCAACTGCACGGCTATCCGGACAGGACAGCACCTTGAGCTGACCCTGGCACTCGTCGGAGTAAGCCCGTTCGACCCTCAAGCCGGGGTCTTCCCCGCAGCTCCACAAGGCTTGCTTCAATAATCCGTAAAACTTACAGCCCGCGTCACACCCAATGAGGCGACATGCACTTTCCGGGCAGCCGGATTGGTTGTGAGGGCATAGGGAGCCGCACCCACCGGTTCTGTTCTCAGCACCCTGTTAGTTGACCCGTCGATCACGCTGACGCTCCCACCGCTTGTATTCGCTGTGTAAATGCGATCGTGATCCGCATCCACAGCCACGGCCTCAGGCCGCGAGCCCACCGGAATTGTGGTCACGACCTGCTTCTTATCTCCCGAGATCACCCGGACTGAGTTCTCCGAATAATCTGCTACGTAGATAGTGTTGGTCCGCTCATTCACAGTCAAGGCGCAAGGTAGCCCACCGGTTTGGATGTATACCGGTTGATTTGATCCCGCCTCGAGCACAGCGATCCGGCCCTCTCCGGGCTTTGCGATATATACGGTGCCCGTTTCCTGGTTAATAGCCATCCCCCACGCATGCATTCCCACGGATGTTCTTGCGATTGCATGCGTGACACCGTTCAGAATTGCCAAATCGCCCATTTCGTAGCCAAGAAGATAAACGGTGTGCAACTTAGGGTTGATGACCAGAAGATCGGGTGAAGCTGTCTCAATGTTGCTCACATGGTTGGTCGCCGCGTCGATCACCATAAGTTGTTTGCTGTAGGTGCGGGTAACGTAGATCTTCCCCGCCGTCGAATCGGCAGCAATGGAATAGGGATGATCGCCGACCTGCACGGCCGCCACCACCTCATCGGTCCTCGCATCCAGGACGCTTACCGTTCCATCCCCCGCATTGAGCACGTATGCCCGGCCGTTCTGCGAATTCACAGCAATGGAAGTGGGATGACTTCCGACTTTCACTGACCGCGTCGCCCCGGTGCGGTCATCGCTTATCTCCACACGCCCCCCGTCGCTGTCCACCACGTAACTCTTTCCCGTGGCAGCATTGAAGGCTCCAGCCGCGCTGTTGATCAGACCGCTCTGCGGCGCCTCTACTGACTGCTGAGCAACTGCCCCAGCGGAGAGGCCGACCGCCGCTACAGCCAGGATGACGGACACTCGGAGGCGCGCAGCCGTGCATCTGGTTGAATAGGTCACACGCGTTGCACCATCGCTTATACATTTGGTGAGATACTTCATCTTGACTCCCGCAGTATCCGCCATCGATTCACCTGACGGCAAGCGGCACCGGGAAAGACTACCAAAGCTGAAGGAGGAAGTGATTGCGTCAGGCAGGGTGGTGCAGATCGCTCCCATGTCTCTTTGCCGCGGTACTGCTGAGTTCCTCGCTCGGCTTGGGGCAGTCTGCCTCGGCAAAGTTCCACGTTGTCGCAATCGCTGAGGCTGGCGGCATCCACAAGCCCTTTGTGGAGGCCGCAAAGACGTGGCTCGCCCAAGAGGCAACTACGGAGGGATTCACCATCGATTACATCGAGAACACCGACGCGATCGACGAAGCGTTTCTCTCCCGGTATCAACTTTTTATCCAGCTCAATTACCCGCCCTATGCGTGGAAGCCTGCGGCGGCTCAGGCGTTTCAGCGGTACATTGAAGAGGGCCGGGGCGGCTGGATTGGATTTCATCACGCCACGTTGCTGGGCGAATTCGACGGATATCCAATGTGGCCTTGGTTTTCTACCTTCATGGGAGGAATCCGCTTCACGAATTACATTCCCGGATTCGCCAGCGCGACGGTCAAGGTAGAAGAGCCAACGCATGCGGTGATGAAAGGCGTGCCACCGCAGTTTCCGGTCAAGGACGAGGAGTGGTACACCTGGGACAAATCGCCCCGAGGCAACGTCCATGTGCTCGCAAGTGTCGACGAGCACACCTATAGCCCCAACTCTGGGATAAAAATGGGCGACCATCCCGTGGTCTGGAGCAACGAGCACGTGAAGGCCCGCAACGTCTACATCTTCATGGGACATCATCCTGAACTGTTTCAGAACCGCAGCTTCACGACCATGTTTCACAACGCGATTCTCTGGGCGTCGCACCGATGAGATACCGGGCCACGCGAATCATCAGAGATATGTTCTTCAGTGCCGGGTTGCCGCTTGTCATCCTGGTCTTGTGTTTGCCTGCCAGTCCCCAGCAGGCCGCGAAACATGTACTCGCGTTTTACTCTGCCAGCGTGGAACGCGATCACGTGATCTTCGCCGAGCAGGCCTTGAAGTTCTTCGCCTCAGATGCCAAAGCACACGGATTCGAATTCTCATCCACAACCAACTGGGATGACCTGAACGCAACAACACTGCAGGGTGTGCAACTGATTCTGTGGCTCAACGACTCTCCCCATTCGCCAGCGCAACGAGCCGCCTTTGAGCGCTATATGGAGCACGGCGGCGGATGGATGGGGTTCCATGCCGCGGCGTATAACGACGAGAGCACCGGCTGGCCGTGGTTCGTGAACTTTCTGGGAGGAGCCGTATTCTACGGAAACAACTGGCCCCCTCTGCCGGCGTTGCTCGACGTGGATGACCACTCGAGCGAAGTGACTCGTCGCGTTCCTCCGCATTTCACTTCGCCCGCAAACGAGTGGTATATCTGGAAACCCACTCCGCGCGCCAATCCCGCTGTCAAGGTTCTTGTCACCCTTGCGCGCTCCAACTACCCCATCGGTCTCAAGGACACTATTCAAGGTGGAGACGTACCGGTCGTGTGGTCAAACACGCGCTATCACATGATCTATATGAACATGGGCCATGGAGACAAAATCTTCGACAGCCCCGGGCAGAACCGCCTCTTCGAAGACGCTGTTGAATCGCTCCTCAGCCAGCGCCGCTGAGCGCCACCACCGCACTTCATCGTGAAGGCAGGCTGACTGCGTACAGATACCAGGCCGCATGGGGAAGCCATCCTTCGGTCCATCGCCAGTCCTCGTCTTTCCCCGTGGCAGCGAAGCCCTGGTTGAAGGCGATTCCGTCTTCGCTTTCCGCCGAAGCGGTAATCCCGTTGACGATCGCGCCGGGAGCATTGGTGTATTTGTACGACCTGAAGAACATATACGAAGCGTCACCGTGGCCGCTGCCGATCAAAAGACTTACATCGAACGGATTCCGGCCTAGAATCCAGTGAAGCTGGTTCCACGCATAGTTGGCTAACTTCAGTTGAAACTCCGGCGCGTCGGAGAACAGCGGAATCGCCATCCTCGCTGCCGCAGCCAGCGATGCAAGCCGAGCATCTTCCCCTTGCCACCATGGAGCGGCTTCCGTGTCATGCGGAAAGAAGAACGCAGTCCGCACCCTGCCATCACCCATGCGAACAAGTTGACGGGCGTACCCAAACGGGTTGTTCACCTCGCCTGTAGCCGCAAGTTCAAACTGAAGGGATCGCTGCACTGCGCCTCGAATGCTCTGCTGCTCTTCGGGCGCGGCCACCCTGTAGTAGTTGATAAGGCTGATCACTGGGAGACCGGCGTCCGAGGGATGGAAGAACGGCCGTGTTTTCGCATCGGCCCGCCAGTAGTCGTGCCACTTCCCCGTGGTAGTAAGTCGCGCCATGAGACTCTTCGCGCGAGCGCTGGCAATGGTTCGGTACTGATCTTCATGCGACGCCCGGTAGAGCTCCGTAGCCGCCATCAGAACGCAGTAATCGTCCACAATGTTCTCTAAGCCGTCGTTGAGCAGTTCCCGATTGTGCCGGCTAAGAAAGCTGAATGCATCCTGTGACGTCCGAAGATATTGTTCCCGCGTAAAATCGCCGTCTTCAGGCATGGTGGACGCCAATGCCAGCGCTGCGATCGCCATGCCGCCGCCGGCTCGAAAGCTGGATTCGTACGTGTGCGGTTTAGCCGCATCGATAAGACGCTCGGTGGAGTCCGTCGTACTGGTCTTGATCTGTGTACGCCAGTTCGGATTCCCAATCACCCGATCCTTCGCCAGTTTCTCTCTCCCCGGCGCCGAGATCGACTCGAAGAAAGATCCGTCACGCCGCTTGATGCGCATCAGGTAGTCGGCTCCATACAGCCCTTCGTCCAGCATGCGTCGACGATATTCGGTGAAGTTGTCGTCCCCTCGTCCTTCCAGAACGCGATAGCTCGCGAGCAGGCTCCATGCGACAAGCGGCACCTGCTGCGGATTGAAATAGGAAGTGAGATTCTGGTGCGAAAGGTGGATGCCATAGTCTCCAGTGGCGTCATACCACCCTCCGTGCGCATCCACAAACTTGCCCGGCTCATCGGGAATCGCGAGATGCCGATCGGCCCGGTCAAAATCGCCGCTTGCACGCTGGCCTTTGAAGTAATACAAAACGTTCGAGAGCGTCTGCCGTTCCAGCACCTCGCTCTCAATAGTGAATGGACACGATGTAACTCGCCCTCCCGCAGAGGTGATGCGAACCACATAGCGTCCTGGTTCATGCCAGTCGCTGAAATCAGCACTCCAGAACACCATGCCGCGCCAGTCCTGAACGCCTCCCGCAGCGCCAAGAGGCCTGTCCAGAACTGTCTTGCCTGAGTCAACATTGATGAGCGAGAAATTGCCCGGTCCAGGCTCGCCCTCGGTGGCGACCACCAGTGCCAGCTTGGCGGCCTGAGGTTCGTATCCGACCTGGTCCACCAGAACGCGGACGGAAGCAATCGCATGTGCCGAGCAGAAACTTGCAGCCAGAGCGATCCGGCCGGCCCAAAGCTGCGATGTACGTGAGCAAATCCTGCGGAGACCGATCATCCCGACTGATTGTAAGCAAGTGCACTCATCCGGCCTAACAAAAATCGCAATAGCTGCTGCCCACATTCCGTCTTGGAGAACCCTGGCCTGGAAGCTGCTCAGCCCGCGACAATGCACAGAACGAAGTCTGGGAAGCAGCCCAGGGGCTTACCTGAAACTTTGCACGGGTCTGAGACGGGGTAAATCGGGAGTGTGGTGGCCAGGGACGGGATTGAACCGCCGACGCCGGCCTTTTCAGGGCCGCGCTCTACCACTGAGCTACCTGGCCTCAGTGCGTTGCAAGATCCTGTGCGGATTTCCGGCAAGACCGGATGAGGTGGGATTCCTCGCTCAGTGCGCTGCAACAACTCTTGTGAGTATAGCAACTCAACCGCTCCAGAGCCAACCTGGGCGCTTACTTCGAAGCCCACCGCCAGCCAACCCTCCGCCGTCGCCCCGACCTCCGCCCGCTGACTTTCTGCTCCGGAATCGACAGCTCTGCCCTACACTGGGATTCGACCATGCGAGCTTCTATTCGATTCACTGCGGTCGTTGTGTGTCTGTCGTGGCTTGGCGCCTCCGCTCAGCCGGTCCCCGCACCTGCGCACAAGCCGGCCGCCCGCTCGCCCCGATCCGCCGGCGAAGCCGAAGCGGCTCGTGCGTACAAGGAGGCACTGAAAGCCGGCCCCCTGGCATTGCGGGCCTTCCTGCAGAAGTTCCCGAAGGGCGCCGATCTGCATGTCCATCTGTCCGGCGCCGTCTACGCTGAGACCTTCCTGCGCGATGCCGCAGAAGATGCCATCTGCGTCGATCCCGCAGCATTGCGGTTTGCGCGTCCCCCCTGCACCGCCCCGCTGGTTCCCGCAGCACGCCTTTCAGGACAGGTGACCCCAGCCGACCAGGACCTCTACGACCATTTGGTCAATTCCTTTTCCATGCGGAGCTTCGTGCCCTATGCCGGATTCAGCGGGCACGACCAGTTCTTCGCCACCTTCGCCAAATTCGGAGGACTGGATAAGCGGCATACCGGCGAGTGGATCGATGAGGTGGCGAGCCGGGCCGCGGATCAAAATCAGCAGTATCTCGAACTAATGGAGACCCCGCCCTTCGGCCATGCTGCAACCGTCGCGAAAGAGATCGGGTGGCCCGCCGGCGAGCAGGTCGATTTCGCCGCCCTGCGCCAGAAGCTTCTCGACCAAGGCCTGCGCGACGAGGTCGACGTCGACATCGACGATGTCCGCAAATCCGGCGCCGACCGCCAGTCCATCGAGCACTGCGGAACACCCCAGGCCGCGCCGGCCTGCCACGTAGAGGTGCGATACATCTACCAGGTCCTCCGGGCCAACCCGCCCGAGACCGTGTTTGCCCAGACCCTTCTTGGCTTTGAGACCATCCAGAAATCGATGGACACCGGCGCGGACGGATTTGTAGGAATCAACTTCGTGCAGCCCGAAGATGGCTATGTGTCCATGCACGACTACACCCTGCAGATGAAGATGGTGGGCTATCTGCACTCCGTCTATCCCAGGGTGCACATCTCATTGCACGCCGGTGAACTGGCACCCGGCCTGGTTCCTCCCAACGGGCTGCGCTTCCACATCCATCAGGCAATAGAGCTGGCGCACGCCGAGCGCATCGGCCACGGGGCGGACCTGATGTACGAGCGCGATCCCGATGAGTTATTGAAGACCATGGCGGAAAAGCACGTCATGGTGGAAATCAACCTGAGCTCCAACGAAGGGATCCTCGGCATCAGCGGAGAAAATCATCCCTTTCCCCTGTACCTCAATGCGCATGTGCCCGTGGCGCTCTCGACCGACGACGAAGGCGTAAGCCGCATCGATCTGACCCATGAATACGTGCGGGCCGCCACGGAGTATCACCTCACTTACCAGCAGCTCAAGACCATCGCGCGCACCGGCATGGAGCATAGCTTCCTCCCCGGGGAAACCCTGTGGGCCGAGGCCGACGGCTTCCGCGCCGCGCGTGGAGCCTGCCGGGCACAAATGCCAGGCTCAGACAAGCCCTCCGAACCCTGCAAATCTCTGCTCGCGCATAGCGAAAAGGCCTCCGCCCAATGGGAGCTGGAGCGCCGGTTCCGAGCCTTCGAAGCTCACTTTTAAGAGCCCGGCTCCTGCAACCAACCTGAGGACCAGGGCGCGCCAAACCGGCACATAGACATCGCAGGAGGTCTTCGATGGACAACGAGCGCATTCGAGCCATCTGCATGGCAATGCCCCACGTGTGCGAAACCGTGAACTGGGGCCACCATCTCGTCTACTGGGTAGGGGACCGCGACATAGGCGGAAAGATGTTCGCCATGACGGATCTCGACGGGACCGGCTTCGGAGTCCTGTGGTTCCACTGCGGAGCGGAGCGGTTTCACGAGCTCGTCGAGGCGGAAGGCATCTCGGCATCACCCTACCTGGCCAAAGCGCACTGGATCACGGTGGAGCGATGGGATGCCCTGCGGCCGCGCGAGGTGGAAGAGGAGCTCAAGCGCGCCCACGCGCTCATCTCGGAGAAGCTGCCGCCCCGCACAAAGAAGATATTGGCCATGCCGGACGCGGAGCGAAAAAAAGTCATCCGCGAGAGAAAGAAAGTGATAGCGGCGAAAAAAAAGCCCGAGAAGCGCTGAAAACTGCTCGACCGGCAGAAGAAGCCCCGATCCACCACAGGCGGACCAGGCGAACAGCCTTACCGCGAAGAACTCTGCTCTGCCTGTTCCACGTTCGCGGTGCGGAACGATCGCGGCAGTTCATCTTCCGCAAATTCCACGCCGGATTTCGCCAGCTCTCTGGCCGTTCTTTCCAGAGGAGCCCGTTTGGCCAGCATCTTGCCCTCGGCTTCTTCGCGCTCTTCGGTAGTCGCGAACTCTCCGTAGGTATTCAGATACGCAAGCTTGCGATCGTAGAGGTCGATTTCCTTGTGAAGGTCGCGCAGATAGTACTTATCGGGGGGGAGATTGGACTTTCTCAAAGTTTTCCTCCAAAAGGAAACGGGGCGGCCATCACGACCACCCCGTTTCGCAATGCTGGTGTCACTTAGGCGATTCGAACGTTCTCGGCCTGGAGGCCCTTGGGTCCCTTGACCACGTCGAAAGTCACGGCTTGGCCTTCCTGAAGGCTGCGGAAGCCGTTGCTCTGGATTGCCGAGAAATGCACGAAGACATCCTCACCGTTGGGGCGGCTGAGGAAGCCGAAACCCTTGGCGTCATTAAACCACTTAACTGTTCCCTGTTCCATTTTGAAGCTGTTCCTTGAGTAGATGTACCGCCGAACACAATGTGGAATTGGTTGCGAGTAGCGGTAACGGAACAAGCAAAAAATACCAGATCGGATTCTTCGATCTAGTACAGAATACACCATCCTGGCCGAGTGGTGCCAGCGGAAGAGGAAAATTCCATGGCAGAGCCTTCATGACACCCCTCCGACAGGCTGGACCATTCCCCTCCACGAATCTTCGTCCCCCCTCGCCGTTCTCCGCTATAGTCATTTCAAGCATCCGGCTGAGCGCCCCTTTCGGCGCTTCTCAGAGACGCAAAACCAGCAGATCTTCCCCTGAAACTGCACGGGACTCCATGAAAGCCGAACCTGTTCTCCAACCCGGGAAGCGCAGGGGCGCTCTACCGCCGGTTCCCAAAGCGGATCACCGCACCGCTTCGGGAGCTTCGGCCGGTCTGCCTGTTTACCTCAAAGAGGCTCGGACCGGCCCCCAGCGCGTCTCCGACCCCCTGGAACGCCATGCGGACCACGTGAGCGCCGCCGCCAGATCCGATGCCGTCGCGCCGTATGCCGCTGGCGGACAGAGGTCGCCTTCCTTTGCGTCCAACGCCATTCCCACCGCCGATGCGGGAGTGCCGCTCCAAAGACCCATCCGCGATCGCGTGGAACCCATCCTGGGCGTCGATCTATCCCGCGTGCGCGTCCATGAGGCCGCCTCCGATCGAGCCATTGCCGGTGGACTCAACGCACGCGCTTTCACGCATGGCCAGCACATCTGGATGGGACCGCGGGAGTCCAGCGCGGACCTCGCCCTGATGGCGCACGAGGCGGCGCACGTCGCGCAGCAGGGAACGGGGTTACAAGATTCCCCGATTCAGAAGCAGCCGCAGACTGCGACGCCCACCGCCGGAACAACGGATCAGATGGCGCTCTTCGTCAACAATCCCCCATTGGAGACCGAGCCCAGCCTGCGCACCGTCCTCACCATGCTCAATCGCTACAAACCCACCGTGGATGTGAGCGCGGTGGATTTCCGCGTCATGGCGGTCACCCAAAGCTTCGTGGGCGCAGGTCTCTTTGAAACGGGGCGCTCGCACTGGGAAGGCAACAAGCCCGTCATTGAACTTGACCAGCAGGCGTACGACACCATCGCGCAGCACTTTGCCGGCACCGCACCGGTCAGCGACGTGCATGATGTGGTCCGCACCGTGGGGCACGAACTCTATCACCTCTATCGTGAGAAGACCGGCAACCAGGGAAATCCCATTCAACCGCTGTTTTCGGCCGAAGCTTCCAAACGCATGCAGCAGATCCGCCAGAACTGGGTGGAATGGGCCAAGGATCCGGGCACCCACAAAATGCTCAACATGCCTCGCGACAAGGCCGTGACGAAATGGGAAGACCTCCCCGCCGCCGAGCGCGCCAAAATTGAAGAAGGGGCCAGCCAGACATCGCAGATCCAGGGGCTCTACGAGCAGACAGCCTACCTGGTTGAAGAAACCTACGTTCGCATCGAGGAAATCTCCTACCTGCGCGTGCAGCAGGCGGCCGAAACAGGACCGAAAAAACCATCGCTGGCCACCGTCTCGCAGATTGCCAACCTCCTTTACCGCTTCAATACGGCTCTCAATCAGACCGTGGGCAACGTGGACTTCATGACTGCCGAGCTGGTGACGAAGACCAGAGCCGCCATGCTGGAATTCCTTCGCAAGCGCTACCCCCGCCGAGCCGACCCCAGCCTCGATTCCTACGAGGTAATCTTCTATCTGGCCTCGCGAGAATACGGCCTGGCGCCGCTCTTCGACGACTCCGGGAATCTTGTCTCGGCCGCGCCGCCGGGAGCACGAGTGAAGTGAAACTCGCCCCCCCAGCGGTTTGAAACCCGAGAGGGAATCAAAGCCATGAGCTTCGCAGTTGCCGCCAAACCCGAAGAGAAGAAAAAGAAGGCGGCAGCGCGCGCCCCCGCGCAGACCGAGGGACATCAATGGGATGAGGCCGCCGGGGCTCGCGCCGGTGTCCCCCTGTTCCTCGGCGGCTGCACATCGGGTGCCTGCACCTGCAGCGAATGCATGGCCCGCCGCGTTCAGGCCAGGCTGGTGGTGGGACAGATCGGCGATCCTTACGAACAGCAGGCGGATCACGTCGCCGACCGTGCCGCGCATGGCGGAGCGCCCTCCTGGATGGCCAAGCCGCTCCAACCCCCCGGTCACTCCTCCTCCCATGTGTCCGCCATCCCCACAGCCGATGCCGGCAAGCCTTTGGAGCCGGATGTTCGCGAGCGGGTCGAACCCTTGCTCGGAGCCGATCTCAGTCAGGTCCGTATCCACGGCAGTGAGCCCGACCGAAAGGTGGCGCGGGACATGGGGGCGCAGGCCTTTACCCATGGCAGCCACATCTGGCTCGGCCCTGCACAAAGCTCATCCGACATCAAATTGATGGCTCACGAAGCAGCCCATGTGGTGCAGCAGGGCGCTGCTTCCCCACAAGCTCCCACAGTCCAGCGCCTTGAAGACGGCGTCATCGAGCCCCCGCCGCAGGCCGAATCCGCCAGGCCGGACACCGGCCCCATTCGTCAGATGCTGCAGCAGCTTCCTTCCTCCGGTCGAACCCCCAACGCCCCCGCACCCGCCGCCTCCCCCGCGGCGCCTCATGCGGCTCCCGCGGCTGCGCAAACGCCCACCGCGCCCAAAGACAAGCCCGACCCCGCCATGCTTGCGCACAAGAAGTCCGAGTTGCGGACCATCGGACAACCTGCGGCCGATCATGCCAACCGCAATCAGCCTCGCCTCAACAAAGCCGCCCACGCAGCCAAGGCCGAGGCCCATAAGCCCGCCAACCCCGGCAAGGGCGCAAAAGGCGCCGCATCTGCCCCAAAAGCATCGGCAAAGCCTTCCGGCAAGAAGAAATCCGGTGGGCGGGGCCATGGCAATGGCGGAGTGTCCACCGCCGGAGTGCAAACGCCGGCGACTCCCACACCCGTGCAGGCTCCTAAAATTGCCGCGCCGGTTGACTCCGCAGGCAAACCGCTGTCTCCCGATGTCGCAGGCGACGCGGGCATCGTCAAATTAACCATCATGGCCCAGGCCATGCGGCTCAAAGGCTTTCTATTGCGCCAGCAGGCGGCGCAGGAACGCCACAATGCCGGAGTCATCCAGGGCAATCTCAACAAGGTGAATGACGGCATTGCGCAGGCCGATGAGGGAATCGGCAAAACCGATGAGCATCTCACCTACCGCCGCGAAGTGGTCTCCAAGGCGGAAGGCGTCCTGAAGGTTTCAGAGCAAAAGGCCGACATGGTCGCCTCTCAGGCCCCCAAGTATCAATCCACCAGTGCGGAAGGCAAGGCCAAGTCCGGACCCATGTCCAGCGAAGCCGGCGGCCTGGCTGCGGAAAATGCCTCCAAGGCTCCCGACGATGAGGACGCAGCGGAGAAATCGCAGGAGCAGGGACAAAAGCTGAACAAGGTCGGGTCCGACATCGGCAGCATGGACGACGCAATGACCAAGACCCAGGCCAAAGCCGACACCCTCGCCGGGGACGCCGCACAGGCAAAACAGAAAAACGCCAAAACCAGCCAAAACGTCACCGCCACCCACGGCGCTCTCGATCAGACCGGCGCCAAAGTGGCTCAGATGCAGGCCCAGAACGCCTCGGCGCAGGCGCAGGCCGCCGCCCATGCCGGAGGGCCGGCGCAGATGGCTGCCCGCGCCGCGGCCCTCGATCTCGACGGCCAGGCGGCCATTCAGGCTTCCATCCAGATGGAGCAGCGCGCACACGCGGCCCAGCAAAGATATCTCGACGGCATGCACAGCGTGCCAAAATCCAAACTGGGCGGCGCATCCCCCAACCCACGCCCGGTCCTGATTCAACGTCAGGCCGAGCCCGGGGCTCCCAACCCTGATGAGCGCATCAATCTGAACCTCGGCGCAAAAGTGGGCGATGCCCTTCCCTCCTGGCTCACCGGAGAAGAAAAGCAAACTGAGGAAGAGCGCGCCCAGGCCCAGGCCGACGAGAAAAAACGCCGCCAGGATGAAATCAAGGAGATCAGCGACAAGGCCGGAGGCGACTTCAGCAAGCTCTCCGCCGCGGATAAGGCAGGGATCGCCCTCAGGCTTACAGGACGCCATCTCTTCGGATCGGTTGCCGGCATCAAGTGGCCCAACTTCCTCGGCAAGATGCTGCAGGGCCTCGTCGATCCCCGCATGGCCCTGATGGGAGTGGTCAGCGGGCTCAGCATGGTCCTCTCCGGAGGCGCCAATCTCATCAGCGCAGAACAATGGAAGAAAGATCCGATCGGCAATCTGCTGAAATCCGCCGCGGAAATCGCCACCGGCATCACCATTGTCCTCGGCGCCATCACCGCCCTGGCCATGGCGATTATCGCCATCCTCATCGCCGCGGCCATCCTCACCCTCGGCTTGCTCGGACCGCTCGCCGCCGCAGTCATCCCCTTCTGCACCACTGTCGTCGCCACGGTTGGACCCTGGACCATGGAAGCGGCCGCCATCGCGCTCGAACTCAACATCCTGGTCATGATTAAAGACCTCATCGACGCAGCCACGGCCCAGACGGCCGAACAGTTACAGGGCGAATCGGACAAGGTCACCGAAGACGCCAAACAGGCCGGCAACATGGCCCTGCAGATCGGCATGGCGGCCGTGGGCGAAGCCGGCGGGGAAGCCCTCGCCTCCACCGAGTTTGGCCAGGGCATGGCCGCAGGCATGCGCGATATCGGAGAAGACTTCGGCATCGTCAAGCCGGCCGGCGGTGCGACCGCGCCACCGGTCGAAGCTGCTCCCGTCGAAACCTCGTCTGCGCCACCGCAAGGCGAGGCCGCCGCTCCCGCACCCAAGACCGACGCAGCCCCGGTCGAACAGCCCTCAGCACCCAAGGCCGAAGCCCCCAAACCCGCAGAGCCCTCCACCGCGCCCAAGACAGAAACTCCTCAATCCGCGGAGCCCGCCACTGCACCCAAGGCCGAAGCCCCCAAACCCGCCGAACCTTCCACCGCGCCCAAAGCAGAAGCGGCTTCAGCCGAGCCAGTTGAAAAACCCGCCGCCGAAAGCAAGCCCGCCGAGCCCGCTGAAGCCACGCCGAAGCCGGATGACATAGCCGCCGAACAGCCGGCCGCCGACGGGCACAAGGTCAAGGTCACCAAAGAAGGCGAGTGCCTCATCTGCACCGATTGCGAAAACGCCGCCACCGTGATTGACCGGCAATTGGAAGCCGGAGAAGTACCTCCGGCCGAGAAAGCCAAAATTGAAGGCGATCTGGAGAAGGCAAACGAAATCCAGGATCCCGCCCAGAAAGCCCAGGCCACCGCGGAAGTTCAAAAAGAAGCCACGGCGGCCGTCGACAAAGCACAGGCCGAGGCGGCGAAAGCCGAACCCGCGAAGCCCCCGGAGACCCCATCTGAATCGCCGTCTGAGCTGCCTGCCAAAACGGCCGAACCTCCAGCCGCGGCGAAACCCGATGCGCCTGAGCCCGTTCCCGGGGAAGACCTCAAAGGTCCGGGACCAGAGGAGAAGGCCGCCCCCGAAGAGACCGCCCCCGCCAAAAACAAGTCCCCGCGCGAAAGCGCTGAGGATGAGATCAACGACCGCATCCAGAAAAAGCGGGAGCAGCGCGCTGCCGAGACAAAAGAGATGGAACCGGTGCGCGAAGAAGTCGCGGCCAAGGCCAGGAAGGTGAATGAAGCCTATGAGCGCGCGAAAGCCGCCAAAGGCGAGGAATACAAACAGGCGATCAAGGAATGGAAGGAGGCTCAGGCTGAACTGAAAGAGGCAAACGAGCGTTTGCAGGGCTATCAGGAGAAAATCAAGGAACTGCATGACGCGGAGTTTGAACTCAAAGAATCCCTCGCCGCGGGTAAACGGCGCGAAACCTATCTGGGCAAAACCCCCGGTAAGTATTCGGATGTCGGTATGGAAGTTCAGGCCCGCATGCGAGCCAACGGCACCCTGAAGACTGACCCGGTTACAGGCGACGTGATGTTCAAGGCATCCAATGACCAGTGGTACCCATTAGAGGATGCCGACATGTCCCACTATCCCGTGGATGCCGTTTCATACTGGAATGAGACCGGAAGGAACTTCGGCCCAAGATCTCCGGAAGTTCGTGCCTGGATGACCGATGCGAGGAATTACGTTCTCGATCACTACTCGTTGAACCGCTCGGCAGGAGGCAGCCTCGGCGAGGAGTATCTTCCCCCTAAGTAAGGAAGAGAGTTATGACAACGCAGTTATCGCCTGAACAGTTGGCGGTCGTCGAGGACGAAGGAAAAAAGGGACGCGCAGCATGGAAAAACGGCGATCTCCCCACGGCTGAACAGCACTTTCTCGCAGCCTGGAATGCGTTACCCGAACCCAGCCTCGAGCAGGAATATGCGCAGATCCTTTCCCGCGGCATCACCACCTTCTACCGCGATACAAAGCAGTTTGAAAAAGCGAAAAAATGGATTGAAACAACCAGGCAGGCTTACGGCCCCGGCGATCCTTCCGTAGAGTTTCTCGCCGGAACCGTCGCCTTCGAATCCGGTGATCTGGATGAGGCGTATCGCTTGTTTCATCCGCTTTACTTGAAGTACGCAGACCGGCCCTTCGAAGGACATACCAAGTATCTGGACTTCACTCGTAACCGGTCGCATGAATAACCTGAAGCGGAGAACCGTCGATCTTCACCGCCTGCCCGTCGGGGCGCAATACGCGATCGCCATCGCGGTTTCTGTACTGGTCGCCTTTCTCGCCTGGCATATAGGCCGCAACCGGCCCTCCCCGGCATGGATCGGTCCGTTCATGTCCGTGTGGCTGTGGCTAGGACCTGCCCTGCTCGCTTTCTTCCTGGTCGCGGCGGTTTTCAAGCGGATACGAAAAGCCTCGGCTCGCGAAGCGGAGCACCATCCGCCCGGACCCCGCGCCTGAGACCCGGCCTTTGACACGCACACCTTCAACCCAATCGGAACCGTCAGCCAATAGGCTTCACTCCAACCCCATCGCAACAGAATTATTCTGATCTCAGGGTGGATGCATCCGAATGCCTATGGATGAGATTTCTGCATGCGATCCGGTGCTCCGGGTCAGTGGCTTGCGCAAGCACTACGGCTCCGTAGAAGCCGTCAAGGGCATCGCCTTCGAAGTTTGCCCCGGCGAGGTTGTAGGACTGCTCGGCCTGAATGGCGCCGGCAAAACGACCACCATCAGCATGATCCTGGGAGTGCTCGAGCCGACCGCCGGCCTCATCACCATCGCCGGCATCAACCTCGCCCGCGAGCGCTCCCGCGCCCTTGAGCATACAAATTTTGCGGCCGTCTATGCTCCCCTGCCCGGCAATCTCACCGTCTACGAAAACCTCCGCGTGTTTGCTGGGCTGTATGGCGTGCGCGACTTCAGAAAAAATGCCGACGCCGTGCTCGAGCGCTTCCAGCTCACCCCCTTCCGCAACGTGAAATGCGGCGTGCTCTCCTCCGGCGAGCAGACGCGCGTGGGGCTCGCAAAGGCTCTGCTCAATCAGCCGCCCCTTCTGCTGCTCGATGAGCCCACCGCTTCCATCGACCCCGCCAGCGCCCGCGACATCCGTCAAACCATCCGCGGCTTTGTCGACGAGTGCCGCGCCGGCGTGCTGTGGACCTCCCACAACATGTATGAGGTCGAGGAAGTGTGCGACCGCGTGCTCTTCCTCTCCCACGGGCACATCGTTCTCGAAGGCGATCCAAAGACTCTCCCGGCCCAGTATGGAAAGCCCACTCTCGAAGAGTTGTTCATCACCGTGGCCCGCGAACGGCTCGACGATCAGGCGGTGCGGCAATGAACCTCTCCCGCGTGAGTGCCGTCGTGATGCGCCAGTTCTTTCTCTATCGCGGAAGCGTAGCCCGCGCCGTGCCGCTGTTTGCCTGGGTCACCATCGACATGGTCCTTTGGGGCTTCATGACCAAATTCCTCAGCGGCATCGCCGCAGGATCCTACCGGTTTGTGCCGGCGCTCCTCGGCGCCGTGCTGTTCTGGGATTTCATGACCCGCGTCATGCAGGGCGTAACCACAGCCTTCTTTGAGGATGTGTGGACACGCAATTTCCTGAATGTATTTGCCAGTCCCATCACAGTCGCGGAGTACATGACTGGCCTGCTGCTCTCGAGCATGGCCACAAGCATGCTCGGCCTCCTGTTCATGGTGGCGATTGCCACCGCGGGGTTCGGCCTTCACTTCGCCGCATATGGCGTGATGCTGGTGCCGTTCCTCGTCGTGCTGTTCCTGTTCGGCTTGGCGCTGGGCATCGCAGCCACAGCCATTGTGTTGCGCCTGGGCCCGGCCGCCGAGTGGTTCGTATGGCCCATTCCCGCGCTCATGGCGCCCTTTGCCGCGGTGTACTACCCCCT
The DNA here is from genome assembly GCF_036502485.1 of Occallatibacter sp. Lineage (GTDB taxonomy): Bacteria > Acidobacteriota > Terriglobia > Terriglobales > Acidobacteriaceae > Telmatobacter. Next base: position 8,746 of record NZ_DASXYM010000073.1, on the reverse strand, counting down.
GGCAACCCTACCGGTGTGGATGCGCGCGATCTCGCGCCTGCTGCCCGCCTCTTATGTCTTCGAAGGCATGCGCGCCGTGGTACAGGGCCAGCATTTTGACCCCGCCCTGCTGGCCCTGGCAGCCGCCCTCGCCCTGCTTTACATCCTGGCGGCCTACTGGCTCTTCGCGCGCGTATTCCGCTCGGCGGTGAAAACCGGCCTGCTCGCGCGCTACAGCGCGGAAAGTGTCTCGTAGCCCTGGTGTCGCACACGAGCAGATCAGGCCGGAAGCAGTAAGGTTGTGTCTCCATCCAGCATCTGTTCCTGCTTTTCGTCCTGTCATTCCGCAGGAAATCTGCTGCTTCCACTCTGCACCTGATCTAGACCTGCAGCCGATGCAGATACGGCACACTGGCCTGCATCAAAGGCAGCTCCATCTCCACAAAATAGTTCTGGATGCCGCCCGTCTTGGCAGCCGTGAAAATGCGCTTCCAGTCGAGTGTCCCCTGCCCCACCGCAACAATCTTCTTCTGCGGCGCTGACCACCCCTGCACATGCATCGAGATAAACCGGCCCGGATATTTGTTAAAGTACTCAGCGGCGTCGAACCCCTGCTCAATCGTCGACACCTGAAACTGGAACTTCACATACTTGGGATCAAGCAGCGCAAACAGCATGTCATAGGTGCGCTTGCCGTCCACCGTGGAGCACTCGAAACCTTCATTGTGCAGCCCCTGCGTGATGCCGGCCGCGGCGGCCTGCTCGCCCATGCGGTTGTACTCGTCGGCGGCTTTCTTCACGTCATCGGCAGTGGGATTCCTCGGCCCGCCCAGGCTCGCCACCAGCATCTGCGTCAGGCCCAGCTCTTTGGCCCACGCAATCCGCGCAGCCTGGTCCTTGCGCAGCTCCTCCATTGAGAAATGGCTGCTCACGCACGTGAGGCCGGCGTCGTTGATCACCTTGCGCAACTCCGCCCCGCTCATCTTCTGCAGGCCGCCGAAACCGGAGTCTGCGTACCCCGCCGGCGAGCAAAGCTCGATGCAGCGGAAACCTGCCCCTGCCAGTTCTTTGAGGGTTCCCGGAAAATCTTTGGCGATCTTCTCGCGCACCGGCCAGGTCTGGCAGCCAATCGGCAAGCCGAGCGGGTCGGCGTGGGCTATCCCCGCGAAGGGAAGAGCGGCTGCGCAAACGGATGCGGTCTGGATGAACTGCCTTCTGGACAAAGCCTGCATGAGTGCCTCCGTTGAATCGACTCGATTGTAAAGGCTTAGGCGGGGGGGTGGCGGCGCAGCAGGTCGTCGGGCCTCCGGAAAACGAAGTTTTCCCTCCGCTCCGTTCAGATCAGATCGACAAGTGCTTTTTGCCTTCGCGTACGGCTCCCGGAGGGCATCCAATCTCTGTGGGGGGCGTAAGCCATTGCGAGCCACAGGAGCTCAGCGAAACAATGAGATCATGAGTTCGCCGCACGGAACGAGCGAGCCCCAACAGCCACTCCCCGCGGGCGACGAGCGTTTGCCCGCGCCGCGCGAGGTTCCCCCGCCCCCGCGCAAAGGCTTCTGGCGCCGCCACCGCTGGCTCATGTGGGCCGGACTTGCCACAGCGCTTTTCCTGGTCGCCCTCTCGGTGGTCCTGGCGTTTCTGGCGCGCCGCTTTGAACCGTTCTTGCACGAGCGGGTGGTCGCCACCCTCGCAGATCATTTCCACACTCGCGTGGAGCTCGACTCCTTCCACGTGGAGGTCCGCCATGGAACCCAGGCCACCTTCGGCCTCTGGGCAAGAGGCGATGGACTGCGCATCTGGCCGCCCCACTCGGCCGGCAACGATCAGCCCCCGGAGATTGCCGCGGGAACGCAGCCGCTCATTCAGTTGCAGGAGTTCAGCTTCCATGTGCCCCTGCGATGGGAGCAGCGACAGCTTCTGAAGATTCCAGAGGTGCGCTTAAAGGGACTGTCGATCCATGTGCCGCCAAAATCGGAGCGCCAACGGAATGCCGCCCTGCACCTATCCGGAAATGCACACATCAAGACCGATGAACTCAACGCAGATGACAACGGCGTGCCTCAGCAATTTGACCAGTCCCGCGCCGCCGGCAGGTCTCCCGCGTTTTCAAACGTCATCGTCGAAAAAGTACTGTGCGAGCGGGCAGAAGTTGTCATTGAAACGGACAAGCCCGACAAGCTGCCCATGACCTTTGCGATCGCGCACTTGAAGCTGCGCAATCTGACCGCCGGCAAGCCAATGGAATTTGAGGCGGAGCTGACCAATCCCAAGCCCACAGGCCAGATCGACACCAAAGGAAGCTTCGGGCCCTGGGCAATCGACGACCCCGGCGAAAGCCCCGTCGACGGCACTTACCAGTTCCAGTATGCCAATCTCGGCGAGTTCAAAGGCATCGCCGGAATCCTCTCGTCCAACGGCAAGTACAAAGGCACACTCCGCGAGATGAAGGTGGATGGGGAGACGATGGTCCCCGATTTCCGCCTCACACAGTTCGGCACCAAATTACCGCTGCATACCAATTTCCACGCGCGCGTCGACGGCACCAACGGCGACACCTGGCTCGACAGCATCGACGCCGTGCTCGGCTCCTCCAGGTTCACCACCTCCGGCAAGGTCGTCCGTGTCAAAGTCGACGCCAACACCAAGGCCGCCGAACTAAAAGCCGAGTCCACCATGGGCCCCGCACCGCAGTCCGGCCACGTCATCGACGTGAACGTGTACGTGCCGCATGGGCGCCTGGAAGATTTCCTGCGCCTGGTGAACAAATCAGGAACCACCGCAATCACCGGAGTCGTCGAAACCAAAGCCGCTCTGCACATCCCGCCCGGCGATGACCCCGTCAACAAGCGCATGAAGCTCGACGGATTCTTCAAGCTCGACAACGCCGTGTTCACCAGCAATAAGGTGCAGGCGCGCGTCGAAGAATTGAGCTTCCGGTCCCAGGGCCGTCCTGACGACATGAAGAACGCCAACCCCGATTCCGTGACCTGGAGCATGCAGGGCAACTTTCACATGGCCAACGGAGTCATCGCACTCCCCGACCTCGAGTACACAGTGCCCGGAGCAGACGTCAAGCTGCAGGGCACTTACACCCTCGAAGGCGAAGTCAACATGGACGGGACCGCCCGCCTGCAGGCCACCGTCTCGCAAATGGTGGGCGGATGGAAAGGCTTCCTGCTCAAGCCCGCCGATCACTTCTTCAAAAAAGATGGCGCAGGCGCGCTGGTGCCCATCCGCATCCGCGGCACCAAGGACTCCCCGGATTTCGGCGTCGACTTCGGCCGCATGGGCAACAACACCCATCCTGAAAAGCCGGGAGACAAATAGGCACCCGCGGTACAACGCGCTGCAGCCGCCCCTCCAATTCCCTGCCGAACCCGCGCAAATCGCCATCCCCCCTTCCGTGTGTTAGCTTGGCTGCGGACCACCGCTGCCGAAACTACGAGCAGCGGAATTTCGCGGCGCCGCTTTGAACCTGCTCAATGAGGTCCGTCCAGCGCCCCGCCTTTTGAGGAACGCAATGCACTGGACCGAACATCTGACGAGAGCACTCGCCGGCACCGCCTTCTGTCTTTCGCTCTTGAGCCCCGCGGCAGCGGCTGCCGCGCAGGACTCCACCGGCAATCAACTCAATCAACCATCGTCAAAATCCGGCGATGAGTGGTGGCGCCACGCGGTCATCTACGAGATCTATCCCCGCAGCTTCCAGGACTCCAACGGCGACGGCATCGGCGACATCCAGGGCATCGCCTCGCGCCTCGACTACCTCAAAGACCTCGGCATCGACGCCATCTGGATCACGCCCATGTATCCCTCTCCCGGCGTGGACTACGGTTACGACATCTCCGACTACACCGCCATTGATCCCGACTACGGCACCATGGCCGACTTCGACAATCTCGTCTCCGAAGCGAACAAGCGCGGCATCCGCATCCTCATGGACTACGTCATCAACCACACCTCTGACCAGCATCCCTGGTTCAAGGAGTCGCGCTCTTCCCGCGACAATCCCAAACGCGACTGGTACGTCTGGCACGATGGCAAAGACGAAACATCCACCAGCCAGGGCGAGCCGCCCAACAACTGGCAGTCATGGTTCGGACACTCCGCCTGGCAGTGGGATCCCACCACCCGCCAGTACTACTACCACTACTTCTACGTGCAGCAACCCGACCTCAACTGGCGCAATCCTGAAGTCCACAAGGCCATGGATGGCGTGCTCGACTTCTGGATGCAGCGCGGCGTGGCCGGCTTCCGCATCGACGCCGTGTCGCGCCTCTTTGAAGACCCCGGCATGCACGACGACCCCTATCTGCCCGGCATCAACGTCTACGGCGATCGCAACATCAAGCACCTCTACACCGACGATCTGCCTCAGGTTCATGACGTGTTGAAAGAGGTCCGCAGCGTCGTCGACAAGTACCCCGGCAACCCCGTCCTGGTCACCGAAGCCGACGAGCCCAACGTCGAAGCGCTCGCCAAAATGTATGGCAACAACGACGAAGTGCAGTTGCCCATGGACTTCCAGATCGCCGACGTGAACGGCCTCGATGCCGCACGCTTCCGCAAACTCTTCGACGAAGTGGAGAACAACTCCGCGCACGGCCAGCCGGAGTACTTCTTCTCCAATCACGATCAACCGCGCCAGTGGGACCGCTATGGCGACGGCAAGCACAACGATCAGATCGCCAGGCTCATGGCCGTGCTTGAACTCACCACCCGCGGCACCCCGCAAATGTACTACGGCGAAGAACTGGGCATGCGCACCACCGATCCCGCGCGCATCGAAGATGTCCACGATCCCATCGGCAAACTCGGCTGGCCCAAAGAGAAGGGCCGCGACGGCGAACGCACCCCCATGCAGTGGGACGCCACTGCCGGCGCCGGTTTCACAAGCGGCACAAAGCCCTGGCTCCCCATTCCCCCCAACGCCAGCGCCTACAACGTCGAAACAGAGAGCAAAAATCCTGACTCGATCTTCAATTGCTACAAAACCCTCTTGCACCTGCGCAAGACCGAGAAAGCCCTGCGTGATGGAAGCCAGCAGAGCGTTCTCAACGACCCCGACATATTCGCCTACCTCAGGAAGAGCGGCGACGAAACAGTGCTGGTGATGCTGAACATGAGCGCGCATGAACGTACGTGGGGATTCAAGCCGGATGAACTGGGGCTGCATGCCCAGTCAAAACTGGTCCCCCTCTACAGTTCCACAGGCTCCATCTCCGCATGGGATGCGGCGAGCTCCATCAAGCTGCCACCCTTCGCCGCAGTCGTCGCGCGCGTGCAATAAACTCATCGCCCCGCAATGACTTGTCATCCAGAGCGCAGCGAAGAACCCGCTTGCCCATCACCATCGCCCTGTGGATGACAAACCCTCATCCCACCTTCAACACAATCTTCCCGCGCACATGTCCCGCCTGGCTCACCTCCAGCGCGCGCGCCGCCTCCTCCAGCGGCAACACCGCTTCCACGGCGGTTTTCAACTTGCCGGCATCCACCAGCCGGGCAATCTCGATGAGCTGCTCCACATTGGGCTGGCTTCCTAAAAACATGGCCTTCACTCCATGTTTCGCCGCCTCCTCCTGCGAGGGCGGCTGAACAATCGACACCAGCGTTCCTCCCTTTTTGAGCGCCGCAAACGAACGCTGCTGCGTTTCCCCACCCTGCGTGTCGAGAACCACGTCCACATCGCGCGCCACGTCTTCAAACTTCGTGCTCTGATAATCAATCGGCTCGTCGACGCCCAGCTCTTTCAAGTAGTCGAGATTGCGGCCAGATGCCGTTCCATACACATATGCGCCCTTCGCCTTGGCGAGCTGAACGGCGAAGCTGCCCACACTGCCCGCGGCCCCATGGATGAGCACCTTGCCTCCGCTCGTCAGGCCGCCCACGTCGAACAGCGCCTGCCAGGCCGTCTTTGCACCCACCGGAATCGATGCCGCCTGCGCGTGGTCCAACGAATGAGGCTTGGGAGCCAGCTCCGCGACACCCGTGACCACATACTCGGCAAACGTGCCCATCGCCGTGCCGTACACCGGATCGCCTTGCTTGAATTGATTGACGCCCGGGCCTTGTGCCTCGATTTCCCCGGAGAAATCAAACCCCAGCGTTACCGGGAGTTCAACAGGCATAACCTCTTTCATATACCCGGCTCGAATCTTCCAGTCGACAGGATTGACACCGGCAGCGCGCACGCGAACCAGAACCTGCCCGGGCCCTGGCGCAGGCTGAGCAATCTCGTCCAGCAGAAGAACCTCGGGGCCGCCGTATTGATGGATGCGAACAGCTTTCATTGAAACGATCTCCTTGGCTGGGATTGAGATGCCACGCCCGGCGCGGAGATTCGTGAATTCCCATTCCCGGCGCTGTCGCGACCGCAAAGCACCAGATCCAACCCAACTCTGTTTGCGATTAACAACCTGAGCCGAATGTGTTACTTTTCTCGCGTCGCACCGTTGCCGAATCCACGAGTAACGGAAACACATAGGCGTTGCAATCTGTGAATTGCCCCGCCCAATAGGAGACCGCAATGCATTGGACCAAAAGCATGGCGGCTTGCGCTTTGACCCTTTCCATGGGGGTCGCGCTCGCCGCGCGAGGGCAGACCGCGCCCGCCGCAAGCAATCAATCGAATCTGGCTGACTGGTGGAAGAACGCTGTCATCCTCGAGATCTATCCCCGTAGCTATCAAGACAGCAACGGAGACGGCATCGGCGACCTGAACGGCATCACCCAGCGCCTCGACTACCTCAAGAGCCTCGGCGTTGACGCCATCTGGCTCACCCCCATCTACCCTTCACCGCAGGTCGACTTCGGCTACGACATCTCCGATTACGAGGGTATCGATCCGCAGTACGGCACCATGGCCGACTTCGACAAGCTTATGGACGAGGCCAACAAGCGCCACATCCGCGTCATCATGGACATGGTGATGAACCACTCCTCAGACAAGCACAAGTGGTTCCTCGAGTCGCGCTCGTCCAAAAAAAATCCCTATCGCAATTGGTACGTATGGAAGGATGGCAAAGGCGAGACCGCCACCGACAAAGGTGCGCCACCCAATAACTGGCGTTCGGGCTTCGGCGGCTCAGCGTGGGAGTGGGATCCCACCACGCGGCAGTACTGGTATCACAAGTTCTATACAGAACAGCCTGACTTCAACTGGAATAACCCCAAGGTGCACCAGGCGTTCAAAGACATCATCGCGTTCTGGCTGAAAAAAGGCGTGGCCGGTTTCCGCTTCGATGCCATCACCACTCTGTTTGAGGATCCGCAGTGGCGCGATGAGAGCCCGGTACTCGACAAAAACGGGAACCCGGAAAAGGGCCCCGACGGACAGATAGAGCTGAACGATACGCAGACCAATAACCTCCCGGCTGTGCACGATGTGATGAAGGAGATGCGGGCCTCGGCAGACAAAGGATTCAAGTCGGCCACCTATCCGGGCACACGGGTCTTCATCGGCGAAACCTATCTGCCTAATATTGCGGAGCTCGCCAAGCAGTACGGAACCGCGGATCATCCGGAGTTCCATCTGCCCATGGATACCCAGATTCTGGCCATCAACAAAATGGACGCCGTGGCGTTCCGGACCAGGCTCAACGACGTCGAGACCGGCATCGGCAACAACGTGCCGCTGCTCGTGTTTGATAACCACGACAATCCGCGCATCGATGCGCGTTACGGCGACGGCGTCCACAATGAAGACATCGAGCGAGTGATTGCGACCGTGTTGTTCGCCAGCAAGGGCACCGCGCTGTTCTACAACGGCGACGAGATCGGCATGAAGACGACTCCGCCGGAGCGCAAGGAAGATGTCAAGGACCCGGTGGGGCGCGCCATGTGGCCGTTCTACAAGGGCCGCGACGGCGAGCGTACGCCCATGCAGTGGGACGACTCGGCGAATGCGGGATTCACCACAGGAACACCGTGGCTCCCGGTCCCGCCCACCTATAAAGCCGTGAACGTCGAGGCCGAGCAGGGCAAGCCCGATTCAATGCTCACGTGGTATCAGAATCTGATCGAGATGAAGAAGTCCAACCCGGCGCTGGCGCAGGGGACCGATCTGATGGTCGATACCGAAAACACCAGGGTGCTGAGCTGGCTCCGCCAGGCGCCCGACGGAACCCAGGTGCTGGTGACCTGCAACTTCACCGCCGATCCGCAGACGGTGAACCTCTCCGGCGGCGGCGTGAAAGGAATGCAGGCCAAGACCCTCCTGAAGTCGCCCGCCGGCTCCGAACCCGGCTCGCTCGACAAGGTGGACCTCCCCCCCTTCGGCGTCTGGATCGGCCAGGTGCAGTAAGCGAGGGAACAGGCAACAGGGAGTAGAACCGGCAACAGGCAGTAGATAACCAGCAGCGGATAACCACGCCGGCGACCCGTCAGGGTCGCCGGCCTTCTTTCGCAATCCTCTAAGCTTCGGATGGTTTGCTCGTCCTGTGGAGCTACAAGCAGCTCTTTGCAGTGAAACTCCGCTCTGCCGCCCGTCGGCCATCATGGGTATGGCGCCTGAAGTGTTCTACCGTCGCAACCTACCCTGTGTCGCACTGAGAATGGCCCCACTCGGACATCTGGAGTGAGCCGGACCGTCACAGGCTCAGCCCGGCGGTCCTGCTGGGGCCGTGCAACTTCATGGCCGCTTCGCGCCCCGCGGGTACGAGGGACCTTGTCCCATGCACTGTGACAGCCCTCACAGCCATCCCCGCCCAAACCCCGCATACTTCCCTTCTGTTGGCTTCACGGCCGGCCCGGATTCCTATGCTTT
>NZ_DASXYM010000072.1:0-6811 GCF_036502485.1 Occallatibacter sp. | reverse complement strand
CCGGGGTGCGCCTCGATGGGCAGGGTAAGGCCGTGGTGAATCATGGCGGCGCCGGTTCCGCAGATGAGCCCGGTGAAAGCGCCGTGGCCGGTGGTGCGTTTGGAGAACATGCCAAGCAGGAAGGTGGCGAACAGGGGCGCGTTCACGAACGAGAACACAAGCTGCAGCGTGTCCATGATGTTGTTGAAGCTGATGGCAGCGTAGGCGGTGGCGATGGAGAGCAGAATGCCGCCGACGGTAGCCCATCGGCCCACCATCAGGTAGTGGCGGTCGCTGGCGCCTTTGTGGACGTAGGACTGGTAGAGGTCGTAAGTGAAGACCGTGTTGAAGGCGGTGACGTTGCCGGCCATGCCGGACATGAAGCTGGCGAGCAGGGCGGTAAGGCCGAGGCCGAGGATGCCGGTGGGGAAGTAGTGCAGCAGCATATTGGGCGTAGCCATGTCGTAATCGAGGAGCGGCTTGCCGCTGGCGTCGAGCATGGGCTGCCCGGTGACGGGGTTAACTTTGGCGGGGACAATTCCCTTCCCCTGCTCCATCTGGGCCGAGACCACCTGGATGTTGTGGGTGATGGAGCCATCGGCGTTGCGGGTGATGGTTTCTGTAGAGCGAGGGGTGGGGATGGCAATGGCGATGAGGCCGGGCAGAATCACCAGGAACGGGAACAGCATTTTGGGAACGGCGGCGATGAGGGGAACGCGACGCGCCGAGTCCATGTTCTTGGATGCCATGGCGGTCTGGATGACCAGGAAGTCGGTGCACCAGTAGCCGGCGCCGAGCACGAAGCCGAGGCCCATGCCGATGCCGATGATGTCGATGCCCATGGGATTGGTGGAGGGATGCAGCACGCCGCGCCACTCATGCATATAGGCCACGGGGAGCGTGGCTTTGAGGCCGGCCCATCCACCAACGTTTTTGAGTCCGATGAGGACCAGCGGCAGAAACCCGGCGATGATGAGGAAGAACTGCAGGACCTCGTTGTAAATGGCGCTGGTGAGTCCGCCGAGGAAGATGTACGCGAGCACGATGATGGCGGAGAGGATGATGGCGAAGGTGAAGATGCCGCCGGGCGCCAGTCCGAGGTGCTGGAAGAGGCCGTCGAAGACGTGCAGAGTCTGGATCAGCCGGGCCATGGCGTACATGGAGATGCCGGAGGAGAAGACGGTCATGACGGCGAAGGAGCAGGCGTTCAGTGCGCGAGTCTTCTCGTCGAAGCGGAGGCGCAGGAATTCCGGCACGCTGCGCGCTTTGGAGCCGTAGTAGAACGGCATCATGAAGATGCCCACGAAGATCATGGCGGGGATGGCGCCGATGCCGTAGAAGTGGGCAGTTTCGAGGCCGTACTTGGCGCCCGAGGCGCCCATGCCGATGACTTCCTGCGCGCCGAGGTTGGCGGAGATGAACGCCAGTCCGCAGATCCACGCGGGAAGGGCGCGGCCGGCCTGGAAGAAATCCTTGCTCGTCTTCATGTAGCGCTTGAGGGCAAAGCCGATGCCCAGCACGAAGACGAAGTAGAGGATCATGATGAGCCAATCGACGTAGGTGAGTCTGGCGGCATTCATAAGGGTGTGTGAGCGTACTCCTTTGGGCGGAGGGTGCGGCCGGCGAGGCGCAGAACTGGGTAAGGTACCGCGTACCACTGTATAGGAGCGGGGTGCGGGTGCGTCCAGTGGAAAATGTAAACGTTGTCAAGGCGACCACCAGTTATTCGGGACGGGCGAGATTACTGCTTGCGCAAACGGCTACATAGCGGCTTGTCGTCTGAATTGCATGCCTTGAATCCGGCCCGCATCAAGGACGAATCCTGTTATGTGCTGATTGGCATCGCGGGTGAAGCGAAGCGTGCCAACCTGACCGATGAATACATCCTGCGTAGCAGGCCGTAGCGCGTCCGGCTTCTGCTTCATCCGCAACAGCGTGAGGTGGCCGTCTCGCACCTCGAAGCGGTACGCCGGGTCGATCTCCTCGCTTACATAGGAGCCGCCGAAGTCGGCGAGCTGTGCCGGCGTGGGATCGACCGACCGCACCCATCGTAGACATCAGGTTTGTCACCGTCCCACGACTGCTCGAGACGGGCAGGCTTGCCCTCCGCCGCCGCCACAAAGTGCAGGTCCATGTGGTCGGTCCAGGGGACATCCGCGATGTGGAAGTGCGATTCGGCGAACGGCTTCAGCGCATGGTATTCGTTTCCGCCAAAGTCCAACTGCAGAGAGCCATCCTTGAGCACGACCCTCTGATAATCATCCTCGTCCCGTTTCCAGTATGTGCCTGCTATGGCCTGCATCTGTTTCGCCGTCAACGCCACTACACCGGTGGGCTTGGCTGCATCTTTCTGCGGAGCGGCCGCGGGCTCCTTGATCAGTTTTGCCAGAACGATATCCGCCACCTGTCGCGTGAGGGAGCCCGGGCTGGCATCGGCCCGGTTGCAGAGCGCTGTCACGGTAAAGTGCTGCCCCGGGAAGCGAACGATATCTGAACGGTATCCGGCATCGGCGCCTCCGTGGCCAACCGTGGGCAAGCCTTTGTAGGTCCCGATCGAAAGTCCTGACGCGTAGTCCTGCTGCTTGCCGTTGTTGAGGCGGCCAGGTTCCAGCATCTGCTTCACGAACTCAGGGCCGCCCACCCTAGGATGGTAGAAGTTCTCATCCCACAATTGAAGGTCTTCGACGGTGGTGTGCAGGCTGGTAGCACCCGCGGTGTCGAAGTTGGTCAGGTTCATTCGCCAGGGCTTGCGCTCGCCGTCCTGCTCATAGCCCAGCGCGTCGTGCTTGATGACTTCTTCGTGATCGTCTCGGAAATGCGTATGGGTCATGCCGAGAGGCTCGAAGATGTTCTTTGTTGTGTACTCGCGAAGCGACAGGCCGCTGACGCGCTTGACCACCAGGGCCAGCAGAGTGAAACCACTGTTGCTGTAAAGGAACTTCTCGCCCGGCTTGAAGTTGAGTGCCTTTTGATGGATCATCACGGACATTACGTCGTCATCCGTGATCAGGTCCTGCGAGTAGCGCCATCCGGCGAGCCCGAGGAGGGCCCATTGATCGCGCACGCCGCTGGTGTGGTGCATGAGGTGGCGCAGGGTGATGTGCTCGCCGAAGTCCGGCAACTCCGGGATGTATTTGTGCACATCATCGTCCAGGGAGAGCTTGCCCTGTTCGGCCAGCAGAATGATGGATGCCGCGGTGAACTGCTTGGACATGGAGGCAACGTGAAACACGGTTGCCGGCGTGATGGTCACGTCGTCGTTCAGATTAGCCATTCCGTAGCCATGCTCGTAAGCGATCTGACCATTTTGATAAACGCCCAAGGCGCAGCCGGGGGAGTCCGGCCGGTTCCACTTTTCGAAAAGCTTGTCTATGTTCGCCGTCGTCTCCGGTGAGAGAGTCTGCGCCTGCGTGAAGGCAGCCGTCAGAAGAAAGCCAGCAAGCGCCAGGCTCGAACGCGTCATCGTCATCCCGAAGTCCTCCCTGCGGTTTCACCGCGGATTATACGTGCTCGTTTGGCCAAGCGTACGCCGATGACGGCGTACACGTGACAGGGGCCAAAACGAGGGCAGATTCCGGGCAGCGATGACACAGAAGAAGTGCGAAAGCACAACGCAAGTGGCTTACCCAAGCAGATTTCCTGTGGAATCCCACTCGCCAACACCACAGCGCCGCGGGATCGTGCATAATCGAACCATAATTAGAGCCGCTTTGCACGCATCCGCGTCTCAGCTTTGCCCCGCGTTGTTGTTCTGTGCCCTGACGGGCCTCCGCCTTGAAGAGAAAATTCAAAGTGACAAGCAGGCATTCCCATGGATCTGTGGACCGAGTTTGAAGGCGTAACCATCGACAAGGCTTTCGCGTTGAGCAAGTTGCTGCAGACCGAAGGCCGCAGCGCATTCTTCACCACCCGCAACGCAAACGGCGAGTCGGTTCTGATTCGCATCATCGAGTGCCACTTTGACGAGGACGAGATTCTGGCGCGCTGGCGCGGTGTGCAGACGCTGGGACACGCGAGCTTTCTGCGCATCGAGCATTTCGGCCAGTTTTTGATTGAGGCCGACGACATCACGGCCGTATATGCCGTTTTTGAGCGCGTGGACGCGAACCTGGGGGATGTGCTGGAGCGCGGACGCCTGTCGCCGGACGATGCCTCGCAGATTGGGCTCAGCATCGCTTCAGCGCTGGAGATGCTGCACGCGAACGGGTTTGTTCATGAGCACATTGAGGCGCGCAACATCTATGCGGTGGGCGAGACGGTGAAGCTGCGCAGCGACTGCATTCGCGAGACGCCCGAGGGAGAGGCCAGCTTTGCGGCGCGGCGCCGCGATGTGCACGACCTGGCGGTGGTGTTGGCACAGGTTCTGCTGGGGAGCCCGCGAGGGGTGGATCCGTCGCGCGTGGCGAGCCTCCCCGCCCCATTCAATGACATTGTGCGCAAGGGGATGAGCGGCGAGTGGAAGCTGACGGAGGTCCAGGCAGCGCTGGCGCGGCACAAGGCGACGAGCGCGGCTCCGTCGAAAGGCGCGCAAGCCAGGGCCGCGGCGGCGCAGGTGGCGATACCGAGGTCCGCGCAGGCTGCAGCAACTCCGGCCGCTGTGGTGCCGACTGCCGCGCCATTGCGCGAGGCAATGAAGAGCATTGCAGGGGAGAAGTCCGCGGAAGCGGAGACGAACGCGCAGGCCAGATTCCAGCCGCGGACGGAGCCGTGGACCGCGCCGGGCCGCAGCCGCGGGGTTCTAGCGGAGGAACACACGCGCTTTCCGGGACCGGATCGCCCCGCAATCGACGTGCAGGCGTGGCTGGCCGCGATTGAACGTGACCGCCGCAAGTGGATCACGGGAGGAGTGCTGCTGCTGGTGGTTGTGCTTCTGGGATGGATGTTCGCGCGTCGCTTCTCCGCACATCCTGCGGCAGCCCAATCCGCGGTTGCTGCGGAGGCGTCTTCGCACGCTCCGGCGGCTCCGGATCGCGCCGTCACTCCGCAGCATGCCGCGCCGCGAGCGGCATCAGCCACACCTTCGGTTGGAAACGGGAAGAAGCAGTGGCGGGTTGTGGCGTTCACTTACAATCGCCAGGACCAGGCGCGGAAGAAGGCTGCGTCGGTTGCGCAGAAGCACCCTGATCTCCGGCCCGAGGCCTTTTCCCCGAGCGGCCGGGCGCCGTGGCTGGTAACGGTAGGTGGGGCGATGGACCGTGACGACGCCTATGCGCTGGCGGCTAAGGTGCGCGGGTTGGGATTGCCCCGCGACAGCTATGCGCAAAATTACAGCGGGCGTTGATCCTTGCGGACAGGCGGCAGGAAGCCCTGGATCGGAGAACCGATCCAGGGCTTTCTTGTTTAACGAAGCGATATGCGATGGGGACTACTTACGCCACCGACGCTGGGTGGATTGCCGCCGGTGCACGATGCGGTCGCAGCCGGAACAGTGAGGGTGACGGGAGCGGAGGTCGCCGGCGGGTGCAGGCTGTCTCCACTGTAATTGGCGGTGAAGGTGTGGGAGCCGGCTGCCATGGCGCCGGCGGTGAGCGATGCCGCACCATTGGTGAGACTTTTGGAGCCCAGCACGGAGGCGCCGCTCTTCAACTGCACCGTGCCTGTGGGCTGGCCCGACGATGAGGAGACCTGCACGGTAAAGCTGGCGGGGCTGCACGCCGATAGCGGGGTGGCCGCCGGGGTGAGATTGACCTTGACCGGAGCCGCAACGGTGGTGACGACCAGGCTTTCAGTGACTGTAGCAGTCGCGTAGTTTGCATCGCCGCTGTAGACAGCCGACAGGGTGTAGCTTGCCGCGGACGGTTCGCTAAAGACGGTGGAAGCGGTGCCGGTGGAGGACAGCGTGACCGGGGAGCCGATGGTAGCGCTATTCGCCTTGAAGGTGACGGTGCCAGTGGGTTTGGTGGTTGCCGTAGAGGTCACGCTCACTGCGAAGGTGACGGTGACTCCCGTCTTGACGGATGAGCCTCCCGTGGGCGACGTGATGGTCATCGTAGGTGCGGGGAGAGTGCCGGTACCGCCGAGGTGGATGGAATTGGTTCCTGTGATGGTGTTGGTTGGGATCACGAGTTGGGCTCCGCGGTTCCCGGCGGCGGCGGGCTTGAAGAAGACGCCGATGTTACAGCTGCGCCCCGCGGCAAGAGTTGCTCCGGCAGTAAGCGCGCAGCTGGTGGTTGCGGGATCGATGGCGAACTCGGTGGGGTTGTTGCCGGCAAAGAAGGCGTTGGCGGAGAGCGTCATTACGGAGTTCCCCGTATTGGCCACTGTGAATACCTTGGCTGCGCTCGTGGATCCTTTAAGCTGGGGCGCAAAGTACCAAAACCCGAAATTGCCGACTTTACGCACGACCTGGGTTGGGCCGGCGGTGGGGACGTTGCTCAGAATGTACACCTGCCCCTGCGAATCGACGGCCACGCCGGTCGGGTTGCTCAACGTGGCGAGAGTTGCCGCGCCGGCGTCGCCGCTGTAGCCAGCGGTCCCGCTGCCGGCGATCGTGCTGATGATTCCGGTGGCCGCATCGATGCGTCGGATGCGCTGATTGCCCGCGTCGGCGAAGTAGAGGTTTCCGGCTACGTCAAAAGCAATCTGACCGAGCTTGTTGCTGATTTCGGCACTGCGGGCCTGGCCGCCGTCGCCGCTGAATCCGCAAGCCGAACCGCCTGCGACGCGTTTGGCCACGGGTGAATATTCGGCTTGATAGAGGGATTCTTCCTGGATGTAGCAGGTGGTGGTTCCCCAGTTGTAGAAGTTGTAGAGGTTGTCGCTTCCGTCGACGGCAAACGACGCCCCGCTGCCCGACGAATAGACGAATTGGTTGGTCAGATACCAGAGACTC
>NZ_DASXYM010000071.1:0-79006 GCF_036502485.1 Occallatibacter sp. | reverse complement strand
GCGGCCCGGGCTTCAGCGTATGCCGCCGCTCCCAGCACTGCGGCGCGGCTCTCCAGAATCACCCGCACCGGCATGTTGATGAGCAACTGGCTCAGCCGGCCCTTGTCCGTGAACGCCTTCATGAACGCGCCGTCCTTCAGCTTTTCAAGCAGCCGCGGAGCAATGCCGCCGCCCACGTAGAGACCGCCCACGGAAAGCACCTTCAGGGCCAGGTTGCCCGCTTCCGCACCGTAAGCCGAAACCACCATGTCCAGCGTCTTTGCGCAGATTTCGCTCTTGCCCGCCAGGCCGTTCACCGTGATCACGCCGTTCGGATCGTCCACCGCGGCCAGCTGTTCAGCCAGATCCTTCGGCACGTCCATGCCGCGCACGTCGCGCAAAAACTCGAACACGCTGGTCATGCCCATGCCGCTGATGACGCGCTCCCAGCTGATGCGTCCGTTATATTTCTGGCGAAGAAAGCGCAGCAGGTCGATTTCGTCTTCATTGCGCGGCGCAAAGTCCGCGTGCCCGCCCTCTGAGGCGTAGGGCATGTGGATACGGCCGTTCCACATCAGCAGGCCTTCGCCCAGGCCGGTGCCCGCGGCAATGAGCGCGCGGTTGCCGATCTGGCTCGGGTCGCCTTCCGAGAGCGTATAGATCTGGTCGGCCTGCAGCTCGGCGATGCCGTAACCGTTCGCCTCGAGATCGTTGATGAGAAATACATGCTGGATGCCGAGATCCTCTGAAAGGTCGCGGCTGTCCAGCGTCCACGGCAGGTTGGTCAGGCGCAGGCGTCCGGCACGCACCGGGCCAGGCACGCCAAAGCAGGCAGCGGTAGCCTGATCGCCGCCAAGAAACTGCTTCACAATCGCTTCCAGCCCCGAATATTCCTTGGCCGGAAACCGCTCCTCGCGGCGATATTCTAGTTTTCCTTCGTTGAAGTCGTACAGCGCGAGATGGACCTTGGTGCCGCCTACATCCCCGGCAAGAATCATCGTTCTCTCTCCAGAACCCCGCAGCCTTCCCCATTTGTCGGGGGCAGAAGAGCAGCAGCGGCCTTATCCAAAAACAAGGTGAGTATACCGCTTGAGGGCCAGATCAGTTGACTGGGAAGACGCTCCGGGTCGCGCGGCCCCATGAAAACCTCGCGCACCACCTCAGCCTTGCTCTCGCCGGCAATCTCAAAGAATACGGAGCTGGCATGGTTGATCACCGGCCATGTGAGCGTGATGCGCCAGGTGTCCTTCTGGGGAACATGATTCGCAGTGACCAGCCGGCCCATTTCGTGGATCGCCGCCGTGTACGGAAACAGAGAAGCGGTATGCCCATCGTCGCCCATCCCCAGGGCGATCAGGTCAAAGCGGGGGCTCTCCGCGCCTTCCAGACGAAAGCTGTTGCGCAGTTCCGACTCATAGCGGGCCGCCGCCGCTTCCGGATCCAGTTCGCCTTCCATGCGGTGCACCTGCTCGCCCGGCAGCGGCACTTGCGAGAGCAGCGATTCGCGCGTCATCCGGTAGTTCGATTCCACGTCGTCCGGCGCAACACAGCGTTCATCCACCCAGTAGAGATCGATCCGGTCCCACGGCATCGAACCGCGATAGCGCTGGTGCGGATCGGCCAGCAGGCTGAATGCCGCTTTAGGAGTGGTGCCGCCACTCACCGCGATCCGAGCCTGTCCCCTTGCATCCACCGCTTCAGCTGCCATCTCCACCAGGTATTGCGCGGTCCGGCGCGCCAAAGCCGCTCTGTCGGGCTCCACGTAGTACTTGATCCGCAGCTTTCGGGACATTCCTTCCGCTCCTCTATCTAGGTGTCGGACAACGCCTTAAAACGGCCGTTCAGCACGATGCCATCTGAACTCCGCCGTCCTGTTCGTGGTGAGATGCGGGGACTTGGTCGGGTCCTTACGGCATAGCCTTCCCAATCCAACGGGACTTAGGCATAGACTAACTCAGGCTGATGGGATTGCGGTAGGAAACACCCCTGTGATACAGCCCAGGACATGGTTCATTTACCCAGATAATAGTGGTACTGCTGCTCCAGCACCCCGGCGGCGCGCGCCAGGGCTAACTTGGAGAGGTTGTACTGATAAAGACTCTCCACAAGAGTGGTTTGAGCGCGCGCCAAAGTAGCCTGCGCAGTTACCAGCGGCAGCGTATCGTCCACCCCGGCATTCACCCGTTCCGTCTGATCGCTGAGCCCGCGCGTCGACAACTCCACGTTGGAACGCGATACCTCTACCAGTTGCCGCGCTGCGTTCACGTCCAGCAGAGCCGAACGCACCTGCTGATCGATGCGGCTGCGCAGATCATCCACCTGCGCCCGCGCCGCGCTCAGTTGCGCTTGCGACGCGTCGATGTCGCCCCTCAGCCCCGCCTCGCGAAAAATGGGAATGCTCAGCACCCCCATAGCCGTAAATACGCCGTGCGAGCCGATGGTCGTGATGGCCTGCACACCGTAGTTCCCGGTGACCCTCAGCGTCGGCAACCGCTGGCTGCGGTACGCCGCGTGAACCGCCTTCAGCTCTTCGACCTGGTTCTGCAGGTTCTGGTAATCCTGCCGATTCTTGTACGCCGTTGCCCGCACTTCTTCCGGCGTCTGCTCGGCCAGTTCGCTGAACGGCGTGCGATCCGTCAGCACGATGTTCTGCCCGGGATCCAGGCCGATCTCCCGCTTCAGCAGGATCAGATCCTTGTCGAGCTGGTTCTGCGCCGCAATCGTCATCTGCTGCTGCGACTGGTACTGCACCTTGGCCCGCACCTCGTCCAGACTGGTGGAAACTCCCGCCACGCGCTGCTCATGCGCGTTGTTAAACTGAAGCAGATTCTCCGCTTCCAGCGCTTTGGCATTGTCCACCTCGCTGGCCGATGCAATGGCGTGCAGATACGCTGATGCCACCTGCTGAATCACCTCGCCGCGCGCCGTCATCTTGGCAAAATGCGCTGCCCGCGTGGCTGCTCCGGCTGCCTTCCACCCGGCGATGACGGGACCCGAAAACACAATCTGGTCAAAGTGGATCTGACCCTCGGTCAACGTGTCACGCGTAACCGGCGGAATCGTACCGGCAAGATCCGGCGGCAGAGACGTCCCCTTGAAGCCCAGCGCCGCCAGGTCGTGCTGATAGAAACCGATATCGCCGCTCACTGAAATGGTAGGCAAAAACTCCTGCAGAGCCTGCAACTGCTCCCCGTGGATCGCCTTCTCGGAGTTCTCGACCTGCTTGAGTCCCAGATTGTTCTCGAGCCCGCGGCGCACCGCCTCGTCCAGCGACAGTTGCAGAACCTCATCCGTGGCCGGCTTCAGCGTGATACTGCCAAAGTAAGGATTGGCGGCAGAGCTGGGGTTCGAGTTCTGTGCCCCCACAACACCAACAGCGCAGGACGCGCAAAAAATTGCGCATACCACTGCCCGCAATGGCCGTACGACGGCCGATGGATTCCTTCCACTCACTTGCATCATTTTCTCAGATGTCGCTGAAC
The DNA here is from genome assembly GCF_036502485.1 of Occallatibacter sp. Taxonomy (GTDB): domain Bacteria; phylum Acidobacteriota; class Terriglobia; order Terriglobales; family Acidobacteriaceae; genus Telmatobacter. The sequence continues at coordinate 75,545 of NZ_DASXYM010000071.1, read as the reverse complement.
CTGCCTGAGATTCGGATCACACCTGAGAAAAAGCGCGCCGGGCCAATTCCGCCCGGCCCCATTCTCATCAGTGACCCGCCCACCTGGATCAGCGGACCACCCGGCCGCCTGATCACCTGATCACCTGATCACCTGACCCGGACCCCTGACCCCGGACCCCTGACCCCTGAACCCCGGCTCCTATATCTTCTGTCTCATCCACCGCCCCCGCCGGAACAGCACGATCCCCGCCGCCGCCATTGCGCACTCCGCAATCACGATCGACAGAAACGCGCCCTGGGCGTGCATGCCCACGGGCCGGGCCAGCAGCCAGGCCAGCGGCAGTTCCAGCACCCAGAAGCCGAAAAAGTTCACAATCGTCGGCGTTACCGTGTCGCCCGCCCCGTTAAAGGCCTGCAGCATGACCATTCCATAGGCGTACCCCACGTTGCCGCAGGCGAACGTCCTCAGCGCCGTTGCGGCAATGGGAACCACCGCGGGATCGCTCAGAAACAGCCGCACCACCGGCGTGGCGAACACTACGAAGAACACCCCCAGCGTCCCCAGAAACAGCATGTTGTAGAACGCGGTCCGCCACACCGCCTGCCCAGCCCGCTCCGGCCGCTTCGCGCCGAGGTTCTGGCCCACCAGCGTCGCCGCAGCGTTGCTCAGCCCCCACGACGGCAGAATGAAGAACATCACAATGCGGATCGCTACCGTGTAGCCCGCCACCGAAGCGGCGCCGAACGCGGCGACAATCTGCACCAGGAAAATCCAGCTCACATGGCCGATGGCGAACTGCAGAATCCCGGTGGCCGAAACGCGCAGCAGGCGCAGCATCACGCCAAGGTTCAGACGCAGATGTTTGGCAAGCGCCGGCAGCCGCTCCGTGCCGCGCGCCAGCCGCCAGAACTGGTAGAGCACCCCAATGCTGCGCCCGGTGAGCGTGGCCAGGGCGGCGCCAGTGACGCCCATCCGCGGGAAAGGGCCCAGGCCGAAGATCAGGCACGGATCGAGGACCAGGTTTATGATGTTTGACACCCACAGCAGGCGCATGGCGATAGCCGCGTCGCCCGCCCCGCGGAAGATCGCGTTGTTGAGAAACAGCATCAGGATCGCCCCGCAGCCGCCCAGCGCGATGCGCGCATAGCCTGAACCGGTGGCTACAATCTCCGCGGTCGCACCCATCCACGCCAGCAGCCGCGGAGCCAGTATCCCCGCCGGTATGCCCAGCGCCAGCGAGATGATCAGCCCCAGAATCACGGCCTGCATCCCGGCAATGGAGGCGTCCTCCGGGTCCTTCTCCCCAATGCGCCGCGCCACCATCGCGGTAGTGGACATGGCCAAACCCAGCCCAATGGAGAAGACCAGCGCCAGCATGGCCTCGGTCAGACCTACCGTGGCTACGGCATTCGCGCCCAGCCGGCCCACCCACGCCGTGTCCACCACCGCAAACAGCGACTCCAGCACCATCTCCAGCACCATCGGGATCGCCAGCAGAAGAATGGACCGGTTCAAGTCTCCCGTGGTGTAGTCCTGGTGCGAGCCCCTCAGCGCCTCCCGCACTGAGGTCCACAAGGACGCCTGCGAAGCCGCAGCTTCCAGCGATGGCGTACTTTCAAACGTTGACATGAGGAACTCCACAGATGCCCCCGCACATGCGGAGGCAACAGCAAGTGGGCTCACGCTGCAAACAGTCTTTCAAACAGCAGTTCTGGGTTCTGCCATCGAAGCTCCGTGCCCCATCCTGACGCGTTTTTTCTGGCGACAGGGTGGGAGACCACGAACTCAGACAGCCCTGCTTCCAGAGCAGCAGCCCTGGATTCAAGCAGGCAGCCCTGCCTCAAGCAGGCAGCCCTGCCTTCAGAGCGCAGAACTCGAATCAAGCTTACGGTCGATCGAAATGTGCAGTGCGATTCCCGGGGCTGAAGTCGTCCTCGGGGTGCCGCGGCAGCGGCGGGGAAGGGAATACCCGAGGCAATGTTCAGCGATCAAGTCGAGGTCGGACGATGACGGACTGGAACATTGTTCTCCTCCCAGGCCGGAAACTCCGGCGGGTTCCGCTATCGTACCGCGATTCGGGAAAATTCCGCAACGGAAAAGAGCAGGGAACACGCAACAGGAACAGGGTTCGCGCCCGTAAGATCTTCGGCGGCTGGCTCGCTAATCCCCGCATCGCCGGCCACTAACCACAACCCTGAACACTGAACCCTGAACACTGACCTGTGACCCCCCTCACAGCGCCGCAGTAAAGTGAGTGCCATACTTATGGCACTTGGGGTTCCGCAATCACCACGCGGAACCCCAAGTACCGTTACCGGAAAATTAACCAATTTGGGAAAATTTCTTCCACAAGGGGGCTTGACAACAATTTCGTATAACTCTACGCGAATCAGATTTGTAACCGGAAACAGTCCAAATAAAGATTTCGCAAAACCTTCGTTTTTAAGACCCTGTTACTAAAGATTTATTGGTAATCGCGAATCTTGCTGTAAGACAACGAAGATTACCAACACGTTACTGGCACTCCGGGGTGGCACTCCCGTCACGAACGCACCCTCCCGGGTCCCGCCAGCTATCCAGCGCGCTATGTCCGGTAAGCAACTTTTCTCCGTTGGCATCGCATCTCAACCAATACTGGTAGTTTTACGCGGTGGTTTGGGACGGATGGGTTCTCTTCTGAAGGCGTGTCGGCATTGCGGTTCTGTCTGATATACGACATAAATTGGGATCGACAGAATGAGGGGCCGGGTCGTGGACAAGTTAAGGGCGGGTCTGCGTGTGCAAATCGACGGACGTCAGGAAGTCTTCGTGGTGCTGCGCGTCGATCCGGAAACCCGCCTCGCCGATCTCCTCGGCCAGGGAACAGTTCGCAAGATTGAGACAGGCGTCCCCGTGGACCTTCTGAAGCCCCTGCCCGAGGCGGGTCTGACGGACGCAAACTAGCATCCGGCCTGGCTCGGCCTCTCAGCGTGGTTCGTGCGGTTCCGCGATCCCCCCGTTCGGAATCAACCGCAAAACCGCCCCCAGCCAGAACTCACCCCTTCGCTGCCGCCTGAGTCCATCCCTCCGGAACAGTCTTGTTGATAAACTGACGCTCAAGACGGGTGTTCCCCACACAGGCACCCACGGAGCGACATGGTTCAGCTTGTTCCATCCATTCTTTCCGCTGATTTTGCGCGGCTCGCGGAGGAGATTGCCGCCGCTGAGCGGGGCGGCGGCACAGTCGTCCATGTAGATGTCATGGACGGCCACTTCGTGCCCAACATCACCATCGGCCCGCCCGTGGTGGCCAGCCTGAGGAAGGCCACGAAGCTGCCGCTGGACTGCCACCTCATGATCGAGAACCCGGACGACTTCATTCCCGCGTTTGCCGATGCCGGAGCCAACTGGATCAGCGTCCATTACGAAGCCTGCCGCCATCTGCACCGCACTCTGGAACTGATCGCCGCCCACGGCATGCAGCCCGCGGTGGTGCTCAACCCGGCCACCCGGGTGAACCTGATCCGCGACATCCTGCCCATGGTGCATCACGTGCTCATCATGAGCGTGAACCCGGGATTCGGGGGACAGAAGTTCATCGAGTTCTCCCTCGACAAGATCCGCACCCTGGCCCGGATGCGGACCGAACTGGGGTTGGGATTTAAGATCGAAGTGGACGGCGGGGTGGCTCACGACACCGTGGCCCGGGTCGTCCAAGCAGGTGCGGAGCTGCTTGTGGCCGGGAACGCCGTGTTTGGCGCCGGCCATGCCGAAGCCGACGCGAAGGCGCTGCTTGAGGCCGCGCAAAGGGCCGCCGGCGAACTGGCAGCATGAAAGAGCACGGGCGCGCAGCGGCAGACCGGTTTACGACGAAGCCGGCCGCGCAAAGCGGGCCAGTGACCGCGTAAGATAGAAAGATTCCGGGCACGATTCGGGCAAGCCAATTGGATGAGGCGGAGATCGCGCGATTCCCGCCGCAAAGAGGATTTATGAATCGGTTTTCAAACAGGGTGGTTGCGGCGGTTCTGGCGTCGCTGCTGATGACGAGCGCGGGAGCATTCGCGCGGGAAAAGCAGCCCAAAAAGAAGAAGAAACAGGACCTGAGCGCCAACCCGCTGGCCAACGTGCAATCCAAGCAGCCCGATAAGGAATTGTTCGACAAGGCCATGACTGCCATGAAGAAGGGCAAGTTTGACGTAGCCCGTCTCGATCTGCAGACCATGCTCAACACCTATCCTGACTCGGAATACAAGATGCGTGCCAAGCTCGCGGTGGGCGACAGCTGGTTTAAGGAGGGCGGCACGGCGGCGCTAACCCAGGCCGAAGCCGAGTACGAGGACTTCCAGACCTTCTTCCCCGAGGCTCCCGAAGCTGCCGAAGCGCAGATGAAGGTGGGCGACATCTACTACCAGCAGATGGAGAAGCCCGACCGCGACTTCAACAACGCCCAGAACGCCGAGACGCAGTATCGGAAGATGATCAACCTCTATCCGGACTCGACCCTCATTCCCCGCGCCAGGCAGCGCCTGCGCGATGTGCAGGAAGTGCTGGCCGAGCGCGAGACCCAGGTGGGACTCTACTACGCCAGCAAAGAAAACTACTCGGCTGCCATCGCGCGGTTGCAGACGGTGGTAGAGACCTATCCGCTGTACTCGAAGAGCGATCTGGCACTGCTGAACATCGGCGACGCATACGCCGGCGAGTCGAGGATTGTCGGGATGTCGAAGCTGCCGGGCGCGGTGAAGGAACGGCTGCGCGCCCTGTATCTTGACAAGGCGGCACAGGCGTACGGCCGCGTGATTACGCGGTATCCCATGGCTCCACGCGTGGAAGACGCCCGCGACCGTCTCGTAGCGCTGAACCGTCCGGTTCCCGAGCCCACGGCGGCGGCAGTCGCGGAGAACCAGGCGGAGGTGAACAGCCAGCAGCCGGTGCGGTTCACCAATACGATTCTGGGCCTCGTGAAGCGCGGCCCGACAGTGGTGCAGGCAGCCCACGTGGGTGATCCCACCGTGCAGGATCCCAAGCGCACCCTCGCGCCCGAAATCACTAAAGAAAACATCGCAATGTATAAGGACGCGGCTGGCCAGCCGGCCGAGGCTGCGGGTGGGCCCAAGCCGACGGGAGCCAACGAGCCTCCACGCAGCGATCGGCCCTCCGACGCGCCAGTGCAGACGGGCAATGCCGGAACCACCGGCATAGGAGTAGAGGTTGTGGGCGCGCCCAACGCGGGCGGCGCGGCAGCGACGACATCGAACACCAATCCGGGGACCATTGGGTCGGGAACCGCCGGCAGCGCCGATCCCAACGCGCTGGTGAAACCGATTATGCCGGAGACCTCAACCGCTCCCGCGCCGGAGAAGCCGGCTCCAGCGCCCGATCAGATCAACGACATCAAGCCGGGCCAATCCCAGCCCGCTCCGGCAACAGCCGAGAACAGCAAGCCTAAGAAGCCCAAGGCTGACCTGAGCGAAGAGTCGTCGAGCAAGAAGAAAAAGAAGAAGGGTCTGGGCAAGCTGAACCCGTTCTAAAGCCAGGGAAAAAAGGAACAAGATGAAGGCCGCATCCTCACGGGTGCGGCCTTTCCTTTCGGGGTCAAAGCAGAGCCGGGCGGATCAGGCGGTGGTGTGGTGGTCGGCCCAGGCTTCGCGCAGCATGTCCGCAGCTTTCTGCACGGGAACCCGGCCTGGGGAAGTAGTGCTGAGGCCGGCGCTGCGCTTGCGGTAGGTGACGATAGCTGCGATGCCGGCGGCAATGCCTATCAGGTAAAGAGAAAGACGAGCAGGTCCCATGGGGTTCGATCCTCCGAATGCGTAGATGCTTCAAACACTTTGGGAAGATGCTGCGGAAATGGCTTTAGCCGCGGCCGGCAACAGGCGGGGGGTTGATTTCACCTCCGCGACCTACATTTGGCAAGGGACGCGCATCTATTTGCCCGGTGAGGGAGGCATCGCCTCCCCGCAGGGAGGTACTACAAAGATGAATAGACAGATAGTGCGTTTCGGGTTGGGAGCACTGCTGGCGGCGGCGACCGCGTGCTACGCCCAGGCACCCGCGGGAGCGCCGGATGGCGCTACCGGACAGTGCAAGGACGGCTCGTATACCAAGGCCCACACCAAGAGCGGCTCGTGTAAGGGACACCAGGGCGTCCAGACCTGGTACGCGACCGTGGGCGGGGCCACCGACCCTGATATCAAAGGCCCGAGTCGGGACCAGAAAGCCGCCAGGCAAACCTCAAAATCCGACAGCGTCGTGAATCCCACCGACAACTCCGCGGTTTCAGCCCAGCGGGCGGATGCGATCAACAAGAAGTCGCCCAACGCAGTGGTTGCCACTCCCACCAACAACGGCAACACCATCAAAGGCCCCGGCGCGAACGGAAGCGCGGACGCCAATGCTTCCGCCAACGGCAGCACCAGCGGGAACACTGCGAAGCGATCGGCGTCTGGATCGATGGCCGGGAGTACGGCGGGTCGGCAGGCCGCGCCGGGCGGAGGTCCTGGACTGGTATGGCTGAACACCTCGAGCAACACGTATCACTGCTATGGCACGACCCACTACGGCACGACGAAAAATGGCAAATACGTCTCGGAAAAGGATGCGATGAACGCGGGCGCCAAGCCGGATCACGGCAAGTCGTGCTCAGCCAGGTAGACACGTCCGGCAGCACCGCGGAGAGATGTTGATCCAGAGCAGCAAGCACCTCGCTCAGCCGTGCTAATCTTCCTCTTCATCGGAGGAGAGCCAGAAGTGAGGCGGAGCGGGTTGGTTGCTGCCTGGGCGGCGTTGGCGCTGGTAGTTTTCGGAGCAGGTGCGCAGGATGCCGCTCGCAGGTCGTCGCGCGACGGTGCCGGCGTGGAAGTGCTGGCGGTGACCGGCAAGCCGTTCTCCGCCACCAGCGTCACGGAATGGGTTCGCGACCTGGAGGATGGCGACAAAGGCGCTCTTCATCTTCGCGCCAAAGTGGCGCGGGACAGTAAGGGGCGAGTCTACCGCGAGCGCTATGCGGCTCTCCCCTCCGCAAATGACAACAAGCTCGTACCCAATGAGATCCACATCATGGACCCGGTGAGCAGAAGTCAGACATTCTGCTCCACGCGCGCCATGGAATGCGTGGTGACCGATTACCAGCCGAAGACCTCCGTTGAGGCTCCCAAAACCGGCACCGAGGACAATGGCGTGCGCACCTTCAAACGCGAGCTGATCGGCTCGCAGATGATTGAGGGGCTGCGGGTCAGCGGCACGCGTGAAACCACCACCCTCAAGACCGCCATCCTGGGCAACGGTACACCGTTCGTTTCGGTGCGCGAGTTCTGGTATTCCGATGACCTGATGACCAACCTTTCCGTCACCCGTATCGATCCGCGCGAGGGGCGGCAGGTGATCCGCCTGTCGCAGATTGTGCAGGCAGAACCGGATGCTCATCTCTTCGACCTCCCCGTGGGATACAAGGTGCGCGACGTGCGCCGCAAGGACGCGGCCACGCAGTAGCCGTTTTCCCCTCATCTGCTAAAGTGAGGGGTTGTCCCCTTGCACGAAAACAGCGGCGCAGATACCCGGGGGCACGCGATCGAGCCCCATGCCTCACGACCTGCCAAAAGCCTACGATCCCACCGCCATTGAAGACCACTGGGCCGAGTATTGGGTCCGGGAAAATCTCTTTGTTCAGCCGACTCCGTCCCAAGAACAAGGCCTGAACGGCCAGCCCCAGTTCTCCATTCTGCTGCCTCCCCCCAATGTCACCGGCCGCCTGCACATGGGCCACATGCTCAACCAGACTGAGATGGACATCCTCACCCGCTGGCAGCGCATGAGCGGAAAACGCGCGCTCTGGCTGCCGGGGACCGATCATGCGGGCATCGCCACCCAGATGATGGTGGAGCGCCAGCTCACTGCGGAGGGTTCGTCACGAGAGGCGCTGGGGCGCGAGAAATTCGTCGAACGCGTGTGGGAGTGGAAGCGGCACTACGGCGGCGCCATCCTCGAACAGATGAAGCGCCTCGGTGCCTCTGTGGACTGGAGCCGCGAATACTTCACCATGGACGAGCGGTTGAGCGTGGCGGTGCGCGAGGCCTTCGTCAAATTACACGAGCAGGGCCTGGTCTATCGCGGCGCTTACATCGTCAACTGGTGCCCCCGCTGCCAGACCGCCATCAGCGATCTCGAAGTCGTGTATGACGAGCACAAAGGACACCTGTGGGAGATCCGCTATCCCGTGCATGGCGACGACGGCCGCGAAACCGGTGAGTATCTCACCATTGCCACCACCCGCCCCGAGACCATGCTGGGCGATGTGGCGGTCGCGATCCATCCCGACGACCAGCGCTACACCCATCTGCATGGCAAGAAGCTGCGGCTGCCCCTTGTCAATCGCGAGATTCCCATTGTGCTGGATGACTACGTGAGCCGCGACTTCGGCACCGGCGCCGTGAAAGTGACGCCGGCGCACGACCCCAATGACTTTGCCATTGGTGAGCGGCACAATCTCCCATCCATCAACGTGATGGATGCGACCGCGCACATCAACGAGAACGGCGGGCCCTATGCGGGTCTTGACCGCTATGCCGCCCGCAAAAAGATCGTCGAAGACCTTGAAGCGCAAGGCCTGCTGGCCGGCGTGAAGGACCACGTGCACAACGTGGGCCACTGCGACCGCTGCAAAACCGTGGTAGAGCCGCGGCTGTCAACCCAGTGGTTCATCAAGATTCAGCCGCTGGCGGACAAGGCCATCGCCGCTGTGAAGCCCGATGCCCACGGCAACAAAGCCATCCGTTTCGTCCCGGAGATGTACGAGAAGACCTACCTGAACTGGATGGAAAATATCCACGACTGGTGCATCTCGCGGCAGTTGTGGTGGGGCCATCGCATTCCGGCGTGGCATTGCGCCACCTGCCACAAAATCACCGTGGCAAGGCAGGATCCGGATAAGTGCGAGCACTGCGGGTCGGCCGAGATCACGCAGGAAACCGACGTGCTCGATACGTGGTTCTCATCGGGGCTGCTGCCCGTCAGCGTGTTCGGCTGGCCAAACATCACGCCGGAAACTCGCTCTGACTTCGACACGTTCTACCCCACGAGCCTTCTCGTAACCGGCTTTGACATCCTGTTCTTCTGGGTGGCGCGGATGATCATGCTGGGCTGCTGGTTTTCAGCCGATGTCCCAATGCCGGATGGTTCGCCGCGGCCGCTCAGCGAAAGCGTGCCCTTCCGCGAGGTGTACATTCACGCCCTCGTGCGCGATGCCAACCGCGAAAAGATGTCGAAGACCAAGGGCAACGTGATCGACCCCATCGAGATCGTGAGCCAGTACGGCACGGATGCGGTGCGCTTCACGCTCGCCAGCATGGCTTCGCCGGGCACCGACATCGCCTTCAACGTCGCCCGGACCGAGGGCTATCGCGCCTTCGCCAACAAAATTTGGAATGCGGCGCGGTTCCTGTTCATGAACGTGGATCGCGCGGCGGAAACAGGAATTGAAGTCGATCGATCGGCATTCGCGACGACGCCGGTTGCGTCTTCCGATGCGCCGCTCGAAGCCCGCTGGATTGTCTCCGAACTGCATGAGACGACGGCCCGCGTGAATGAGGCGCTCGAAAATTATCGGTTCGATGAGGCCGCCAGCCACATCTACCAGTTCTTCTGGGGCAGCTTCTGCGACTGGTATCTCGAGAGTGTGAAGCTGCGCCTGGACTTCAGCGAGGGTGCGGACACGTCGGCGACGAAACAGGCGCTGACCACGCTGGTGGCGGTGTTTGAAGCGGCGCTGCGCCTGCTTTCTCCCTTCATGCCCTTCCTGACCGAAGAGCTGTGGCATGCGGTATATGACGGCAATCCGCCGGCCAGATCGATTGCATTGACGAGGTTCCCCCACGATCGCGGCGCGGGAACGGATCGTGATGCCGCGGACCAGATGGCGCTGCTGCAAAGCCTGATTGTGGAAGTGCGCGGGCTGCGCAAGGAAATTGGCGTGGAAGAAAAAGCAGCCACTCCGATTGAGTTGCGCGCAGATGCTCCGACGCACCGGGCAACCGGAAATAATGCGGCCCTTGTTGAACGGCTGGCACGCGTGAGTGAGATCCGGTTTGTGGACTCGATCAGCGCGGGCCTGTCGAAGCATCACACCGCCAACTTCGATGTGGCTGTTGTCTTCGAGCGCACCATGGATGCGGCTGCCGAGCGGGAACGCTTGACAAAGGATATCGTCAAATATGAAAAAGGCTTGGCGGCGGCGGAGCGGCAGTTGGGTAACGAAGGTTTTCTTGCCAAAGCCCCGGCGCACATTGTGGAAGGCCTGAAGAAGCAGGAGGCCGAGACGCGCTTGTTGCTGGAGAAGGCGCAGGCAGCGCTGGCGGCATTGCCGCCGGAGCACCAGGAACCGGGAACTGATCACTAACCACTGATCACTATTTATGGACTGGAAGAACAGCCGCATTGACGCATTGCTGGAGCAGGCACTGGTGGAAGACCAGGCCGCCAGCGATACCACCACCTCCGTCACCATCGACGCGGATCTGCGAGCCTCTGCCTCGATTCTTGCGCGCGAAGACCTTGTGGTTTCAGGCCTCGGCGCGGTGCCGCGCTTCCTTGAGATTTTTGCCCGCCTCGATCGACGGCCGCAGGCGCAGACGCGTTTTGAGGTGGTGAGCCATCCCGAGATCTTTGACGGCGTGCGTGCTCGCAAGGGCCAGGTGCTCGCGATCATCCGTCACAACGCCCGCGTGCTGCTGAGCTGCGAGCGTGTGATTCTGAACCTGATGCAGCACCTGAGCGGCATTGCGACGAACACGCGCCGTTATGTGGATGCGATCCACGGCACCCATGCGCGGGTGCTGGATACGCGCAAGACGGTTCCAGGACTGCGCGCGCTGGAGAAATATGCGGTGCTGTGCGGTGGCGGGACGAATCATCGCCTCGACCTGGCCAGCGGCATCCTCATCAAGAACAATCACATCTCGCTGGGCGGCGGGCTGCGCACCGCGCTGGCGCATGCGCTGGAGCGCCGCAAGGTGGGGCAGCGGGTGCAGGTCGAGGTCCGCAGCGAACACGAGCTGGAAGAGGCGCTCGAAGGCGGCGCGGAGGCTATCCTCCTCGACAACATGACGCCGCAGCAGGTAGCACATTCCGTGGAGCGGGTGAAGAAGGAGTCGCGCTGGGTCCCCACCGAGGCATCGGGTGGCATTGTGCTCGAGAACATCCGCCAGTACGCCGAGACAGGTGTGGACTTCATCAGCGTGGGCGCGCTGACGCACTCGGCCCGCGCGGTCGACATCTCCATGAGCATCCTGGCGGAGTAACGGCGGCGCATGTTCGATCTCCCCTCTCTTGAAACTGCGCTGGCCTCGACCATCTTCGCCGGAAAGCTCCAATTCAGTTCCACAACCGGATCGACCAACAGTGATGCCATCGCGGGCGCGCGCAGCGGAGCGCCGCATGGCTCGGTCTACTTCGCGGATGAGCAGACAGCCGGGCGGGGACGCGGCGACCATGCGTGGCACTCGGCTGGCGCGCAGGGGCTCTATGTGAGCGTCGTGGTGCGCATTCCGCTCGGGACCGCCCGCATGCCGCTGCTGCCATTGGCTGCGGGTTTGGCGGCGGCCTCTGCGGTGCGCGCGGCGAGCGGGCTCACAGTGGACCTGCGCTGGCCCAACGATCTGCTGATCGGGCCGCGCAAAACGGGCGGCATTCTCGTCGAGTCGCAATCGGAGCGCGGGCAGCTTGGATTTGCGGTCGTGGGCATCGGTATCAACGTGCATCAGCAGAGTTTTGCGCGCGATCTTGCCACCCCGGCAACTTCGCTCGATCTTGAGTCGGGGCGGTGGATCGACCGGCAGCCCCTGCTGATCGCTCTGCTTGAGTCGCTCGAGACAGAGACGCGCGCTCTGCTCGACAGCGACGCGGGGCGCACAATCCCGGAGCGCGTGGCGCAGGCCTCGACGTGGGTGCGGGGCAGGGAAGTGGAAGTCCACGGGCCGCAGGAGTGCACCGGGGTGACCGAGGGCCTGGATGAGCATGGATTCCTGCTCGTGCGCACCGGGTCCGGCGTCGTGCAGATACAAACCGGCGGCATTCGTGCCGTGGCCGTGCACCGCAACGGCTGAGCTTTTCCGGCAATTACAATCGAAACGATGCTTCTTGCCATCGACGTTGGAAATACCAATACGGTGCTGGGTCTTTTTCGCCTGGATGTTCCTCCGCCTGCGCCCGGCGCGTCATCGGCTAACCGGCCGGAGAACGAGCGCGAGCTGGTGGCGCATTGGCGCGTCACCACCCACCGCACGCAGACCTCGGACGAGTATGGCGTGCTGTTTGTGAACCTGTTCAACATGCATGGGCTCGCGGTGGACCAGGTGACCCACATCATCATCTCGTCGGTGGTGCCGCCAGTGGAGAGCACTCTGCGCCGCGTGTGCGAAAAGTACTTCCACCTGCAGCCCATATTTGTGGAACCGGGCATCAAAACCGGCATGCCGGTGCTGGTGGATAATCCGTCGGAACTGGGCGCGGATCGGCTCGTGAATGCGATCGCCGCATTTGAGCGCTATGGTGGCCCATGCATCGTGGTGGACTTCGGGACGGCGACGACGTTCGATGTGATCTCCGCCCGGGGTGAGTACCTGGGCGGTGCGATTTCGCCGGGCCTGGGCATCAGCGCCGATGCGCTGTTTGCGCGCGCCGCGCGGCTGGGGCGCGTGGACATCAAGCGGCCACAGAAAGTAATCGGTACCAATACCGTGACGCATCTGCAGAGCGGGTTGTATTACGGCTACATCGGGCTCGTGGATGGAATCCTGGAGCGCATGATCAACGAGATCGGCACCGAGGTGCGGGTCATTGCCACCGGCGGCCTGGCGCGGCAAATCAGTGCCGACTCGCGCTACGTGGCGCAGATCGACGACATGCTCACGCTGGATGGACTGCGCATCCTGTTCGAACGCAATCGCACAGCGCGCCCGCGCGCCCGCGCGCACTGAGGCGCACCGTGCACAATTACTTCAACTACTTCACGGAAATCGAAGAGCGCTTTCAGCAGCGGCGCGGCTCGTTGCTGCTGCTATCCACGCTGGACTGGGCGCTGATTGAAATGTGGCGCGACGCCGGCGTGCCGCTCGAGGCTGCCCTGCGCGGTATCGACGCGGCGTTCGATAAATACGAGGCGCGGCAGCATCGCGGCCACAAGCGGCGCGTGAATGGGCTGGCTTGGTGCGCGCAGGCGGTAATGGAAACCGCCGAAGACATGAAGGAGGCCGCTGCCGGCGCGTCGACCACGACGAATTACGCCGGCACCGAAGAGAGCGGGTTTGAGCACGAACGTGTGGCGGCGCATCTCGAGGCCGCGGCGGCAGCTCTGCAGGCGGCGGATGCCGCCGCGGAGGTGTGTACGGCCACGGCGGCGCGGTTGCGTGAACTGGCCGCCGAGGTGCGCGCCGCCGATCCGAAAAAAACGCTGAACACAGAATCACTCGAGCGCAATCTCACAGTCCTCGAAGAGAAGCTGTTTGCGGCCCTGACGACTGCCGCTCCGGAAGAGCTGCTGGTAGCGCTCAAAGAGCACGCGGCACGCGAGCTTTCGCCCTATCGCAGCCGCATGGGCGCGGTGCAGTTGCGCCAGGTCGAGCAACAGTTTGTGCAAAAGCAGCTGCTCGCGCACTACAACCTTCCACGCCTCAGCCTGTTCTATATGAGCCAGCAATGAAATCGCGCGCGCCACACAACAAGCGGGTGCCCCCGGTCTCGCATTTGAGACCCGGGAACGACGTCTCCTCCGCATCCAGCCAAACCGTGACGCTTGAAAAGCCCGTCTACGGCGGCAGCTTTCTGGCCCGCGTGGAGGGCAAGGCCGTATTCGTCCCGCTCACCCTTCCCGGCGAGCAGGCGCGTGTGCGCATCACGGAAGACAAAGACAAGCGCGGCTACGCCAAGGCTGAAGTCGAGCAGCTCATCACGGCGGCCCCGCAGCGCATCCAGCCCCGCTGCCCCCACTTTGGCCCATGCGGCGGATGCAACTACCAGCACACCGGTCACGAGAACCAGCTCGCGATGAAGAAGGAGATTTTGCGCGAGACCCTGCAGAGGGCCGGCTTAGCTGCACCGGAGGAGATCGGCATTCTCGCGGCGGACCCATGGGAGTATCGCAATCGCATCCGCGTCAGTTTCGACCCGGACGGCAAGCCGGGATATCGCGCCCGCCGCTCGCATGACCTCATCGCGATTCGCGAATGCCCCATCAGCGCCCCGCTGCTGGTGCGTGCGGCCATGGCTGCGGGAGAGATCCTTTCGCGTGTGCCGCACAATCTGCGCCCCACCGAGGTGCTGTTGTTCTGCAACGCGGATGAGTCGGCGCTGCTGGCCACATTCTTCGTGAAAGAGCCGGCGCAGCTTCGGCTCGACTCGATTGCCGCGGCGCTGCATGAACGCATCCCGCAACTCGCCGGAGCCGAGCTTGCTTCAGGTGGAAGGCCCGGGCATCCGCCCCGCACCCTGGGTCGCTGGGGCGAGCCTTCGATCTCGTACCGCGCGGCCGGAGTGGGGTACCGCGTCGATCATGGCGCCTTCTTCCAGGTGAATCGCTGGCTCATCGATCCGATGGTCCAGAGAGTGGTCGCTGAACAGAGCGGCGCGCTGGCATGGGACCTGTTCGCAGGCGTGGGCTTGTTCGCGCGGCAACTTGCGAATAGCTTCGAGAAGGTTGTGGCAGTGGAATCCGCGGAGACCTCGACGCGCGCCCTGTCAGCCAATCTGGCGGGGAGCGGCGAGGAGGCGATCGCGGCGTCCACGCTGGATTTCCTGCGTCAGAACGCGAACCAATCGCGGCCTGACTTCATCGTCGTCGATCCCCCGCGCACGGGTCTCGGAGACGAGATCAATCGGCTGCTTGCCGCCACCGGCGCGCCGCGCATTGCGTATGTCTCATGCGACCCGGCCACACTGGCCCGCGATCTGCGCGCACTCACCGCCACCGGGTACACGCTGGAACAGGTGACCATGACAGACTTGTTTCCGCAGACCTTTCACCTCGAGACGATTGCGGCACTGCGCCGGAGCTGATTTCCTGCTATAGTTCACCTTCATTCAAAGTGAGTGATGGGACGGGCCTCCTCCAGCAACGTCCGCAGTTCCGCCACGCCCGCCGGGACGAGCGCGGCGGGCGTTCCCCTGTTCTACGCCGCATGCCTGTTCGCGGCGGGCATCCTGATAGCCGCCGGCGCCTGGATCAACCCCGGCACCTTGCTGATAAGCCTTGTCGTTCTTGCCTGTGCTTGCGGGGCAGCGGGCCTGCGCACGCAGCGCATGGCATGGCTGCCCATGGCGTTGCTGTGGATGCTGCTGGGCGCGTGGTGCGCGGAGATGGAGCCCCATCCTGCGCCTGCGGCGAAACTGCTCTCTCTGAGCGATGGATTGCTCCGCGCCGTTGAAGGAACCGTCTTGACCGCTGGCCCGGTGCGCGGCGATCTGGAGCAAAATGTGGACGGCCCGACGGAAAATCTGCCCTCCCAGCGAGTCGACCTCAAGCTCGCATCCATCGAAGTCGTCGATGACAACGCCGACCGCCTGGAAGCGGCCGAAGGCACCCTCCGGCTCACGATCAAGTGGTCGCAGGGACAACAGCCCATCGCCATCGGATGCGGAGAACGCATCCGCGCCACGGCGCGCCTGTTTCCTCCGCAGATGTACCACGACCCCGGGGCATGGGACCGTACGCGGTATTTGCTGGACCAGGACGTGACGGCGACGGGCGCCTTGAGGGTAGAGCGCGTCGAGCGCCTGAACAATCCGCGGCAGCGCTCCTGGGCCTGCTTCTTCAGCCAGGCCCAGCACAGGGCCGAGGCGCAGATGCTGGCATTGCCCGCTGCCATGCGCCCATTGCCCGCGCCGCTGCGCATCTCCAGCGAAGACGCCGTCATGCTGGCCACCATGGTGACCGGCGACCGCACGTTCCTGAGCCATGACCTCCGCGCAGGCTTCGAGCGAACCGGGTCGTTCCACATGCTGGTGGTGAGCGGGCTGCATCTGGCCATCGTGGCGGGGTTCGTGGCGTGGTGCGCGCGCAAACTGCGCATCCCCCGCGTGCCGGCGACGCTGCTGACCATCGCCGCATCGGTTGCGTACGCGCTGTTTACCGGATTCGCAACGCCAGTGCAGCGCTCGCTGTGGATGGTTTCTCTTTACCTGATAGGTCGGCTGATCTATCGCGAGCGCAGCGCATTGAACACCATCGGTTTTGCCGTGCTTTGCCTGCTGGTGGTGAGCCCGCGCTCGTTATTCGACGCGAGTTTTCAGATGACCCTCCTCGCCGTGGTGACCATCGCCGGAATCGCGGTGCCGCTGCTGGCAGGCACGATCCATCCCTACATCAGCGCGATGCGCGACCTGGGGCAGATTGCGATGGATGTCAAGCTGGAGCCGCGCATGGCGGAGTTCCGCGTTGTTCTGCGCCTGGTGGCGCAGAGGCTGCGCGGGATCACGTCCCGCTGGATTGCATGGACCGCGCTGCCGTGGTGCCTGCGCTTCGGACTGCAATGCGTAGAGGCGCTGGTGGTAACGCTGGTGGTAGAGCTTGCCATGACGCTGCCCATGGCCGTCTACTTCCATCGCGTGACGCTGTTTGCGTTGCCCGTCAACCTGCTGATTCTGCCGCTGCTGCTGGTGCTGCTGCCCGCGGCCTTGGTCACGCTGCTGGTGTCGATGGTGTGGCCGGCGGCGGCCGCGGCGCCGGGCGCCATCACGGCGCTGTTGCTGCATTTGGGCGTGGCGCTGGTGCGGTTCTTCGGCGCCAGAGCATGGGGCGATCTGCGCCTGCCCATGCCCGGTTTGCTGCAGGTGGTGGCGTATGTCGCCCTGCTTGCCATGGCTATCGTGCTCGCGCGTTCGCAGCGGCAGTGGCTGCGCCGCGCGGTGTGGGCGGCCCTGAGTTTTGCAGCGCTTGCCGCTGTCGTGCCGCGCGGTGTGCAGCATCCCCCCGAC
This sequence comes from Occallatibacter sp., assembly GCF_036502485.1. GTDB lineage: Bacteria > Acidobacteriota > Terriglobia > Terriglobales > Acidobacteriaceae > Telmatobacter. Next base: position 58,622 of record NZ_DASXYM010000071.1, on the reverse strand, counting down.
GCCATGCTGGTGGAGGCGCTGGATGTGGGACAAGGCGATTCGCTGCTGGTGATCACCCCCGATGGCAGAACGCTACTGGTCGATGGCGGCGGATTCGGCGGCGGACCGCGGCACGCTGCGCAGGACTTTGACATCGGCGAGCAGGTGGTCTCAACCGCACTGTGGGCCCGCGGCATCCGCCACCTTGACGCGGTGGCATTGAGTCATGCGCATTCCGATCACATGGGCGGCCTCCCCGCGGTGTTGCGCAATTTTCATCCCGACGAGTTGTGGGTGGGGACCAATCCGCCCTCTGCACCGTATCAGGCGCTGCTGGCCGAAGCTGCTGCATTGCACACGCGCGCGCGCACCCTGCGCTCCGGCAATGCGCTAACGTTGGGCTCAGCGCAGGTCCGGGTGCTGGCGCCGCTGCCCGGATACATCCCGGGCAAGGAGCCGTCGAACAACGATTCGTTAGTGCTGCATATTGCATACGGCGGCACGTCGGTTCTGCTGGAAGGCGATGCGGAGGCGCCCATCGAAGAGGGGATGCTTGCCGAGCCTGAGCTTCGGAGCACGCTGCTGAAAGTCGGTCATCACGGCAGCGTGTCGTCCAGCAAGCCGGAGTTTCTGGCGCGTGTGGCGCCGCAGTGGGCGGTAATTTCGTGCGGCCTGCACAACCGGTATCAACATCCCCGCGAAGAGGTGCTGGAAGAATTGCAGGCTGCGCATGTGCACACCCTCGCGACCGACGTGGACGGGGCGGCATGTTTCCGGCTGGACGGTCGCTCCGTCACGCATGAGGTCACATGCGACGTCGATCGCTAATCGAAAGGCGCATGCTTGAAGCGGAAGCGCAGGCCGAAGTCAAACTGGCGCTCGCGATAGTAGTCAGTCGCGTTCACGTTGAGCGGTTGGCCGAACTCCGTCTGGCCTGATTTCAAGCCGGTAAGAAAACTCAAGCGGGGCACGGACGCGGCCGAACTGCCGGAGTCGAGATAGTAGCCCACCGTCTCCAGTTCCGTCACGTTCTGATGATTGAACAGATTGAAGCTCTGGGCAAGGAGTTCAAGCTCGCGCTGATTGCCGAGTGAGAAGCGCTTGGCGATGCGCATGTCCATCTTCCAGGTGGCGGGATAACGATAAGTGTTGCGGCCCACGCCGTAGACCCGGTTGGCGCCCCCGTAGCCGTTCATGCCGGGGCCAAGAGCAACGGCAAGGCCCCCACCTTCCTCGAGAACCTGCGCGAGCGACCCAGCCGTGTGCATCGTGTACGGAAGTCCGCTGTGATAGCGGCCGATGCCTGACAGCATCCATCCGTTGGCGAACGGCGCGGCGGTTCCGTGCAGCTTCCACGGCGAATGCCAGATGGCATCGGCCGAGGCGGAGTGCCGGAGGTCGAGGTTGCTGGTGCCGTACTCCTGCTGAAAGTCGAGCGGATCAAGCACGCTGGCGCGGGTCTGTAGCGCGCCTTCGTCGGGATTCCAATCCGTGGTGTGCCCGTAGGTGTAATGCAGATTCAAGCTGAGCCCGCGGCGGCCCGAGCGCGAGAGCCGCAGCACGCCTGCCTCGTAGGTGGAGTTCGCGCGGCTCTGCAACGCGGTGATCTGCTCGTAATTCGGATTGAGGCGCCCGCCGGAGGTGCCTGCCGATGGCCACGACGCGAAGAAGGGAACAGTGATCTGCGAGGCCTTGAGAGGCCCTTTGCCCGAAGCGTCCACCACCTCGTATGTGATGGCGCCCGGGTTGAGTGTCGGATCGAAGTTGGTATCCACGGTGACGGGCAGACGGCGGCCAAGCGTCGCAACCCCGCTGAGGCTCATCTGCACGCGCCCCGGCAACTCTTCTTCGAGGGATGCGACAGCCTGCTGGACTTCGACGTTGCGGTAGGTGTGCGCTACCTCCGTGGCTCCCGCCTTCCGGGCCGCCACGGAGGTCCCGGCCAGCACGTAGGGGAACGGCGGGGCAACGCCCGGTTTGCCGGGCAGATTGTCCGTGGGGCGCGCGAAGAGATCAAGGTCCCCGTGCGGGGAGCCGGTGTGGGTGAGCGCCGTCTCAAGGATGGAGTTCGAGGTGGGCCCGTAGTACATGCCGTACCCCAGCCGAAACACCGGCCAGCGGCTTTCATGCGTACCCCAGGCCATGCCGATGCGCGGCGCCCACTCGTTGCCCAGGCTCGGCACTCGGCCGGCCAATGGGAGATCGGCATTCGCAACCAGCGGAATATCGGACGGAGCGAACTGCCGGTCCCAGCGGATACCCGCGGACACGATCAGAGTCTTGCCCGGCTTCCATTGGAGAGCAGTGAAGCCCGCCATGTCGGTCGTGTCCACGTGCCACTCGGCGGGTCCGACGGTCTGGGTGTAATACGAGTAGCAGGGCAGGTAGCCCACGCCATGCAATTGCCCCGTGCCGTCGCGCCAGGCTTTGCCGCGCTGATCGCAATTGTGCTGATGCGTGGGATTGAGCGCGTCGTCCAGGCCGAACTGCTCGAAGACCAGCGCGTCGGAGGCGAAGTTTTCAATTCTTGAGTAGTGGTAAGTGCCGGTGTGATTGCGAACGAAGCTGGTTGCGTCGGTGTCGTGGCGCAGATCGAAGCCGGCGCGCAGCAGCAGCGAGCCGTGCCTCCAGTCGATGCCCTCGCGTCCCGCATAGGAGTGCTCGTCAGGATAGCTGCCTTGGCCGAACTGTGCCGGATTGCCGATCGAAAAGCCGTAGCGCGAATCCACTACCATCTGCGGCAACTGTCCCCATGCGTTAATGTTCAGGCTCTGCTCGAACGGCGATGGCGTGTCGGGTTCGTGTGCCAGGATGTGACGCCCCATGGACGCCTGCGTTACTGCCAGCAGGTTCGGAGTGACAATCGCATCCCAGCGCGCCAGCAGCCACACCTCACTGCCGCGGCTTACTCCAAAGCTATGGGTCCCGTAGTTCTCCTGCACACGCGTCAGCCCGCCGCCAGGAGAATCCCATTGCGCGCCCGTGGCCTCCAGCGTGAACCGATGCTTCTCTGCCGCCTTCCAGTCGACCCGCGCAAACGCGGAGTTTTCAGTGGAGGTACGCGAGGCGGGACCCAGCAGCCCGGCCAGCGTTTCGAGCATGCTGGAGTAAGTGGCAAGCCCGGCTTCAACGGGGGCAGCCCCGCTCAGGTCCAGGCGCGCGCTCAGTACCTGCAACTCGTCATCGGAGGGCTGCGCAAAAAAACTATCAGGATGCTTCACGCTGGCCACGCCGTCGTGATCGCGCCGCTCTGAATCGATGGCCGCGAACCAGAAGAGCTTGTCGCGGCGCAGCGGTCCGCCCAGGCCCGCGCCCCAGCGCGTGCGCCGATCATCCGGCGACCATGGAAGCGCTGAAAAGACAGGCACGGTCTTGGAAGTGGCGGGAGCGGTCTCCTTCACCCATGTCGCAAAGGGATTGCGTGCCGCCAGCAGCCCCTGCCGATCGAAGAAGAACGCACTCCCGTGCAGACGGCCGGCCTGATCGGCGCCACTCCGGGTTTGGGCGCTGCCGATGGCCGAATGGCCGTTTTCTTCGATGACTTGAATGGTCCGGAGGGCGGACTCGTTTGCGGTCGGAACAAGGAGCGCCGCCGTCTCTCTGCGAATGGCCCCGCTGGTGCCGAAGGCCAGCCGCGTGCCTCCCCGTTCCGCGGAGGATGCGGTGGTTTGCCGGGGAAAACCGGAAGCGTTATCCGCGGACTCGATGCGTTCCGCGGGCAAAGAGTCGATGGCCATGTCGGATGCGCGTCCGCTCACCGGCAAAGCCTGCAGTTCCTGTTCAGAGAGGGTGCTTGATGCAGCCGCTTCCGCCTCGTCGGGCTCGAGGGCGACGGCTTCGATGCTCCTGGGCAAATCGATCGGCATTGCGAGGGCGGCGCGGAGACTGGCCGCCGCAGTCGCGGACAGGATCAGCCCGGTCCGGCTCGCCTGCGTCGCGCTTCTTGAGCCAGCCATCGCGATCGAGGCGGAAGGCAGAGCCATAGCTGCTGTCGGGCTTCCGTTCGCGACCAGGCTGGCGTCTGCGCGAGGATGAACTTCAGGCTTCGCAAATGCCGGGACCGCTGGAGAAACGGGCCGCACCGCCGGGGTCACCGACGCAATCTCCGCGGCCGGCGGGACGGCCGGCGCCGAAGCGGCGGCCCGGGTCGCCAGGCGCGCCTGAGAGACGGGCGAGCCGCCCGGAATCCACCTGGTCTGCGATGGCACCGCAGCGAGCGCCGACTGATCTCTGAGCGCAACCGCGGTCAGCACCCGCGCGGCGTGTCCGGTGGAGATGAGAATGCCGGAGACATGGCCCACGCCGGAGTGCGCCGTTGCCGCTTCCAGCTCATAAGCTCCCGGAACCAGACCGCTCACGTGGTAGGCGCCGTTCTTTCCGGTGATAGCCTGAAATTCGGCGCCGGTGCTCAGGTTGCGCAGCACAACCGTCGCGCCGTTCAGGGGCTTCGCGTAGAGGTCGGTCAGCCTGCCTTCGAGGGAGCCGGTTGCGGGCGCCTGTGCAATCGCGGTGGCGCCGCCCAGCAGCGCAGCCAGCGCGATGGCCAGCAATTTGCCCAAAATCGGAGCCTTCTCCGCGGAATCGCCCACGCCGCCCTTCCGCCCGCCCGCCGTCCGGCAGGTCAGGTGTGCGGCTGAGCGTCACCGTCGGCGCGCCGCCATATTGGGCAGGTCCCGCACGCAACTGGGCGCAGCTTTCGCCGCCGTAGTGACCTCAAGGAGAAGTTGGGATGATTTTATTCCCGGACAGGAACTACCGGACAGCAAAAAATCCAGAATGGGACACGCTCTGTGAGCGCCGTCACAATGTGGTGCGAAATTCTCTGCGCCTGGTTTCCCTTCGCTTCCCTTCGGCGGGGCCAGAAAGCTTGACTTCCGGATCTTCCCAGGTTGCGAACATATCTTCGAACGGCACCTTGTGCATGGGCTTTTTTTCGGCGCACTCACTCTCCAGCTCGGCGACCTCCCTGACGTAATCGACTTGTACTACGAGAAATGTGCAGACGCTACCGCGCACGCGCACATGCTCGCGAACCAGCGGAATATACATGATTGTCCAATCCGTGAGAGCCGCGGCCCGAAGCGGCGCCGGGCGAGTGGGAGCGGCGGGTACAAGCGGCTCAGGAACTTACTGCAGGGAACGCGCTTTGTTGCCCGATCGTACCGCCACTACAAGGTATGATGCGGATGCTTGGCGAAATCATTGAAATAGCTGGCGGTTTTACGTGAATAGTGCCAGAGCGCGGCCGGTTCGGGCCGCACCCGCGCGCTGAAGTCGCGCATCCAGTAAACTGATTAGACGGCACTTTGGGCCCGGACCACGCTGGGGAATCCCTGCGAGTCTCGCAATTCAGCCGGGTGCCAGTTGGAATGAATGTTTATTGACGAAGCAAGAATTCGCGTGAAAGCCGGCGACGGCGGCAACGGTTGCATGGCTTTCAGGCGCGAGAAGTTTGTTCCCCGCGGCGGTCCCTCGGGCGGCGACGGCGGCCGCGGAGGCGACGTGGTGATGGTGTCGTCGCAGCGGCACAATACGCTGATCCATTTCCGCTATAACCCGGAGCACAAGGCGCAGCGCGGCGAGCACGGCATGGGGTCCAATTGTTCGGGCTCCGACGGCCACGAGATCGTGCTGCAGGTTCCCGTGGGCACGGCTCTTTACGACGCTGAGAGCGGCGAACTCGTGCACGACTTCCAGCATCCCGATGAGCGCGTCGTGGTCGCCAAAGGCGGACGCGGCGGACGCGGCAATCAGCACTTCGCCACTTCCACGCACCAGGCCCCCCGCGAGCACGAACTGGGCAGGCCCGGCGAGGAGCGCATGTTCCGCCTGGAGCTCAAGCTGCTGGCCGATGTGGGGCTGGTTGGGTATCCCAATGCTGGAAAATCGACGCTGATCTCGCGCATCTCCGCGGCCAAACCGAAGATTGCCGATTATCCCTTCACCACGCTCGAGCCAAACCTCGGTGTAGTCACGGTGGGCGAGGCGCCGCATGAAGAGTCGTTCGTGGTGGCAGACGTGCCAGGGCTCATTGAAGGCGCGCACGAAGGGCATGGCCTGGGTGTCCAGTTCCTGCGACACATTGAGCGCACGCGGGTGCTCGTGCACCTCGTCGATGTGTCCGACGCTTCCGGCCGTCCCGATCCAGTGGAGGACTTCAAGGTCATCAACAACGAGCTCGCCAGCTTCGGCAACGGCCTCGAAGAGAAGCCGATGATGGTGGTCGCCACCAAGATTGATGTTGCCAATCCTGACAAGCTCAAGAAGCTGACCACCCATGCCAAGCGGCGCAAGCTGGAGTTCCACGCCATCTCCGCGGTTACCGGGCAGGGAATCGACGAGCTGAAGTGGGCGCTGGCGAAGCGGCTGCGGGTGGCGGTCGCGGCAGATTAACACCGCTGCGTATCTCGAACCTTAAAATTGAAGAGTCGCCTCCTCTTGAAAGGCGTGGCGGATTCTTTACCCGAAAGGGCTGCACTCATGTCGAATATCCTGGAACATCTCCCTCTGGGCGAGAAGGTGGGCATTGCCTTCTCCGGTGGCCTTGATACCAGCGCCGCCCTGCACTGGATGAAGCAGAAAGGCGCGCGCCCCTTCGCCTACACGGCCAACCTGGGCCAGCCCGACGAGAAGGACTACGACGAGATTCCCCGCAAGGCGCTGGAGTATGGCGCCGAGAAAGCACGCCTCATCGACTGCCGCGCGCAATTGGTGCGCGAAGGTCTGGCCGCGCTGCAAAGTGGTGCGTTCCACATCACCACCGCGGGCGTGACCTACTTCAACACCACACCCATCGGCCGCGCAGTTACGGGAACCATGCTGGTGGCGGCGATGAAGGAAGATGACGTCTCCATCTGGGGCGACGGCTCGACCTTCAAGGGCAACGACATCGAGCGTTTCTACCGCTACGGCCTTCTCGTGAACCCCGAACTGCGCGTCTACAAGCCCTGGCTGGATGCGGCGTTCATTGACGAACTGGGCGGACGCGCCGAGATGTCGGCGTTCATGCAGAAGTCGGGCTTCGCCTACAAAATGAGCGCCGAAAAGGCCTACTCCACCGACTCGAACCTGCTGGGCGCCACGCATGAAGCCAAGGAACTTGAGCATCTCTCCAGCAACTTCCGCATCGTTGACCCCATCATGGGCGTGGCGTTCTGGCGCGACGACGTGCCGGTAAAGGCGGAAGAGGTTACGGTGCGCTTCCATGAAGGGCACCCGGTGGCGCTCAATGGCCGCGAGTTCCCCAACTCCGTTGAGCTCATGCTCGAGGCCAACCGCATCGGCGGCCGCCACGGCCTGGGCATGAGCGATCAGATCGAAAATCGCATCATCGAAGCCAAGAGCCGCGGCATCTACGAGGCGCCCGGCATGGCCCTGCTGTTTATCGCCTACGAGCGGCTCCTCACCGGCATTCACAACGAAGACACCATCGAGCAGTATCGCGACAACGGCCGCAAGCTCGGCCGCCTGCTCTACCAAGGCCGCTGGTTCGACTCCCAGGCCATCATGCTGCGTGAGAGCGCCCAGCGCTGGGTGGCGCGGCCCATCACCGGCCAAGTGGCGCTGGAGCTGCGCCGCGGCACCGACTACTCGATCCTCAACACCGAGTCGCCCAACCTGACCTTCAAGCCCGAGCGCCTCAGCATGGAGAAGACCGAGAGCGTCTTCTCCCCGCGCGATCGCATCGGCCAGCTCACCATGCGCAACCTCGACATCACCGACACGCGCGACAAGCTGCTGACCTACGCGCAGAGCGGCCTGCTGACCCTCGGAACCGGCGCGAGCATGCCGAAGCTGAACAGCGGCGCCGAAGAGGAATAAGGAGAGTGCAGTGACGAGTGGCTGGCGGTTAGAAGAACCAACTCACCACTAACCATTCATCACTAGCCACTCATCCCCTGCCCTCACACCATCGCTCGCTCTTTCACCGTGAGGTACTGATTCAGCACCGCTGAGGTCAGCTTCTCCGGGTCGAGATCGAGCGTCAGGGCTCCCTGCTCGCGCAGGCGCGCCAGCAGCAGTTCGCGTCGCGCCGTCATCTCCTGCGCTGCGGCGGCACGGAACATCGTGTCGATGCTCTTCGGCCGCGCCGCGGCGATGCGCTCCACTTCAGGCTGCGCCATGGCGACGAACAGCAGCACATGCCGGCGCAGCAGTTGCGTCGCGCCGTCGATGACCTCAGGTCGCATGGCCGTCTCCGCAAGATCGGTGATCCAAAGAACCAGCGACCGCCGCGGCTGCAACCGGTTCAATACAGCGGTCGCACGCAGATGATCGGCCTCGCTGCTCTCCACGCGGGCCTGCGCCAGCAGTTCGATGATCTGCCGCAGATGCGCGGCGCCGCGCCCAGGCAGCAACCGCTGCTGAATGGCCTGCCCATACACCAGCAGCCCCACGCGATCGCCCGAATACAGCGCGAGCTGCGCCAGCGCCACCGCGGTTGAGCACGCATAATCGAGCTTGGTATGTGCGACCTCCCGTTGAGCTTCAGAGGAGTGGCCCCACCCCAGGTGGCGCAGGTGGCGCATCAATCGGCCGCAGTCCAGCACAATCCACACGGCCTGGCTGCGCTCCGTCTGATACTGTCGCGTGATCAAACTGCCGCGCCGCGCCGTGGCCGTCCAGCACACGTCCCGCAGGTCATCGCCCTCGCGGTACTCGCGCAGGCTTTCAAAATCGCGCCCCAGCCCCCGCTGGCGCGCCTGCCGTAATTGCAGATCGATCTGCCGGCTCCGTGCAAGAAAGATCTGCTGATCCTCGCTGGTGCGCAGCGCCGGATACACCCGCACCGTCTGCGTCAACGGTGCGCGCGCCCACCGTTCCCCCAGGCCCAGCGGAGAACGGTAACGCACGTAAAGCCAGCCGGTCTCGCAATCGCCGCGCTGGCGCGGAGTAACGCGGTAACGCACCTTTGCCGCGACGCGCGGAAACGCTCGTACACGCTGGTGAACGGGTTCGGTTGCAAGCGCCGCCGGCAGATCATCGGTGAGCAGGCAATCCACAATCACGCCGCCGTGATTGTCGATCGCCAGTTCAATCTCGGTTTGGGAATCGAGCGCGGGCGCATTGCTCCAACTACGTTCCGCCGTGAGCAGCTTTGCACCGGGCAGGCGCATGCTATCGAGGACCACTGCCAGCAGCACCAATGCATCCCACACCAGCATTGCGTAGCTCAGCTTGGCCACGTAGAACCCGGGAATCAGCAGCAGAAATCCGGCCGCCAGCAGCGTGACCGCGCGCGGCGTGAGGCTGAACGCAAGCTTGCGCCGCCGTTCGCACGCGGCGCGGATCGGCTCGGGATGGAGAGAAGGCGTGATCATTGCCGCGGAACCGGCACCGCCGCAACCACATCGGTCAGCACGCGGTCCGCGTCAAAGCCCTCAAGCTCCGCCTCTGGCTTAAGCATCACGCGATGCCGGAGCACCGGCTGCACGGCTCGCTTCACATCATCGGGCACCAGGTAGTCGCGGCCGTCGAACGCCGCAGCGGCCTGCCCCACGAACATGAGGCTGAGTGCCGCGCGCGGACTGGCGCCCAGCAGCAGCGTGGGCCACTCACGGGTGCGCCGCGTGATCGCCAGAATGTAGCGATAGAGCTCCGGCTCGATCCGGATGCGCCGCACCTCGGCACGCGCCGCGGCCAGCAATCCCGCGGGTATCGGCGCGATCTGCGCATCTTCCAGGATCCCATTGCCGGAGCTGGCATGATGCCGCTCGAGGATCTGCAACTCTTCCGCCTCCGAGGGATACGCCACGCGAATCTTCAGCAGAAAGCGGTCCAGTTGCGCCTCCGGCAGCGGATAGGTGCCCTCAAAGTCCACCGGGTTTTGCGTAGCGAACACCGTGAACCAGCCGGGCAGGGGATGGCGCACGCCATCGGCCGTGACCTGGCGCTCCTCCATGCATTCCAGCAGCGCCGCCTGCGTCCGCGGAGGCATGCGGTTGATCTCATCCACCAGCAGCAGATCCGTGAACACCGGTCCCCCGTGGAAAACGAACGAATCGGTACCGGGCTTCAGGATGGTCGTGCCCAGAATATCCGCGGGCATCAGGTCAGGCGTGGCCTGCACGCGCTGAAATCCCAGCCCCAGCAGCCGCCCCGTCGTCTTCACGATAAGCGTCTTGGCAATGCCCGGCACGCCTTCCAGCAGCGCATGCCCCTGGCACAACAGCGCAATCAGCACCTCTTCGATAACAGCCGACTGCCCTGCAATCACCCGCCCCAGTTCCGCGCGCGCATGCTCAATCAACTGCCTCGTTGCCTGCAGCGACTGTGCTTCATCCTGCGGTCCATCAATTCGCGCTCCCATCGATCCCGCGTCCATCCGGTCCCTTTCGTTTGTCTCTGCTTTTCTTTCTGTCATTCCCTGAGGGATGTGCTTCTTCAGTCCGCCTGCTGGCGATCCAACTGGCTCCCGTGCACTCGTCCTTCGTGCCGCTCCAACTAGCCGGAGGCCCCATCCAATCTAACTCCCCCCATACCGCTGACTCCGCTGCCTCTCCTCGTCATCGCATCCAGCTTCGCCGCGTGCCCTGCCAGCAACTGCACCAGCCGCAGCGCCTCCTTGGGATGCAAGGCCTCGTTGCCGATAGCTGCTTCGCACGCAAGCAGGTCCGCCTCCAGCGCCTCGTCCGCTTGGGGAAAGCGCCTGCGCACCACCCCGGCCACTTCTGCTGCATCCATGCGCTGCATGTGCCTGCCGCATAGCCACAAGGCATGCCGGCGGAATCGCTCCCATGCCACCGACACAGCCGTCGACGCCGCGCCGGCGCTCTTATACAGCGACCCCAGCGCCTCAAGAAACTCAATGGGAGTGGCGCGGACTGGAGGCGGCAACTCGCGCACTGGCCCGCTGCGCCGGCTGAAGCTGAACAGGACAAGAACCGCCAGCACCGCCAGCCCGATCTGAAGCATGTGCAGCGGCAGGCCGCCGGCATAACTCCACGTGGAGCGGATCTCCCCATGCAGCGATTCGTCCCAGTAAAAGTGCTTGCCCGCGCTGGGCCCAATCGAGTTCAGAAATAAATTGAGATTCTGCGCGCGCGTGAGCGAACCGTTCTCCAGCGGCATGGAACTGGCCCACCACACCACGTGGCCCGCACCCCATTCGTACTCGATCACCGCCGGCGCCCCGGCGCAGTCATATTGCACCCGTACTCCCGGATTGCCCACCTGCCAGGTCGCCTCCGGTATCATCCACACCTCGCCGGAGCCGGCCAGCGGATCGAGCCCCTGCGGCTGCAGCTTGCACGCCGTGAAGGAGAACGTGCTCCCCGGTGCCGCATTCTGTCCCGGCAGCAGCGATCCTCCCCAGAAACCGGTGGCCAGCACGCGCCCGCCTTTCTCCAGGATGTCGCGCACCGCCTTCATGTCTTCCGCCTCGCGCGTAAAGGGCTGGGCAAAAATGACCACCGTCTGCGGTCCTGCCTCCGCCGCCAGTTCGCTGAGCGGGCGCTCCCACCGCTCAACGGGATAGCCGGCGCGCTCCAGCAACTCATACGCGGCCAGCGCGCCATGTTTGCCGGACAGGTAGGTGGACGGCGGGCCGTTGTCGTTTTCATCGGAGTTGGGCAGCAGCAGACCCGTCGCCACCGCAAGCACAATAGCCACGCCCACAGCCCACAGCAGCAGCTTGCGGTCTTTCGCGTCGAGCGAGGGGAGGAACCAGGAGGGGGCCTTCATTGCGCGCCTCTCACATGCCTTTTGCTCACCTCGAACGCGCACGCTGAAACTTCCCAACTATCGCCTGCTTTGTAACAGGGCACGACTTCAGTCGTGCCGATCAACCCCATTGGAATGTCTGGGGCTTTCGCCCCTGCTACTCCCAATCCGCCACGCAAGCCGGGCTTTGCCGCAGTCTTTTGATCTCCCCGAGGACCGCTCGACAACCATCGCATCATCGCGGCCCTCTGCTCTCAAACAACCCCGTCGCCAACTCCTCCACGCGCTGATAGTCCCTCTCGCCCGCCTCCCGCCCGCCGTACCACGTCCACTCGAACTCGCGCGTCAGTGCCGACAGTCCCGGCTTGCGCGCGTCATCCCCCGCCACCAGCGCCAGGTACTCGCGCGGCGTGCGCGCACGGTCTGCCGGCCACAGCTTCTTCGACTCCAGCCTGGAGATCGCCGCCCAATATAGAAAGTGAATGGCCTCGCGCCACTCGCCCCGCGCAGCGGCCTCGCGTGCATCCTTGAGCCACAGTTGCCAATCGCGCGCCGAAGCCGCCGTGGGCGCCGGCCCATCACTCTCCGGCACCAGCCGCACGCGCCAGCGGCGCTCCATCTGCAGTAAGGCCCATGCCAAACCCACTCCCACCAGCAGCAGGAAGCCCCAGATCAGCGCGCGTCCCACCCATGCTGCGCGTACTCGTTTTCCGCCCAGCCACTCAAAAAACTTGTTGAGCCAGTCGCCGAACTTCTCCAAAGCACTCGGCCCCTGTTCCGGCTTCTTGAGATTGCGGAACTCGCGCCCCGCCAGCACCTGCTCCAGCGCCGCGCGTTCCCCAGCGTGCGATGGCTGACCGCCCGCCCCTTCATCCACCTGGGCTATGTCTTGTGTCAGGCGCGCCCGCGCATCGTTCAGCAACTGTGAAGTGGAGGGCGCCTCCTCCTTCTCACCGTCATCGTCTGCCTTCTGGGATCCCTTCGCCTTCTGCGCGTCTTCGGGCTTCTGAGCCTTCTCCAGCAGCACCCGCAGCCACCCGAACCGGACCACGCGCGTTTGCTGCTGTGAACCCGCGCCCCACGGAATCTCGTCATCAGCGCCAACATGCAGCGGATCGCATGCTTCAGCCGAGCGTGTCTTCGCGCACGCCGCGGTGAGCTTCTCGAGCGCTTCCAGGTGCGCGCGATAATCCGCAATCGAAACAGAGCGCGATGCCACCCGCGGCGGTTCCGGGCTGGCCTCGGCGGATTGCGCCGGCGTTAGAACCGCTCCCCACGCGCAGCCAGCCAGAAGCACACAGGCCTTTGACCAGTTCGTCATGCGCGCGCTTCCTCCGCCGCTTCGGCCACAGGTTCGTCGGGTACGCTCGCGATCCCTGGAGCACTCAGAGACTCCGCCATCCCCGCGGACTGCATCATCCACTCGATGTCGAACCCCTTTTTCCGTATGCGCTGATCATAGCTCGCGGCCAGCACCCAGAACCGCTCGCGATAAATATGGAATGTGCGATCCAGGATTTCTCCCAGCCGCATAGGCCGCAACGCCTGGTTCATGCGGACTCCCCGGCACCCGCGGAAGGGCTCCCCAACCGCTCCTGAACGTGCAACGGCTCGTCCGGATCGCCGGCTGCTCCCGCCGGCGCATGCACCGGCTCCGCAGCAACAACCGCCTCCTCCGTCTCCATCGCACCCAGCGCCCCTCCCGCCTCTGCGCCGCGCGGAACCTCCGCCAACCATGGCGCCGCCTCAGGCTGTGAAGCCGCCTCCGCCAGCATCCCCGCCCGCTGCATCATCAACTCCACATCAAACCCTTCACGGCGCACACGCTGGTCGTAATAGAACAGCACCAGCGCGATGGCAAACACCGGCATCGTGAGCGCGTGTACCGCGAACGACATGCCGTAAACGCCGATGATCATCACCGTGCCCATCACCGCCGCGTGTTGCGGAGAACTCAATCCCGGCACCAGCGAAACCAGAAAGATCACCGGCATCGATACCAGCAGCGATGCCACCCAGGCCACCGCGATTCCCAGCAGGAACAGCACCAGCATGCGGCCCCGCGTGCCCCTGCACAACTGCCATGCGCGTTTCAGTGAGACCCCGATGGGCGCGCTTTCAATCACCGCCACTGGAAACGCCAGGCACACCTGCAGCAGCATCCACACCACGTACACCGCCAGCCCGACAAACAGCAGAACGGCCAGCACGCCGGACAACAGCATCCCCGCGCCCCCGGCATTGGCGCCGCCCGCCACCGCCGCGCCCACGCTCACAATCATGATCAGCACCGTCCAGACACCGAACGGAATGCCGGCGATCATCAGTGCTTGCAAAACATACAACCCGATGTACTGCCACCCTCGCTTCCACACCGCCTTCAGCGCCGCCGTCATGGTGATGCTTTCGCCCAGTGTCTGCACGCTGGCGGCGTGGCACAGCGCCGCGCCGCAAAGGGCATTCGATCCCAGGGTGAGAGGCAGAGCAAGCATGCCCAGCAGCATCAAACCCACCAGCAATCCGCCAATCGCCTCCGGGTTCGGTGTGCCGCTGGAACTTGTGGTAACCCCGGCCCACGCAAACAGCAGCACCGCGCCACCGCTCAACCCCAGCAACAGGGCTGCGGGAATCGCTGCCAGCCCGAAATACACGAGAAAACGTGATCGGTAGAGGCTCGCAGTCCGATCGAGGATCTCGCCCAGCGTTGACGGCCTCAGCGAATCATTCATGCGCGTTCCCGGGCGTCTCCGCGACCAGCGCCTCCGCGGCCCTCGCCAGAGCCAGCCGTTCCTCGGAGAGCGGCGCGGCCACCGGCTGCTCTGGCTGATCGGGTGTCGCACCCATCCCCGCCGCCTGCATCATCCACTCAATGTCGTAGCCTTCCTTGCGCACCCGCTGGTCGTAATAGAACAGCGTCAGGCCGATCGCGTACATCGGTCCGAGAAACGTATTGGTGAAGAATTGGACCACCTGCTGCACGGCGCGCAGCCCTGCTGAAAGCGCTCCGTGATGCTTGAAGATTTGCGCGATAAAGAAGACCTGCGAAATCATCGCCACCCCGAACGCGATGACGAAGATCAGGAGCGCCAGCATGAAGATGCGTCCGCGCGCGCCCTCGCTCAGAGTGATACTGCGCCGGAGAGACTTGCGGGCAGTCATTTCTTCCACCACGCAGGCCGGCACCGCCAGCGAATAACGCAGGCCCATAAACGCTGCGTAAGCCAGGCCCAACACCGTCAGGCCCAGAAACGCAAGCGTGATCACCCCAATGAGCATCACCGTGCTGGGGTCGGTTTTGGCGCCGGCCGCCATCGCCGCCTTGGTTGCAGGCCTCACCAGAAGATAGAGAGTTACAAAATATCCCACGTAAATCACCAGCAGCGGCCAGCCCGCCAGGAACGTGATCAGGGTCATCAGCCACGCAAAGCGTCCGGTCCGCGGAAGGACCGTCTTATAAGCTCCGCGCACCGTTGCCGGCTGCCCCATGTAGACCCACGCGACGGCCCGGTTGTTTGCCGCCACCGCCATCCCGCTGAAGATGAACAGCAGAAGAAACTCCACCAGGACAATAAGCAGGTTCACGACCGTGAGGTGCGCGGTCATATTCCGCGCGCGCATGAATTCCTGAATCCCGATCTGCCCTAGACCCACCACCAGCATGGCGCCTGCGTTTACCGCGGAGATCCCCGCAAACAACAGAAAATTGGTCCGGTAAAGCTGGGCCGTGCGGTCGAGTATCTCGCCAAGCGTAAGCGGACGCAGGTTGGTTTCCATGTCTTGGTCTCCCAGGAGTATTGCCGGGATACTAGCACAGGCTTGCAGCCTGCGAAATGCTCCAGTTGAGGTGTTCGGAAGGATGTTGTAGTTTCCCGTTGCGAACGCCCTCGCCAGGCTGATTGGCCGGCCGCGGTTCAAGTGACGATGTCGACTGCTGCTCCAGCCGCCTGCCCGCTTCTGTCCAGTTTCCGTACACTCTCGATGCCCGCTTCCCACTGCGGGCTATGAGAAAATAGGTGTTTGCGCACGCAGTCCAAGTTTCGTTTGCTCGTGGTCCGATTGGGGGCCATGGGCGACATTCTCCATGCCTTGCCGGCGGTTACCGCGCTTCGCCGGGCGCACCCGTCCTGGATCATTGGTTGGGTCATCGAGCCCAACTGGCGGCACCTGCTCACCACCGCCAACGGCTCCCCTGCCGAACCCCTGACCTCCTCACAGCCTTTGGTCGACCAGGTCCACCTTGCGCCCGTGAAAGCCTGGGGGCGCGCTCCCCTCAGCGCCAGAACAGCTGGCGAGATCAAACAGGTGCGAGCCAGCCTCAAGGCCGCCCAATATGATGCCGTGCTGGAATTTCAGGGCGCGGTCCGGTCGGCACTGCTGGGATGGACCTCCGGCGCGCGGCGGCGCATCGGCGAGCGGAGCCCCCGCGAGTGGGCGGCCAAATGGCTGTTCACGGAACGCGTTTCCACCACCGGCCGGCATGTCATCGAGCAGGATGTGGAGTTGGCCTCGGCCGTGGCCGGAGATGCCCTCGAGCCTCTGCAGCCACTGCTCCCCGTGGACCCGCATGCGGAGGCCTGGTGCGACCAGCTGTTTACCCCCTTCGGCAACAACCCGGCAGCCTTGCTGATCCCCGGCGCCGGCTGGGGATCGAAGCGTTGGCCGGCGGAGCGATATGCAGCCGTAGCTTCGTCGCTGGCGGCGCGCGGCTTTCGCGTGCTGGTGAACACGGCGCCCGGCGAGGAACACCTGTCAGATACCATCAAGGCGCAATC
Organism: Occallatibacter sp.; assembly: GCF_036502485.1. Classification (GTDB taxonomy): domain Bacteria; phylum Acidobacteriota; class Terriglobia; order Terriglobales; family Acidobacteriaceae; genus Telmatobacter. Next base: position 42,210 of record NZ_DASXYM010000071.1, on the reverse strand, counting down.
CCATGGTGCGGCCGTGCCGGTGCGCTGCTCGCTCCCGCAACTCATCGCGATCAATCGACGGGTGGCCTTGGCCATCGGCGGCGACACCGGGCCGATCCATCTGGCATGTGCGCTGGAGAGGCCGGTCGTCGGGATCTATGGGCCCACCGACCCGGCCCGGAATGGCCCCTTCGGCACCCGCTTCAAGGTCCTGCGCAGCCCCTTCAGCCAGCGCAATCACGCCCGCCTCGACGAGCCCGAGGCCGGACTGCTTACGATATCCCCACAGGCTGTACTCGAGGCCGTGGACGAAGTGCTCTCGCCGGAGGCGGAATGACCAACGGAAACCAGCCGCCACAAGAGAAAAACCAGGATTGGATCAGCCGCTGGCAACGCATCGCCCGCCGCATCCGGGTGCCCCTCGGGTTCGCCGTGGCCGCTCTCTATGTGTTTGAGCTGTGGCAGCGCCCTCCGGAATTTCGGGCCGTCGCGTGGAGCCTCGCCCTGGTGATTCCCGGCCTGTGGCTGCGCGGCTACGCCTCGGGGTATGTCAAAAAAAACCAGGAGCTCACCACAACCGGCCCGTATGCGCACGTTCGCAATCCGCTCTACCTCGGGTCAATTCTGATTGCCGCCGGTTTTGCCGTGGCTCTCCAAAGCTGGCCCGTGGGGCTGGCGCTCGCTTTGATGTTCGCAGCCATCTATGTGCCGGTGATCGCGTCCGAAGAGCGCTTCCTGCGCGCCACGTTTTCCGCGTTCGACGAATATTGCCGCCGCGTTCCGCGCCTCATCCCGCGGCTGACGCCTGCGCGCACGCCCGGGGCGGGCGGCGGCGGCCGGTTTTTCCTGCCTCTCTATCTCAAACACCGCGAGTACAATGCTCTTTTGGGGGCTGCGCTCCTGTACCTGGCTTTACTGTTGCTGCGGCCGGCGTTGAATGTCCTGTTTCACGGACGGCCCTGAACGACCTTTGAACCGTCCAATGCATAAGGAGTCTCCCCTGCCGGTGAAGAAGCGCACGACTGTTCTCTCTAGCCGCCTTGCACTTTTCTTTGCCGTCGCCGCTTTCCTCGGCGCGCAGCAGAACCCCTCCCCTCAACCGGTGACGCAGACGCTTGCTCCCCCGCGGCCCGGGTTCTCGTTTCCTCAGAAACAAACCCTCACCTACCTGGTGGACTGGCGCGTCTTTCCCGCCGGTACGGCGATCCTGCACTTCGAGCAGCAGGACAACGTGGAAAAACTCTCCGCCACCGCCGAAACCAGCGGCGCCATCAACCTCCTGTTCCACGTCAGCGACAAGTTCCAGTCCACCTTTGACCGCGCCAAAGGCTGCACCAACCAGTTCGACAAGCAAACCGTCGAAGGCCGCCGCCAGATCAACTCCACCCTCAAGCTGGACTACGGCGCCAATAAGTCCATCCTCGACGAGAAAAACCTCGTCACCGGACAGAACAAACACGTGGAGCAGGCCATCCCCGGGTGCCTCACCGATCTGCTCACCGGGATCTACTATGCAGCCAGCCAGCCCATGTCCGTGGGCCAGAGTTTTCCTCTGCCCGTCGCCGATGCCACCCACATGGTGCTCGTCAACATGAAGGTGGAAGGCCGCGAAGAGGTCAAAACGCCGCTCGGAACCTTCAAGACAGTGCGCGTGCAGCCCACCGCCGAGGCCGGCGTGGTCAAAAATCGAGGCAACATCTGGATCTGGTACACCGACGACGACCGCCATCTTCCCGTCCAGATGCGCGCCCGGCTGTTCTGGGGCACCATTACCTTCCGCCTGTCGGCAAACGAAGCCAGGTAGAACAAGAGGCAATCCGGTGTATCTACGTCAGGGCCCCGTCGCCAGGGCACCCGTTTTCGCCTGCCTTGCGCTAGAGCCGTTCCGCCCCTCTTGTGTGACCGTGCGCACAGTCCCGCAGGTCGCTCGGGTCCATACTTGATTCCCTGCGCTCATGAAACCGTCGGCTCCAGCCCGCGCCAGCTCTCTTGTCCAACTCGACAGGCCCGCGTCCTGTGTTAACCAGAAAACTAATAGGGTTTGGGCTCCATTCGCTGCAGACATCGGAGCTGAAAAAATCAATCAAGCCTGTCGTAATGATATAGATACAGCGATAGACATCCCTTCTCCAATCTTCGCCCCAAACCCGAAGATATTGCGAAGATGTAGCGAAAATTTGTCCCATTTATGATCATGGAATAAACGCATAATGTTATAAATAAGTAACTAGCTTGCCTGACCTGTCCGGTCACCGCATCATCGGCCCGAAACCTATCCATCCAGCGGATAGGCAGCGGGGCGCCCCAAAGGGCTCTCGCCTAGCTGGCCCCAATCGCCGTGCGCTCCCCGTTCCTCGGGCGGTTCGCACTGTGGATCAGGTCCAGCGGAGCCGTAGCCGGGATGTAGATGGCGAAAGCCGTCCCGGTGGGCGGCCGCGTGCGCGAGCGGAATCGCAGCTTGCCCTGATTGCGCAGCACGATGTCGCGCGTGAGCCACAGTCCCAGGCCCGTTCCCCGGCTCCCCTTGGTGGTGAAAAACTGCGTGAACAGGTTATTGCGGATCTCCTTGCGGATGCCGCTGCCGGTATCCGCAATGGTGATGCGCGCGTAGTGCGCCCCGCGGTGCAGGATGGGCGCAACGCGCACATGAAGCTGCCCGCCGTCCGGCATCGCATCGATCGCGTTACCTACCAGGTTCACCAGCGCCTGCCGGATTTCGCCCGCTGAACAGTAAGCAAACGTCCGCTGCACCTGCAGGTGCTCTGCGATGCCGCGTTCCAGCAACTTGCCGCGGAACAGCGCCACGGCCGACGTGGCCAGCTCGGCCAGGTCCGTCAGCTCGGGTTTCGCGGGTGCGCGATGAAAACGTAACGTGTGCTGCACGATCTCGCTGATACGGCCCAGTTCCTGCGTGGCCATCCGGGCATACGACTTTGCCTCGTCGAGCCTGGAGCTGTTCTCCACCAGGAAGAGAAGATTCCCGAGCGCTTCCAGTGGATTGTTCACCTCGTGGGCCATGGTGGCCGCCAGGCGCCCAGCCATCGCCAGCTTCTCGGAGTTGCGCAGCGCTTCGTCGCTGTGTACCTGGCGCTCCGCCGCATCGCGGATCTCGAACTGCTTTGTGCGCGCCGTGAATGCCACCTGGACTGCGCTCAGAAGAAGCTCCTTGCGCACCGGCCGGTCAAGGAGAATGAGGCTGCGGATTTCTATTCTTACCTGGCTGGCAACCACGGCATATTGTGGCTCGCCCGGGCCGCTGGTGAGCAGCAGCACTGGCAGGTCTGACCAGGCCGGCTGCTCCTGGACAACCACCCGCAGCGCGTCAGTCCCGCCACCCGCCAGCGCCTCATCGGTCACGATGAGGCCAAGCAGCCGGCTGCTCTCCACCAGGGACGCTTCAACCATCTTCGCCACGCACTCGGCCGGGAAGCCGTGATTCCTGAGCAAGGCGCAGATCAGCTCTCCATCGCGCCCCACGGGAGCGATCACCAGAAACCGGCGATCCTGAACTCCGTTCTCGATCACAGCAACTCCTGCCCTCCTCTGTACTCAGGCGTCCCTGTCAGCACCCCGGTGAAATCCTTCAGCGGGTCGCCGATACAGATCTTTCCGTCTCTGATCTGCAACTCGCGAATGGACCGCTCGTGCGGGCCACTGCGGCGCTTCACTACGCTGATCGCCTGCCGAACCTCTCCCCTCGCTTCGAAATACCGCAGGAGCAAGACATTGTCGGCCAGATAACTTACGTCAATCGGTGACGTCATCGCTTGTCCCAGCAAACCAAATTGCGCCAGCACCATGAAAGATGCGACTCCTACTTGGTTTAGATAGGAAAGCGTCTCATGAAGCTGTATCGTCAACGCGCGTTCTTCGCTCATCGAGTTCATCAAGCCGTTAAGACTGTCGATCACCACGATGGACCAATGCTTCGTCTCGACTCCATCCGTATGCGCTCGATAAATTCCCCCGGCGAAAGCGTCGAGGCCGGAGATTCCGGTCGACAGACGCGAGTCCATTTCCATGCGTGTGCGTGCTCCTGACCTTGTGATCCAGAATTGATTGGGTACGGCTGAGCCGGGGGAAGCGTGAAGGCGGGCCCTGCTTCTCTTGTGTAATTGCCTGGTTCCCCATAGCCGCTGGCACCGTTTTAGATGCCGGCAACATGGTTCGTAGCTGTACAGGCTTGAGTTGTCCTCAAGGAGAACTGAAAAATAACCGGCGCAAACCATCCTTCAAATGCTTGGCATCCTAGCCTCAGTTCGGACCGGAAAGAAAGCTCACCGGGCAAAAATAACCCGAGGAGGCACATCTCATGGCAGTCACCCATCTCATCGATTCCGACCACAACGACAGGGCCATCCCGGCGGTCGGAGACAAAGTAAGGGTGAAGGCGCGGGATGGCGTCTACTCGGTCCTCAGGGTGGACCTGAACACACAGATGGCCGACGTGGTCCGCTGCGCTCCTGGTCCGCAGTCGGTGGACAGGGGCGTTCCGCTGCACCTGCTTCAATCGGCCTACGATTACCTGCCGGAGCTCTTCCGCTGGTATGTGCAAGAGGCGCCCACCCACGCCGACGGTACCGACGGATGAGCGCCCGCCAGCATGGGTGCTTGGGCTCGCATGTAATCTGGGGTGAGTAAATCCTCGGAACGGTATATGCGAAGCCTTTCTCTGCCCGCTGCTGACTTTCGCGCTCTGGCCCACCGGCTGAGCGACTTCACCGCCGACTACCTCGAGAAGCTCCCCGGTCTCCCCAGCTATCCGCCTGGAATCAGCGGGGAGCAGACCGGGCAACTGTTCACCGGGAAGCTGCCGCAGGATGGTCTGGGCTCTGCTGCGTTTGACGATCTGCCTCGCGTCTTCGAATTTGCCCGGCCGTCGTCACCGCGGTTCTTCGGCTACGTATTCGGATCGGGTGAGCCCGTCGCGGCACTGGGCGACTTCGCCGCCGCTGTGCTTAATCAGAACGCCACAGCGTGGCGCTCGGCTCCGGCCGGCGTCACCATTGAGCGCACCGTCATCGGCTGGCTGGCAGAAGCCCTCGGCTGCGCCGGGTTCTCAGGGAGTCTGACTCTGGGCGGCTCGTCGGCCAACCTGATGGCGCTATGCATGGCGCGCGAGGCCAGGGCGCCTGCCAATCAGGCGGGCGTGCGCGGCGGCACCCTCTACTGCTCCACTGAAGCACACATGTCCATTGCCAAGGCCGCGGCCCTGTTAGGCCTGGGGCACAACGCCGTGCGGCTGATCCCAGTCGATGACAAATTCCGCATGCGCGCTGACGAACTCCGCGCCGCGATCGGACGCGACCTGGAATCAGGGCAGACTCCCATCGCAATCGTTGCCAGCGCCGGCACCACGGCGACCGGCAGCATCGACCCCCTCGAGTCGATTGCCGACCTCTGTGACGAGTTCGGCCTGTGGATGCACGTGGACGGCGCCTACGGAGCGCTGGCCGCGCTCGCCATTCCAGACGCATTCCGGGGCATGAACCGCGCCCATTCGCTTTCTCTCGATCCCCACAAATGGCTCTACCAGCCCGCCGGCGTGGGCTGCCTGCTCTATCGCGATCCCGCCGACGCACGACGCGCCTTCTCCCACACCGCTGACTATGCCCGCTCGCTCACCAGCGATCCCGTTGAGGGGTTCGCCTTCTTTGAGGAGTCGATGGAACTGTCGCGCCCCCTGCGCGCCCTTAAGCTTTGGCTCTCCCTGCGCTACTTCGGCCTGCGCGCCTTTGAGCAGTCCATCGCCGAAGACCTCAACCTGGCGCAGGTTCTCGCCTCAGCCATTGACGCTGAGCCGCAACTGGAGCGCCTCGCGCCTGTCGCGCTGAGTGCCGTCTGCTTCCGCTACACCGCGTCCCGCCGCGATCTTGACGCCCTCAACCGCGCAATTCTGACGCGCGTCACGCAGCGGGGGCATGTCTATCTCTCCAACGCCATGGTCCAGGGGCAGTTCACGTTGCGTGCCTGCATCGTGAACCACCGCACCACGGAAGACGATGTGCGTACGGTGGTATCTGAAGTGCTCGCCGCGGCCGGAGAAGTGAGTGCGTGAGAGGTTCCGGCGAGCCAGGAAGAACTGAGCCGGGGACCCCGCAACAGGGATCGCATTCCTGGGTAACTCAAGAATTCCTTACGACGCACCAAGTCTTCATGCGGTGCGCCGAGACCCCATAATCGTCGCTGTGTTCGGGCGCCTGCGGGAAGGCTTCCCAAAATGAATCGAATCACCGTGGATTTTCCGCTATGCCGCGGGTCATGCTCCCAGCAGAGCCCCGTGGTTCGGTGAGCTCGTGGTTTTACGCCGGGGCGTCATCAGTCTGCTTGATTGTCAGATCGGATGTGTGGAGGGGCATTTTCCCCGGAGGATCCAGCGCCTTGCCAGGGTGTGGCAGATGGACGCCGTCCTGCGCCAGCAGAGCTTCGTAGATCGGGATGACGCGCCAATGGCGCGCCAGCACGTACGCACTCATGTTGGCGATCATGAGGGGCAGCACCAGGCCGTAGCCGCCGGTCATCTCGAAGACGATCAACACGGAAGTCATGGGCGCGCGCACGATGCCAGCAAATACGGCTCCCATCCCAACCACCGCGAAGGCGCCGATGGAGTCCGCGCCGTGGTGAAACACGGTCACGTCGATGTAGCCAACCGCGCCGCCAAGCATCCCGCCCATGAAGAGGGACGGTGCAAAGATGCCTCCCGATCCTCCGCTCGAGTACGAACAGACAGTGGCCGCCAGCTTGAGCACGCAAAACACCGCCATCATCGTCACCGGCAGAGCGCCTGCGAGCGCCAGGGTCAGGGTCTTATAGGGGTCGCCGGCAATGCCGTTGTAGTGAAAGAAGTAGAGACCGATCACAGCCAGCAAGCCGGTCGCGGCCCCTCCAATCGCCGGATGCACCCACTTCGGCGCCGCCGTCCACCGCTTGAACTGCGCGCGCGTCCACAGGAGCGAATCGGTGAAGGCGACCGAAACTAAGGCAGCCAGCACACCCAGGAGCGCGTACCAGACGAGGGAAGAGGAATTGGCGAGCGTATACGGCCGGGTCACATGAAACACCGGTGTGCTGCCCAGAATAGAGTGCTCCACAACCGCGGCCAGCGCGGCTGCAACAATAACCCCCGAAAGCATCGTCTGGTCCAGGTCGCCGATCAGTTCCTCCAGGGTGAACGTGATCGCGGCGATGGGTGCGTTGAACGCCGCCGCGATTCCCGCCGACATGCCCACCGATGCCATGCGCCGGCAATACCGGGGGCTCAGGCGCGCCGCCCGGGCCAGGAAGCTACTCACCCCCGCGCAGATCTGCACCGTGGGCCCTTCAAGCCCCAGCGAAGCTCCCGCGCCGAGCTGGAATGCGCAAAGCACGAACTTGCCAATCGTCTCGCGGATCGTGATCAGGCCGTAGCGCAGCGAAAAGGCAACCTTCACCTGTGGAATGCCGCTGCCCGCCGCCGCCGGAGCCCAATAGGTGAGTCCCACTCCGACGATGAGGCCTCCCAAGGCCGGAGTGACGATGGTCCATGCGATCCAGCGATAACCACCCGCAGCATTGGCGTGGTCGATCATCACCTTTTCTAGCCACGCGATGCTCAGGTGAAACGCGACGGCAGCCAACCCGCACAAGCCGCCTGCAAGGATGGTGAATGCCAGCAATCGCTGCTGCTCATTAGGCAGCCGTCGCAGGAGCCAGACGATCAACTTCGACCAGAGCGCGCCCAATTCTTGCCAATAATTCAATGTCTGCGGTACCCCTTCTGGAAAAACCCTGCTCTTTCAGTATAGGAGGGTCATTCTCGGCCCCTCGCAGATTGTGCCGATGGTGAACCGCGCCAACCGGCGCAGACTCGAAGGCATCATCGCCCAGCGAGACGTTACTGGAGCGCTACCGCGACTTTGGCGGCGAGCAGGGCAACGCCACGCATCTAATCCCATGGGAGATATGCGCGTGAACGAAAAGCTGAAACCTACCCATGACCAGCCCGGCGGCCTTGTCGACGAAAACGCTAACCCCGACGACGGTGTTGTGAACGACTCGCTCGGCACCGTAAACACATCCGACTCGACGGGCCTCGACGAAAGCCGCGAGACCGGCGACGCCAGGCGCAACAACAAGAAAACTCGGGAAGACTGAGAGCCTGGTTTGCAGCCCGCCTGTCTCTCTGACGTACGCGTCCCGGCAGGCGAGTGCCTAGATGGAGTAGGCCCAGCCCTCTTCGTCCCAGAAGCGCTCGCTGAGGTATTTGTCGGCGGAGTCAGGCAGTACGGTGACGATGGTGGCGGCTCGCCCGGCCCTGACTTCTTCGCGGGCCACCTGCAGGCAGGCAACCATGGCCGCGCCGGCGGAGATGCCGACGAGCAGTCCATCTTCACGGGCCAGGCGGCGCACCATGCGGTAGGCGGCTTCCGTCTCTACCTCGATGTTGCGATCGGCGAGCGCGGGGTCGTAAATGGCCGGCACAATGGCGGTAGGCATATGCTTCATGCCTTCGAGTCCATGGAAAGGAGAGTCAGGCTGGAAGCTGAAGGCTTGAATCGTAGGATTAAATTCCCTCAGCCGGCGCGTGGTGCCGGTGAAGGTTCCGCTGGTACCCAGGCCGGCGATAAAATGCGTGAGCTGCCCGCCTGTCTGCCGCCAGATCTCGGGCGCGGTGGAGTGGTAGTGCGCCTGCCAGTTAGCAGGATTGGAGTACTGGTCCGCGTAGTAGAACTTCTCCGGCTCGTTTGCCGCCAGCTCGCGTGCGCGGCGGATGGCCCCGTCCGAGCCCTGATCGGGGTCGGTCCAGTCGACCTCGGCTCCGTAGGCGCGCAGAATGCGCTTGCGTTCCGGCGAAACGTTGGTGGGCATGCACAGCCGCACGGGAAACCCAAGTGCCGCGCCCAGCATGGCGAAGGCGATGCCGGTGTTGCCGCTCGTGGCGTCCAGCAGAGTCTTGCCGGCGGAGAGCTGCCCGGAACTGAGAGCCTGGCGCACGATGGACCAGGCGGCGCGGTCTTTCACGCTCCCGCCCGGGTTGATCCATTCGGCCTTGGCAAGGATCGTGATGCCGGGCAGATCGCGCGTGAGCTTCTCACAACGCAGCAGCGGAGTGTTCCCGATGCGTTCTGTTATGAGGCAGCCCGGCTGCCCATGTGTGCTGGTCGTTGTCATTCGATCGTGTTCAGTCAACTCGTGCGCGGGGAAGCGGCTATCATCAATTCATGAGCAGGGGAAGCCCGCTGGACCTGTTTCATCCTCGTTTCTATCCTCTCAGACTGGGCAGATGGGTGCTTGCCGATGGCTCGGAAATCGAAAAACCGCAATTTTGACGAGATGCTGGATGCGCTCCGCGCGCAGGGCTTCGAAGTGACGCCGTTCACGGGCGTTCCGAATGGGATGCAAATGGCGAAAAACGGCGTAGCCGCGGTGATCGTGCCGGGCGAGACCGATGCCAAGTGGGAGAGCGGTGGCGGCCGCCTGGCGGTAACGCCGGGGCTGCTGGTGCGCGGCGAGATCGCGCGTCTCCTCGACAGGGGATACCAGAAGTTCATCCGTACGGCAAAATTCGAGCTCCCGGCCACGGCGGCGCAGTTGCACGCAATTCAGGACTTCACCGAGGAGTTGAACCGGGTGACGGGCGCGCTGGGGCTGTACAACGAAGGACTGGGCACGACAAGCGACGTCTACCTGTACGACCGGGTACGCGGTCGCGACACTGAAAAGCCGAAAGCACCGGGCCCGTGGGAGCTCGCCGACGGTCATTAAGAATTAACGCCGTGCGCGTTCGCGCTGCAGTTCGCGATAGAGATCGCTTTTGGAGCGGTCCATCTCACGTGCCAGTCGCTTGAGCGCTTCCTTCTCGTCGATACCGTTTTCTGCCTGCATGCGGGCGATGCGCGCGGAGAGTTTCTCCGCAGGGATCGCGGCGTTTTGTGAGGCTGCAGGCGCTTCGACGATCACCGTCATTTCCCCGCGAACCCGATCGCGCGAGGCGAGATCCTGCCGTACCTCCACCACCGTGCCACGATGAAACTCTTCGTGTACCTTGGTGAGCTCGCGCGCGACCACGACGCGCAGAGCCGGGCCGAAAACGGACTCGAGATCGGCCAATGTCTCCAGAATGCGATGCGGTGCCTCGTAGAAAACCAGCGTGCGCGGCGTCTCTCCAGCCTGCGCGGCCATGTCTTCAAGGCGCGTGCGGCGCTGGCCCGCCTTCTCTGGCAAAAAACCCAGATACGTGAATCCCGTGGTGTTGAGCCCGCTGGCCACCAGCGCGCTTAGGGCGGCGTTGGCGCCGGGAATGGGAATCACCGCAACGCCCGCCTCGATCGCCGCCGCAGTGAGGATGGACCCCGGATCGCTGATGCCGGGCATTCCCGCATCCGTGACCACCGCAATGCGCGCGCCGCCTTTAAGTGCCTCTACCATCCGTGCACTTCGCTCGCGCTCATTGTGCTCGTGCAGGCTTTCAGTCGGCGTGGTGATCTGGAAGTGGTTCAGCAGCTTCTGCGTCTGGCGCGTGTCTTCGCAGGCAATGCGGTCGGCGCGCTTGAGCACGTCGAGGGCGCGCAGGGTAATGTCGCCGAGGTTGCCGATGGGGGTCGCGACGAGATAGAGACCCGGAGCGAGAGGCGATGAGTCAGAATGCATCGTTGCAATAACGATACTAGGATTCAGCCGGTGAGCGGGCCAAGGTCAGGAGATCTGAAAATCGCTGGGGTTCTACCGCTGAGTCAGACCGGCCCATGGCACTGCCCATAAAAACAGGGCAGCTGTGAGTGCCTGAACCGCATTTGCCGACTGATGCCGTTGAATGACATTGCCTTCTCTGCGCCGACGGGCATACAACCCTTATCTGACACCCACGGCCCCAAGGAGGCATAGAAATGCCGAAACCGCCGGCGTTCCAGGATACGCGCTGCCTACTGGCCCCGAGATCATGTCAACAGATCAGCTTTCGGTTTCCTGCCGTTCGTAGCGGCGTTGCTCCGCCAGCAGCGACATCGAACTCATCAGGTTCTGCACACTCACTATCCCGATGACGCGGCCGCTCTCCGTGACGGGAATGAGCGATAATCCGCGCCCCGCAGTGATTCGCCTGATCGTCGTGCCGAGCGTGTCCTCCGGGCGCGCCACCTGGAATGCCCGCGACATGACTGACTGAACGTAGCCATTGCCGTCACTGCGCAGCGCATCCACAATCCGCTGGCGCGACACGATGCCGACCAGTTGCGGCCCGCGCACCACCGGGAAGTCTTCCTGCAGCGAGTGCACGCAGCGGGAAAGCGCGTCCGCCAGGGTGTCGGACGGCGACAGCGTGGCAAAGTCCGTGAGCATCACTTCGCGCATGCGCACCGTATCAACGACGGACTGGAAAAACACGCCCTGATCTTCAATTTGCGCGGCGATCATGATGAAGAAGCCGGCGATGATGAGCCACCAGCTATGGAAGAGCATGCCGGCCACCATCGCTGCCAGAGCGAGCAGTTGTCCCAGGCCGGTGGCGGCGCGGCTTGCGGGTCCAACGCCATGGGCGCGTGCAAAGCTGCCGCGCATCAGGCGGCCGCAATCCAGTGGGTAAGCAGGCAGCAGGTGCAGCAACCCGAGTCCGGCCTGCATCCACACCATGCTACGCAGCAGGTGCGCGGAGGTTACCAGGGGACGGCTCAGCAGATCGAAGCTGCCGCCGGCTCCCAGAAACAGCCCGGCGAGCGCAATTGATGTGAGCAGATTGGCAACAGGACCTGCCGCAGCCAGGGCAAATTGAGCGCCGCCGCTGGTGGCCAACTCCTGGCTCTCAGGGTTTGCGTAAGCGAACAGGCCGCCGATAGGCAGCAGCAGGATAGCGCGCAGGCGTAGGCCCAGCCACGCGGCCACCAGCAGGCGCGCGGTCTCGCGCACAACTACTGCCGTAACCAGCACAAGAAACATTCCCATGCCGCGCGCAAACGCGAACTGACCCGTATCCGGCACGCCCAGGCCCAGACACACCAATGCGAGAAGCAGAAAAAAGGTGTGGACGCGCAATTCGACACCCATCCAGCGACCCAGCGGCAGTGACCATCCTCGCATGAAGCTATTGTAGAGGGTCAGTGCAAATGCAGCGCGAGATAGGCCGACGGCGCGCTCTCAATTATGCTGGGGTGCGATGCGCATCATTGCAGGAACATGGCGTTCGCGGACATTGGAGGCCCCGCCGGGACTGGCCACCCGGCCAACCACCGACCGCCTGCGCGAGACTCTATTCAATGTTCTGGCCCCACGAATTGAGGGCGCGCATTTCCTTGATTTGTATGCCGGTTCCGGGGCAGTCGGCATCGAGGCGATGAGCCGGGGAGCGGCGCGGGTCGTGTTTGTGGAGCGCGCTGTCCCCGCCCTGAAGGTTCTGCGCACGAACCTGGCTCGATTAGGGCTGAAGCAGGGTGTAGTGGTTGAATCCCGGACCGCGAAGTCCTTTCTGGGCCATGAAGTCGGGCAGCCGGGTTTCAACATCGTGTTTCTGGACCCGCCCTACGACGCGGCCAACGAATACGAGATTGCCCTCGGCTCTCTCGGCGGCGAAGCGTGCGGGCTCCTGCGGAAAGGTGCCGTGGTGATTGCGGAACATCGACGCAAAGAAGAACTGCCGGAGGCTGTAGGTGTGCTGGAGCGAACCCGGCTGCTGCGGCAGGGCGATGCAGCGCTGAGTTTCTACGTAGTCTGTGAGCCGAAACCCATCCCGCAAGACTCGCAAACGGAATTCAAAGAGGAGAACGCATGAAAGTCGGGACCTGTGTATTTACAGTTCTGATGTCGGCTATCGTGGCGCACGCGCAGAATCTAGACTGGACGATCGGCCCGTTCACGCGGCCGGCCACTGGGAATCCCGTCATCGCCCCCAATGCACAATCGCAGTTTGCCGATCCGCTCTCGCACGCGCCGGTGCACTGGGAGGCCCTCCACACCTTCAATCCTGCGGCCATCGTGCGCGATCGCAAGGTGTACGTGCTCTACCGCGCGGAGGACAACTCCGGCACCATGGCAATCGGTATGCACACCTCGCGGCTGGGCATTGCGGAGAGCGCCGACGGAATCCACTTCACGAGACGCGCTACGCCGGTGTTCTATCCCGCGGAAGACGATCAGAAGGGACGTGAGTGGCCCGGCGGCGCGGAGGACCCGCGCATCGTCGAGCTTGAGGACGGGACGTACGTGCTGACCTACACACAGTGGAACCGGACGACATATTCGGTGGGCATTGCGACTTCAAAGGATCTCGAACACTGGAACAAAAAAGGGCCGGCGTTTCTGGCCGCAGCGGGGGGCAAGTACGCGGATCTGAAGTACAAGTCTGCGGGCATTGTCACGCGGGTTGATGCAGAGAAAGCGCGGCTCATCGCCGCCAGAATCGATGGAAAGTATTGGATGTACTGGGGCGAGGGCGTCATTCGTCTTGCCTCGTCGAACGATGCCATTCACTGGACCCCAGTGGAAAATGCGAAAGGCGATCCTGTTGAACTGCTCAAGCCGCGCGCCGGGCATTTCGATTCCAGCTTTCCTGAGACCGGGCCGCCGCCTGTGCTCACCGACAAGGGCATCGTAGTTCTCTATAACGGCAAGAACGCGCCTGCGGGAGGCGACCCGTCGATGGGCCCGAATGCGTACGCCGCCGGCGAGGCGCTGTTCGATGCGAAGGATCCGCAGCACCTCATTACACAAACCGATCAGCCGGTGCTGAAACCTGAACTGCCCTACGAGAAGACCGGCCAGTACGCGGCGGGTACCACATTCGCCGAGGGCCTGGTGTTTTTCCACGGCAAGTGGTTTCTATATTACGGGTGCGCGGATTCCCTTGTGGCGGTCGCCGTTGCACCGGGACCGCAGCCGCCGACCGACGTGTCGCGCGGATTCTACCTGCATCCTGAAGACCGTGTGGTGTTTTATGGCGACAGCATCACCGAACAGAATTACTACAACCAGTGGGTGCAGCTCTACACGGTCACGCGTTTCCCCAAAATGCGCGTGCATTTCTACAACGCGGGAGTCGGGGGCGATCGCGTCAACGGCGGATGGGCAGGGCCCATCGATCAGCGCCTGCCGCGCGATGTGTTTGTCGACAACCCGACCGTGATCACCATTATGCTGGGCATGAATGACGGCGGATACCAGCCCACCACGCCGGAGATCGACTCAACCTATCGCACCGGTTATGAGCACATTCTCGACTCAATCAAAAAGAACGCCCCGGATGCGCGCATCACGCTGCTGGGCCCATCGCCCTTTGACGATGTGACCGCGCCGTCAACCTTCCCAGGCGGATACAACGCTGTCATGCAGCACTTTGCCGATGTGGACCGGCAACTGGCGCAGGAGCATGGAGCGACGTTCGTCAACCTTAACCCTGCCACCGTGGCAGCCATCGAGAAAGCGCAGGCCCTCGATCCTCGCCTTGCCAAATTGCTCCTTCCTGATCGGGTGCATCCTGATCCTCCAGCGCACTGGGTCATGACCGAAGCGCTCCTCAAGGGCTGGAATGCACCGGCACTCGTCACCAGCGTAAGCATCGATGCCGGCGGCGCACGCGTGTCTGCATCAGAAAACACAAGCGTCGACGCGTTGCAACACGCGGGCGATACCTTCACGTGGACACAGAATGACAATGGGCTTCCGCTGCCGCTGCTCAAAGAGAACGCCACCACTGCCATGCTGCTCGACATCACCGACATACAGAAAGCGCTGAACCAGGAGCCGCTCATTGTCACGGATCTTGCTCCGGGCCAATACGCATTGCGCATCGACGATCGCGACATTGGCAGGTTCTCGGCAGAGGAACTCGCCGCCGGCATCAATCTCGCCGACTACAACACCCCCATGCGATCGCAGGCTCAGGTAGTGAGCTGGGACGTGCGCGATCTCGTGGAGGCGCACTATATCCATTCCCGCATGCGCATCCAGAATGCCGATACAGGTGCGGAGGCGGGCGGCGCGGATCGGCTGCAGGCCTTTGAGGACTCCATGGAAGACAAGATCTACGCGGAGGCGGCGCCCGTGCCGCATCACTTTGAACTCAAACCGGCTGGGGCGCCAGCGGCGCCAAGTGGACATTGATCATGCCAGTTACTTTCGAGTCGGTCATCGAATCCGCGGGCGATGATCTGTTCCGCATCGCCACGCATGCGCGCGGTCCGCAAGGCGCGCTGCCTATCACTGCGGAGATGCTGCGCAACGCGCCTTCCGGCAATCTCTTTGGACTTACGCAGAACGCCGGCATGGGCTGGGATCCCGCCCGTGTGCTCGATCCCGAGTTCCTCATTCTCAGCACCCACGGCGGACTGCGCGCCGAGGACGGCTCACCCATCGCGCTCGGCTTTCACAGCGGCCACTGGGAGGTCGGGCTGCTGGTTGCCGGGGCTGCACGCGAATTGAAGTTGCTGCAGGCCGTGCCGTTCGCGGGCGCATGCACGGATCCGTGCGACGGGCGCACACAGGGCACCACCGGCATGATGGATTCGCTGCCCTATC
Source organism: Occallatibacter sp. (assembly GCF_036502485.1). Classification (GTDB taxonomy): domain Bacteria; phylum Acidobacteriota; class Terriglobia; order Terriglobales; family Acidobacteriaceae; genus Telmatobacter. The sequence goes on along the minus strand of NZ_DASXYM010000071.1, from coordinate 26,748 downwards.
GCAATGACGCGGCCATGGTGTTGCGGCGACTCATGCGCTCGCTGCCCACGCGCCGCGGCGTGTTGGGCGTGGCCACCTGCGACAAGGGCTTGCCCGCCATGATGATGGCCCTCGCTTCCTCAGGTGCGCTCCCCGCCGTACTCGTCCCGGGCGGCGTCACGCTGCTGCCGGAGCAAGGCGAGGATGCCGGCAAGGTGCAGACCATCGGCGCCCGCTTTGCCCAGCAGCAGATCACACTCGAGTACGCGGCCGAGATGGGATGCAAAGCGTGCGCGTCACCCGGAGGAGGATGCCAGTTCCTGGGCACGGCCGCCACCTCGCAGGTGGTAGGCGAGGCGCTCGGGCTTTCCCTGCCGCACACTGCGCTCGCGCCCTCCGGACATCCCATCTGGCTCGACGCGGCGAAGCGGTCTGCACGCGCGCTTCTGCGCATGCACCAGGCTGGCATCGGTGTCCGCGACGTGCTCACGCCGGCTGCGCTGCGCAACGCCATGGTGCTGCACGCGGCCTTCGGCGGGTCGACGAATTTGTTGCTGCATATCCCGGCGATCGCCTTTCATGCCGGGCTGCGCAGGCCGAGTGTTGAAGATTGGGCCGAAGTCAATCGTGAGGTTCCGCGCCTGGTAGATGCGCTGCCCAACGGCCCCCGCGGCTTTGCCACCGTGCAGGTGTTCCTTGCCGGCGCAGTCCCCGAGGTGATGCTGCACCTCCGTGCCGCAGGCCTCCTCGACACAACCGTGAAGACCGTTACCGGCGAAAAGCTGGAGGTCTCCCTGGACTGGTGGGAAAAAAGCGAACGCCGAGCCGCGCTGCGCAGGGAATTGCAACAACTGGACAACATCGATCCTGACGAAGTCATCATGAGCCCCGATCGTGCGCGTTCCCGCGGGCTTACATCCACGGTCTGTTTCCCAACCGGCAACCTGGCTCCGGAAGGATCGGTCATCAAAAGCACCGCCATCGATCCCTCGCTGATTGACGACGCCAACGTGTATCACCATCGCGGACCGGCCCGCGTGTTTACCACGGAAGAAGCCGCCATCGAAGCCATCAAGTCCGGCCGCATCGGTCATGGCGATGTCGTCGTGCTGATCTGCGGCGGCCCCAGGGGCGCGGGCATGCAGGAGACGTACCAGGTCACGTCGGCGCTGAAGATGCTGCCCCATTGCAAGCATGTCGCGGTGATCACGGATGCGCGATTCAGCGGTGTGTCCACCGGCGCATGCATCGGGCATGTGTCGCCGGAGGCGCTTGCGGGAGGTCCCATCGGAAAGGTGAGCGAGGGCGATCTCATCGATATCATGGTCGATCGCGCGCGCCTCACAGGAGCGGTGCATCTGGTCGGAGATGCTTCAGGGGAATTCGGCGCGGACGAAGGCACACGGCAGCTGGCTGCCCGCAGCCCGCGCGCGGATCTGCGACCCCATCCGGATTTGCCGGAGGATACGCGCCTGTGGGCTGCTCTGGTGCATGCAAGTGGAGGCGTGTGGGGCGGATGCGTCTACGATACGGAAAAAATCGTCGCGGCGCTCGATTCCAATAATTAGCTGAGCCGTGTCGTACTAGCGTCGCTGATAAAACGGCAGAACAATCATCAGCGCCACCCCTATCGCCACAAGCAGCGCCAGGAACATCAGCCCGTAGACCAGCCACAGGTTAATCGTGCGGGGCGCCTTCTCAACATCGCTTTCTTCGCCAGAGCTGCGCGGCTGGCCGGGCTCACTCATATTTGAGAGATTCTACCGGGTCCATCTGCGCGGCGCGGGTTGCGGGAACGGTGCCAAACACTATGCCCACCGCAGTAGCGGCAGTCAGGGCGATCAAGATCGACCATCCCGAGATGGGTAGCGAATAATCGGTAAAGAAGCGCACAGAGAGTGGAAGGGTCAACCCCACCGCCGTGCCGATCACTCCTCCGGCCAGCGAGATGATGATGGCTTCCGCGAGGAATTGCAGCTTGATCTCGCGATAGGTGGCGCCCAGAGCTTTGCGTATGCCGATTTCACGTATGCGTGCACGCACCGTGGCCAGCATGATATTCATGATCCCCACGCCGCCTACGGCCAGCGTCACCGCCGCCACCAGCACCAGCACGGCAGTCAGAATATTTGAAACCGTGGCAGCCATGTTCAGCACTTCGCGCAAATCCTGCGTTTTATACACCGAGTTCGGTCGGTGGCGTGAACTGACGATGCGCTTGATCTCGTTGGTGGCGTCCGGCACCTCCGCCATGCTGCGCATAGAGAAGTAAATCTGTTTCAGATTTTCAGTGCCGGAGAACACACGCGCCACGGAGAAGGGAATCAGGATGGTTTCGTCCGCGATCTCCGATTGTCCAAAGTCGCTCACGCTCTGGCGAAAGATCCCGATGATGGTGAACGGAATGCCGCTGATCTCGAATTCGCGTCCAACGGCGTCTTCCGAGCTGCCGTAGCGCAGCTTGGCGAAGGTTTCGGTGACCACAGCGCACTTGATGTGGGCATTCTCGTCGGTCTCATCAATAAACCGGCCATACGGCACCAGCAGGTTGCGAATGTTGCGATACTGCGGGCTCACGCCTAGAACGAGCGTATCTTTCACCACCCCGCCGCCAAAGCTGATGCGGGTGTTCATCTGCAGCACAGGTGAGGAGTACAGGACGCCCGGCAACTGCGCATTCACGGCCTTCTCGTCGTCGCGCGTGAGAAAGTCGTTGTAGACCACGTTCTCCGACCCTGACGCGCCGCCGCCCGCGTACTCGAGCTCGACTTCGTTGGTGCCGATCTTCTGGATTTCCGTCAGGATAAATTGCTTGCCGGTCAGGCCGATGGTCACCACCAGGATCACCGACGCCGTGCCGATCACCATGCCCAGGGCAGTGAGCATGAAACGCACCTTGCTGGCCCGGAAACTGTCGAGCGCAATCTTCAAAATCTCGCTCAGCACCATGGTGCGGCGGGCGCTGCGCAGCGTGGCCTCGAAGGAGGCGCGACGGTTTTGCTGGTTGGCAGGCCGGGCTTGTTCAGTGACTGGGTTCATAGGACCACACGGGCCGCTCTACGATTGAAGATGCGCGAACGGGCGTTCGGGCTTCCGCAAATATGCCGGGAGCCCCTGCTTTCATGATAGTTGGACGGGGTTGGGACCTAAGGATGGTCGTATTTGTCGAGCCATTTCAGCTCCTCGCGGACCTTTATGTAGCCGTGCCAGGGGTTTTTGCCCAGTCCGTGCCCCTCGCCCGGAAACACGAGAAACGTGTGGGGGATGCCCAGCGAGTCGAGAGCGCGCTCCATGGTCACGCCTTCCAGATAGCTGACGCGGATGTCCGCACCGCCCTGCACCAGGTGTGTGGGAGTCTTGACCTTGTCGAACTGGAACAGAGCCGCTTCACTCTGGTAGAGTGCCGGGGTCTCCCACGGACGGCCTCCCAGGTACCAGGCGTCGTCCCAGCTCTCGTCGTCGTTGCCCCAGTTGGCGGCATGCTCAACGGCACCCGCGCCGGTCACCGCCGATTTGAATCGCGTGGTCTGCGTAATAAGCCAGTCGGTCATGTACCCGCCGTAACTGTAGCCTCCGATGGCGAGGTGGTCGGGATCGGCAATGCCGTCCTTTACCAGCGCGTCCACGCCGGTCAGGATATCGCGGCCCGGCTTCGAGACCAGGTGCGGCGCAATCTGCAGCATGAATTCATCCCCATATCCCGACGAGCCGCGATAGTTGGGACGAAACACGAGCCAGCCATCGGCCGCGGCCAGCGTGGCCCAGTCATACCAGTCGGCGCCGAATTTGTTGCCGTCCGCATCGGCTGGGCCACCGTGAATCAGCGTGAACATGCGTAGATGCTTCGCGCCCTTCTTGCCCGGCGGATAGAGCAGTACTCCCTCTACCTTCACCCCATCGTCAGAGGTCCACGTATAGGGCTGCCATTCAGGCTGCGCGCGCTGCGCGAACACCGGGTTGAAGCTGGTGAGCGCCTTGAGCTGGTCAGGGTGGAGCGGGTCAGCCGAAAGATAAACCTGCGTAGGCTCCCCGATCGTCGAGTGGCGCAGCGCCAGTGCACTTGAGTGCAGAGCCGTTGTCAGGCCGCCATAGGTGCCGGGCCGCCCAGGCAGCTTCGTGGCCTTGTCGCCGTCAATCACATAGAGCTGCGTCTCCGTGCCCTTCATACCCAGAGCGATCTCGCGCCCGTCGGGCAAGAGTGCGAACTGGTCGAATGTGCCGTCAAAGCTGGAGCCCAGGCGCTCGACTTTGCCGCTGGCGAAGTCCATTCGGTAAAGGCGCCCCTGCACATCGCGGTATTTGCCTTCCAGCGATCCCGATGCCGCGGTGACCGCAAAGAAAAGAGAGTGGCTGTCCTTCGACCAGCGGACGTTCGACTCAGAGGCTTCATTGTGCGTGAGCTGGCGAACATCGCCCCCGCTTGTGCTCACCGCGTAAATCTCATAATTCGAAGGGCCCTCCATGCGGTGGTGTACGGGCTCGGTCTGGAAGGCGATGGTGTTGCCGTCGGGTGATGGCGCAATCTCGCCGATCGCGAAGATACTCCGCGCAATCGTCTCTGCACCCGTCGGCACAACCGGCACATTCTTCTTCTTGTCCCCATCATCCTTGTCTGCATAAGGAGGAGCAACGGCGACGGCAGCCGCCAGGGCAGGAGCGACAGCCTCCTTCAGCAGCAGATCGCCGCGATTCTGCTCCCTCCAGCGGATCACGTCTTTCCACTCCTCCTTCTGGGCGGTCTGCTGCTCTTGTGTGAGCGGCTGCGTTACGGAGTAGTAAATCGATGCTCCGTCTGCTGACCACGCGAACGAGTGCACATCCAGCTTCTGCGTATACAGAGGCAGCGCCTCACCGCCGCTAACCGAAAGAACCCACAAACGGCTGGCCTTGTTGTCATCGCCACTCGCGCCGCTTTCCACGCCGTCTGCCTGCGGCGCCTCGTTCGGCAGCGGACGGTCGCTGACGAAGGCGATCCATTTGCCGTCAGGACTGAACGCGGGAGACGCCTCATTGCCCATGTGAGCCAGCGGTCGAAGACCTCCCGTCTCGCTCCACAGCCACAACTCGTGCCGGTACGAATTGTTCTTCCAATCGGGTGATTCCGTTGCGATCGCCGCGGCCGTGCCGTCGGGCGAGAGCGCCGTGGAGGTGATGCCGGTGGTGTTGAAGAACTCGTCTAGGGTGATGGGCGGCTTGCTCGCCTGCCCGTTCGCGGCAGCGGCGGCAACCGAAAGGCTTGCGAACCCGATCGCAAGGCACAGGCGTTGGAAGCGCATAGGAGCAATATAATTGCGCTCGCGGCGAAGATTGCGAAACCACGAAAGGCCGGAACCAGCGGGGAATATACATAGTCATGAAGCGGATGGACGCTCATCAGCACTTCTGGCAATACGACCCGGTAGAGTACGGGTGGATTAACGAAGCCATGGCCGGACTGCGGCGCGATTTCCTGCCGCAGGATCTGAAGCCGCTCCTGGATGACTGCGGCTTCGACGGATGCGTAGCGGTGCAGGCGCGGCAGACGTTGGAAGAGACCCGCTGGCTGCTCGAACTCGCCGGCCGGCACCACTTCATTCGCGGCGTTGTCGGATGGGTCGACCTGCGCTCTGCGCAACTCCGCGCCCAATTGCATGAATTCACGCGCAATCCCCGGTTCGTCGGAGTGCGCCACGTAGTACAGGATGAGCCCGACGACGCATTCCTGTTGCGCGCGGATTTCCGCCGCGGCATCGCGCAGCTCGCGGAGTTCGGCCTTGCCTATGACCTGCTCATCTACCCCCGCCAACTCAAGCCCGCTCTCAAACTGGCAGCGGAGTTCCCCGGTCAGCGATTCGTGCTCGATCACATCGCCAAGCCCCTGATCGCACAAGGTGCGCTGGAGCCATGGAATACCGACATCCGCGCCCTCGCGCAACTCGAGAATGTCTGCTGCAAGGTGTCAGGCATGGTCACCGAGGCGCGCTGGAAAGAGTGGCAGGCGCACGATTTCCATTCCTATCTTGATGTGGTATTCGAGGCATTCGGCCCGGAGCGCATCATGATCGGCTCTGACTGGCCCGTGTGCACCGTGGCTGCGACGTACAGGTCCACCATGCGCGTTGTGATGGATTACATCGCGCAGCTTCCCTCCGCGCAGCAGGATGCGGTGCTGGGAGGAAACTGCACCAACTTCTACCGACTGCCTGCATAGGCTGCACGCCTCAATTCGCTGCGAATTGTCCCAAGCTTGTCATTCCATTGTCGCAGGCCGTTTTTGCATGTCCATTCGAACCTATACTGCAGGCAGGTCATGAGCCTGCCGTCGCGGGTAGCGCGCAAGGACGCGCTCCAGAAGCCGCCGAATCCAGCCTTAAGGAGATCAACTCAAGACCGTATTTACAGCTCTCGCCAAGGTCCTTTGCACCGTGCCGGACTACCAGGGCCAGTCTGGCACGGTATTTTTCTCCGGGCTGAGCGCCATCAGTCCCGACGCCTGCTTCGGCTCCGTCTGCCGCATGAATGCAGCCAGATACTCCTTCCAGACTGCCGCCACCGTGTGCGTCCCGTGCCCGCGCGTCTGCTCGCTGATCGGGAGCAGAATGAATCGCCCGTGCATAATGTTCTTCACTTCCTTCTCCGCAATCCCCAACTCCGGCGGATTAATAAAGTCGTCCGCCGAGTTGATCCACAGTACCGGCGCCTTGATCGTCTCCAGCTTCGCCTCGGGATTGTAGTTCCGGCTCGCATTCAGATAAAAGATCATGTCGTTTGCATCGGTGCTCGCCATCGTTCGCGCCAGGTATTTGTCGACATACTCCTCAGACTTCACCCTCGTCGGCGCCGTCTTCTGCATCACCTGGGGCGCCGAGCCCATCACCAGCAGCATCTCGTTGGCGCCGCGCAACCCGTCCTGCGGTTCCGTTTTGTACTCGCCGCCCTGCCACGCCGGGTCCAGCTTGATGTCTTCAATGGCCATGTAACGCATCATGCGGTTCCGGCCAGCAATCTCCACCGGCAGGCACGCAAACGGCGCCAGTGCATCCATGAAGTCGGGATACGTCTCGCCCCACACAAACCCCTGCATGCAGCCCATAGACGTGCCCAGAATCAGGCGCAGATGATCCACCTTCATCTCGTCAAGCATCCCGCGGTCCGCGCGTACCATGTCGTCATAGTCGTAGGCAGGGAAGTGCGCGTGCATACCGTCCGACGGCTTCGAACTCTGCCCATGGCCAATCTCGTCCGGCAGAATGATGAAGTACTTCTGCACGTCCAGCACCCCGCCCGGCACAAACAGCACATCGCTGAAAACCGGATTCAGCAGCGACTGCGAATTGCCGCCCGTCCCATGCAGCAGCAAAACCGCATTATCCACGTGCCCCGTAGCATTGCGATGCATCTCGCCCAGCGTGAGGTAATGCAGCTTCAAGTCCGGCAGCGTCTCCCCCGTGCCGAACCTGAAGTCGCGCACCGTCACCCACCCATCTTTCGTCGGCCATGACGTGTGCTGCGCTTGCTGCGTTGATGGTGTCTGTGCGACGGCCGCGGTCGCAAAAGCTAGAGCCGCCAGATGGGCAAGAGACCTGAATGAGTGCATTCATCAGCTCCGATCAGAAAATGAAAATCAGTTCGCTACCGTTTCCGCATCCTGAGGCTCTGCCAACTCCCATCCACCGTCCAACCGCCATCCACCGCCAGCGCATGCCCATTGATGAATCCGCTCTGCTGCGGGTCTGCCAGAAACAAGATGGCGCGCGCAATATCGTCGGGCTTTGCAAAACGCCCCATCGGGTTCACGCCTTCAATGTCGGCGTCGCTGTAGCTGCCCCCCGCCTGATCGGCCACGTCCATCTCCGTCTTCACCCATCCAGGGCACACTGCATTCACCCGGACTCCGCGCCCACCCCACTCCGCGGCCAGCGTCCGCGTCAGCCCAATCAACCCATGCTTTGACGCGTTGTAAGCCGCGCGATCGGCAATCCCCACCAGCCCTGCAATCGAAGCGACATTTATGATACTGCCGCTCCTCTGCTCCAGCATCATCGCCCCAAACGCTTTCGCCAGCAGAAAAGGCGCCAGCAGGTTCACCTCGAGTACACGCAGGAAGGCCGCGCCCTCTACCGATTCGGCCGGTGCAATGAAGCTGATCCCCGCATTGTTCACCAGCACATCGGCGCGTCCCCAGCGTCTCTTCACTCCCTCGGCAGCCGCAGCCACAACCGGCTCATCTGAGAGGTCGCCGAGAAACTCCTCTGCCTCCGCACCGCGGCCTCGCACCTCTGCGAGCGTAACTGCGCACGACTTCACATCGAGCAGAGCGAGGGCATAACCTGCCTCCGCCAGCACCTCCGCGGTTCGGCGTCCGATTCCCTGGGCCGCGCCCGTAACAATCGCAACACGCATGCCCCTAACTTACCCGACCCGCCTGCCCAACCGGCCGCCTGTTCCCAACCCCATTCCCGACGCGCTAAAATTGTGTGCGGAATCATGCCTCCCCGCAGTGCCCATCCCGCTCCGCCTCCGCTCAAGCGCTTCCGCCGCGGCCACCCCGATCGTGGACGCTGACCGTAGACGCTGCCCAGCGCCGCTGATTACCCTTCTTTGCGACGATTCTTCCCGTCCCGCGGCCCCCGTCACCGGCCCCGGAACCCCGGCGCGGCACGCCGGAGACCTTCGACTCGAGATCGATCCGCTCGCCCGCGGATAGAAAGGCACAATTCCCGTGAGTACCCAGAACCCGAACAGCTTCGCCAGCCGCGCCACCCTCCAGTCCGGCGCCAAATCTTATACGATCTTCCGCCTCCCCGCGCTCGAGGCCAAAGGCTTCAACCTCAGCCGCCTCCCCTTCTCGCTCAAAATTATGCTTGAAAACCTGCTTCGCCGCGAAGACGGCGTGAACGTCACCGCCGACGACATCGCCTTCCTCGCCAACTGGGACGCTAAGGCCGAACCTAGCCGCGAGATCGCCTATATGCCGGCCCGCGTGCTCATGCAGGACTTCACCGGCGTCCCCGCCATCGTTGACCTCGCCGCCATGCGCGACGCCATCAAGACCCTCGGGGGCGATCCCGAGCGCGTCAATCCCCTCATCCCCGCCGAGCTGGTCATCGACCACTCCGTGCAGGTCGATGAGTTCGGAACGTCCAAGGCGTATGACGCCAACTCCTTCCTGGAGTTCCAGCGCAACCGCGAGCGCTACGCTTTCCTCAAGTGGGGCCAGACTGCCTTCCGCAACTTCAGCGCGGTTCCTCCCGGCATGGGCATCTGCCACCAGGTCAATCTTGAATACCTTGCCCGCGTCGTCTTCACCACGGACGAAAGCGGCGAATCCCTCGCCTACCCTGACACCCTCGTCGGCACCGACTCCCACACCACCATGATCAATGGACTCGGCGTCCTCGGCTGGGGCGTCGGCGGCATTGAGGCCGAGGCCGCCATGCTCGGCCAGCCCGTCTCCATGCTGGTCCCGCAGGTCGTCGGATATAAGCTCACCGGCAAGCTGCGCGAAGGCGCTACCGCTACTGACCTTGTCCTCACCGTCACGCAGGCATTGCGCAAACTGGGCGTCGTCGGCAAGTTCGTCGAGTTCTTCGGCCCCGGCATCGCGGAACTCCCGCTCGCTGATCGCGCCACCATCAGCAACATGGCGCCCGAGTACGGCGCCACCTGCGGCATCTTCCCAGTTGACGCCGAAACCCTCCGCTACCTCCGTCTCACCGGCCGTGCTGAAGAGCATATCGCGCTCGTCGAGGCGTATTACAAGGAGCAGAGCCTCTTCCACGCCGCGGGCACGCCCCAAGCCGATTACACGCAGACCCTGGAACTCGATCTCGCTACCGTAGAGCCCAGCGTCGCCGGCCCCAAGCGCCCGCAGGATCGCGTGCTCCTCAAAGACACCGCCGCCAGCTTCCAGCAGCAGCTTCCGTCTCTGCTCGCGCCCACAGCCAAGCCCCTCGGCTCGCGCACCGCGGAAGCCTGGTCGCGCCAGACTTCCGTCACCGACGCCTCCACCGCAACCGCCGTCGCTGAAGTCGCACCGCTCCACGTGACCACCACCGTAAAGGAGCGCTTCAACGTTGACCCCGACAAGTACCTCGATCACGGCTCCGTCGTCATCGCCGCCATCACCAGCTGTACCAACACCTCCAACCCCTCCGTCATGGTGGCCGCCGGCATCCTCGCCAAGAAGGCCGTCGAGAAGGGCCTCACCGTCCCACCCTGGGTCAAGACCTCCCTCGCGCCCGGCTCTCGTGTCGTCACCGATTACTACGAGAAGTCCGGCCTGCTGCCCTATCTCGAAAAGCTCCGCTTCAATGTGGTCGGCTACGGCTGCACCACTTGTATTGGCAACTCCGGCCCGCTGCCGGAAGATGTATCGACAGCCATCAACGAGCACGGCCTCGTCGCCGTCAGCGTGCTCTCGGGCAATCGCAATTTCGAGGGCCGCGTGAACGTCGACGTACGCGCCAATTACCTCATGTCTCCGCCGCTCGTCGTCGCCTACGCGCTGGCCGGCAAAATCGGCCACAACTTCGACGCTGACCCGCTGGGCTCGGACCAGAACGGCCACCCCGTCTATCTCCGCGATCTGTGGCCCACGCAGGCCGAGGTCGCCGCTGCCATCGAGAAGGGCATCTCCAGCGAAGGCTTCCGCCGCGAATACGCCCACGTATCTGACGGCGACGCCAACTGGCAGAGCCTCAGCTTCCCCACCGGCGACACCTACCAGTGGGAGCCCGATTCCACTTACATCCGCAAGGCTCCTTACTTCGACGGCATCACGAAGGAGCCGGCACCTGTCACCGACATCCTCAACGCCCGTGTCCTCGCAGTCCTCGGCGACTCCGTCACCACGGATCACATTTCGCCCGCCGGCAATATAAAAGCAAGCGGCCCTGCCGGCAAGTACCTCACCGAGCACGGCGTCAAGAACGCTGACTTCAACTCCTACGGCTCGCGTCGCGGCAATCACGAAACCATGGTCCGCGGCACCTTCGCCAACGTCCGCCTGCGCAACAAACTGGCCCCCGGCACGGAAGGCGGCGTCACCCGGCTGCTCCCCGAAGGCGAGCAGATGTCCATCTTTGACGCCAGCGTGCAATACGCCGAGCGCAATGTTCCGCTGGTCATCCTGGCGGGCAAGGAATACGGCTCCGGCTCCTCGCGCGACTGGGCAGCCAAGGGGCCGAACCTGCTGGGCGTGAAGGCTGTCATTGCCGAAAGCTTCGAGCGTATCCACCGCTCCAATCTGGTGGGAATGGGCATTCTCCCCTTGCAGTTTGAAGAAGGCCAGAACGTCGAAAGCCTCGGCCTCACCGGTGAAGAGACCTACGACTTCGCCGGCCTCACCAATTTGCTTGCCGATAAACTTGCCAACGGACGCACCCTCAAGGTCAGCGCCACCACCCCCGACGGCACAAACAAACAGTTCACAGCCAAAGTCCGCATCGACACACCGCAGGAGATCGAGTACTACCGGCACGGCGGCATTCTGCAGTACGTCCTCCGTCAACTCGCGTCAAAGTAACTGACCTGGGATCGGTATTCTCCCTCGCAGCCATACAATTGCCTGCGAGGGAGCCGAGTCGCAGGTGGTGCCGAAGAGAGCTTTGTCGACAACTGCGGCGTCCAGACTGTGTTTCTGCTTTGCCGCAACTGCTCATTGGTTTCTGCGTACCACAGCTGCGATTAGTTGCGGACTGTAGATGCTTGGAATTCCTAAATAGGCGGCTCCCGGCTGATCCCATCTTTACCGTTGCGGGCGGCAGCCAAATGCGCGAAGCTTCCTCAATGGGCTCCTTCTTTCGTCGTATCGCACCCGCAGTCGCTCTCTTCTTTCTCTCCCCTCTGATCGCCGAATTTCTGCTCGGCGATTTTCCGCTTACCCAGATCGGTATCCTGCTGATCCTCGCGCCCTTCTACGGCGGCGGCGCCATTCTCATTCGCGAGATCACGCGCCGTACCGGCCGCGGATGGCCCACCATCCTCACGCTTGCCCTCGCCTACGGCATCCTTGAAGAAGCCTTCACCACCCAGACCCTCTTCAATCCTGACTATCTTGGTCTGCACCTGCATCTGCTCGAGCCGGCATTCATCCCTGCGCTCGGCATCAGCGCCTGGTGGACAGTCTTCGTCCTCACTCTCCACACCGTGTGGAGCATTTCTGTCCCCATCGCCATCATGGAAGCCCTCGTGCCTCGCCGGGCCCACACCCCCTGGCTCAAGGGCCTCGGCCTCGCCATCGTCACGGTGCTCTTCGTGCTCATCGCCTGCATGATGACCAGGCACCAAATCGACACCGACAGCCACCACTTCATGGCATCGCGCACGCAACTCGCCGTATCCGCTGTGTGCTGCATCGTTGTCGCAATCGCCGCGTTCCTTCTGCCGCGCCGCAGCGATCAAAAGCGCCCTGGCACCGCCCCCAACCCCTGGATCAGCGGCGCACTCTCACTCGCCGCCTGCTCCATCTTCCTTGTCGCTCCGCGCACGTGGGGCTGGGGCGCCGTCGCCATCTACCTGGCGCTCGATCTGGTCATGATCATCGCGGCTTTAGCATGGTCACGCCACGCCGGCTGGAACAACCTCCACATCCTCTCCCTCGCCGGAGGCGCCGCCTTGTCATACGCGTGGCACGCCTTCATTCAGCAGCCCGTGACAGGTAAAGCCGATGCGGCCATGCGCATCGGCAACGCGGTTCTCGCACTGGGCACAATCCTGCTGCTCTATGCTGCCGCGCGCCGAACGTCAGCCGCCCCCATCGAAGCCCCTACCGTGCCTGCCTGATCAAGCACAAAGCGAAACCAAAACAAAAAAGGAAAGGCCCATGCTATTGCACATGAGCCTTTCCGCCAACCTGCTGACTTGCCACCACGCGCGCAGCGCGGCTAACTCGCTGATCCAGTTAACTCCGCTGCTCTCACGACGCCAGCGCCTGCGGCGTGCTCATCTCCGCGCGGAATCGCAACCACGCGGCAATCCGATCCGGCATGGGCAGCTTCGTATAGTGCATCTCCCGCACCTCGATGCTGCGGCCCAGCGCATGCCTCAGCAGCGCTTCTTCAGCGTTTTGGTAGAGCCGCATCTTCGCGCCGCACAGCGTGCAGGCCTTGAGCTCCTGCGCTTCAAGGTGTCCGCAGTTCTCGCAAAGGCTGGCGCTGTGCTGCTGTCCGTCGGGCTTGCTCGTCCACAGCAGCGTGCGCACCTCTCCCTTCTCCAGTGCGTCAATCACCTCGTGGATGCCCACAGCGCCCAGCGCATTCGAGGCGAAGCCGCTCATCGTTCGTTCCATCAGCCGCTGCTCGTCTTCGCGGTCCTTCCCGTCCACCAGCGCCTGCGCCTTCTTCTGGATCTCCTCGCGCGCGGCCATACCAGGATCGCAGTTGAAGTGACCCACCAGAATGCGTTTGAGCTCCGGATGCAACTCCGCCTCAATCGCCGGCCACATCTCTTCGCGGCACCCAACCAGCAGGGAGTCGTAATCCTTGTGCTCGTGGAAATGCAGCAGATGCTCCGCGAGAAACGAGAAATGCTTCCGCGTCTGCTCCTCTTTCTTTCGCTCCAGATGCGCCGACTTGCTCGTCCCCGTGGTCCTGATCTTCTCCTTATCGTCTTCATCCAGAATTTGGCTGTGTTCCGCGATCTCGCGCGCTTCCAGCAGCAACAGCCGCGCCCGGTTCCGGTCCGCCAGCGCCACGCAATAGCGCCGTCGTCCCTGTTGCTGGGCAATCAACGGAGCGAGCGTGAAATTAGAGCCCATGTCGATGCGGCACCCGAAATCACCCGGCGCGTCAAATTCGCGCCAGATGCCTTTGCTCTTGCACGCAAAGATCACCTTGGCGCGACCCCCATTGCCCTTCAGGTCGGAGATGGTCTCCACGATCCGCTGCACATCCGCGCGATCCGGCTGACTCGAGCCTTTGAGCGCACCCAGCTTCTGTTTGATCTGCTCCTTCGCGAAAAGCGGCTCTTCGCGATGCGCAAGTTCTGACGGTTCCGGCGCCTTGTAGTACACCGAAATTGCGTCCCCGCCTTCGGTCCAGAAGCTTGCCAGTCCCTGCAACTCATCCAATGTGATCTTCGAATTCACTAGTGCCACATTCACTCCCGACTGCGCCAGACGCGCAGTAAAGTCAGAATCTAACGTGAAGCCTTTCCGCTGTGATTCAGTCCGGCCTGCGCGTCCTCGCGCTGGCTCACCACCTTCTCCTGCCCCGCAGCTTCGCTCTCTGCAGACCTGTTGGAGATGCCTTGTCTGCTCCCATCGTGCGCTGTGCGGCTGGTCACCGAGCCCTCGTAGGCCACCGGCTGCGGCTCGGTTTTGTGCGAATTTTCAGCACTCGGGGCGTCACGCATCGAGCGCTTTCCGCCCGTCTGCGCGCCATCATTGTTCCCGTAAGCCCGTCCGTCCTCGCCCTCCAGCACGGTCTGCGGCGTGTCGTCCGGATTAAGATCGGTTTGCGCGAAACTGCTGTTCTGCTGCGAATTGGTGTGGGGGGATTTCTGCTTTGCCATGTGCGTCCTCTCAAAGGAAAAGAAAGCGGCTGCACCTTGCGCAGCCGCATCGCGTCGTAGACCATCAAGGCTGCTTGCGGCCCGTGGGGAAGGGTGCCAAAAAGCGCAGGTCGCCTGAAGGCTTGCTGTGCGGCTCTAACTTCGTGTCTTCCAGGTGAGCGGCATGCGACTTGCTGTGGACCTGACTCGCCTTGTTCTCCTCCAGCACTACAGCTGGTACAGATGTAGGAACCCTTTCGGTTTCAGGGGTTTTAGGGTTCCTGTCCTTCCGGTCATTCTTCATTCAAGGGTCTCCTTCGGCGGCAGCCGGCTCGACTCCCGAACCGCCCTAATGGGTCCGAGCGAGCCGCCCGACGCGTTGGAACGGGTTGTGCTTCTAACCCCGTTCCGATGCGCCTTTGTCATGGCCGGTTAGCCGGCGTGCAACTCCTGCATTTCTCTTCCTGAACAAGCCCTGACGCACAAAAGCCACTCCCCAGAGAGTGGCTTTCGGCTCTGCTTCGAATTCCCCTTAGACCTTCCGTGTCGCCGCTTTGGTCCGACGTGACTTGGTGCCCTCCACCGGCGTCTCGTGCTCGTGGGGCGATAGGAATTTCCCATCCGGGGTCCGCTCTCCCAGCACATGCAGCCGGAGGAAGTTCGTCGATCCCGACTTCGTTCGCGTTCCGGCCACGATCGCGATCACCTCGCGCGGCCGCACAAATCCGCCCTGCTCCAGCAGCGTCTCCGCCAGATCCACCATTGCCTCGGTCGAACTCGCCTTGGGGCAGCGGATCGGCACCGTTCCCCACAGCAGATTCAGGCGGTTGATCGTCACCTCATTCGGGCTCAGGCCGAAGATCGGCGTCGCCGGATGATACTTCGAAAGCTGCCGCGCGGTCGCACCAGACTCAGTGAACAGCGCAATGCCGCGCAGATCGAGATCCTCCGCCGCGTGCGCCGTCGCCTCACAGATCGTCTCCGCAATCGACAGGTGCGACTCGTGCGCGCGAATGCCATAGCCAGCCTGCTCCTTGATGGTGCGCTCCGCCTCTTGCACAATGCGGGCCATCATTGAAACTGCCTCTATCGGGTACTTGCCCACCGCCGACTCGCCCGAAAGCATCACCGCGTCCGTGCCGTCATACACCGCGTTGGCCACATCGGAGGCCTCCGCGCGCGTGGGTCGCGGATTCTCAATCATCGACTCCAGCATCTGCGTCGCCGTAATCACTGGTTTGCGGTACTCGCTCGCCCGGCGGATGATGTGCTTCTGAATCGCAGGCACCTTCTCTGGCGGCACCTCCACGCCCAGATCGCCGCGAGCCACCATGATGCCGTCGGCCACCTGCAGAATGCTGTCCAGGTGCTCAATTGCCTGCGGCTTTTCAAGCTTCGCGATAATCCAGGTCTCTGACCCATAAGCCGAAACACGGTTGCGCACCAAGCGAATATCCTCCGCCGTGCGGACAAACGAAACCGCGATTGCATCCACGCCGTTTTTCAGCGCGAACTCCAGATCCGCGTCATCCTTCTCCGTCAACGACGGCACCCGGACTGGAATGCCCGGCAAATTGATGCCCTTGTTTTCGCCCAGCATGCCGCCGTTGATGATCTCGCAGACAACATCGTTCCCATCCACTTCGTGCACGCGCAGTTCGATCAGTCCGTCTGACAGCAGAATCCGCGAGCCCTGCTCAACGTTTTCCGCCAGCGTCTTGAACGTTGTGCCCACCATTGAAGCGGTGCCCTGCACTTCGCGGGGCGTAATGGTGATGCGCTTGCCCGCCTGCAGCATCACCGGCGTGCGATCCTTCAGCTTCGAGGTACGGATCTTCGGTCCCTGAAGGTCCCCCAGGATGCACAGCGGACGCCGCTCTTCCCGGCTCACCTTGCGGATCATCTGGATCAGCGCCAGCTTTTCTTCATGCGTTCCGTGGGAAAAATTCAGGCGGACAACGTCAACCCCTGCCCTTACGAGGTCGCGGAAAACGGTTTCAGTGTTGGAAGCGGGCCCAAGGGTTGCAACAATCTTGGCGCGACGCTGCGTTGCAGAGTCGGACAGGCTAAGTTCAGCAAACGGCATTCAGAGTGCTCCAGGAAGGGTTCACAGCAAGTTGGGGAAACCTAGGGTGTGCGGTCCATTCCATTTTACAGGTTCCAGAACGCATAGCCCCTCTCCATCATGCACAAAGAGCGGCACAATCATCGGTGCGAGGGGTCACAGACTTGAAACGGTGTCCGCTGTGTTATCGTGCGCCAGGCGATCCACTCGGTCCTGATACAAGACCCCGTTCAGCTCCGCGCCCAGCAACACGCTAAAGCACGTCAGATAAAGCCACACCAGCGTAGCGATTCCTGCCGCAAACGAACCATAAAATCTCGAATAATCCGCTACCCGAGTCACGTACCACCCAAACGCCAGCGTTGCCGGGAACCAAACCAGCGTCGTCGCAATCGCCCCGGTGAGCACCCGTCCCCAGTGTTCGGTACGTTTGGTGCCAAAATGGTAGAGCGCCGCAAGCACGCTCGCCCCGGTGGTCACCGCCACCGTCCACCGCGCCATGCGCCAAAAAATTAGCACGATTCTGCGTAATTCGTGGCCGCCTCTCTCAATGGTCCATATTTCAATCTGGTGCCCAAAAACCACTAGCAGGCTGGCCAGCCCCAGTGGTACCAGCACAATCGGCACCAGCATCAGGGCGCGAATGCGCTTCTCCCAGAATCTCCAGTTATCGCGCTCCACGCCGTATGCCCTGCGGAAACCGTCCATCAGCGTCAGCATCACGCCCAGTGCGGCGAACACCGAAACGGACGTGGCGGAGAGCAGCACCTGCACGGATCCGAGCGGGCGCTCGGTCAGCGAATTCTGCAGAAGGAGCATGGTGCCTGGCGGCAGAACCTCCTCCAGCGAGCCCCGCATCTCGCCCAGCACCGACAGGCCCTCGGGAACCACCGACACCAGTGCGGCGAACACCAGCACCGCCGGAAAAAAGCACATCATCCCCGAATACGCCGCTGCCTTGGCGGTGTTGAACGTATCGTGTTCAAGCGCCCGCCCGAGCGTTCTTCGGATGTTTTTAAGAATGTGCCGCGCAGAGGTCACAGCAGAAGTAGAGCACGGCGGCAACCTTCGCGGCAGTACAAATCCCGCCGTAGCATCAGAGCAGGCAATCGGGCCGGTACGACGAGCAAGGCGCGAGCGCCAACCCTTCCAACCTTTAATCCCTATACACGCCGGCCTGTATCTCTACTCCCTGGTCTTACCCATTTCCTGGTACGCGTGCACCCAGGCATTCATCAGGTCGTCAAGCGAGTAGCCAGGCTCCATCTTGCAGTTGCCGAAGTTGTCGTCTTTCTTCTCGCACCGCGCCACTACCTCGCCCTTGGCGTTGTAGAGCGTGAGACCGTTGGGGCCCTTCGGCACTTCTTTGAAGGCGGGCTCCAGTGCCGGCGTCGAGAAGGTCTTTGCATTGTCGACCGCGGTCCCAGTAGATACCGCGGCCAGCAGAATGAAGGCAGAGAGAGCGCTCATTCCTGTGACTCCATGGATGATTGAGTTCTTACAGTATGTACACCAGTCTGCGCGGCTACAAGGAATTTCTGCAGTGCTTGACCGCACTCACGTACCACTTTCCGGTTAGCGCCGCGCCCCCTCAGAATGCACAATCGCCGTTCGCTCTCCCACTCGCACTTTCATCAGACTCAGGCAAACCGCAGCCCAGCCCCATCGCGACCATCTGACCAGCCGCCCGCCCGATCGCATGAGCCCCTGATACTGCACCCTCCCGCCTCCACGATTTATCATCCCGAAATATGAGAACTCGGTCTCGCATTACCCTCCGTCGAGCGCTCGTTTCTGCCCTCCTCCTCACCACCTCCGCTGCCCTTCCCCTGCCGGCCCAGACCACCCCGTCCCGTCCTGTTCCCAACAAACAACTTGCCTCCCGGGAACTCAATGCGAAGGTGGACGCCCTCCTCAGGAAGATGACTCTCGAGGAGAAAATCGGTCAGCTCGTGCAGTTCTCCGCTGGATTTGCCACGGGCCCCGGCTCGGAAGGAAAGAATCAGCGCTTCGATGAGATGGTCGAGAAGGGCCAGGTGGGCTCCTTCCTCAACGTGGTCGGGGCAGACGCCACCAATCACTACCAGCACATTGCCATGGAAAAGTCGCGCCTCCACATTCCCATCCTCTTCGGGCTCGACGTGATCCACGGCCACCGCACCACGTTCCCGATTCCCCTCGCGGTGGCCGCCAGCTTTGACCCCGCCATGGGCGAGCTCGTTGCCCGCACCGGCGCCGAAGAAGCCCGCGCTGACGGTGTCCCCTGGGTCTTCTCCCCCATGGTCGACATCGCCCGCGACGCACGCTGGGGCCGCATCATCGAATCCAACGGCGAAGACCCCTTCCTCAGCTCCGCCATGGCCCGCGCGTGGGTCCGCGGCTACCAGCAGGGCGACCTCTCCAAGCCTGAGTCCGTCGCCGTCAGCGTCAAGCACTATGCCGCCTACGGAGCCGCCATCGCCGGCCGCGACTACAACGCCACGGACATGAGCCAGATCACCCTGCGCCAGGTCTACCTCAAGCCATACCAGGCCGCGGTCGAAGAAGGCGCCGCCACCCTCATGTCCTCCTTCAACTCCATCAACGGAGTGCCCGCCACCGCCAACCCGCTCACTCTGGACAAGATCCTCCGCAAGGAGTGGGGTTTTGACGGCTTCGTCGTCTCCGATTGGGGCGCGGTTGGCGAGCTTATCAACCACTCCATCGGCGACGGCCCTACCGTCGCACGCAAAGCCCTTACCGCCGGCGTCGAGATGGACATGGAAGGCAATCTCTACGGCACCACCATCGCCGCCCAGGTCCGCTCCGGCAAAATTTCCGAGTCGGTCATTGACGAGGCCGCCCGCCGCGTCCTGCGCGTAAAGTTCGCCCTCGGCCTTTTTGAGCACCCCTTCGCCCAGCCCTCAGCTCCTTACCAGCCCACCGACGAAAAGCGTGCCCGTACCCGCAAAGTGGCCGACGAGAGCATCGTTCTGCTCAAAAATGATCCCGTTGAAGCCGCCGGCACCCTCCTCCCGCTCAAGGACAAGAACAAGACCGTCGCCCTCATCGGCCCCATGGCAGACGATCAGGCCGACCTGCTCGGCGCATGGGCTGCAGGCGACCCCAAATACGTCGTCACCCTGCGCAAGGCGCTTGAAGAGAAGCTCGGCGCCGATCATGTCCTTTTCGCCCAGGGGTGTGGTCTGCTCAACGGCCAGGATGCCCAGATCTGGGCGAAAAACGGCGGCCCTCAACCAGTGGCTGATGAGAACGCCACCATCAACGAAGCCGTTGAGGCAGCCAAGAAAGCCGACGTCGCCCTCGTCGCCCTGGGTGAGCCAGCCGGATTCATGGAAGGTGAGGCTGGCAGCCGCGTGAACCTCGGCTTTACCGGAAACCAGCAGAAGCTCCTCGAAGATGTGGTCGCCACAGGTAAGCCTGTGATCCTGCTCGTCGCCGCGGGCCGGCCGCTTGAAATCAAGTGGGCCGCCGAGCACGTGCCCGCCATCCTTGAGGCCTGGAGCCCCGGCCACGAAGCCGGCCACGCGATCGTGGACATCCTCAGCGGCGACGTGAACCCCTCCGCCAAGCTCCCTGCCAGCCTGCCCCGCGCCGTCGGCCAGGAGCCTCTCTACTACGCGCAGATGCCCACTGGCCGCCCCGCCCGCAACGCCGATCTCAGCCACATGCCCGCCAACTCAGAGGAGAAGTACCTTTCCCGCTACGTCGACGAGCAGAACTCCGCGCTGTTTCCCTTCGGCTGGGGCCTCAGCTATACCACATTCGGCTACTCCAACCCTACGGTGGACCGCGCATCCATCCCCGTCCGCGAAGTGATGGCCAGCGGGCATAAGTCCCTTGTCAAAGTCGGCGTCGACGTCCGCAACACCGGCAGCGTCGCCGGCACTGAAGTCGTCCAACTTTACATGCGCATTCCCAATGTCAGCGTTGAACAACCTCTGCGCGAACTCAAAGGCTTCACTCGAGTTACCCTGAACCCCGGCGAAAGCAAGCACGTCGAATTCCCTATCGGCTTCGACGAGATGAACTTTTACAATGTCGACCTCAGGCAGGTGGTCGAGCCCACCACCTACGACCTCTGGGTCGGGGGCAGCTCCCTGGCAGATGCCCACACCACGCTGAAGGTCGTGGAGTAGTACGCATCATGCCCGCTAAAATGCGCGAGAGGCCGCCGGCTACGGATTCAGCAACTGCTCGAATTCCGTTACGGCGTCCTTGCGCAGCCAGGCGTCGATCTCGTGCCGCTTCACGGGGCCGTTGTGGTTGACAGTGTGGCGCAGCAGCCGCGCAATGTACTCCATCGCCAGCGGATGGTTGTCCTTCATGGCCTGCTGGAAGTCGTTGCCGTCAAGCGTGCCGGCCTGAGCCATGACAAGGTCCTTGAGATCCTGCCCGAAGCCCATCGAGTTCGCGCTCACTTGAAAGGCGCCGGTCTCGATGGTGTCCGGGGTGACGGATGTGGGGTTGGTGGTGTCGCGGCCTTCGTTCCAGTGCCACGAGGACTCGAAGCCGGCCAGGACGCGCATAACCTCGAGCATGGCGGCGCGGCGATGCGCCAGATCTCTCCACGGACCGAGAACGCCGACTACGCTTCCGTACACGTCCGCGTTGGGGTTGGGTGCGAAGATCTCATCGTCTGCGGATCCGCCCCACGCGACCAGCTCATCGAGAAAGCTGTCCGGTGGGACTCCACGGTTGAGAACATGCTGCTTGGTGGCTGTGTAGGCCATAGATCCTCCCTGGGAACGAACGCGCGCTCGTCTTGAGCTGACCTGCGGAAGTCCTGAAAAGGCCTCCACTGCGGGAAAGCCAATGAATAATCAGACCCTATCTGCGTCTGGGTGTGTCTGTGGGGAGCCTGAAGCTCACAACCTACCACAAGGACTCAGCTTCGGTCTTCGGGAATTTGCTCCACAGCTCACGCCGGCGCCCCCAGACGGCGATCAGAACACCATGCGCAATCGTGCTGCGCGCGCGCTGGGGCTGGTCTTCCAGATGTCCCATACAAACTGGATGCTGACGATTGCCAGCACCACCAGCACCCCTCCAAAGAGAGATTGGTTGAGGGTGACGAAATTGAAACCGTTGGGCAGTCGGGCCGCTTCCGACGGGTTCAGTTCGAGGTAGCGGTGACCGGGGGCAAAGGCCAGGATGGCAACGGGCACGATGCCCAGGGCCTTGGTGACCAGGTGTTGCACTCTGCTGGGAATGCGCCAGGTGCCGCGCATGAAGTTGAATGACTGCCACACCAGTTGGATCATGTTTAACCCCACGACTGCCCAGAAAAAAGCGACGGAGACGTAGGCCAGCCGCACCGAGGAGTGCTCCAGATAGCCTGCGCCGGGGCCAAGCAGGACAAAGGGATGGCTGGGAATCAGGAGCAACCATACCAGCAGGCAGAACTGCACAACGAACTCGGCGATCGCGCCGGTCAGACTTCGCGGCTTGATTCCGGGAGCCGACTCTTTATCGAGCGGCGGCAGGCTGGCTGGCGACCAGCGTGGGCCCGAAGCCATGATGTCCGGGCACGTCTCCGGGTACCGCTCCGAGATGTACTCGAAGGCGATAAACACCAGGGTGACCCAGGCTGCCGCCATGATCAGGAGGCTGGGATAGTTTGCGATCTGGGTCGCCACCCACTGCGGCGTGTGCGATTCAACGATGACGCGGATGACGATGGAGAGGGCAAAGGCGACCGAGAACCACATTGCGACTAACCGCAGAATGTGGATGTACATGGGGAAGATGGCCGGGCCAATCAGGTAGCGCGGCGGCTGGTAGCGGGCGGCCATCTGGTGCGGCGGTCCCAGCTCCTTGAGCCAGTGGATCAACTCGCCTTCCGAGAGCGGGCGGCCCAGTTCGGCTTCGCGTTCGTCGCGCTGAGCTTCGAGGTTGGCGCGGAGCTCGGCGATGATGTCGCCCTGCCGCCGCCAAGGAAGATACTTTCCGACTGCCTGCAGATAGCGCTCAAACAGATCTTTGGACTCCATGGCTTTCTCCTTCCAGGCTTAAAGAATGTTGGTCACTGCGGTGTTGATGGCCTGCCATTCCTGAAGAAGGAGGCCGAACATGGTTTCGCCCTGCGGCGAGAGCCGGTAGAAACGCTTGTTGCGCTTGTCTTCCTCGCGCCACTCGCTGGCCAGCAGGCCCTGCGATTCGAGGCGGCGGAGGAGCGGATAGAGCGTGCTTTCGTCGATGACGAGGCCGCGCTCCGCCAGAGCCTTGCGCAGGGTGTAGCCGTAATGCTCTTGCCTGAGTTGTGCCAGGACGGCGAGGGTGAGACAGCCGCGGCGGAGCTCCAGCCGGAGGTTTTCAAATAGCACGTCGGGAGGCGGTGTCATGCTGTACCTCGTACACTGTGTAATACATACTGTATAACGCATAGTATGTGCCGTCAAGTAGGTCAGGAGGAGTTTTTTAAGAACATAGGGGGGGTGGGGGGTAGGGGGGCCGGCCAGGAACGCTCTCCGGACTGCCCTTAGGAGCTGACGTCGCTTTACGGGCGAACATTCAGCGAATTTGGCTCGACCCAACTGGACGTTGTCCCGACGCCCCGGGCGGAGGGGGGAGGGGGGGTACCTGCCTCCGGTCCCGCTCCCACCACGACTGGAAATTGCAGGGGAGGGGGGTGGGGGGTACCCATCCTCCTGACCGTCGACGGCTGGACTAGGCGAACACCTTGCGAAACAAATAAATGTTTTGCGCTCGACAGGAATTAAACGAGCGCGGGCGGAGGCGCCGGAATAACTGGGGGGGTGGGGGGGTGCACAGGGTTCGGCGTGCGATCACCGGCAGAGGCCCACTTCCCCAGAAGAGTATGTGCTCGCTGGGGGCGGAAGGGCAGTATCGACCGTCACAGGGCACGGCTTCAGCGTTGAGGGTTCGTGCTATCCCACCCTAGCGGACCCTAGCCGCAAGAACAAAGACGCGGCGAGGCTGGGGCAGACGGGATCGCGCCGGTACTCCTGTGCGGAACTTTAGGGGGACGTATGCTGGAGCTGTGGCTCTCCCCGGCGGCGACTTCGAGCTAATCCAGATCATGGACGCGTCGTGGGCGGACGCGGCCAGGCGGGCGGGGGTGCATCTGGCCTGCCGGGCGGGGTGCACGCAGTGCTGTCATGGAGCGTTCGCGATCAACACGCTGGATAGGGCGCGACTGCGGGAGGGCATGGAGGCACTACGTGCGGCGGACCCTGAGAAGGCGTCGGCGGTAGAGCAGCGGGCGCGCGGGTGGATTGCGGAGTGGGCGGCGGAGTTTCCGGGCGATCCGGCGACCGGTGTGCTGGGTGAGTCCGAGGCCGATGAGGCGGCATTCGAGGAGTTTGCGAACGAGGCGGCTTGTCCGGCGCTCGATCCGGAGACGGGGCGGTGCGATGTGTACGCGTGGCGGCCGATGACATGCCGGGTGTTCGGGCCGCCGGTGCGGGTGGAGGTCGAGGGGCCTGAGGGAGGGCTCGGCTGCTGCGAGCTGTGCTTTATCGGGGCGACGGACGAGGAGATTGCAGCCTGCGAGATGCAGGTGCCGCATGTAGAGGAGCAGAGGCTGCTGGAGGCGATGGGGGATGAGTCGCAGACGGTGGTGGCGTATGCGCTGGTGAGAACGATCTAGGGTTTTTGTCCCCAGTTTCCCGATCGTGTGTCGGGCTTTCAGACAACAACAGGTCTCGTCGGGCTTTTGTCCAAATTCACTGGCCATCTAGACGCTGGGAGTCCAAGATACAGGTTTAGGGAAATTTGCGCTTCGGGCGTGTCATCGTTACGGGAGGAACTGTGACTAGACTTCCGCGGGTGTTTATCGGCTCTGCAGGGGAAGTGACAGACATCGCTGACGCGATTCGCGGAAACCTGAGCCGCGACATGGATGTGGTGCTTTGGACCGAGGCTTTTCCACTTGGAATGAGCTTCTCCGACGCGTTACAGAGGCAGGCAGAGTTGGCCGACTTCGCGGTTTTTCTGGCGACTCCGGACGACAAGACGTCAAGCCGCGGCAGGGAGGCCATGTCGCCCAGGGACAATGTCATTTTCGAATTAGGGCTGTTCAGCGGGAGCCTTGGAGCAGGGCGCTGCTATTGTGTGCAGCCGGAGTCGGTAGCGGTAAAGCTTCCCTCGGACGTTTTGGGGATTACTACGGCGCACTTCCGCCCGGACCACCAAGCGGGCCTGGCCTCGGCAGTGGGCGCCGCGTGCGGCGAGATCCGCAAGCGGGTGAAGGAACTCGGGGGTTCGCACAGGAGGCTATCTTACCGATTTTTTGCTCCCGAATCGCGGGCTCCTGGTGGGAGTACATCACCCCTGTCAGAAAATCGGCAATCGGATACATGGAAATTGGGTCAAATCCACTGGGCGAACTACGAATCAGCGCAGAGGCGTATGACAAGCATGGATCTCGTGCCGCGGATTGGGAGACCAACGGATGTGCTGTCAATCCTCAGCAGAGGAAACTCCTATACGTATGGACGGGACGCTACTTCCATCCTCAGGCGAACAATCCGTTCCAAGGCTTTGGGGATTTTGTGTTCAACGACTCGCCTGGAGAACTGGTGCGAGGACACGGATTGTTTGCTGAAGTGGAGGCAACGGCTCTGAAGAACACGAGAGAGAGATCGTGTACCGTTGCGCGGTGCTCCGATTCCGAGGTGGAGGTCATGCAATCCGGCGATGCAGATCGGATCCGGAATCTGATACAGGAGAAAATCGCGGGGCATTCAACCCGCCACCAATTCAAATCTCTGCCTGGATAACGAACTCTGCTTCTGCCGAAGTGATTGAGCCTTGATTGCAACGCGGGTCTCACAGGCACAGCAGGTCCCTCCACTCGCTGCGCTTCGGTCGGGAGGACAGCGGGTGGGCGTGTTGAGGTCTATGCGCGTTCACGAGTGGCTGACGGTATGCGGAAACGGTGGGCCGATGATGGCCGATGGCCATCGAAGCAGGGGCGCGGCGGGCGGTAGACTGACGTTTGGACCTGACCTTGGACATGCCTTTGAAAACGCGCCCCTGCTGGGTGGAGATCCGCACCCGCGCTCTGGAAGATAACTACCGTTTCTTGCGAAACCTGGCGGGGCTCTCCGTGGAGTGTCTGGCCATTGTGAAGGCCGATGCTTACGGGCATGGGCTGGGGCTGTGCGCCCCGGCGGCGGTGCGGGGTGGTGCGCGCTGGCTAGGCGTGACCAGCGTGGAAGAGGGAGCGGCGGCGCGGGCTGCCTGTCCTGACGCGCGGGTGCTGGTGATCGGCGGAGTGTTTCCCGGACAGGAGCCGGCGGTGCTGGAACACGGCCTGACGCCGGTGGTGTGGGACCTGTGGCAGATTGATGCGCTTGAGGCTGCGGCGCGGGGGGCGGGGGCGCGGGGGGTGAAGGTCCATCTGGAGATCGATACGGGCATGAGCCGGCAGGGCGTTGCCCTGGAGCATTTGCCGGAGGTGCTGGCGCGTCTTGGCGCGGAGCCGGTCCTGCGGGTCGAGGCGGTGATGACGCACCTGTACGCGTCCGATGAAGCGAACGGGGACACGACCGGGGAGCAGTTGCAGCGGCTGGAGGCGGCGGTGAAAGCCGTGCGCGGGGCGGGGCTGGAGCCGGATTTGCTGAGCGTCGGGGCGACGGCGGCGCTGCTGGGCGGCACGGCGGAGGCGTTGCTCGGCGGGTTGGCGGCGCGATGGGGCATGCGGCCGATGGTGCGCATCGGGCTGGCGCTGTATGGGCTGGCGCCGGAGTTCGATCCGGACTTTGCGGCGGGTGAGATGCCGGCGGAGCTCCAGTCGGCGCGGGGTGCGCTGGTTCCTGTTCTGGAGTGGAAGACGCGGGTGGTGAGCGTGCGGGAGATTGCGGCGGGAGCCGAGGTGGGGTACAACGGGACGTTTGTGGCGACGGAGCCTATGCGGCTGGCGCTGCTGGCCGTGGGCTATGCGGATGGGCTGGATCGGAAGCTCGGGAATCGCTTCAGCCTGCTGGTGCGCGGGCAGAGGGCGCCGCTGGTGGGGCGGGTGAGCATGGACCAGGCGGTGGTGGATGTGACTGACATCCCCGATGTAGTGCCGGGGGATGAGGTCGTGATTCTGGGTGCGCAGGGCGCGGAGAGGATTACCGCGTTCAATCATGCCGAGGCAGCGGGGACGATTCCGTGGGAGGTGTTTACGGGGATTGGGGTGAGAGTGGGGCGGGTGGAGGTTCGGTAGAGCGTGGGTTTGTGGATTCCCAGGTCTCAGAATCGAGACGTGGGGCAGCGACAAT
>NZ_DASXYM010000070.1:0-27083 GCF_036502485.1 Occallatibacter sp. | reverse complement strand
GTGATGCCGCGCTCCTGCTCCTGCTCCATGTAATCCATGGTGGCAGTGCCTTCATGCACTTCGCCAATGCGGTGCGTGATGCCCGTGTAGAACAGAATGCGCTCTGTCGCTGTCGTCTTTCCGGCGTCGATGTGCGCCATGATACCGATGTTCCGGCAACGATTCAGAGGAATAATGCGAGCCACAGTGTCAGATCCTTGCGGGCGGGGACGCCCGCTGTTAACTTCCTGCTTCTTTTAATCCAGGTCCCGAATTCTACTTGCGATTCGGACCAAAACTCTTGAGTGCCCCACCCTTGCCGCGCCTTGTTTTTGCGGTCAGGGTGGGAAAGCACTACCAGCGATAGTGAGCGAAGGCGCGGTTCGCTTCCGCCATACGATGAACGTCTTCCTTCTTCTTCATCGCGGCGCCGCGGCCGTTGGCAGCATCCAGCAGCTCATTCGTGAGCTTGTCGATCATGCCCTTCTCACCGCGAGCGCGCCCATAGCTGATCAGCCAGCGAATCGCCAGCGACGTGCGGCGATCGGGATTCACTTCGATCGGAACCTGGTAGTTGGCGCCGCCCACCCGGCGGGTCTTGACTTCGAGCAGCGGCTTCACGTTCTCCACGGCCTTCTTGAACAGCTTGAGCGCGTCATCCCCGCCGCCCTTCTCTTCCAAGTTCTTCATGGCCTGGTAAAAGATGCCCTGCGCGGTCGACTTCTTGCCGCCCCACATCATGGAGTTCACAAACTTGGTCACGAGCGTCGACGCGTAAACCGGGTCCGGCGCTACTTCCCGCTTCGAAATGTGCCCTTTTCTCGGCATAGTTCCTCAAAACTCTCTCAAGCGCTAGGGCGCTCGGCTTCTGCTACCCCAGTCCCGGCCCAATGCTCCGTCCGGGAACCGATCGTGCCGCCATGTTCAGATGTCAGGCGTTTCTGATCACTGACAACTGATCGCTGACAACTGCTTTACTTCTTCTTCGCCGGTGCCGCTGCTCCGCCCTTGGCGCGCTTGGCTCCGTACTTCGAACGACTCTGCTTGCGGTTAGCCACGCCGACCGAATCCAGCGTGCCGCGCACCACGTGATAGCGAACGCCCGGCAGATCCTTCACACGGCCGCCGCGGATGAGCACAATCGAGTGCTCCTGCAGGTTGTGACCGATGCCAGGAATGTACGTGGTGACCTCGATACCGTTGGTCAACCGTACGCGAGCCACCTTACGCAGCGCCGAGTTCGGCTTCTTGGGCGTCTGGGTGTACACGCGCGTGCAAACGCCGCGGCGCTGAGGCGATGCCTGCAGTGCGGGCGACGCCGTCTTGTAGCGGGGGGCCGTGCGCCCCTTGCGGACAAGTTGATTAAAAGTAGGCAAACCGAAACTCCTTACCCGAATCCTGACCTTCGTTCAGACAGCCGCGCGCAGGCCCTTCCGGCTTATCTTCGTGCCGGCGGCATTTGGAGCCGCACACACGCACGAGGACGCCCAGGTTCTGCTTCGCGTCTGCCTTCTTCCCATCTCAGACGAGAACTGCGACGGTGGCTGTACGCTCCCGGAAACCAGTCCGGTTAAGGCCAACTCCGTTTCGCCGTTCCGGCTCGCATAGCCCTTCAAGGTGAAGAACGCGCGAGCGCCGTAGCGATACTTGCGATCCCGAGGCAAATGAGGAACTTAGCCTCAAACTCCAACCCTGCCCCGGATCGGCTTTGCCCCTGCCCTTGCAAGAAAAGAGCTCACTTCAGGGCCTTTCTTGGCCGACTCTTGCTGTTGCCTGGCCTCAGGACCAACCCGCGCTTCACGTGCCTGCCCGGGTTTCCCGTACCCCTCTTCCGTAAAGCACACGGAAAAAGACGTTCTTGCGGAACCTTTTGAGAATAACAAGAATCGGGGAGGTGGTCAATTAAGTGCGGATTCAGTCGTTCCAACCGGCGCTCGGGATCAGGTGGCTTTCCTATCTAATAGATAGTTTCCGAGCCTATTGGATTCGTCGGCCCCGGGCTTGCAGCCCTCACGGCACCGAATAAGTACCGCCATTTAAGACCGCCTCGGTTTTGACCGCTTCCCGTAGCGCCCTGGAGAATGTCACCGTTTGTGCGAACGATTTGGGCAAACCACGTCATGGAGGATTGTCATTCGGAGAGGATATTCCACATCACGGAAGCCTCGGCACAAAATGCCTGCCTCCCCGAAGCTCACCCACAGGCTGGGCCATGCTCCCCGACAGGAAGAAGGCGCATTCTCGACGAGAATGCGCCTTCTTCTACCTCACTTGCGCGCACTCGCGCCTGCCACATTTCGCAGCACGCCATCCTGGCGCGCTGCAGCCGCGACAACAAACGGCCTAAATGATCCCGTGCACCTTCCAGGCGCCGTTCTCATAGGCCAGATCGGCCTGCTTCTTCGAGCTCAGCTTGTTGCCCGCATTGTGCGCGATGTTCTGAAGCGGCTCAGGCACACCATTCATATTCACGCTTTCGGTGTACTTCACGCTCTTGGCGGATTTGGCGTCCGGCAGCATCTCGTCCTGAGGGTCGCTTACCTCCTTGGCCCGCATCGTCGTGCCCGCCAGGCTTGTGATCAGGAAGTGGAACTCCCCATCGCCTCCCGGCCGCCATTCGATCACATCCCCGGCACTGGCAAGCTTCAGCACCTTCTTGCCGGCGTCAGTCAGCGTGTAGTCGGCCCACCCCTCCTGTTTGGGATAGATCTTGGTCAGTTTCCAGTACCCGGCGGTAAGGCCCTGCTGCAACCCCATCTTGTCCACCGAAATAGTGATCCCCGACGGGGCCACGCTGTCATAGTGCGATTGGATCAGCGTCGCCGCGTTGTCCTTCGACAAATCCGGAGCCGACTTGCACCCGGTCACCCAAAGCCCCGCACACCCGGCTGCAACGACCCCCAAGATACACATTCTCAAGCCGTTTCTCACGTTATCCTCCAAAATCGTTTGACGTCTGCCGTTGATCGACTCACTTTGCCGCGACCGTGCCGCGAGCCTGCCGGAATCGCTTATCGCTCCAGGTGTCCAGTCTGGTATCCGTCAGGGCTGAGCAGAATCGAGCAAGGTTTTCACCTCAATTTCTCCCCATGTCAATGGTTTTGAATGTGACGGACAACACAGTGCTTCTTTAGGGAGGCGTTCCGACCGTCCGCGGCGCACCACAGCGCAGGACCGCAAGGGGACGAAGGCCCGCTATTCCGAGCCCGTAATCCTTCCAACCAGGAACTCCAAAAATCCTTTTTCATCCGACTGCACGCATACCTGCGCATTCGGCTGTCCGTCCACCGGCTTGGTCATGCCCTTGTCGTCCACCTCGATGCGCAGCGGCTTCGCCGGGCATAGCTCCGGTTTCACCGCATAGGCGGCCGCCACCGGATCAAAAAGCGTCGGATTGGGGCTGTGCCCGTCGTTCAGCGCCGCCCACTGGTGATAAAGCAGGGTGAGCTGATCGGTCAGGGGCGATCCGAACGCAAACATCCGGTCCCGGTCCGTCAGTTGCAGCGGCACCTGCGTCGAATCCAGCGGCATCATAAAGATCGGCACGCCCGACCCAAACAGCGCCCTGGCCCCTTCCGGGTCGCGCGCGATATTCCACTCCGGCTGAGGCGCCGTGCCGCTCGGGCCATAGCCCCGATACACGCTCCCGCCCATCATTACCACGCGCTTCAGCTTTTTGAAAGTCTGGGGATCGCGCTTGATAGCCTCCCCCACATTTACCAGCGGGCCGATGGCGATCAGGGTCACCTGCCCCGGATGCGCCTTGATCTGGTCCAGCAGAAACTGGACGCCATCCCTGTGGCGGTGATCGGTCTCGCGTTCCGCGTATGCCTTCTGCGTAAATATGTTGTTGGCCGCTGAAGCTTTGCCCGTCGCAACCGGAACATCCGTCCGCCCGATCGCGCCCAGATAGCGATCTACCAGCCGCGCGCGCAGTTCGGTATCGCCAAACGCCGTCGTGATCCCCAGCAGCTTGATTTCCGGACTGCGTAGCACCAGCGCCAGCGCAAAAGCGTCATCGATGTCATCGCCAATATCGGTATCGAGGATGGCAAGCTGTTGCCCGCCGGCGGAAGCAGCCTGCCCTGCCGCCGAGGAAACCGGAGCTTCGAACGCCGCGCCAGACAAGCACGCGCTCCAAAAAATAAGCGCGCATACGACTGCAAAAGACTGCACCTTGGTCATGCACAACACTGTAAACGGGGAGCACTCCGGGTGTCGCTCTGGATCAGGCAGGATGCGATTCGTTCCCCCGGCATTCACAGTGAGTCAACGCGAAATCTGGATATGCGAACTCGAAGAACTGACGGCTTGAGGGCTACTCTTCCGCGATGAGTACAGGAATCCCATCCACCACCGGGTACCCGCGCCCGCAGCGCTCGCAAATCGCGCGGTCCGACTCCAGCCGCAGCTCACCCTTGCACGCCGGGCACGCCAGCATCCCGCGCACCTCGGCAAAGCGCAATGCGAATTCCGACTGGGAAGGATCGGCCGACATGTCAGTCAGCCTACTGAATTGTCGCGTCTGGATGGGTTTCCGCCGCATGTCCGCGCGTGGGCCGCTGCGCAAACTCGCGCTCGATCTTTTCGTTGGTCCCCGCCTTGGCAAACTCATAGGCCACGCGGATGCCGTTAAAGATCGCATTGTCGTTCGATGAGCCGTGCCCGATGATGCACACGCCGCGCACGCCCAGCAGCGGTGCGCCACCGTATTCGGTATAGTCCAGCCGGCGGCGGAAATCATTGAACGCCTGCCGCGACAGCAGAGCGCCGACTTTGGCGGTCACCGTTTTGGTCAGCGATTCCCGCAGCGCATCGCGTACAAACCGCCCCAGGCCCTCGCTGGTCTTCAGGGCCACATTACCCACAAAGCCATCGCACACAATCACGTCGGCGTGCCCGTTGAAGATGTCGCGGCCTTCCACGTTGCCAATGAAGTGGACCGGCAGCGCCTTCAGCAGCGCCAGAGCATCGCGGGTCAGGTCGTTGCCCTTGGTCTCTTCCTCGCCAATCGACAACAGGCCCACGCGCGGCTTGTGGATTTTCAGCACGGTGCGCGCATACATCTCGCCCATCACCGCAAACTGCTCAAGATTATGGGGCTTGCAATCCACGTTCGCCCCCACGTCCAGCAGGACACAAGGATTGCTCTTCGACGTCGGCATGGGAGTCGCCAGGGCCGGCCTGTCCACGCCCGGAAGCGCGCCCAGCACCATCTTGGCCGTGGCCATGGCGGCGCCGGTGTTTCCAGCCGTCACAAAGCCGGCGCACTTGCGTTCCCGCACCAGCTTCAGCCCCACTCTCATGGAGCTGTCCTTCTTGGTGCGCACCGCGTGCGCGGCTTTTTCGTCCATGCCAATTCGCTCGGTGGCGTGCACCACCGAGATCGGCAAATCTTCGTTTTCAAGGTGCTCGTCGAGCAGATCGCGCAATTCCGGCTCCGGCCCAATCAGATGGACCCGTACCGGCAGCGTGCGGCACGCGAGAATCGCACCTCGGATCTCAGGCTCCGGGGCTTTGTCACTCCCGTATGCGTCCAGCGCAATGTCGATGAGCATGCTCGTGGGAGCCCTCGGCTACTTGGCTTCCTTAACTTCCACAACCTGGCGCTGCTTATACACGCCGCACTTGGGGCACGCGCGGTGGGGCAGCTTCTTCTCGTGGCAGTTCGGGCACTCGGAAACGCCCGTTGCCGTCAAAAAGTCGTGGGCGCGGCGATTGGCAGTGCGGCGCGTGGAGTGGCGCCGTTTCGGATTCGGCATGATGCAATTCCTTTCATATCTACGCTCGGCCGCAGGGCAAATCATTGCCGCCTCTCGGCGCGGGCGTAACACCCTGAATCTAAGGGGTTCAATCTTGGGATTTGATCCGTCCGCGAAGCTCGCCCAGAGCCTCCCAGCGGGGGTCCGCCTGACCCTCCTCGCAGGAGCACGTCTGGTTGTTGCGATTGCCTCCGCAGTGCGGGCAAAGTCCCTTGCAGTCTTCCTTGCACAGAGTGCGGACCGGCAGAGACAAAAGCACCTGCTCCCTCAGCACATCTTCAAGCAACAGACTGTCTTTTTGATAATACCCGATTTCCGTTTCTACTGCCGAGATAGACCGCTCTCCCGGACCCGCATCCACCCCCATCGGCCGGAAGATCAGGTCGAACTCGCCCTCCAGCGCGGTGGCAACATCCTCTACACAGCGCGCGCACGGCAGCTGAAAATTGCCCTTCCACTTCCCCCGCAGCCGGATATCGGCGACCACGTCCTTGGGACCGCGGTGCTCATGCAACACCTCTGCCAGCCCTTCAGCCGCCAGCAAACCCGTCTGCTGAGCTTCTTCTCCGTACTGAATCGCCCCAGGCTTGAACTGGAGGTCGAATTCAATCGGCTCCCGCTCCAGCTCTACAATCTTCAATTCCATACCCTGAGCCTAAGACCCCGCTCCCGCCGCGTCAATGTGGGCAAGCCCTGAGTGTCATTCCCTGCCCTCAATGGAAATCCCTCGACCGCACCGTCGCTGTCGTAATCTCAATCGGCGCCAGCCGCTCGGCCTTCACATGCGTCACTCCATCCTGCTGCTGCAGCCTGCCCTCCACACGCAGAAACCGGCTCCGCGTCACCACCACCCGGTTCGCCTCGAACACATCCGGCGTCACAATCACATTCGCAATCCCCGTCTCATCCTCGATGGACAGGAACACGAAACCCTTCGCCGTCCCCGGCCTCTGCCTTGCAATCACGCATCCCGCCAGGCACACGCGTTGCTCATTTACGCCGCGTGTCAGATCGTCAGCGGTCACCATCCCCTGCGCCCGCAACTCCGCACGCGCATATGCCATGGGAGATGGCCCGGTCGTCAGCCCTGTCCCCCCAAAATCCGCTGCCAGCCGCTCATCGGTCGTCATCCTCCACAGCGGCCCCGACGTTGATGCCGCAACCTGGGTACCCCGTGTCTCGCTTTTGAGATTTGAGATAGAGAGAACGTCCGCACCACGTGCTTTCAACGTCTCCTTGAACAGTGGCCCCACCGGCCGCCCTGCCTGCTCCACCTGCCACAACGCATCGCGCCGATGCTCCACAGTCTCGAGCGCATTCAACGCCCCAATCCGCGCCAGCAGCACCAGCTCTTTCCGATTCAGCTCCGGCGCCCGCGTCACCATCTCCTCCACGCTCCGGAACTCCCCATCCTGCAGCCGCGCCGACACCAGCTTCTCCGCCGCCGCTTTCCGCAGGCCCTTTGCGTAGTTCAATCCAATCCGCAGCGATACCGACCCATCCGCCTCATGCTCCAGCGTGCACACACACTCCGACCTCTGCACATCCATCGGCCGCACCCGCAACCCGTGCCGCTGCGCATCCTTGATCAGCACCGCTGGCGCATAAAACCCCATCGGCTGGTTGTTCAGCAACCCGCACGTAAACGCCGCCAGAAAGTACACCTTCAAATAGGCCGACGCATACGCAATCAGCGCAAAGCTCGCCGCGTGGCTCTCCGGAAATCCATACATCGCAAACGAGCTGATCCCCTGCACAATCGCGTCCTGCGCCTCCTGGCCGATCCCGTTCTTCGTCATGCCCGAGCGCAGCCGCCCCTCCAGATCCTTCATCCGCTGCATCGATCGCCGCATGCCCACGGCTCTACGCAGTTCCTCCGCTTCCGCACCCGTGAAATCCGCCACCACCATCGCCATCCGCAGCAACTGCTCCTGGAACAGCGGGACTCCGAGCGTGCGTTTGAGCACCGGCTCCAGCGAGGGATGCGCATAGCTCACCTCCTCCTTTCCCTGCCTCCGCCGCATGTACGGATGCATCATCTTCCCCACAATGGGCCCCGGCCGGATGATCGCCACCTGCACTACAAGGTCATAGAACCGCCGCGGCGCGTTATGTGGAATCGACGCCATCTGCGCGCGGCTCTCCACCTGGAACATCCCCACTGTATCGGCCTTGCGCAGCGTCTCATACACCAGTGGATCTTCCGGCAGCGCCGCCAGCTCGACGTGCTTGCCGTAGTGCTGCGGGATCAACTCGATCGTGTCCTTCAGCACCGCCATCATGCCCAGCCCCAGCAGGTCCACCTTGATCAGGCCCAGGTCCGCGCAGTCCTCCTTGTCCCACTGCACGACGGTGCGGCCAGGCATGCTGGCGCGCTCAATCGGAACCACACGGTTCAGCATCCCCGCACAGATCACCATCCCCCCGGAGTGCTGCCCCAGGTGCCGCGGCAGGTCCTGCATGCGCATGCAGATGTCGAGATAATGCGCAATCCGCGGATGCCGCACGTCGAACCCTGCGTTGGCAAAGTGGCTGGCCATGGTGTCGTTCGCGCCCCGCCACTCCCAGTGCCCCACCAGCCCGGAGAGCCTCCCAATCTGCTCCTCGTCAAAGCCCATCGCTTTGCCCACTTCGCGGGCCGTGGACCGGCTGCGGTAGCTGATCACGTTCGCCGTCATGGCCGCGCCCACGGCGCCATAGCGCTCGTAGATGTACTGGATCACCTGCTCGCGCTGATCCCCCGAAGCAAGGTCCAGATCGATGTCCGGCCACTCCCCGCGGCTCTCGCTCAGGAACCGTTCGAACAGCAATTCCATGCCGACCGGATCGACCGCTGTAATCTCCAGCGCATAGCACACAGCGGAGTTGGCAGCCGACCCCCTTCCCTGCACCAGGAACCCGTTCCATTGGCAATATCGGATGATGTCCCACACAATCAGGAAATACCCGGCGAACCCCAGCTTCGCAATCAACGCCAGCTCATGTTGCACCTGCTTGCGCGCTTTCTCGAGTAAATGGCGCTTCGATGGCGCTCCATACCGCTTGCGCACGCCCTCATCCACACGCTTGGCCAGAAAGCTGTCGAGGGTATCGCCGCCCGGCAGGGGATATTTGGGAAACTCGTAGCCCAGGTTGTTCAGCGTGAACTCAAGCCGGTTGCTCACAATCTGCGTATTCGCAATCGCCTCGGGAATGTCACGAAAGAGCTTTGCCATCTCCGCAGGCGTCCGCAACCCCCGTGCCGTATTGGCCGTCAGCAGCCGCCCCGCCTTGTCCAGCCTGGTTCCATGCTTGATGGCCGTAAACACGTCCAGCAGCTCACGGTCCTTCGGCTGCGCATAACGCACTCCGTTGGTTGCGACCACCGGCAGACCTGCGCGCTCCGCGAGCCCCAGCAGCGCCTGGTTGCGGCTCTCCTCCTCGCGAAGCTGGTGCCGCTGCAGTTCCACGTACACGTTGCCGCCGCCATAAACCCCGGCCAGCTTGTCTAACCTCTTGCGCGATTCGTCGCACCCGCCTTGTGCGAGCCCCGCCGCGATCGGCCCTTCCTCGCCGCCCGTCAGGCAGATCAGCCCGTCCGCAAACTCCTCCAGATCCTCGAGCGTCGCCGCGCCCTCGGTCTTGGTGGTCTCGCGCATCTTGAAGCGCGTAATCAACTGGCAGAGGTTCTGGTACCCGGCCTGCGAGGCACACAGCAGGGTCACGCGCGGCGGTTCGGCCGGAAACTGATGCGGCAGCCAAGGCGCCGGCGTCAGCATGTCACCAAGCGAGGAAACCGCAATTTCCGCCCCAATGTGCGCCTTCACGCCGCAGCGACCGGCGGCGGAGTGAAACCGCGCCACCCCGTACACGCCATTGCGGTCCGCCAGCGCCATTGCCGGCATGCCGAGTTCTCCGGCGCGCGTAATCAGCTCTTCCGGCTGCGACGCCCCGCTCAGAAAACTGAACGCGCTGGCCGCATGCAGTTCGACATAGTTAGCCTTCTCAGTCATACATGGCCTCGAGCTGCCATGAATCCTGCGCCCGATCATGCACGAGCAGGCATGCCAGCGGCACCTTCTCGGCACCGGCGGCCATTACATCCCACTCTTCTGTATCCCACTCGTCCGGCGCCCACCAGCTCCCACTCGTCCGCCATGGCCCATAGGCCGCCGTCACCTCGTAACGCAGCTCCCTGGTCGCAAATGCCGAAGGTTCGCCCTCCCGCAGCCACATCCGCACCGGCAAGGCCGGCCGCAGCCTTCGCAGGCCCATCCGCGGCCCCTGCGTCTGCGCAGTCTCATCCTTTCCATCGACCCGGAAGTCCGTCATTTCGAAAGCACCGGGTCGATGCCCGTCCACGAGAACCGGAGATCCCACGCGGTCCTCACCCACAATCGCCTTCAGCCGCGCCAGCGTCACATCCAGGCGCGAGGGCTCCGGCGTCTGCGGCGCAAAAAGGCCCAGTTGCACCAGGCTCGACGGCGCCGCCTCCGCCGTAAGCTCGAAGTGCAGCACCGCCGCCTGCGGCGGATGCGCCGCGATCTCCAACTGCAGCAGCTTCAACAAAAACTTCCGATCCCCCGATGGAATCGCCGGCCGCAGATGCAGCTCATGTCCCGCCCCGCCGTCCAGCTTCATTCTGACCGTGAGGCGTGCCAGTGCAAGCGCACGGTCGCCAGCCCGTTCCACGAGTGCGTCGATCATCCGTCCGCCGACAAACAGCAGCGAATCCATCTCCTCCACCGCGTCTTCGAAAGCCAGAAACTCACGGAGCGCAAACGCCGGCTCCATCGGTTGAAACGCGTGCGGCAGCTCACCCCATGCTCTTTGCCGCCACGCTCTGGCTCGCTGCCCCAGCCGTGTAATGAGTTCCACTTCCGGCAGCGCCGCCAATTCGCCCAGGGTGCGGATTCCCCACACCGCGAAGGTCTCCCGCGGATCCTCATCGAGCCCCAGCGCACTGAGCGGCAACCTGGCGAGCGCCACCGCCTCTGCGCCCTCGGGAATCACATTGATTCCCTTGGTCCATGCCGCCTTGATGGCGGCCGCATGAAAATTCCCGCTCACAGTGATCGACGCCCGAAAACCCGCAGCAGACAGATCGTCCCGGAGACGCTGGGCCAGTTTTTCCGGCGGCCCAAACAGCCTTTCCGTGCCGGTAATGTCCAGCACAAACGCGCAGGCCGTCCCCGCGCTCGCCTCCTCGATGCGCGGCGAAAACTTGGCCGCCCGCTCCAGAACCACCAGCCGCGCCGCCGCCTCGCTCTCCTCCGATCGCGTCAGCATCCGCACTCCCGTGAGCCCCTCCACATCCAGCCGCGACATGCCCATGGCCGTGCCGCGCCGCAGCGCATGTCCGTTTATCGCGCACACAAACTCATGGGGAGCTGCACCCTCCATCACCACCACCGGTTCGCCCGTCAGGTCATTGCGCAGCCGCAGCAACGCCTGCGCGGGAAACTCCGCCACGTGCACACATAAGTACAGTTCGCTCATGCCCGCCTCTTCAATTCGGGATTCCACGCCGCACCTGCCGACCAGGCACTCGCCGGTCCCTTCTTCTTCCCCGCCATTCCCGGCGCGAACCGCTGCTTTTCTTTCTCCAGTTCTGCCGTGAATCCACGCAACACAGTGCCCCCAGCCGCCTCCGCGCGCAGTGGCGAGCAGGTCAGCGCCAGCGCCGCACTCGATTGCGCAAACGCCGCTTTGCCCAGCAGCACCAGCGAGCACCGGGTCCGGTCCGCCGCCTGCCGGAACCGGAACCAGGTCGCCAGTGGAATCCGCGTCCCGTGCTCCGCCTCCGTATCCCCCAAATCCAGCACAATGGCTGCAAAACCGCCTGCCTGCAACAGCAGATCCGTGGCCCGGAGCGCCTGATCCAGACGTGTCCAGGGCTTACCTACCCGCGAGTGCAGGCCATGCTGTTGTGGCTGATGAGCCCGGACTCGCTGGATTGACTGGGCTGACTTCAGGTGGTTTTGACACCGCACCCAAAGCAACTGCTTTAGAGGAACCCCGTTCGCCGCCGCCGACTCCGGATCCAGCGCATCCTGCACGTCCACCCACGCGCACACGCTTCCCTCCGCCGTTCTCTGCGCCACAAACGACAGCACCAGGGTGGTCCGACCCGAGCACGCCGGCCCTACAATCTCGCTGATCGCCCCCACCGGCAGGCCGCCCTCCAGAATCCGGTCGGCAGCCTCCACTCCGGTCGACGCAACCTCCCGCACCGTCCGCGCCGCTGGTGAAAGGGCAGAGGGAAACTTCGCTTCCAGTGAAAGCTCAATTTGACGGCGAACTGTAGCGGCGGAAGCCATGGAGGAAGGTCTCGGGGGTCCGATTGCGGAATGTTTACTGCGAAGATTCACTTCGCCGTATATTCGCCTATTCTCTCTCTGCCGCTCCTCTCCGTCAAACCGCTCGCCTCCCCGCACATTTAAAGCTGAAAAACAAACGTTTTATGCGCAGAAACGCGTAGTCTGAGGTGTCCCGTCCTGTCGGCGCGAGTGCTACTCTTTGCCTGTCACTTGCTCCCGGAGATAGGCATGTCCTCAAACAAGCGGCCCACCCGCCGCGAGTTCCTCCTCGCCAGTTCCGCCGCCACCCTGGCCGCGGCCGCACCTGCAATCGCACAGGCGCAGGCTTCTCATGAGCACCAGCCTGAAGCTCGTTCTCCGTACTCACCGGAAGAACTGCACCGTCCCGGCCCCCAGCGCACGTTCAGCGGCGACAAGGCGACCCAGATCGCCATGCCTATCGGCGGCATCGGCGCAGGCTGCGTCTGCATGAATGGGTACGGAGGCCTTCAGGATTTCTCCATCCGCACCCGCCCGGAAAGCACCGCCCTGCCGGAGGGCTTCACCTCAGATTCGCCTGAAGCCGCCTTCGCCATCCTTCACATCAAGGGCCACGCTCCTGTAACCAAGCTCGTGGAAGGCCCTTTTCCGCCGTTCAAGATCTTCGACCAGGGATTGCAGGGCCAGGGT
This sequence comes from Occallatibacter sp., assembly GCF_036502485.1. Lineage (GTDB taxonomy): Bacteria > Acidobacteriota > Terriglobia > Terriglobales > Acidobacteriaceae > Telmatobacter. The sequence goes on along the minus strand of NZ_DASXYM010000070.1, from coordinate 14,374 downwards.
TTGCGCCGTGGCGGATTCGAAGGATTTCCGCGATTTGCGAAATCCTCCTTCCAGGGCGAATTCCCATTCGGCACAGCAAAGCTTTCCGATACCTCGGTCCCACTCGAAGTGACGGTCACGGGCTGGAATCCCTTCATCCCTCTGGACGACAAGAACTCCGGGATTCCCTGCGCACTCCTCGAATACACGCTGCACAACCCATCCGCGCACAAGGTGGACTACGAGTTCTCCTACCATCTTTCGCATCTGGCGCCCGGCTGCCAGCCCGACCAGGCCTCCTCATTGAACGCCGCCATTCCCGGAAAAGGGGCGTTCCTTACGAATCGCGAAGCGCCCAACGCTGAGTCCTACGGCAGCGCGGTTCTGATGGCGATAGGCGATTCGCCAAAAATCAAGGCCATGTGGCTGCGCAGCCCCGGCTGGGAGTTCGACTCGCTCTCGGCTCTATGGCGCGAGGTATCCACCGGCACCTTTACCGCCAACGACGGCTCCAACCGCGTCGACCACGCCGGCCGCAATGGCGCCTCGATCCTGCTGCCGGGGACGCTGGCTCCCGGCGGCTCGCGGACACACACCGTCCTGATCACGTGGCATTTTCCCAACAGTTATCTCACCGAAGGACTGGCCAAGCCCATCGCCGGACTCGAAGGCCGCCCGGGTTGCCGGACCATGGCCGATGGAAAACCCGCTCCATGGAGCCCCTGGTATGCCGGCCAGTGGAAGGACGCACGAGAAGTCGCTCTTTCCATCGAGCAGAACTACACCGACCTGCGCCGTCGGACGGTCCAGTTCAAAGACGCGCTGTTTTCGTCTACGCTGCCGCCGTATGTGCTGGATGCTATCTCCGCGAACCTGGCCATCGTGAAATCGCCGACAATTCTGCGCGAGAAGAACGGCAATATCTGGGGCTGGGAGGGCTGTTTTCCGGATAACGGCTGCTGCCACGGATCCTGCACGCATGTGTGGAACTACGCCCAAGCCTTGCCGCACCTATATCCGCAGCTGGAGCGCACGCTTCGCGATCTTGAACTGGGCCGCTCCATGGACGAGCGGGGGCACATCAACTTCAGGGGAGCCATTCCTGACGGCCCAGTCGATCACAGCTGGCACGCTGCGTCCGATGGACAGCTTGGCGGCATCATGAAGCTCTACCGCGACTGGCAGATTGGGGGCGACACCGAGTGGCTCAAACGCATGTACCCGCTGGCCAAGCGGAGCCTCGAGTACGGGATCGGCACGTGGGATCCCGATCACCGCGGGGCGCTGTTTGAACCGCACCATAATACTTACGACATCGAGTTTTGGGGCGCTGAGCCGATGTGCTCCAGCATCTATCTGGGCGCACTGTCCGCAATGGCAAGGATGGCGGAGGCGGCAGGCGAGGAAGCTGACTCGCGCTCTTACACAGAACTCGCAACGCGCACCGCAGCCTACATGGACCAGCATCTCTTCAACGGAGACTACTACGAACAGCGCGTTCAATATGAAGGTTTGCGCGATCAATCGTTCGCCAAATCCATTGCCGAGGTGAACGATCAAAGCAGCGAGATGCAGCAGTTGCTGAAGCGCGAGGGCCCGAACTATCAGTACGGCCGCGGCTGCCTGTCAGACGGGGTCATCGGCGCATGGATGGCGCGCATGTATGGAATCGACACGCCACTGGCGCAGAAGAATGTGCGCTCGGGGCTGCACTCCATTTTCACGCATAACTTCAAAACCGATCTGAGCGAACACGCCAATGCGCAGCGACCCGGCTATGCCATGGGCCATGAACCGGGGCTGCTGCTGTGCAGCTGGCCGCAAGGGGACAAGCCTACGCTACCCTTTGTCTACTCCGACGAGGTTTGGACGGGCATTGAGTACCAGGTTGCCTCGCACCTCATCGCGGAAGACTTCGTTAACGAAGGGCTCACGATCGTGAACGCGGCCCGCAGCCGCTATGACGGCCGCACACGCAATCCATGGAATGAGTACGAGTGCGGTAACTGGTATGCCCGCGCCATGTCGAGCTATGCCCTGCTCGGCGCGCTGTCTGGCTTTCGCTACTCGGCGGTGGACAGAACGTTGCACTTCGGTCCGAAGCTGAGGCAGCGTCCGTTCACAACGTTCTTTTCGACGGCCTCGGCATTTGGCACCATCACTCTGAATCCAGACAACATTCGCGTCGAAGTGACGGAAGGGCGGCTCGATATCCAAAAGCTGGTGCTCAGTCACGATGGCGCGGAACAGGAGATGGATTGGCAGGTCACCATCGAGCCTAAGCGCAATGCAATCAAGACGCTCTGATGGCGGAAATTGCCTTTGATGTCTGCCGCCCTGCGAACGGCGGAGAGTTATCGGTTGCAATGCGGCCCCTCGCGCCGGTATCATCCCCCTATGCACGGTTTTACCTGTTGTCGCTGCTGTATGTACGCATCGCGCGCACAGGTGACCTGCATTGAGATTTAGTTCGTAGTTCAGGTTTCCCGACGCCCGCGATGGCCTACCCGTCGCGGGCGTTCGCATTTTGCAAGGAGAGTAGCCGAACTTTCCGGTCACTCAACAGCTTGCGCATCGCCACATCCGCAACAGCAAAGAAAGCCGAGGCATCCTCATGAGCACCGCAGTCCCCGAGAAAGAAACAAAGGCCCAGCGATCGGAACGCCTGAAGAAGCAGTTGGATCCATGGGCGGCGTTTGACGAGGTGCGCCGCTTTGCGCGCGACGGGCGCGCCAGCGTTCTTCCGGAGTGGGCGTCGTTCTACTTCAAATGGTGGGGCGTGTACACGCAGGGCGACGGGGTCGGGGCGACGGGGGGCAAGGGCGGTGAAGGGTTGGCGACGGAGTTCTTCATGCTCCGTGTGGGCATTCCCAACGGCATCCTCACCGCGCATCAGTTGCGGACGATCGGCGGACTGGCGCGCAAGCATGGCCGCAACCTGGCCGACATTACGACCCGGCAGAACATTCAGCTTCACTGGCTCACCATCGAGTCGCTGCCGGAGGTTGTCGATACCCTCGCCTCGATCGGGCTGTCGCCGAAGGGCGCCTGCGGGGACGTGGTGCGCAACGTAACCGGTTGTCCTCTGGCCGGCCTGGCGCACGATGAAATGATTGACGCTTCGCCGGTAGCGCGCGAAATCGCTCACCTACTCACCGCCAATCCTGATTTCGTCAACCTGCCCCGCAAGTTCAAGATTACGGCCACGGGCTGCCCGGACTGGTGCAACTATCCCGAGATCAATGACGTTGCCCTCACGGCCGCGGAACGCGAAGGTGAGGTGGGCTACTCGCTGCGGGTGGGCGGAGGCCTGTCGAAGGAGCCGCACCTCTCGCACAAGCTCGACGCGTTTATCCTGCCGCACCAGGCTGTGCCGGTGGTCAAGGCAGTCGCCGAGATTTTCCGCGATCAGCAAGGCCTGCGCGAGAGCCGCGACCGGGCCCGCCTGAAGTATCTCTTCATCAAGGAAGGCTGGACGGCGGAGAAGTTCCTTGACGAGTTGCAGAGCCGGCTCGACTTTACCCTTTTCCGCGGCGTGGAAGACAAGGTGCCGAGTGGCACGCTGCGCGACCATGCCGGCGTGCATCCGCAAAAGCAGGCGGGGCTTTCGTATGTGGGCGCCAGCGTGTTGCGCGGCCGCATGACGGGCGAACAGCTTGAGGCCGCCGCCGATCTGGCCGATCGCTTTGGCAGCGGCAACCTGCGCGCCACCATCACCCAGAATTTGATCTTCGTCGACGTTGCACATAAGAACACCGGGGAACTGGTGAAGGAACTCGGGCAGATCGGGCTGCATGTGGATGGCACCCCATTCTGGCGCGGCGCGATCGCGTGCACCGGCACCGAATTCTGCAAGCTGGCCATCACTGAAACCAAGGCTTTCACGCGCTGGGTTGTGGAAGAGATGGAAGAGCGCCTGCCGCAGTTCGACCAGGAACTGCGCCTGCACGTGACTGGCTGCCCCAACAGCTGCGGCCAGCACTGGATCGCAGACATCGGCATGGAAGGCAAGAAGATCAAGCATGAGGGGCAGATGGTGGACGCCTTCTACTTTTGCCTGGGCGGCGGAGTGGGCGAGTACGCCGGCATTGCGCGGCCCGTGGGCTATCGCTGTCCCGCAACCCTGGTGCCGGAGTCGATTGAGCGCCTGCTGCGCGAATACGTGGGCAGCCGGAGCAGCGACGAGAACCTGCGCGCATGGTTCCGTCGTCACAGCAACGATGAGCTTCGCGCGTATCTGGCGGGCGAGCCTGTGGGAGCCGTCGAGCGCGACTTGCCGACCGGTCCGGTGCCGCACGCCGTTGCCGAATAGCCAATTCGGAGAAGGGAAAACCGCATGAGCCTCTTGCCGATCTTTTTGAAACTCGAAGGGCGCCCCATCCTTGTTGTGGGCGCCGGCGCCGTTGCGCTCGAGAAGATTGGCACCCTGCTCAAAACCGGCGCGCACCTGCGGGTTGTGGCGCCCGCGGCTCTTGATGAAGTTCGCGCGCTCGCCGTTGAGGGCAGGATCGAGTGGATAGAGCGGCCGTTCCAGCCGGCCGACCTGGACGGCCACGAACTTGTGATTGCCGCGACAGATCAGCCGGAGGTCAATGCCGCCGTGTACGGTGAAGCCAGGCGGCGCGGCATCTTCTGCAACAGCGTGGATGACATTCCCAATTGCGATTTCTTTTTCGGGTCGATCGTCGCGCGAGGGCAATTGCAGATCGCGATTTCGACTGCTGGTGAGAGCCCCGCGCTGGCACAGCGCCTGCGCCGCGAGATCGACGGGCAACTCCCGCAGGATGTGGGGCCATGGCTTGAGCAGATCGGCGAGCTGCGCCGCGAGATCCTGGAGACGCACCCACGCGGCGAAGAGCGGCGCCTGCTTCTGCACGAACTGGCGCAGCGTCCGCTGTGCGCATCGACGACCTGTCCCACGCGTCTCATGGCTCGCACATCACGCGCTCATGCCGGTTCCAGCCACGGCGCGCGTGTCTACCTGGTTGGCGCCGGTCCCGGCGACCCGGACCTGCTGACGCTCAAAGCCGCACGCTTGATCCAGTCCGCCGACGTGCTGCTTCATGACGATCTGGTCCCCGCAGCCATTCTGGACCTGGCCTCGAGCGCTGAAATCGTCAATGTGGGCAAGCGGTGCGGCGCGAAGCACATCACGCAGGATCAGATCAACGCACTGATGATTGAGCACGCGCAGGGCGGCCGGTCTGTCGTCCGCCTGAAGAGCGGCGACCCGCTCATCTTTGGCCGCGCAGCCGAAGAGATGGACGCTCTTCGCGACGCCGGGGTGGCGTTTGAGGTCGTTCCCGGAATCACCTCTGCGCTGGCTGCGGCCGCGTCCATTCCCGCTTCCCTTACCGATCGCCGCACTGCGTCGGGTGTCCTCTTCTCCACTGGTCATCACGCGCAATCGCATAATGAGGACACGGTGCCCGCCATTGAAAACGCGACGCGCGTGGTCTACATGCCGGGACGCGACCTTGGGCTTTTGGCCGAGCAGTGGCTTTCCGAGGGGCTGCCGGCTGATTTCCCCTGCGTGCTGGTTTCACGCGCCGCCCAACCTGACCAGCAGGTGCGGCACACAACGTTGGCGACTCTGGGCAGCGAACCACGCATCCAGGCGCCCAGCCTCCTGCTCGCCGGGTGGGCCGTGGGAAGGCTTTTGCCGTCCGCACTGGAAGGCGAAATCACAACATCTCTCCGGGCCTGAACCACGACCGGTTCCGCACAGCGCAGCCTTTATACTGGACCTTTGCACAACTACGCTGAACGCGCGCGACGGCGCGCCTGAGGAGAGCGAGCATTGGCTGAGGCGGAGATCGGCATTATCGGCGGCAGCGGGCTTTACTCCATGCCCGGATTCACCAACATCCATGAAGAGCGCGTGGAGACGCCGTTCGGCGATCCGTCCGATGCCTTTGTGCTGGGCGAGCTTGAGGGCCGCAAGGTTGCGTTTCTGGCGCGTCACGGCCGCGGCCATCGCATTCTGCCGTCGGAGCTGAATTTCCGCGCCAACATTTACGCATTCAAGAAACTGGGCGTGGAGCGCATTCTTTCGGTCTCCGCCGTCGGCTCGCTCAAGGAAGAGCACAAGCCCACGGACTTCGTGATTCCCGATCAGTTCATCGACCGCACATTCCATCGCATCTCCACGTTTTTTGGGGACGGCATTGTGGGCCATGTCGCGTTTGGCGATCCGGTGTGCGCCACGGTGGCCAAAGCCGCGAATGAAGCCTGCAGCAAAGCAGGAGTGGTGGGAAAGCTGGGCGGCACCTACGTTTGCATGGAGGGCCCGCAGTTCTCGACCAAGGCCGAGTCAAACCTCTATCGCAGCTGGGGCGCCGACGTGATCGGGATGACCAATCTGCAGGAGGCCAAGCTGGCACGCGAAGCCGAGATCTGCTACGCAACGGTGGCTATGGTGACCGACTACGATTGCTGGCGCGAAGGCCATGATTCGGTGACTATTGAAGAGATCGTCGCGGTTCTGCACAAGAATGCGGCGAACGCCTGCGAAGTGGTGAAACAGGCTGTGGCTGCCCTGCCGCCCACAGCGAGCGGGGCTCGCACATGCGCCTGCGCGTCCGCGGCAAAGTACGCTGTACTCACGCAGCCGGACGTCATCCCCGCAGCGGCAAAAGACCGTGTAGGCCTGCTCTTCGGCAAATACCTCGGCTGGTAATCTGACGCCGCTTGTGCGTTCATTGGACGAGTTGAACCGTTGATTGACAACCGCATTGGACGCCGCGAAGCCATGGCCGTGCTGGCCTGCTGCGCGGCTGTATCGCTGGTGGCGATTGCCTGGAGCTGGCAGCATGACGCGCTGCTCAACTACGGCGATGCGGAGGCGCATCTGCACATCGCGCGCCGCGTCATCGATTCGCACCGTCCCGGTCTAACCCAGCTGGGGTCGGTGTGGCTGCCGTTCCCGCATCTGCTGATGATCCCGTTCGTGGCGCACTTCGAGTGGTGGCGCAATGGCATGGCCGGATTGATTCCCTCCTGCCTGGTGTGGCTGGCATCCTGCTGGGGCGTCTACCGGCTTGGCCGCCAATGGCTGCCTCCGGCGCCCGCGGCGGTCGCTTTCGCGTTCTTCGCTCTTAATCCGAATCTTCTGTATCTGCAGACCACGGCGATGACGGAGCCGCTGTTTGTATGCGAGATGGTGTGGACCGTGGTCTGGCTGGTAGAGTGGCGCTCGAGCCTGGCTTCAGGGGATATTGGCCGGAGCAGGCGCCTTCTTTGGCCTATAGCCGTCGTTCTGGCCGCCGCCGTTTTCACGCGCTATGACGGCTGGATCATGGCTTTCCTCGCGTGGACCTCCATCGGCATCGTGCTGCGCAGGCGCGGCCAACTGCGCGGTGCCGCTTTCTGTGCCGCGTCGGCGATCGTCATTGCCGCTCCCGTCGTCTGGCTGGTGTACAACCAGGTCGTCTTCGGCGACTGGCTCGACTTCGCGCGCGGTCCCTATTCGGCCAAAGCGATCGAATTGCACACGGCCACACCGGGATCCGGACCGCCTCACCCCGGCTGGCACAACCCGTGGGTTTCGCTCATTTTCTATGTGAAGACAACCGAGATGGTGGCTGTCGCCGAGCAGTGGGGCAATCTGCTTCTTGTCCTAAGCTTGTTGGGAACGGCCTGGGGATGGTTGATCGGGCGGCGCAAGGGGTTCCTGTGGGCTCTGCTGCTGTGGCTGCCGGTGCCGTTTTACGCATACTCGGTCGCGTATGGTTCAGTGCCGATTTTTTTGCCGGTATGGTGGCCGCACTCCTACTACAACACGCGTTATGGACTTGAGATGCTGCCGGCTCTTGCTCTGGGTGTGGGTGGTGCGGCCAGTTTCGTCCTCACGGGGATGGGCGAATTTAAGCCGCGCTGGACGAGGGCCGCGGCCGTCCTCCTGCTAGTGCTGGTTGGGCTGAATCTCGGCATCATGCTCCGCCATCGGCCTCTGGTATACGTTGAGGGCGTGAAGAATGCCTCCGCGCGGCGTCCGTATGAGCGCGTCATCGCCGCAGCCCTTCGCACACAGCTTGCCGCACATCCTGACGCCGTGGTGCTGATGAATACCTCGGTCTATCCGCAGATTGTGGCCCTGAGCGGAATCTCTCTGCGTCAGACCATTAACGAGAGCGACCGCGAGTACTACCAGGCGGCATTGAACGCGCCCGCGCAGCACGCCTCCTTTGCCATGGCACTGGCAGGAGACCAGATTGAGCAAGCCATTCGCGCGCATCCGGCGGGCATGGTTGCGATCGCCCACTTTTCCTGGCCTGAACAGCCCGACGTGACGCTTTACGCCTCCGATACCTCGCACGTAATCGGCGCGGCTGCAGTTCACGATGCAGTGGTAGCATCGGCCAAGGACAAACTGCCATGAGCGTGGCCCATTTAGCCCAGCCGTTCAGCTTCAGCTGGTTGCAGCAGGGCGCGGTTGCCGGCGGCGCTGTCGGCCGCTTGTTCCTCGCATGCATTCTGGGCGCTGTTATCGGCCTGGAGCGCGAGGTGAAGCGCAAAGCCGCCGGCGTGCGCACCAACCTGCTCATCTGCATGGGCTCTGCGTTCTTCACGCTGCTCTCGGCGGTACTCGCCGGCGACACGGCGGACAAAGGCCGCGTGGCTTCCAACATTGTGCAGGGCATCGGATTCCTTGGCGCCGGTCTTATCGTTCACAACCGAAGCCGCGTGAGCGGCCTCACCAGCGCAGCCAGTGTGTGGGTCGTCGCATCTATCGGGATGGCGGCGGGGGCCGGCCTTTATGCCGCGGCCTGTATCGCCACGGTGATCGTGATCGTTGCGCTTGAAGTGGTTGGATTCCTCGAGCGCCGCGGCAATCTGAAGGGCTACCCGCTTATCTACGAGATGCGCGGCCGCGATCAGACGCTGATGCTAACCTCGATTCTGGACGCCATGGATCGATGCGGCGAAAGACTGACGAACGTCGACCGGGACGCAATTGGAGACCTGCAGCGCGTCACCTTTGTTCTCACAGCAACGGCGAACAAGCACTTCAGATTGCGGGAGCGGTTGAACGCCGAGCCTGCCATTGATACCGTCCATACTTTCCGCGACCCGGAGGAAGATTGATTCCCTTCACCAAGGCGCACGCGTGCGGCAACGATTTTCTTATTGTTACGGAGGAAGCGGCAGCGGGGCGCGACTGGGCGGAACTCGCGCGGCAGTTGTGCGCGCGCAACACGGGTGTGGGCGCCGACGGAGTTGAGTTTTTTGCCTGGACCAATCAATCCGGTCCAGGCGCGAGGGAAGGCCGCATTCGCCTGCACAACGCAGACGGGTCGGTCGCCGAGATCAGCGGGAACGGGACACGCTGCGTGGCTGCCTGGATGGCCGAAGCCGCCGGGGCGCTTCCCGGCGATACCCTCGAAATCGAAACAGACGCGGGCCTGCGCATCTGCCATGTGAACTCGGTAAACAGGGAGAAGGGTTTTACAGTCGACGTCACGACCGGCATGGGCGTGCCTGAGTTTACTGCGCGCACGGTCACCATCCCCGGCGGAGTACAGATTGAAGGCGTGATTGTCTCGACAGGAAATCCGCACTTCGTCATTCTGGTCGACAACGCGGACTTTTCCGTCGATGGCCAGGGCTGGCAGAGCATCGGCCAGCAGATTTGCGGCCACCCCGATTTTCCCTATCAGATCAACGTGGAGTTCGTCCGCATCTTGAATCCCGGGGAGATCGAGATTCGCATCTTCGAGCGCGGCGTGGGACCCACCTCCTCCTCAGGCACGGGAACATCCGCATCGGCCACTGCAGCGATCGCGCTGCACGGCGGCACCTCGCCACTGCGCGTCCTCGCGCCCGGCGGCGGACAGACCGTCGCGTGGAATGGGCCCGGCACGGAGTTGCAACTCACAGGCCCGGCATCCCTCATTGCGCGCGGCGAGGCCTGGGGATGAATTCCGTACCTCTGATCCGTCTGGCTCCTTTGTCATCGAAGGCTGCTGTCCGCCTGATTGCGCCGGCCTCGTTTGCGCGGCAGGACCGCATCGATGACGGCATGAAAGGGCTGCAGGCGGCGGGTTTCGCGCCGCAATTTTCTGAAAATGCCCTGGCGCGCGGACCACTCTTCTTTGCCGGCACGCCCGCGCAGCGCATCGCCGATCTGCATGCGGCTTTCGCCGATCCCGAGTCGCACGTGGTCATGGCGCTGCGCGGCGGTTACGGCTCCAACTATCTTCTCGACGATCTCGACCTCAAGCTGATCGGGCAGCACCCCAAGCCCTTTTTCGCTTACAGCGACCTCACTGGGACGCAGCTCTACCTGCTCGACAAGCTCGGCCTTGCCGTCTTTCACGGGCCGATGCTCGCGGCGGATTTCTATCTGGAAGACGGCGTGCATCTGCCCAGCTTCACGGCATCGCTGGCGGGTGATCCCTACACCCTGGGGGCGGCAGAGGGCCTGCGCACATTACGACCCGGCATCGCACGTGGCACGCTCTATGGCGGTTGCCTCAGCATCATCGTTTCCCTGCTGGGCACCGCCTACGAGCCGCAGACGGAGGGCAAGCTTCTGTTTCTTGAAGACGTGGGCGCCAAGCCGTATCAGATCGACCGCATGCTGTGGCAGTTACGCCGCGCCGGCAAATTGGAGGGTGTACGGGGCATCGTGTTCGGGGAGATGCTCGACTGCGCATCGCCGGGCGCCGATCCCGACCTGCTGGAGCGCGCGATTCTCCATGCGCTTGAGGGCATGGACGTCCCTGTCGCCTTTGGGTTGCGCAGCGGCCATGTCTCGCGCCAGAACGTCACGCTGGTGTTCGGGGTGCAGGCCGAGCTGGATGCGGGGAAAGAAACAGAACTTCGCCTCATCGAGCCCGTCGTCAGAGAATAGGAGAATAGAGGTGTGCACGCTTACACGATGAAGAAGGCTATGGCGAGTCTCGGTATCCCGGCGGTGACAGCGTGAGTCAGTCTCCCAAACACATTCACCTGGTCGGGATCTGTGGCACCGCGATGGCCTCCATTGCGGGACTGTTGCAGTTGCAGGGCCACCGCGTCACGGGCTCTGACAACGCAGCCTATCCGCCCATGAGCGATCAACTGCGCGAGCTCGGCATTCGCATCCACGAACCCTACGCGGAATCGAACCTGGACCCGGTTCCGGACCTTGTGGTGATCGGCAACGCGCTTTCGCGCGGCAACCCCGAGGTGGAGCGCGTGCTTGATGAACGCATTCCATTCACGTCGATGGCGGCACTGGTGCGCGAGGAGTTTCTCAAGGGGCGCGAGTCGCTGGTTGTGGCCGGCACGCATGGGAAAACGACTACGACAAGCCTGCTGTCGTGGATTTACCAGGTAGCCGCGCGCCAGGTCCCTGCGCGGGAGCCGTCGTTTCTGATTGGCGGCGTGGCGGAGAACTTCGGATCGAGCTTTCAGCTTCGCCCCACGCGCACCTTCATCATTGAAGGCGACGAGTACGACACGGCGTTTTTCGACAAGGGGCCGAAGTTCCTCCACTACTTTCCTGACGGGCTGATCCTGACGCACGTAGAGTTCGATCACGCGGATATCTACGCCGACCTGGAGGCCGTGAAGACAGCGTTCAAGCGGCTGGTGAACCTGGTTCCACGGCGTGGGGTGATCGTCGCTTATGACGGCAGCAGCAACGTCACGGAATGTATATCGCGAGCCTTCTGCCGGGTAGAGCGCTACGGGTTCAAGTCCGAATCCGAATGGTGCATCCAGAATCTCCGGCTGGAAGGCGGCCTGATGCGCTGGGAGGTCTGGCGCAGCGGGGCGCAATGGGCGGATCTCGAAATGCGCCTGGGCGGCGAGCATAACGCCCTCAACGCCACGGCGGCCGCGGCGCTCGCAGCGAATCAGGGCGTGTCTTTAGAGAGCATCCAGACGGCTCTGGCGGAGTTCAAGAGCGTGAAGCGCCGCCTTGAAGTACGCGCCGAGATCGGCGGCATTACCATCATCGACGATTTTGCGCATCACCCAACGGCGATCCGCGAGACGCTGCGCGCGCTCCGCGCTCTCTATCCGCAGGGGCGGCTGTGGGCTGTGCTGGAGCCGCGATCGAATACGCTGCGGCGCAAGGTGCTCGAAGGCGAGCTGGTTGAAAGCCTGCGCCTGGCGGATCGAGTGGTTCTCGCCGGCGTCTACCAGCAGCAGCGCATCGCGGAAGAGGAGCGTCTGCACCCGGAGGACGTTGTCCGCGCGCTCAGCAACGGCGGCACTGCGGCCGCGCTCTATCCTGATGTCAACCACATCCTGGATGAAGTCGTTCCCCAACTCAAGCAGGGTGACGTTGTCGCCATCCTGTCGAACGGCGGGTTTGACGGCATCTACGAGAAGCTTCCCGCACGGCTGCAAGCTCGCGCCTGACTTATATGCTCGCCTCACTCACGCTGCTCGCCACCATCTTGATCCTGGGCGCACCCGCGGCGGTGGTGTTCATTCCGTGGGCCATGGTGACGGGCGATGCGACACCGCTCTATAACGCTTCGCTTGGGATTGTGCGGCTGGCGTTGCGGCTGGCGCGCGTCCGGGTGGAGGTGGAAGGCGCCGAGCGGGTGCCAGCGCACACGGCGTGCATCTTCATGGCCAATCATGTTTCCAATCTCGACCCGCCTGTGCTCTTTCCGCGACTGCCGGGCCGCACGTCCGCGTTCCTCAAGCGGTCGCTCATGAAGATCCCTGTGCTCGGCTATGGCATGAAGCTTGGGGAGTTCGTTCCAGTGGAGCGCGAGGGCCGCGTGGAGAGCGCCATTGAAAGCGTGGCGGCGGCGCGCAGCGTGCTCGAGAAGGGGCTGCACATCACCACGTTTGTGGAAGGAACCCGTTCGCGCGACGGGCGCATGCTGCCCTTCAAGAAGGGGCCGTTCTATCTTGCGATGGAGACGGGCGCGCCGGTGGTGCCCATATCGATTTATGGCACCGAAACCATGATGCGCAAGGGCAGTATAAGCATCAAGCCGGGAATCGCGCATATTGTGTTCCACGAGCCGATTGACCCGCACGCGTTCTCTGGCCGGGATGAATTGATGGCAGCGGTTCGGGCATCCATCGCTTCCGGCCTGCCGGAGTGGATGCGCAGCTAAGGGATGCGGGGCTGGCTGGGCTACGGCTCGATGATGGCGTTGTAGCCGTCGTTGAGCAGGCGCTGGCGCATGGCAGAGGCATCTCCGTGGGTTGCGAAGGGTCCCACCTGCACATGCAGCAGATTATCCGCGGGGTCGCGGCGAGACGATACGGCGTAGCCGCGCTTGCGCAGGGCGCTCACCAGCACGTCCGCATCCTCGGCATGGGAGACGGCGGCGATCCGCACCATCCACACCGTGCCCTGGCTCAGGGCGGATTGGACCTGCCCGGCAGCAGCAGGTTGGCTGGCAGCCTGCTGGGCGGGGAGGGCGGTCTGCACCATCGCAGGACTTCCGCCGGCTGGCGGCGCGGCATTGCCGGGAGTGTAGGCGGCGGCCACGGGGACCGCCGCCTTGGAGGCAGACGGAGCGGGCTCATCAGCGGCAGCAGCGGGGTCCTGAGTATCTGCGTGATTCGGCAGGGCGCTCTGATTCGGCGCCGGTTTTGACTGGCTGAGAAGTTGTGCGGCGGAGGGCTCCGTGGATGGTGCCGGCGCGACCGCCAGTCCTTCAGCCGGGTTCCGATGGCCGATCGAATAGCCCCAGAAGAAAAACGTTCCGCAAACCACAAACAGGGCGGCCGCCAGGCCAATCAGCGCCGCCGGGCCGAGAGTGAGTTCCGTGTCGCGGGTCTCCTGGACGGGCTCGAATGCGGTGTTGCCAAAACCTCTGGGCATAGTGGGCTCTCTGGCTCAAGCCGGGTGGTGCGCGGCCTGTCGATCATGGGGAAGGAGGGTGCGCGGGCGCAGCCCTCGAATACGCAGCTTCCGGTACAGTTCAGGGTCGCATGGGAGTTGGACGAAAGCCAGACGAATTCGCAGTGGGCGTATCCACGGAGGGACTCAGGCGGGCAGGCGAGATGCGGGCTTGGTCCGGGAGGTGGTGAGACGGCACAGTTACTACTTAGTAATAATCAGGCGCTGGGCGAGGTTATTCTGAGGAAGGTTTATTCGTCTATCTTTCGTATTTTATTCGGGTTTGGGGCGAAAATCCGAGCAGCTGTTATTTTGGCATCTAATGCATTTATTATGAATAAATTAGCCGACATTTTCGAAGAAATATTTTGCAGCGAATGGGGGTGAAACCCTATTAGTTTTCTGGTTAACAGATGGTGAGTGGGTGGACGGGTTATCGTGACATGCGGTGCGGGATGGCACGAGGGATTTCATGAGAGCGCAGGGAGCAAGTATGGACCGGAGAGAACGGGCGTGACTGTGTCCGCGGTCACGAGTCAAGGGGCCAAGAATCAAGCTGTCACAAGTCGAGGCACCCGATCCGTGATGGCG
>NZ_DASXYM010000069.1:0-5501 GCF_036502485.1 Occallatibacter sp. | reverse complement strand
CGCGCCGACAAATCCAATGACCTTCTGGCCCCAGGCGAGTCCAGAGAGTTATCCTGTAGTGCCGGAAGCTGTTGCAGTTTCCGAGGAGAGATCAGGTTTGCAAGTCGATTCCGTTGTTCGGACGCGCACGCTTTCTGCCGTCATCTTAAGCATCTTTACCTTGCTGAGTTTCTCGGGTTGCCATCGCGCCCCCAGCGCCGATGTCGTGGCTACCGTCAACGGCAAGGAGATCATGCGTGCCGATCTGGAAAAGATCTACAAGGCCAACCTCGACCAGAACCAGCCGGAGCCCTCTGCGGAACAGGCCAACATCCTCCGTCTCAATGCCCTCAAGAGCATGATTGACGACGAGATCCTGCAGCAGCGCGCGGCCACGCTCAATCTCTCCGCCAGCGACGAGGACGTCAACGCCAAGCTCACCGAGATCAAAGCGCCCTACACGCAGGAGGAGTTCGACCGCCAGCTCAAGCAGCGCGGCCTCAGCCTCGACGATCTCAAGCGCCAGATTCGCCGCGGCCTCACCCAGACCAAGCTGGTGAATAAGGAAATCGAGTCCAAGATCAACATCTCTGACACCGAGATCACCGACTACTACAACAGCCACAAGTCCGAGTTCAATCTCATTGAGCCTCAGTACCACGTTGCCCAGATCGTGGTCACCGGCAACCCTCCTCAGCAGGGCGCGGCACAGCCAACCCGTCACGTGGCCAACGAAGCCGAAGCAAAAAAAGAAATCCAGTCCATCCGCAGCCGCGTTGACACAGGCGAGGACTTCGGCACGCTCGCCTCGCAGTTCTCTGAAAATCCCAGCCTGGCTCCCAACGGCGGCGATATGGGCTTCATCCCCGAATCGCAGTTGAAGACCGATTCCGATGTTTTCAGTTCAATCAACATGCTCAAGCCCGGTCAGGTCACCCAGCCCCTGCCCGTCACTGACCCCAGCGGTCCCGGTCACAAGCTCATGGGCTATGCCATCTACAAGCTCTTCAGCCGTGAAGCCGCCGGCCAGCGCGAGCTCAAGGATCCCCGCGTCCAGCAGTCCATCCGCCAAAGCCTCCGCGAACGCAAGACCCAGCTTCTCCAGAATGCCTACTACGAAATGCTCCACGACGATGCCAAAGTTAAAAACTACTTCGCCGAGCAAATCCTCAAACAAGGCGCCCAATAACCTGGCCCAAGCGTAGAAGCACTCACGGATCCGCCGCGACGCCCGCGTGTTGCGATTGTTGAGTCCATAGGAGCAAACTCAAAGCTCGCTCCGCCCGCGGGTGGGACGGATCGACATTTCCTTTCGGAGACAGACGCATGAAGAAGACACTGGCAGTGTGCACAGCACTGTTTTTGGCGCTTGGCGCCGCAACCCTGGTCTCAGCCCAGCAGGAGCCTGCCGCTCCAGCCACACAGGCTGCCGCGGCGGCCGGCGCAACCGGAAGCTGGTCGGGAGCCATTCAGGGCCCCAACGGCGATATGAACGTCACCTTCAATCTGAAGCAGGACGGCGCCAAGCTGACCGGTTCAGTCGAAACCGGCATGGGCGATCCCATGGACATCCAGAACGGCAAGGTGGACGGCGAGAAGGTTTACTGGGAGACCAGCTTCAACGGCATGACCATCCAGCATGAAGGCACCTTCAGCGGCGACGAAATGAAGATCCACGTCAAGTTCGGCGACGGGCAGATGCCCGATCAGGAGATGAGCCTGAAACGCGGCAAAGCCTGACCTGCCGCGCGCTGCCATAACACCAACCCCGGGACGAACTTTCCCGGCGCCCTCGCATCCAAGTCTCCGAGTGCCCCAGCGGCATTGAGGAGAAAAAATCCATGGCAGATCAGAAGAAATGCGCGCACGCCGCCTGTAGCTGTATGACCGACCAAAAGTATTGCAGCAAGTTCTGTGAAGACCGCAAGGACACCGCAGAAATTGCCTGCGAATGCGGCCACCCCGGTTGCAGCGGCGACGTCTCCGCATAGCTGAAGCCGGGCCGCAATGGCCCGGCGCTTCCCTCCCCAGCCGAGCCCCTCGCGTAACATGACTGTGCGAGGTGCGCGTCATGAATGCAGATTCCGCAACTTCCCTCTCCATCCCCAGCATCACCCAGGAAGTCTGGCCGGAGCTGCCATGGCCGGCCTGGGGCGACACGTGCACGACCCTTCAGATGTGGATGCAGGTAGTGGGCAAAATTCGCATGGCACTCATGCCGCACATCAATCACACCTGGGGCGTCACCCTCTACCCCACCATCCGCGGCGTCACCACCTCTCCCATGCCCTACGGCCGCGCCATGCTCGAGATCGAATTCGATTTCGTCGATCACATGCTGCGCATCGCCAACAGCAGCGGCGCGCGGCGCAGCATTCCCCTCACGCCGATCACGGTGGCGGAGTTCTACCGGCGCGCGATGGAGTCGCTCGACGACCTCGGCATGCCCGTCCGCATCTGGCCGCAAGCGGTGGAAGTGCCTGAAACCATCCGCCTCGACCAGGACGAGGCCCATCGTACCTATGACCCCGACTACGCCAACCGCTTCTGGCGCGTGCTGCTGCAAACCACGCGTGTCCTGACGGAGTTTCGCGCGCGCTTCCGCGGCAAGGTGAGCCCGATTCATCTTTTCTGGGGCGCCATGGACCTGGCCTGCACGCGCTTCAGCGGGCGCACTGCCCCGGAGCACGCCAGCATGCCTGGGTTGCCCGATCGCGTGGTGCGCGATGCCTACTCGCACGAAATTTCGAGTGCGGGGTTCTGGCCCGGCGGCCCCGGCATGGAAGCCATGTTCTACAGCTACGCCTATCCGGAGCCCGGGGGGTTTCGGGAGTACAAGATTGAGCCGGCCGCCGCGCAGTACAGCGAGACGTTCGGCGAATTCGTGCTGCCCTATGAAGCCATGCGCACTTCGCCCGACCCGGACGCAGCCCTGCTCGAGTTCCTGCAATCCACCTATGAAGCCGCGGCGGTCTGCGCAAAGTGGGATCGCGCCGCCCTGGAAACAGCTACCAGCCTCTAGCTAAGCCAGCCGCCGAAAGCGAATCGCGGTGAAATCCGGGACCCACGCCGCGCCCAGGAGCTGGCTCTCCGGAAACGTCGTTCCAATCGCGATCACCGCCATCCCCGCCGCGCGTCCCGCCAGAATCCCCGCCGGCGTGTCCTCAATCACGGTGCATTCCGCCGGCGCCAGGCCCAGTCGTATCGCGGCCTGCAGGTAGCCATCGGGATCAGGCTTGCCGGCGCGCACATCTTCATTGCCGACCAGGCATTGCGGGATCGGCAGCCCGGCAAAGCGCAGTCGCGCTTCCGCCAACAACCGCGGCGCGGACGTGACCACCGCCCACTCCCGCGGCTGCAGCGTCTCAATCAATTCCGCAGCGCCGCGCAGGGCCACAATCCCCTCGCCGTAGGTAACGGCAGCGCCATCCAGCGCCGCCGCTTCAGCTTCGGCGTCCAGTTGCGGAGCGATCTCGCGCATCGTGTCGCGCGTCAGCCGGCCGTGAGAGATGGCAAGGATATCCTCGAGCGCAATGCCGTGCCGCGCGCCCCATCGGCGCCACAAGAATTCAACTGCAGCCGTCGAGTCAACCAGGGTGCCATCCATGTCAAAGAGAATGGCGCGGGAGCGGATTTCGAGCATTCTGACCTCTGGATTCATGGTCGCACTCCACCCGTGCGCCGCAGAAAAGCCGGTCGCGCGCCACGCCTCTCAGGAATCAAAAGGACTCCTGGGGTAGAATTCTCGCAACTCTTATGCGCACCATTCTTCGCTCAGTAAGCGTTTACGCCGCCCTTCTCCCCGCCCTGGCTCTCGCCCCGGCCCTGCCCGCCGAGCAGCCCGCCAACATCGCCGTCGACCTCGCCCACCCCGGCGCCGCCATCTCCCCCCAGATGTATGGCATCTTCTTCGAAGACATCAACTTCGCAGCCGACGGCGGCCTCTACCCGGAGCTGGTCAAGAACCGCTCCTTCGAATTCAGCGAACCCCTCACCGGCTGGAAGGAGATCATGCCGATCTCGCCCAAGGGGATCGAACCCTCGAAGGGGGAGCTGGCCATCCTCACCGACAAGCCCTTGAACGCCACGAATCCCCACTATCTCCAGGCGCGCGTCCACCAGGCCGGCGGATACGGCTTTTACAACACCGGCTTTCGAGGGATCGGCGTTCACGAAGGCGAGGACTATCGCTTCTCTGCCTACGTGCGGACCGATGGAAAGAGTGGCGGGCCGAAGACGATCCGCGCTGAAGTGGTCGACAACGGCAAAGTCATCGCCAGCGGCAAGCTTGAGGGCTTCACCGGCGAGTGGAAGAAGTTTGAAACCGTCATCCACGCCAGCGCAACCGCCGATCATGCGCAGTTGAATCTCTATATCGATGACCTTGGCGCGGTGGATATGGACATGGTGTCGCTGTTCCCGGTGGACACGTGGAAGGGAAGGCCGAACGGGCTGCGCAAGGACCTGGTGCAACTGCTGGCTGATATGCATCCGGGGTTCCTTCGCTTCCCCGGCGGGTGCATTGTGGAGGGGCGGCAACTGCTGACGCGCTATCGCTGGAAGACCACCGTCGGCGACATCGCGCAGCGCAAAACCATCATCAATCGCTGGAACGACGAGTTCGACCACAAGCCCGCGCCCGATTACTTCCAGTCCTTCGGGCTCGGCTTCTACGAGTACTTCCAGCTCGCCGAGGACATCGGCGCGCGCCCGCTGCCCATCCTCAACTGCGGCATGGCCTGCCAGTTCAACACCAACGAAACGGCCAAGATGAGCGAACTGGACGAATACGTCCAGGACGCGCTCGACCTCATCGATTTCGCCAACGGCCCCGTCACTTCGCCGTGGGGCAAGCTGAGGGCGCAGATGGGGCACCCGGAGCCGTTTCATCTGGAGATGATGGGCGTGGGCAACGAGCAGTGGGGCGATCGCTACGTGGATCGCTACAAGGTGTTTGCGGCGGCGCTGAAGGCGAAGCATCCGGAGATCAAGCTGGTGGTGGCGGCTGGTCCTGCGCCGGCGGGCGATCCGTTTGACGAGATGTGGGCGCACTGGCGCGAGCTGCACCCGGACATTGTGGACGAGCACTACTACATGTCGCCCGACTGGTTCCTCTCCAACTCCACGCGCTATGACAACTACGACCGCAAGGGACCGAAGATCTTTGCCGGCGAGTATGCGGCGCAGACCGTGCAGTCAGTGAGCCCGGACAACCGCAACAACTGGAAGGGCGCGATTGCGGAGGCGGCGTTTATGACCGGCCTGGAGCGCAATGGCGACGTCGTCACCATGGCCTCCTACGCGCCGCTGATGGCCAACGTGCACGCATGGCAGTGGACGCCCGATGCCATCTGGTTCGACAACCTGCGCTCGTATGGCACGCCAAACTTCTACGTGCAGAGCGTGTATGCGAATAATGTGGGGACGCGGGTGGTGCCGGTGACGCCGCTGGTCGACGGCGATGGGCTGTATACGAGCGCAACTCTGGATGAGCGCACGCATGAGCTGATTTTGAAGGCGAT
>NZ_DASXYM010000068.1:0-25136 GCF_036502485.1 Occallatibacter sp. | reverse complement strand
CGCGGCGTCGTTGAATGGGCGCCGTCGCAATGGGAATGCGACGGTCTTTGCGCTGGAGTTGCAGCGGGCGGTGGGTTCGGCGCTGGCGCAGAAGACAAAGAAGAGCGGCAGGGTCACGGTGGTGTTCGCAGGCGCGGAGCAGGGCGAAGCGTGGAGCGAAGCGCTGGAGATTGCGCGTGCGCATCGGTTGCCGATGATATTTGTGGCGGAGGCGCGCGAGGAGGATGCGCGGGCGCGCGGCCGCAGCCGCAAAACGAACGGGGCAGAGCTCGAGCCGGGGACGGAGATGGCGCGCATTGTTGTGGATGGGCACGATGTGGTGGGCTCGTATCGAGTGGCATATGAGGCGATTCAGCGGGCACGCAAGGATCGCGGGCCCACGCTGATTGAGTGCACGGCGTTTCAGGTTGCGGGGCAGCGACGGAAGGATGCGGTTGCGGCGATGGAGAGCTATCTGCGGGGCAAGGGGTTGCTGGAGCGCGGAGCTAAGCGGCGGAAGAGCTGAAAATCCTTGGCTTGTGGGGGGCTTGTGGTTTCCTGCCCTGGCGACAGAGAAAAGTCGCGAGGATGGGGCACGGGGCTGCCCTGGCGGACGCTCAGGTGGCCGATGGCCGGCTTATTTGGCGCGGGGGTGGGTGCGGTCGTAGACCTGCGTGAGTTGCGCGGTGGTGAGCTGGGTGTAGCGCTGGGTGGTGGAGAGGCGTTCGTGGCCGAGGAGTTCCTGGATGGCGCGGAGGTCGGCGCCTTCTTCGAGCAGGTGGGTGCCGAAGGCGTGGCGCAGGGTGTGCGGGTGTACGTCTGAAGGCAGGCCGCGGAGCATGGCTACGCGCTTGACGATGCGGCCTACGCTGCGGGTGGTGAGGCGCGCATTGTGGCCGGGTTTTCCGAGGCCGCGCAGGCGTAGATTCAGAAGCAGGGCGGGTGATTTGGCCGCGGTTGACACGGCGGCAAGGTGCGCGCTGCGTTCGGCGAGATACGCACGCAAGGCATACGCGGCGGCGTCGCCCAGGGGGACGAAGCGCTGCTTCTGGCCTTTGCCGCGGACGAGAATGGCTTCGTTGGCCCAGTGGATGTCGTCGATGTTGAGGCCGATGAGTTCGGCGTTGCGCATGCCGCATCCATAGAGCAGCTCGAGGATGGCTTTGTCGCGCGCGGGCCAAGCCGCGGCGTCTTTCTCCACGGTGTCGACCACACGATTCATCTCTTCGATGGAGGGCACGCGGGGCAGATGCCTGGGCAGCCGGGGCGTGGAGACGAGCGCAGCGACATTCATCTGCACGCGGCCGGTGCGGGCCAGCCATTTGAACCAGCTGCGAATCGAAGCGAGTGCGCGCGCGGTGGAGGCCTTTGACAAGCCACGATCGTAGAGGGTGCTGAGGTAGGCACGGATGTGGGTGTGCTCGATGCGGCCGGGCGTCTGATTGGCGCCATAGTTCTGAATGATCCAGCTAGCGAAGCTGTTGAGCTCGCGATGATAGGCGCGGAGGGTATGCGCGGAGGCGCCGCGTTCGGCGGCAAGCACGCGCAGGTATTCAGAGACGAGCCCGGAGAGAGAAGTGCTCCCATGGTTCTGAGGCTGCGCGGAAGGTGGAGCGTCCGGCTTGCTGGTCATGACTGACGCGGAGGTCATGCAGTTTCCTCAAGCGAATCAGAGGAGGGCTGGGTGGTTGTGTCAGGGGCTGCGGGTTCCGGGATGCGGCGTGTGGCGCGGGGATGATGCAGGCGATGCACGGCCTTGAGGCGGCCGAGGGCGAGATGCGTATAGACCTGAGTCGTGGAGATGTCGGCGTGGCCGAGCATCATCTGCACGCTGCGCAGGTCGGCGCCGTGCTCGACCATGTGGGTGGCGCAACTGTGGCGGAGCATGTGGGGGCTGGCGTTGTTGTTGGCAGCCTTGACGAGATGCCACACCCACTGGCGGGTGAGCGGCATGCCGCGCAGAGAGAGAAAGAGGCGCGCGGAATCAGCGGGTTTGTTGGTGCGCCGGGTTTGGATACGGGCCAGATGAGGCCGGCCCTCGGCGAGATATTTCTCGATGGCTTCAATAGCGACGGCGCCGATGGGAATAATGCGCTCCTTGTCGCCTTTGCCGAGGACCTGCACACGTCCGGCATCGAGGGAGAGATCGCTGGTGGAGAGGCCGACAATCTCGGAGACGCGCAGGCCGCCGGCATAGAGCAACTCGAGGATGGCGCGATCGCGGAAGGCGGTGGCGCGGGCCTGGGGATGCGATGCGGCGAGCGCGGCGCGTTCGAGCATTTCGTTCACTTCCGGCTCGGCGAGCGACTTGGGCAGAACCTTCCAGGACTTGGGCGAATCGATGTTGACGGTGGGGTCGTGATGGATGCGGCGATCGAGCAGGAGCCACTTGTAGAAGCCGCGGAGGCAGCTCAGCTTGCGCGCGGCCGTGCGTGAATCGATGTTGTGGGTGCGCAGGTGTTCGAGGAATGCGGAGACATCCTGCTGGGCGGCGCTGAGCAGCACGCCGTGGCGGCTTTCAAGGAACTCGGAGAAGGTGCGGAGATCGCAGAGGTAGGCCTCGCACGTGAGCGGCCGCAGCCCTTTCTCCACGCGAAGGTAAACCTGGTAGTCCTTCAGCAGCGCCTGGTTGCCGGTGACATTCACAACTCCGATTATGGGCTTGAGTGAGTGCGCGCGACCGCTGGCGTGATGCGGACCGAACCACGTTTATCAAGGAATCAAAGGGAGCAATAGTACGGGAGTACCGGTTACGGAGCGATGTGTTGGCGCAGCAGGCGCTGCATCGCGCTTTCGATGACGGGGATTTTGGTTTCGCCCTTGAAGTGCGCGGCGATGTTGCCGTGGCGGTCGATGAGGAAGGTCACCGGCAGCCCCAAGATCCTGCCATAGGCTTCGCCCAGTTGCTCGTCGCCCATCAGCACGGGGTAATTGACGTGGCGCTTGCGGGTGAGCGCGAGGACGGGCGAGGAGTCGTCGTCCATGGAGACGCCGATGATTTGCAGGCCGGAGGGGCCGTAGCGGGTCTGCCAATCGACGAAGTGGGGCATCTCGATCTGGCAGGGCGCGCACCACGTCGCCCAGAAGGTGAGCAGGACGACTTTGCCGCGATAGGAGGAGATGTTGACGGGTTTGTGGTTGAGATCGGTGCGGACGAACGGGGGTGCGGGTTTGTGCAGAAGGGGATCGGCCGGCTGCGCGGCGAGGAGTGAGCACGCGAGCAGGGTGAAGGCGAGGGATCGGGCGAGGCGGGCGGCAGGCATGTTTACTTTTGCGTGGGATAGCCTTTGCTGACCCAGTCATCACCGAAGTTGCTGGCGAAGTAAACGACCTTCACGTTGGTGAAGCCGAGGTCGTGAAGGCGCTTGTAGGCGGGGCCGACGTTGGGGCAGCGATTCCAGGGGCAGCAGCCGCAGTAGAGGACGAGGAACTTGTCTTTGGGCAGCGCGGAGACGGTTTTCTCGAGCAGCGCGATGCCGGCAGGCTGGGAGCCGGGCCCGGCGTACTGCGAGTTGGGGATGTGCGCCTCATTGAAGAAGACATGCGAGCCGACCTGGAGAACGATGGGTGCGTTGGGCTGGTCGAGGAGTTTGGCGAGGTCGGCGGGCTGGATGAGTTGGGCGGTTGGAACGGTGGTGGCGCTGAGGGGGGACGAAGACTGCGCCGGGATGAGACGCGGACATGCGACTGCAAGGACGAGAAGAAGAGCAGGAAGACGCATTAAGTTACCTCGTGGCGGAAAGATCACGTATAGCAGGGGGGTGGGAAGGGATGCAAACGGGGTGTTTGGGATAGGGGGTGAACAGCAGATTCCCTGCGGGAATGACAGACAAGAAGAGCAAAAGCAGGAAGAAAAGCAAGTGCAAGTGCAAGTGCAACAGCGGGTCCTTCGCTTTGCTCAGGATGACAAGGTTTTGGGGTTGGGGAGTGAGTCCATTTTCTTCGTTGACGAGGTTCGTGGTCTGCCACTGTCGCCAGAAGAAAGGCGACAGGATGCGGCACGGTGATTCCTTTCGGAGGCAGCCATGTGAAAGCTTGGCAAGCTTTCAAGCTGAGCTGTTGACGTGCTGTTGATGTGCAAAAAGAGTGCATATGGAAGAGAATGGAAGGGACAACATGGATGATGAGGAACCCAGAGTTTTGACAGCCATAGGATCGCAAGCGGGTCAGTGGACCCGGGAAGAGCTGGAACAGAAGATTCGCGATACCGCGCCGCGGGTGGCGGTGTTTGACTGCGACGGCACGCTGTGGGGCGGGGACGCGGGCCTGGAATTTATGGAGTGGTCGCTGGAGCAGGGCATCGTTTCGCGGTCGACCGCCGACTGGATCGACACGCGTCACCGGGCGTATCGCGCGGGCGAGGTAAGTGAGATGCAGATCTGCGGCGAGATGGTGCAGATCTACGCCGGGCTGCGCGATGAGGAGTTGAAGCGGGTAGCTGCGCAGTATGTGAGCGGGTTTGTTCTGCAGCGGGTGTTTGTTGAGATGGCGGACATCATTGAGGATCTGCGGCGCCGCGGGACCGAGATCTGGGCGGTCAGTTCAACCAATAAATGGGTCATCTGCGAAGGGGTTCGCCGGTTTGGCATACCCGAGAGCCGCGTGCTGGCCGCCGCGGTGGCGGTGAAGGATGGCGTGATCACCAACGAGATCGTCGATGTGCCTACGGACGAGGGCAAAGCGATTGCTTTGGAGAGGGTGGGTCTGCCGAGGCCCGATGCAGTGTTCGGGAACTCAGTGCACGACCTGGCGATGCTGGAGATGGCGGAGCATGCGTTCCCCATCAACCCGTCCGCGGCGCTGCTGGAGACGGCGTTGCGCAAGGGATGGGGCTACTACCGTCCAGAAGCTGCCCCAACCGGTTCCAGTGACATCACAGGGTTATGAGCGACTTTTCGATTGGATGATAGCGGCGCCGAGGGTACTCACTTTGACACCGCCGTGTATCAGCCATGACTTCGCCTATCTTTTGGCTCCGGTAGACTAGGTTCGTGGAACAGGCTCCCCAGAACGGGCACACCAAACCGGCCGGGCCGGCGCTGCGCTTTGTGGCTGCGGCGCTGATTGTACGTGGCGGCGAAATTCTTATCTGTCAGCGGCGTCCAGACCAGCCGATGGGACTGCAATGGGAATTTCCGGGGGGCAAGATTGAGCATGGCGAGAGCGCTGAGCAGGCGCTGGCGCGGGAGCTTGACGAGGAGCTCGGGATTGAGGCCGAGATTGGTCCGCGCGTCACTCATATCCGCCATAATTATCGGCACGGAGGCGCGGTGGACCTGCAGTTCTTTGCCGTGCGCGAGTTCAAGGGAGAGCTTGAGAACCGAATCTTTGCGCAGTTGAAGTGGGCGCGCTTAGAAGACCTGCCGGGATACGATTTTTTGCCTGCGGACAGAGGGTTGATACGCGATCTGGCATCCGGCAAGCTGCTGTGAGCGATGCGGACTCGCATGGCAGGGGCTAAAGCCCAAGGCACTATGTGCAGCTTATCGGCCCGACTGAAGTCGTGGCCCTTGTTACAAGGCTCCCTACTCGGGGCGCTTCAGCGGGCCGTGAAGTTGTGCCCTTGTTACTGAGCCTTCGAGGTGGAGTTCTTCCGCAGCCTGTTGCAACCACAACTCTCCAGAAACGAGTGGTCGAACTGTTGGGAGCCTGGCGGTAGGATTCCTCGGAGTGAGGTGCTAAGCTGGGTTGCGGAATCGGCTGAAGGACTGGGCGATCAAGGCCGTTCAAGGCTTGGCCGGCCAGAAGATCCTATATTCAATCCCCTCGGCTCCCGAACCACAAGGAAGAATATTCCGAATAGATGACGTCTTGTCGATCCAAGACCGTGTTTCTTTGTTGCCGCTGGTTGCGGCGGAGGGGGGACTTCGGAGGCTTGGGGGGGAGACGCTTTGCGGGGATCGTTGTATGTCTCGCGATGGTCGCGACAACCTGGGCGCAGAACCGGCTCTCTGAATATGCCGTGAAGGCGGCCTATTTGTTCAACTTTGGGAAGTTCGTGCGATTTACCTCAGCGGACACGGCTGCCAAAGGCCAGAGCTTCGACATCTGCATTGTGGGTGAGGATCCGCTGGGTCACACGCTGGATGACTTGACGGCGAACGAGCGGCTGGATGACAAGCCTGTCCGGGTTGTCCGAGTGAAACGCGCTGAGGAGGCGGGGGACTGCGAGATCGCCTACATCAGCGCCGCTGAAGGCACGCGTATCACAGGCGATCTCAATGCACTGCGCAGCCGGACGGTGCTGACGGTGAGCGATGCGCCGGATTTTCTTCAGCATGGCGGAATGATCCAGTTCCTTACGGTCGAAAAACATGTTCGATTCGCCGTGAATCTGGATGCGGTTCGAGCGGCGCAGCTCAGCTTGAGCTCGGAACTGCTGCGGGTAGCGTCCTCGGTCAAGGGCGGGAGTTCGGCGGGGGTGCGGCCATGAATCGCTGGTCTGCACAGTCGATCTCCGGGCGGCTCACCGCGCTGGTGCTGCTGGTGAGCGGAATCGCGCTGTTGCTGGCTTACATATCATTCCTGGCGTATGACTTTTACACCTTGCGCCACAATCTGAGGGAGTCTCTCGAAACGCAGGCGAACATCATTGGGATGAACTGCGAGGCGGCGCTGCTTTTCGACGACCAGAGCGCAGCCGAGACCACTTTGTCGGCGCTGCGGGGCGCGCCTGCGGTGTTGAGCGCGGAGATTTATCGGGTGGACGGGCGTCCTTTTGCGAGTTATACGCGCGGCCCCGCGGGTTACCAGACGATTGCGCCAAGGCTGGCAAAGGGGCAGGAGTCCGGCTTCTGGATTCAGAATGGCGCGGTCCTGCTGGGGCAAACGATTCGGTCCGATGGGAAGGTTATCGGGTCGGTTTACATCCTGGATGAGACGGGCGAGCTGGCGCGCCGGGCGCGGGAGTTTGGACTGCTTTCAGCATGCATTCTGCTGGTGTGCTTTGCGATCGCTCTGATGGCGACGTCGGCCATGCGAGGGGTGATTATCCGGCCGCTCGAGAACCTGGCGGAAACGGCGCGGGTTGTATCGCGACAGAGGGACTACTCGGTGCGGGCCGAGATTCCGCGTCGCCGCGACGAACTGGCATTCCTGGTGCAGTCGTTCAATGAAATGCTGGATGAGATCGAGAAGGGCCGAGCGGTGCTGGAGCAGAAGGTTGCGGAGAGGACCGCGGAGTTGTCCGCCGCAAACCGGGAGCTCGAGGCGTTTTCTTATACGGTCGCGCACGACCTGCGGGGGCCGTTGCAGCAGGTTTCGAATATCGGATATCTATTGCAGTCGGTGGGGGCGGCGGGGCGGCCGGATCAAGAGAAGGACTTGCTGGACAAGCTGGTCAGCGCGATTAACCGGATGTCGACTCTGATTGAGAATTTGCTGAATCTGTCCCGTGCTTCGAGTATACCCCTGCAGCTTAAGCCCGTGGATCTAAGCGCTATGGCGAAGGTGATTCTCGACGGCCTGGTGCAAGGCGACGGACGGCAGGTTGAATGCGTGATTGCCAAGGACTGCGTGGCGGTGGCGGATGAAGGGCTGATCACGGTGGTGCTGGACAATCTGTTGCGGAATGCGTGGAAGTATTCCTCGCGGCGGAGTCGTGCGCGGATCGAATTCGGGTGCCGCGACGAGGGGGAAGAGACGGTATTTTTCATCAGGGATAACGGGGCGGGGTTTGACAGCGCGTATGCGGCGCGGCTGTTTCATCCTTTCCAGCGGCTCCATTCGCAGGCGGAATTTCCCGGCACGGGAGTGGGTCTGGCGACGGTGCACAGAATCGTTGCGCGGCATGGCGGCCGGGTGTGGGCCACGGGGGTGGTGGACCAGGGAGCGGAGTTCTCTTTTACGCTTCCTCAAAGCCGGAGCGCCACCAATGATAACTAAGTTTTTACCGACTCAGATGCCCGCGGACAACCTGAGACAAACCAGTCCGCATCTCAGCCTGCATCCCCCCGGCGAAATTCACCCAGGATATCCGCAGCGACGCCGTGCTGTCCCAAATCCAGTTGAGAATCGGAGCCCGATGTTCTCGCCGCCCGCTCAAGCAAGCCGAATGGCAGTGAGAATCCGCAGCTCGTTCTCTATTGGCTCGGTGCACGGTGCGGCTTTCTGGCCGCGGATGGGCATCGTGACGAGACGGGAATGGCTGACCCTGGCAGCCGCGCTCACGCTCGTCAGCCAGGGTGTGGGTGCGCAGGGGCCTTCTTCCGGCGATTACCAGGGTCCGTTGAAGACGTTGAGCCTGGAGCAACTCGGCAATCTCGAAGTTACGACCGTTTCGAAGGAGCCGGAGGCGGTGTGGAAGACTCCCGCGGCTATCTACGTGATCACGCAGGAGGACATTCGGCGGTCTGGGGCCAGTACGATTCCTGAAGCTTTGCGTCTCGCGCCTGGCGTGGAGGTGGCGCGCATCACGACGGGCGAGTACGCCATTGGCATCCGTGGGTTTAACAGCCGGCTTTCGCGCTCTGTGCTGGTGCTGATTGACGGCCGCACCGTGTACACGACGTTTACCGCAGGTACATATTGGGAGACCCAGGATACGCTTCTGGAGGATATCGATCGCATTGAAGTCATTCGCGGGCCGGGCGGTACGATCTGGGGTCCGAATGCGGTGAACGGCGTGATCAATATCATCACGAAGAACTCAAAGGACACGAAGGGCGTGTTTGCGGAAGCCGGCGGCGGCAATGTGGAGCAGGTATTTGGAAATGCCCGCTATGGAGCAGGCAACGGCAAAGGGTTCTCGTACAGGGTATATGCGAAGGGCTTCAGCCGGGGACCACAGTACCACGCGGACGGCGACAACTACGATGACTGGCGCGGCGGCCAGGGCAGCTTCCGGATGGATTGGAACGGGAGGGCAAGCGATCACTTCCGGCTTCAGGGGGACGTGTACGGGCATGACTTCGGGGAGCGAGTCAGTGCTACCACGTACGATCCTCCGGCCACTTCCGTCCTTGATGGGTATGCAACTCTCTATGGAGGCAATGTTCTGTGGAGCTGGCGGAGGGTGCAGGGGGCGGGACGGGATTTTCAGCTTGTTGCTTCTTATGAACACGCTACCCGGAGCGAGTTGAATTTCGGGGATATTCGCAATACCGGAGATTTCGATTTCATCGATCGCTTTCCGATGCCTCGCCAGGAGGTGTCATGGGGAGGCACACTCCGCTTCAGCCACGGGAGCGAAGTGGAGGTGTTTTCGGGGCTGACGTTCACACCGTCGCACCGGACCGACCAGCTTTATCAGGGATTCATCCAGGATGAAATCTCGGTGGTAAAGGGCCGGTTGTCTCTTACTCCCGGGATCAAGGTTCTTAAGACGAATTACACCGGGGTCCTGGCGCAACCAGATGTACGTCTGCTGTATACCCCAACGGCAACGCAAACGCTATGGGCGGCATACACACACGCGTTGCGGACCCCGGCCGACGTCGAGCGCGACTTTAATCTTTCCAGCTTTCTGGGCTACTCCAATGGTCTGCCGGAGTTCGCGCGATTCAGCGCCAATCCAAACTTCAGGCCGGAGCAACTGAACGGCTATGAGCTCGGCTATCGCCGTCTTGCGGGCACGAAGTTCTACGTAGACATTGCGGGGTTCTACAACCACTATGGCGACCTGTTCAGCGAAGACCTGGTGGCGGCGCCCTATATCGAAACGGATCCGGCTCCCACGCACATCCTGATTCCCGCGCAATTCGGCAACGGACTGGTGGCGACGACGGGAGGGCTGGAAGTGGCGCCGGAGTGGCGTCCCAGGCCCTGGTGGCGCCTGCGCGGTTCCTATTCATACCTCGACCTGCACGTGATGAGAGCCACGAACTCGAAGGACATCGGCACGGCACGCGTTTTTCAGGGGTCGAGCCCGGGGAATCGGGCGATTCTGCAGACCGGCTTCGATCTGCCGCACTCAATCAACGCGGACATCCAGGCACGCTATGTGGGTGAACTGCCGGGCATCCAGGTGGCCGCGTACTGGTCGGGCGATGCTACGATCCGTTGGAATCCGGGGCGCCACATCCATTTGACCGCGGTGGGGCAGAACCTGCTGCAGCCGCATCATGTGGAGTTCGTCTATGATCCCGGGCCGGCGGTGGGGATCCGGCGCGGGTTTTACGGGAGTATCAGCTTCAGCAAGTGATTGCGGACGGGTGCAGGCAAGAGTGCCGGGATACCCCCGCAGCGCTCTGCCGGGAACAGCAGATTCCCTTTGGGAATGACAGGAAGAAAAGCAGCGCAAAGCAAGTTTTTCGCTTCGCTTCACGCAGCGACAAAAAAGACAAGGTTTCCGTGAAGTTCATTTTCGCGGAGCGTGGTAGACATCGACTTCATCGCGAGTGAGGATGGCCACCTCGCCGGAAGGGGAAACGGCATAGCCGGCGGAGCTGGCGGCCGGGTCCCTGGCCTGGAAGGTGAACAACCTTTTGCCATCGTTGCACCGGTAGATGATCAGCTCGGCGGACTGCAGATCAGCGGGGTGGAACGGCTCGCCGGGGAGAGCCGGTGTCTCCGTCTTGAAGATGCGCACCGCGAAGGTTCCGGGGAGGCCTCCCGCCCCTGCCGCATGCCCCAGCTCTCTCAAGTACGAGCCTCCGTGCAGCAGGGGTCGTCCATCGGAGCGAAGGACGCGGTATTCGCGCGCGCCGTTCGACTTGTCGCAGGTGACGAGGAAGAGGAGGTCGGGCGGCAGGCTGGAGACTTGCGGCGCACAGGTCGATTCGAAGTGCGCCAGCGTCTGGACGGAGTGATCCCAGTTCCGCAGCTGGAGGTTGTAGCGCTTCCTTGGATGACCTTGCTGCGCAGACGTCAGGTAGAGGCTGACCTGTCCCTCGTTGAGCAGTACCGGGGGGAGGCGGTCAGAGTTGGCGAGCACCGAGCCGATGGTTTCGAAGCGATTGTTCATCAGCAGGACCTGCATGTCCTCAATCGGGTCCTGCTCGAACTGATCGGCAAGTTTGGCGTGCAGTTCAGGCGTGTGGCGCTCGCGTATCAAGCCCAGCGCGAGGAGCTTTCCGTCTGGGGAAACGCGCGCAAAGCCGAGGGGGCCGGAGAGCCGGAGCCGCTGCTCAATCTGCAGGTCGGCGCTGTAGATGCGCATCTCATTATTGGCATGCACGAGCAC
The DNA here is from genome assembly GCF_036502485.1 of Occallatibacter sp. Classification (GTDB taxonomy): domain Bacteria; phylum Acidobacteriota; class Terriglobia; order Terriglobales; family Acidobacteriaceae; genus Telmatobacter. The sequence continues at coordinate 14,035 of NZ_DASXYM010000068.1, read as the reverse complement.
GCGATTACCGGGTAGTTGCCACAGGAACTGACGATGGTCGGTGAGCTGCCAGTCGGCTGTGCGCAAGGTGGCGTGCTTTGCCATGTCAATGAGGACGGCGCGGATGATCCTGACGCAGTGAGACTCGCCGGCGGCGGCAAAGCGCGGCACCAGCGTGTGCGGATTGAAGGTGACCAGGAGTTGGGTGGGGCTGAGCCATGCCAGCGCTTCATCGTCGCTGGGGGCGAAGATTTCGCGATTGGGCCGCGACACATAGCCCAGATCCCGGAGAGAGACGCTGCCGGCGTAGACCTGATCGGTGTCAGTAGTCGCAACGGCCGCGGTACATGCGGGTGGCGCGCACACGTCGAAGGTAGCGGTCTCGGGCGTGAGAACCGTTACGGGTGGTCTCTCGAGAAAGACTTGGGCTGCCGCCGTGTCAGGCGCCGCGGGCAAAGGCGCAGCCAGCAGCCGTGCCGGGCGCAACAGCATCCGGGAGCGAATCTCGATGTGAACATCGGCGCTTCTGTTGCTCACCAGAGAGACGGGATCGGAGCCGGTACCGGGGGTGAGGCGCAGGCCCGAGATTCCGCGCATTCTGGTCGCACGCAGATCGGGAAGCATGTCGCTGCCTGGTGCGGCGGTGTGAAGCTGAATGGTCTTCACTCCGATGGTGGAGGGATCAGGGAGCTCGGTGGAAAGCAGTCCTGGCGCATCGCCTTCAGAACCGAGCGATTCAAGAATCAGTTGATAGGGTTCAAGGCCGGCATCGGTGCATTCGGCGCGGTCGAAGGCCAAAGCGATCTCCGACGGTGTGGAGTGCGAGCGAGGCACCGCGCTACGCACGGTGGCGGTCAGTGTGGCGCCGCGGCGAAGGCGGCAGCCGGGGCCATTCCAGTCGCGCACAACGCGAGCGTAGATGGTGTCGCCGGCCTGGGCGCCCTGAGCAGTAACACGGGTGAGAAGTTCCGCTTCAACAGGCTTGGCGGAGGCGGGAGGCACCTGCGCGTGGAGGCCAGCTGCGGCTGCAAAGACAGATATGCCGAGGAACGCACGAATCGACACAAGACCCCCTGAGAGGGCACCTGAGAGAGAGAAGACTGCAGGCTTTCTTGCTCTGGGTTCTGTCGGTCGCGGCTCTAGGGGGAGACTTTGCGGAGAAGTACGGCCGCGTACAGGGAAAGGATAGCCCCGTTAAGGCAAGCATTGCCTGGCGAGAGGCCAGACGGTTTGATGCTGCTACGCAGCGCTTCCGTACCATCAAAGGCGGGGGGTGGGAAGGGAAGCATCGGCGGCGATTACTCGCCGCGATGCTGGAGGTTGGTGGCGTTGTCAGGCCCCAGATCGGTGTGCGGATCGGAGCTGGTGTCGCCGGGGAGGCGGGTCTTGAGGGGCTCCACGCGCAGGCCGGACCCGGTCTCGCTCAGCTCTGTGCCGACCAGGGGATCAGAGCCGGCATACATGTTGGGGCTGGCGGTGATGTCGTTGCCGTGGGGATCGATGAGGCCGATCTCCGGAGCGAGCTCGCGCGAGGGGCGGTCGTTGTACTCGGGATCGGATTCCAGGGTCTTGCCGACGTGGCGGACGGCGGAGCCGGCGGACTGGCTGGCGGAGGCGGTGTCAGGGACTTCCTTTTCCGATTGTTTCTGTTGAGGCTGGTTTTGACGGTCGGACATGAGGTCTCCTCTGGCGTGTCGGAAGCGGTGCGGGCGGGGGGAGTTGCTTAGAGGCGGGGAGTATGGAATAGGGAGCAGGGAATGGGAGTGCAAGCATCTTTGACTGCGGAGGGGCCCATCTCACCGGATCTGGAGGGAACCATGGCGAAGGAGAAGCAGGATGAGGCGGAACGCAGGGAGCCGTCAGGGTTTACACCGCGAAGCGGCGGGCTGACCAGCGAGTACGCGCGGGAGCAGGGCTGGGATCTAAATGAAGAGCAGCGGGTGAAGACGCCGACCGAGAAGCAGGAGTACGACGGCGGGCGCGATTATGACTACGGCGCCGAGGATTTTGGAGATACGGCGGTGGATACCAGCGAGGCGCAGCCTACCGGGAATGAGCTGGGGACTGGTAAGACGAAGGAGTGACGGCCGAGGATGCCGAGGCTGGCCGGGTTCGTGGCTTCCCACCTTCGCGACAAAAAGAAGTCGCGAAGATGGGGCAGGGGGCATTGACGGCGGAGAAGAGAATGCACCGCGGAAGTTCGCGTCGTCGCTCCGCCTCAGGCCAAAACGGTGGAGTAGGCGAAGCCGGCCTGGATTTGGGCGGCTTTGCGTTTTTTGAAGCGAGCCTGGGCCTCTTGCGGGGTTGCGCAGGACTCGTCGTTGTATCCCTTCCATTGAATCTGCTGCTTTGAGGCGGACCAAGCCGCGTGTATCTCGCGTACGAGGAAGCGCGGGGCGGCAGCGTTGCCAAGATCGAGCAGGCGGAGCTCTACCAGTTCATGGTCCTTGACGGGGAGATGGGGCGCATTCGATTTCCAGAGAATCTCAACCATGGGTCAATGATGTCCCGGTCGGTCCAAAATGGCTGTGAGCTGGCTCACACAAGTCTCAGCCGCACACCTGATCAGTGGCCGGGCAGGATGCCCCAGAGCATCACGCCCGTCATGCCGATGACGATGAGGCTGGTGGTCCATGCGATCACGTTCCAAAGCCGCGAATTTTTGTGCTCGCCCATGAGATCGTGGCGGTTGATGAGCAGCAGCATGAGGATGATGACGACGGGGAGAAGGACGCCGTTGAGAACCTGGGAGAGGATGGCATAGCTCACGAGCTGGGCGTCCGGCAGGATGAGGACGGTGATGGCGCCTCCGGCGATGAGCAGCGTGTAAAGCCAGTAGAAGAACGGCGCCTCGCGGAAGCTCTTGTCGACGCCGGATTCGAAGCCGAGGCCTTCGCACACGGTGTATGCCGTGGAGAGGGGCAGGATGGATGCGGCGAACACCGACGCATTGAATAGCCCGAACGAGAAGAGGATGAAGGCGTAGTCGCTGGCCAGGGGGCGCATGGCCTCGGCGGCGTCGGCGGGGACGGCGAGGTCCTGCATGCCGTGGACGTAAAGGGTGGCGGCGCAGGCCACGATGATGAACCATGCCACGATGTCGGTGAAGAAGCTGCCCACAATGACGTCGAGGCGCGAGGCGCTGTAGTCCTTTACGCGAATGCCTTTTTCGACGATGGAGGATTGCAGATAGAACTGCATCCATGGGGCGATGGTGGTGCCGACGATGCCGATGGCGTCGTAGATGTAGTCCTTGTTGCTCCACACGGTGCGGGCGGGGAGATTGACGGTGGCGAGCAGGGCCTCGTGCCAGCTGGGCTGGGAGAGCACGCCGGTGAAGATGTAAGCGATGTAGACCAGCGATGCGACGAGGAAGACCTTCTCCGTGGTCTTGTAATTGCCTTTTACGATGAGGAGCCAGACGCCGGCCGCGCTGATTGGTACGGAGATGAATTTGGTGACGTGGAACAGGTGCAGCGAACCGGTGATGCCGATGAACTCGGTGACCACGTTGGTGTAGTTGACCACCACCAGCACCACCATCAGGATGAAGGTGAGGCGGAGGCCGAACTCCTCGCGGATCATGTCGCTGAGGCCCTTGCCGGTGACCACGCCCATGCGGGCGCACATCTCCTGCACCACGATGAGGGCGACCGTGATGGGAATGATCATCCAGAGCAGGGAATAGCCGTGCTTGGCGCCTGCGAGCGAGTAGGTGAGGATGCCGCCGGAATCGTTGTCGACGTTGGCGGTGATGAATCCGGGGCCGAGGACGGCCAAAAACAGCAGTATCCGGGTTCGCCAACGCTTGAACATGCGTACGGATTCCTAAGGTGGATTCATGTGTTCCTCAAAGACCATAACAGGCCGGGGCGTGGGGGGGTGAAACGCCCGCCTGGCGCTCCGGGAAGAAGTGCGGCCTTGTGTGTACCAATGTACCAAGGTATATTTATCTGCATGGCACAGGAGAAGGATCGGGAAGCGGTAGAAGTGGAGCGGGTGCAGACCGGGGTGCGCCTGGAAAAGCGCATGCTGAAGGTGCTGAAGGCGTTGGCTGAGCAGAAGGATATGACGCTTGGCGATCTGCTGGAGGGCATCGTGCTGCATGCGTTTGAGGGCAAGGCGCCGTTTTCGCAACAGACGCTGAAAGAGATCGAGCAGTTCAAGACGCTGTACGGAATGACACTGCGGGCGGCGGATAGCCACAACCTGAGGGAGAGGCGCAAAAGCAGGGATTAGCCAGTGGTCAGGGGAAGGGCAAAGAACAGCACGATAGAGGTAGCGATGAAAGCTCTTGCGAGTGTCGCGATGGCGGGTGTGTGTGTGGCGGCGGCTGCACAAAACGTAACGGAGCGCGCGCATGCGGAGACGAGCTTCGATCTTCGAGTGAAGGCGCCCTACGCCGAAACGGCGAAGCTGTTTGGGCCGGAGGGGGAGCGCGCCTGGGCAGGGAAGCACTGGGACCCGCAGTTTGTGTACCCGGCTGAGCCGCGCGATGAGCAGGGTGCGGTGTTCACCATCCAGCATGGCCCGCTTACCGCGGTGTGGGTGATTGCGCAGCACGACGTAGAGGCGCGGCATTTTCAGTATGTCTATATCCTGGGCGATCTGATGGTGTGCACGATTGATGTGCGGTTTGCCGAAGCGGGCGCGAACGCGACGACGGTGCATGTGACGTATGCGCGCACGGCTGTGAGGGCGGAAGGCGATGCGCACGTGGCCACGATGGCCGAGGGGGACAGGCGCGCCGGAGCGGAGTGGCAGGCGGCAATCGATTCGCACCTGTCCGATCACAAGAACCGGTGAGCGGTGGTACTCGCCCCCGAACCCTGAAGTGGACTAAGATGTTCCCGTTCGGATTGGGGGCATTTATGCGGTGCTCGGTTGGCGTTCGCTGCGCCTGGACGGGGTTCCTCGCGATCTTTTTGATCGCCGTCGCAGGATGCGGAGGCGGAAGCTCATCCAGCATCACTCCGCCACCTCCGCCGGTGTCTGGGGATTCCGATACGAAAGCCGACGCCCTGCTGAAGCAGATGACGCAGGCTGAGAAGCTTGCCATGGTAATGGGCGGAGTGACCTCCGGCGGCGGCACTTCGACGGTGCCCCACGGGGCGGCGGGATGGGTGCCGGAGAACACGCGGCTCAAGATTCCGGCGCTGTATCTTGCAGACGGAAGCGTGGGCGCAGGCAACCGAGTGGGGCAAGCCACGGCTCTGCCTTCGTCCATTGCCAGCGCGGCTAGCTGGGATCTGAGTGAGGCCGCGAAGTACGGAACCGTGATCGGCACGGAGTTGGCCGACTACGGAATGAACGTGAACCTGGGCGGCAACATCAATTTGATCGGCCGCGAGCCGCGCGACGGGCGCACGTTCGAGACCAAGGGGGAGGATCCCATTCTTGCGGGCAAAATCACCGCGGCTCACATCAAGGCGATCCAGGCGCAGCACGTCATCGGCGGCATCAAGCATTTTGCGTTCAACGATCAGGAGTCGGGGCGCACCACGGAAAACGTGATCGTGGATGAGCGCGCGGGGCGGGAGAGCGATCTGCTGGCGTTTGAGATCGGCGTCAAGGACTCGAATGTGCAGAGCGTGATGTGCTCGTACAACCTGACCAACTCGCAGTATGACTGCGAGAACAAGCACCTGCTGAATGATGTGTTGAAGGGCGACTGGAAGTTTCCTGGTTTTGTGATGAGCGACTGGTGGGCGACGCACAGCACAGTGGACGCGGCCAACAACGGCCTGGATCAGGAGCAGCCGAATCAGCAGTTTTTCGGAGGGCTGGGCGCGGCTGTGACGGATGGGAAGGTGTCGCAATCGCGGCTCGACAACATGGTGCATCGCGTATTGAGGGCGATGTACGAGGTTGGAATCTTCGATCACCCGCAGACAGTTCAGCCCATTCCTGCCGGTGCGGATGCGAATATCGCGCAGGAGACCGAAGAGGCGGGCGCGGTTCTGCTGAAAAATGCGAACGGACAGCTTCCGCTGAACGTGTCGACGGTGGGGTCGATTGCGGTGATCGGGTGGAAGGCGGATGTGGGGGTGCTGTCGGGCGGAGGCTCGGCCCAGGTGCAGCCGGTGGGCGGCGGAATTGTGGGGCCCAAGCCTTGCCCGCCATGCTCGTCGTCGCAGGTCATCTGGGACCCCTCATCGCCGCTTCAGGCTATTCAGGCAGCGGCTCCCGCGGCCAGTGCGCAGTTTGCAGACGGGACCGATGCGGCGGCCGCGGCAGCCCTGGCGGCGAAGTCGCAGGTTGCGGTGGTGTTTCTGAATCAGTGGGCGGCTGAAGGGATGGACGAACCCAGCCTGGCTCTGACGGATTTTACCTCGGGGATGAACGTCGATCAGGATGCACTTGTGGAAGCTGTGGCTGCGGCAAATCCACACACCATCGTGGTGATTGAGAGCGGGGGGCCGGTGCTGATGCCATGGCTGGATCATGTGAGCGCGGTGTTGGAGGCGTGGTATCCAGGGCAGCGCGGCGGACCGGCGATTGCGGACCTGCTGTTTGGTGTTGTGAACCCGTCAGGAAAGTTGCCGTTGACCTTCCCGGCCAGCGACGCGCAATTGCCGCGGCCGGTGACGGCGCAGCCGCCGGACGCGTCCACGCCGTTCGACGTGAAGCTCGATGAGGGATTTAACGTGGGATACAAGTGGTTTGACGCACAGGGATTGACGCCCCTGTTTCCTTTTGGGTTTGGACTGAGCTACACGACGTTTCCATTCTCGAACGGCGCGGTGGCGAACAATCTGACCGCGAGCAATCCAAACTTCAAAGTGACGTTCAGGCTGACGAACTCCGGGAGCGCAGCAGGCGCGGAAGTGGCGCAGGTGTACCTGGGAATGCCGGCAGAGCTCGATGAGCCGCCGCACCGACTGGTGGCCTGGAAGAAGATTTCGCTGGATGCGGGCGCGAAGCAGGATGTGACCATCGAAGTGGATCAGGGCGATTCGTCCCACCCCATGTCGTACTGGGATACGGGAAAGAGTGCGTGGGTGGTGGCTCCGGGCACATACACGGTGTTCCTGGGCAACTCATCCCGCGCTTTGACGCCGGTGGGGACCCTCAGTGTGCCGTAAATGGGCGCCGGGGAGGACGATGCTCCCTGGTCTATTGACATGGGTCGACCTGCGCATCTACAAAGCCCTTTGATTCTTTGATTGAGGAGAAATGCTGATGAGCGGAGTGAACCGGCGACGGTTGCTGGGTGGGATTATGTCGGCGGGAGCGGTGGCGGGACTTGCTGGAGCCGGCGCTCCGGTGTATGCGGCAGGCGAGGGCAGCGGCGAGATTCCCGAGGGGTTGCTGGATTTGGCGCGGCTGCGCACGTACAAATCGCGGCGCTCGTCGAGCTGGGATCGCAGCGGCGGAAACGGCGATGCGGTGATGGTGGCGCCTGGCAAATCAGCGACGCTGCTGGATGTAACCGGCGCGGGTGTGATCACGCACGTCTGGTTCACGATCAACTCTGAGGATCCGCATCATCTGAAGAACCTGGTGCTGCGCATGTGGTGGGATGGGGAGCAGTCGCCGTCGGTGGAGGCGCCGATTGGGGATTTCTACGGGCTCACGCTGGGCGAGTACTTCACCTATCAATCGGCGCTGACAACGGTTGCCCCGGTGAAGGCGCTGAACTGCTACTTCGAGATGCCGTATGCGAGCGCCGCGAAGATTACCGTGACGAACGAAGGCAAGGCGCCGACGAACAATCTCTACTACGCGGTGGATTTCGTCTCTCTGGCTTCGCTGCCGGCGGATGTGGGGCGGTTCCATGCGCAGTATCGTCAGGCTGCGCCGGCCAAAGGCTGGACCAACGACTGGCGGGGCAACGGGGACGCGCAGGTGAACAGCAAGCCGAACCTGAACGGCGAAGGCAATTACGTGTTCATGGAGGCGACCGGGCGCGGGCACTTTGTCGGCGTGCAGCACGGGGTGCTCCAGAACCAGAATCAGTGGTTTGGCGAAGGCGACGACATGATCTTCATTGACGGTGATCCGAAGCCGGTGATCAATGGGACAGGCACAGAGGACTACTACAACGGCGCGTGGGACTTCGGGCTGCAGGCGTTTGCCTACCCGCATAACGGCGCGCCTTACATGGTCGATCCCGAGCGAATTGGCGGACGGTATTGCCTGTATCGCTGGCACATCGAGAGCCCCATCACGTTCGAGAAGTCGATCAGGGTGACGATGGAGCATGGCCACGCAAACTGCCGGTCAGACAATTTCTACACGGTGGCGTACTGGTATCAGACGGAGCCGCACATGCAGTTTCCTGCGTTGCCAAGTCCGGAGGACCGGGTGCCGAAGGTGTTTGCGGTGGGCGGGCCGGGGGCGGAGAAGGCGAAGGAGTAGGGAAAGAGGGACAGAGTTACAAAGTTGCAGAGGAGGCGGGGTGTGAGCTGTCGCTCTCGTGCTCTGTGCTTTGTCCCTTATTGCTGCGGCTGGGTGGGTTGTGTTGGTTGCGAGGGTTGCGTGGGCGATGTGATGGGGGTAATGCCAGTGCCTGAGTTGATGCCGGTTCCGGTGCCGGTTCCGCCGGCGGGCGTGCCGATGGTGCCGGCGTTTCCTCCCTGCATGGTCATCTGATCCATCATCGTGGAGTAAGTGAACTCCCACTGGTTGTAGTGGTCCTTTTTCTTGTAGATCAGGAGCGACTTTTTGTCGGAGGCGGGGGTGACGCCCATGATGCCGCCTCCGCCGAGGGTCTGGCCGGAATTGCTGGCGTCGGTACTTCCAAACAAGCTGCCTGACTGGCTGCCGTTGCTGGCGTCGGTTCCGGTGCCGGTTGTGGTGCCGGTGGTTGGCTGGGATCCGCTGCTATTTGTAATGCCGGTTCCGGTGGTGGTTCCAGCCCCGGTTCCGGTTCCTCCCACCACAGGTTGTGTGGGGTTCGCAGGGTTTGTTCCGCCCAGAACGTTGCTGCCTGTCTGACCGGGTTGTGTGCCGAATGTGCTGCCCTGCAGGCCGTTGCCGCCGCTGGGGCCGGTGCCGGCGAGCGGGCCGCAGCCGCTCGTGGGGCCGAGGGGCTGGCCGAAGAAACCCATCGCTATGGGCGCTTTGTTCTGGCAGTATCCGATCGTCTTCCAGTCGTCTTTGCCGGTGATGGGGTCGATGTAGCGCTTGCGCAGAAAACGAATTTCGTTGGTCTTGACCAGGGCGTCGATGCTGGGCGGGTAGGCATTGAACTTGCGGTAGTAGAGCTGAATGGCGCGGATGTATTGCTTGCCGCGGCGCATCGTCTCCACTTCACGGTCGCGCTGGATGTCGGCGGCGATGCGCGGAGCGGCGATGGCGAGGCCGATGACGAATACGGCCAAAAGGATCATGACGCCAAGCAGGATATAGCCGGATTCTGATGGCTTGCCGGTTGAGGTGCGAGGCGGGATATCCGCAGGGCCTCCCACCCTGTCGGCAAAAGCAAAGACGCCGGGAGGGTGGGGCATCTGCGTCTCGAGGTGGGGCTCCTCAGTGTCAAGGTGCGGCTCCCGGAAAATCCGGTGTTCCTCGTCTCCCACCCTCGCGCCGGAAGAAAGGCGCAGGGATGGGGCACGGGAGGTTCTTTCATGAGGCAAGCGGGTTGGGGAAATGTTGACCACTGTTATCAAGGATGCGCGGGCTACTGCATAAGTGGCAAGCTCTGCGTATTGTTGTAGGCCAGGTCAGTGACCTGGATGCTTCCCGGTGAGATGCTGCCAATCTTGTAGCGATGATCGACGACCTCGCCGGGCTTGGCCATGAAGATGTCGTCGCCGTGGACCAGGAAGGCGCGGATGTTCGACTTGTCCTTCGCCTGCGAGTAGCCAAAGTACTTAAGGTCGATGGGCGGAGCCTGCGGAGGTGGTGGGGGAGTATTGTCAACCACGGTGGGTCCGCCGCGCGGGTTGACGATGGGGGTTTCAATCTTTACGGGCGCCGATTCCGCGGAAAAGATGTTGCGGCCGGTGCCGGCGTACACGACGTCTTCGCTCTGCGCCAACTTGTCCAGATGCAGGGTAGGGTCGATGTTGTCGCTGCTGGTGACGCGCTGCGCTTCAGGCGCCTCAGTGGTAGCCGGACCCGGCACGCTTGCCGCAGTCGGGGGGGTTGCCGTTGTGGTGGTCGCGGCAGGAGCAGGCGTGATGGGCCGCGGTTCCGGCGTGGAGCCGCCAAAGTATCCGCGCAGTTCCCAGATGGCGAGGGGAACGATAAGGGCCAACATCGCGGCCAGGATGATTACCTTCTTCTTGTCTTCGGTTCCGGACTTCATTGCGGCTGCGCCTCCTGTCCTGCAGGAGTGTTGTTTTGCTGCTGCTGCGGAATGCCGCTGGCGGCAGCGTCCGCCGGACGCAGCCACGTGGAGAGCTGCAGGCGCAGGTTGACGGCGCCGCCCTGCTGGCCCGTAAATGCCATGCCGCGAATGACGAAGAGGATTTTCTCGCGCTCGAGCGAGTTGATGAAGCGCATGATCTGTGGGTATTCGCCGGTGATGCCCGCGTCGAGCGTGATCTCAGAGAGGTTGCTCTGCGGCGGCTTTTGCGCGTAGTTCAGGCGGGTTTGACGCACGCCGGACTTGGTTTCGAGCTCGCCGATGTGGACATCGATTTCCGAGTAGCTGTGCGGGATGCGCTTTGCGTAGAAGTCTTTGATGTCGATGCGGGTCTGGTCAATGCGTTTATCGAGACCGCGCAGCGGGGCTGTCTGCAGTTCAAGCCCTTTGAGCTGGACCTGCTTTTCCGAAAGCGCGTCCGTGGTGCGCCTGCTGGTGACGGCCCAGTCCAGCGCAAAGCGCGTGGCGAGCACGATCACGACCGCCAGTAGCGCCGCGAAGCCCACGTAGTGCCATGTGAGCGGGGAGGCGAGCCGCTCGCGCCAGACCTCATTGGTCTTTGCGTTCATCGCGGACCTCCTGCGGGGTGGTTGGGAACGCCCAGCTGAACTGGGTTTCGAGCCGGGCGCGGAGCTGCGAGATTTGGCCTGCGCTGACGGCCAGATGAGCCGGTGCGGGGTGTTGCGGACGCGGGTGTGGAGCCAGGTTCGGTGGTCTGGGTCGACTTGTCGGATTTCTTTGCGGCAGCCATGCGCTCGCTGGGGCCGGCGGGGTTGTAGTCGGCGAGGAGATCGAAGTTGACGCGGCTGGACATGCTGACGGGCTCAACCTGCTGGGCTCCATTGCCGCTGCTCTCCGCGCTCTCGCCGGTGATGCGGGGCTGCAGGAAGCGGCGGGAGTGCTCCAGGTTCGAGACCAGCTCGACGGCCTTGTCGCGCGGACCGACCACGCGCATGCGCACGGTGATGTGTCCGTCCTTCTTGTCGACGATGGGCTCGAGGGTGGTGACCTGCACGCCGCCGGGAAGAACGGACTCGAGGTCCTCCATGGCCAGAGTCCACGAGAACGCCTTGGTATCGATGAGGCGATTCAGAGAGGATACCTGGTCGAGGACCGCGGCGTTGTCGGGCTGACGCATCATGATCTGGGCCTGCTGGCGCTCCTGATTCACCTTGGCGATGGCGCCATCGAGAGAGTGCTCGCGGGCACGCGCGGCTTCAGCGCGGTTATGCAGGAAGTGCAGAGCCACGGCGAGCGCGATGGCGACGAGGGCCAGAGCTCCCATTCCGATGCGCAGGCGTCGCAGCGCAGGACCCAGGTCAGCAAACGGCCTGGTTGCCAGGTTTACTGCGATGCGCATCAGGCGACTCCCGCAAGTGCGCCGGCAACTCCGGCGAATCCGATGGGACCGAGCGGCGTGACAGCGCCGGTGGCCGGGGTGGGAGTCGTCTCCACCACATCAAGGTCCATGTCGCTGATGGCGCGCGCAAACTCCTGCGCGGGCACCGCTCCTGCGTAATGCAACTGGCGCGGCGCGCTACCCACCTTGTCTTCAAAGTAGGCTGCGGCCACGGCGATGTTGCGCTGCACCTCAGCCACGCGCTGCTCGTTATCCACAGGCAGGTCAAGGGTGCGATAGAGCAGCAGGTCATTGCCGCTCACGATGGAGGTGGTGAGAGCCGTGCTGCTCAGGTTCACAGCCAGCGCGGGTTCGGAAAGGGTGAGAGCCGCAAGGGAAGCGAGGGTGGAGAGCAGCACCACGCCCGGTTCATAGCCGGCAGCTTCGACAGCCGCCTCGTACTCAGACAGAACGGTTCGCGGGATGATGGTGACCAGTACCTTGACCGCGCTCTCGCCTGCAGCTGGGTTATGCGCGAGAACCTGGTAGCTGAGGGCAGCGTGCTCCACCTCGAAAGGAACCATCTTGCGCATGCGAAACCGCAGCACGGGATTGACGACATCCGGGTCTTTTGAGATTGAGTCGAAGTCGAGGACGAAGACACGGGCCGCGGTGTCAGGAATGATCAGGGTGATGGATCGGCTGCGGGGCGAAACCTGGTCGAGCGCGGAGCGCAGCGCCTGAACGACAGCGTCCATGGTCATGATGTTGGTGCCGGCGATGCCCGGCGAGAGTGCGCCGGGCCGCAGGGGCGCGAATGCGTAGACGGGTGCGGTTGTGCCGCCCGGAATGGCAGCTGCGAGCACGCCTTCGGGCGTGAGCTCGACCGCGGTGTGCGGGCGAGCCGCTGCAGGCGCGGCAGTAAACGAGAATTTCTTCGAGAGCAGAGCCACTATCTTGAGGCCTCGATGAACGTAACTTTGTTGATCTCTTTGAGTGTAGTAATTCCGTGCCGTACGCGGTCAATCGCGGACTCGCGCAGGAAGCTCATGCCTTCTTTCTGGGCTAGCTTGCGGATCTCCGACGTGGGCTTCTTATCGAGGATGAGTTCGCGGATGGGATCGGTAAGGTCGAGGAGTTCATGGATGGCGGTACGGCCACGGTAGCCGGTCCCGCCGCATTCCATGCAGCCAACACCTTCGCGGAAGTCGAACTCGAGCCACTCCTCGGGTTGGAGCCCTGCGGCCAGCAGGGTTTCCTCGTTGTAGCGCACGGTGTGGGCGCAGTAGTCGCAGATGGTGCGGACCAGGCGCTGCGCGAGGATGCAGTTGAGCGCGGAGACGAAGTTGTAAGCCTCGACTCCCATGTTGAGGAAGCGGCCGAGCACGTCGACGACGTTGTTGGCGTGGACGGTGGTGAAGACAAGGTGGCCGGTGAGCGCGGAGTTGATGGCGATCTGCGCGGTCTCCGGATCGCGGATCTCGCCGACCATGATCTTGTCCGGATCGTGGCGCAGGATCGAGCGCAGGCCGCGGGCGAACGTCAGTCCCTTCTTCTCGTTGATCGGGATCTGGGTGATGCCGCGGAGCTGGTACTCGACCGGATCCTCGATCGTGATGATCTTGTCCTCGACGCTCTTGATCTCCGACAGCGCCGCGTAGAGCGTGGTCGTCTTGCCGCTGCCGGTCGGGCCGGTGACCAGGACCATCCCGTACGGCTCGGCGATGTACTTCCGGAACCGCTTCAGCTCGGCGTCCGGGAAGCCGAGGATGTCGAGCCGCAGCTCGGTGAACTGCTCGCTGATCGACTCCTTGTCGAGAATACGGATGACGACGTCCTCGCCGTGCGCGCTCGGCATCACCGAAACGCGGAAGTCGATGGTCTTGCCGCCGAGCCGCAGCCGGAAGCGGCCGTCCTGCGGCACGCGCTTCTCGGCGATGTCGAGCTCCGCCATGACCTTGATGCGCGAGATGATCGAGCTGTGAAACTGCTTGGCGATCGGCCGCATCGCCGACTGCAGCACGCCGTCGATCCGGTACTTGACGTAGACCGCGTCGTCGGCGGTCTCGATGTGGATGTCGCTGGCCCGCCGCTGGATCGCGGTGTAGATCGTCGTGTCGACCAGACGGATGACCGGACTCGTGTCGGTCGTCATCTTGTCGACCGAGAGCTGTTCGTCGCCGTGCTCGTCCTCGCGCAGGATCTGCAGCTGGAAGCTTTCCGTCGCTTCCTCGAGCACGCGCGTCGAGCTCTCGCTCTTCTTCAGAATCCCCTGGATCGCCGACGGCGCCGCGACCAGCACCCGGATCGGCGCGCCAAGCAGCATGCCGAGCTCGTCGATCATCGGCAGGTCCCGCGGATCGCTGACGACAATCGCCAACGCCGCCCCCTCGCGGCGGTAG
>NZ_DASXYM010000067.1:0-20554 GCF_036502485.1 Occallatibacter sp. | reverse complement strand
ATCATGGCGTCGGTGCCGATGCAGGAGTTGAGCAGCATGTGGTAGTGGCCGCGGGCGCACCATTCCTGGTTGTAGTAGCGCTTGACGACGGCGGCGCGGCGTCTGTCGGCGGCGATGAGTTCGTGTTCGGCGCGGTCGGCCTGGTCCGGGAAGCTGCGCGCGAACCATTCTTTTTTAGCGGCCATGGTGGCGTAGACGAAGACGTGGAAACAGCCGGGTTTGCCGGCGAGGGCCATGGCTGATCCGCGGCCCACGAGGACGCAGTTGCCCTGCTTTTCCGCCTCGAGAATCTCCTTATGAATGAGCGAGTACATGCGTTCGCAGTCGAAGATCTGGTCATCGCAGGGGCCGGTGGTGGAGTACATGGAGTCCTGCCAGAACACCTTGCCGTAGCGGTAATACCAGGGATCGAGGCGGTCGTCGAAGCGGACGGCCTGCTTCGGCGGCACGCCGGCGGCGCGTCCGGCTCCGGTTACAAGTTCCTCATCGAGGAGTTTCCAACCGAGGCGCGCGGCGAGATCATGGGCGAACTCGGCGCCGCGTGAACCGTATTCGCGTTCGACGGTGATGACGCGGATGGGTGAAGGCATGGACTGGCTCCTTTCGAGGCCCGCAAGGGAGCATACAACGAAATGAGGGGTTTTGGGCAAGTGTTGCGCCCTACTGGATACGTGAGATGCGGGTTTGCGGGTGGGGAGGAACGAGCGTTCGTGGTTTCCCACCCTGTCGACGGAAAGAAGTCGCCAGGATGGGGGCGGGGAGGTTTGTGGCTCGGCGAACGCGCGGCTAGAGGATGTAGCGGCTGAGGTCTTGATCCTTCACGATGGAGGCGACCATCTGCTTGACGTAGTCGTCGGTGATGGAAAAGACCTTTTCGGGGCCGGAGGCGGTCATGCGCTCCTCATAGGGCAGGGGAGTGGAGGCTTCGCTGCGGATGCTTTCGGGGATGACGCCGGGGGCCTGGTCGGCGGAGCGCTTGACGACGTCGGGGGCGAGGAAGCTGACGTCCTCGAGGACGCGTTCCATGATGGTGTGGAGGCGGCGGGCGCCGATGTTCTCCGTGCTCTCGTTGACCTTGAAGGCGAACTCGGCCATTTCGCGCAGGGCATCGGGTGCGAACTCGAGCTTGACGCCTTCGGTTTCGAGCAGGGCGGAGTATTGCTTGGTGAGCGAGGCTTTGGGCTCGGTGAGGATGCGGAGGAAGTCCTCGACGGTGAGGGACTGGAGTTCGACGCGGATGGGGAAGCGGCCCTGGAGCTCGGGGATGAGGTCGCTGGGCTTGGAGACGTGGAAGGCGCCGGCGGCGATGAAGAGGATGTGGTCGGTGCGGACCATGCCATAGCGGGTGTTGACGGTGGTGCCTTCAACGATGGGGAGGATGTCGCGCTGCACGCCCTCGCGGGAGACGTCAGGCCCGTGGGATCCTTCGCGGCCGGCGATTTTGTCGATTTCGTCAAGGAAGATGATGCCGGAGGACTCGACGCGCTCGACGGCGGCGCGGTTGACGGAGTCCATGTCGATGAGGCGGCCTTCTTCTTCCTGCACGAGGTAATCGAACGCCTCGGCCACCTTCATCTTCCGCTTCTTGGGGGCGGAGCCGAAGATGTTGGGCAGCATGTCTTTGAGGTTCATCTCCATGTCTTCAAGGTTCTGGTTGGAGATGATGCCGAACTGGGGTGTATTGGACTGGCGGACGTCGAGTTCCACCATGCGGTCGTCGAGTTTGCCTTCACGGAACTGCTGACGGAGTTTTTCGCGGGAGCGCTGGTGCGAGTCGGCACCGGGGAGGGAAAACTGGCCTTCCTGGCCGTGGGGCGCGGCGGGCGGAGGCGGGAGAAGGAGGTCGAGGAGGCGTTCTTCGGCGTTCATCTCGGCGCGGTCTTCCACTTCTTCAAGGCGCTCTTCGCGGACCATGTCGATGGCGATCTCGATGAGGTCGCGGATCATGGATTCGACGTCGCGGCCTACGTAGCCGACCTCAGTGAACTTGGAGGCTTCGACCTTCAGGAACGGGGAGTTGGTGAGCTTGGCGAGGCGGCGCGCGATCTCGGTTTTGCCCACGCCGGTGGGGCCGATCATGATGATGTTCTTGGGCATGATGTCGTCGGCGATATCGGGGGGGAGCTTCTGGCGGCGCTGGCGGTTACGCAGCGCGATGGCTACGGCGCGCTTGGCGGCCTTCTGGCCAACGACGTGCTTGTCAAGTTCGGTGACGATCTCGCGGGGGGTGAGCTCGTCGAGCGAGAGGTCGGTTTCTTCAGCGGATGCGGGAAGATAGATGGCCATTCTTTTGTTGACTACTCCTGACCAGAGCGCATTTTGGCTCGCAATTGGATCAGATTACTTCAGCTCTTCAAAGGTGACGTTGTTGTTGGTGTAGATGCAGATGTCGGCGGCGATTTTCATGGCTTTTTCGGCGATGTCGCGGGCGCCCATGTCGGTATTTTCCATGAGCGCGCGGGCGGCGGCGGTGGCGTAACTTCCGCCGGAGCCGATGGCGGCCAGAGGCTCGTCGGGGTCGATGACGTCGCCGGAGCCGGAGATGAGGAAGGTCTGGCCTTTATCGGCGACCAGAAGCAGGGCCTCGAGATTGCGCAGCATCTTGTCGGTGCGCCAGTCTTTGGCGAGTTCGACGGCGGCGCGATTGAGGTTGCCGGCATACTGCTCCAGCTTGGACTCAAAGCGGGTGAACAGGTTGAAGGCGTCGGCGGTGGATCCGGCGAATCCGGCGAGGATCTTTTCCTGGTAGAGGCGGCGGATTTTGCGGGCGGAGTGCTTGAGGACGTGGTCGCCGAGGGTGACCTGGCCGTCGGCGGCCATGACCACTTCGCCGTTGCGGCGCACGCAGATGACGGTTGTGGAGCGGATGCGGCGTTTTGTTTCTGAACTCTTGGAACCCAAAAAAACCTCCGGAAAACGTGCCTCCGGCGAGTGAGAAACTGCCTGAGTCGCAAAGTCGAGTATACCGCCCGGCACCTGCGGTGCGGCCAACCACCTGCGGTGGGCCGAATGCGCCTTCGGCGCCCGATGCAGTCAGGTTAACGACAACGCCCGTGTTCAGAGATGTGCGTTACTGCGCCGACCTGGCTGCCAGGGTATTGAGAATGCTGCCGTAGGTGGCCAGCAGCTTCGCCTGGTCCAGTGCGGCGGTGTCGTTCCATGTGGCGGCCACGCAGTAATGCCTGCCGTTCTTGCCGGTGAGCGCGGTGGTGAGGTTGAGCACGCCGCCCTCGGAGCCGCCTTTGAACGCTACCTGCTTCCACTGCGCAGCGTTGGCGACCCCGGGGTTGATGCGGAAGGGGTCGGCAGTGGCGGCCTTCGCGGCGAGCGAGCAGAGCTCAACGGGGGTGAACAGCCACTCGATGTCGATGGCGGCGGGGGCATCGCTGAACTGGCTTGTATCCGGTAGTGGCTGCGCGTCGATCTCGGCAAGCAGGGCGCGGCGGGCGTTTTCGTCGGCCTTGCGGTAGCGGTCGAGAAGGGCGGCGTTGCTGTTTGCTTTGAGGATGAAGGCTTCGCGGGTGCTGAGGAAGGGCTTGTTGCGGGGTGCGAACTTTTCCGCCTGGTCGCGCCCGACGATACTCAGCAGGGCGTCGGCGGCGGTGTTGTCGCTGATGGAGATCATCTGGTTTTCCAGCGTGGCGAGGGTGAGGGGCGTAGCGTCCGGCCATCCCTGCAGCACGCCGGAGGGAAGGGACTTCCATTCCTTCTTGAGGGGGAATATCTGATCGAGGTGGAGTTTGCCAGCGGCGGTTTGTTCCTGGGCCGCTGCCAGAATGGCGAGCTTAAAGGCGGAGCCCACGGCCATTGCGTCATCGGGATGGAGCGAGCCCAGGGGCTTGCCTTCTTCGAGCACCAGAGCGGAGACTTTGCCGGGGAGCGCGGAGAGCTGCTTCATGGAGTCGTCGAGGCTTGCCGGTTTGCTGGGGGTGGGGAGACCGAACCAGAGTCCGTCAATGTGTCCGTCGCCATCGAGATGGATCTTGGCCGGCGCGGTTCCGCGCTCCATGACCAGCGTGAAGCCGTCGGGTGTGGGTTCGGCGCGCAGAAAGGCGCCAAGAGTGCCGGTGTACTGCTTGACGATGGCATCGACGCGCGCGATGGGGATCTGCGCCAGGAAGCTGGGCGCGAACCAGGAGTCCTGGGCGGGAGTTTGTTGCAATAAGCGGGCCAGAGCCAGCGGCGGCGTGATGGCCTGAGCCGTGCAGAGCACCGGGAAAAACAACAAGAGTGCAACGACTGCGGGCAGAATCCTGCGCATGAAGACACCTCATGATTGCGTTTGGACTGGAATTATATGCCCCGTCTCGACCAACACCCAGTGAGCTGCGCCGCAGGGCAAAAAGCGATTTTCGGGGCGTTCAGAATTTCCATTGACAGCCGTCTGGCGTGGAGGTAGTTTCGTTCATCGATATATCGATCATCGAGTGTGGGCGATGCCGAAACGAAAGCTTGATCCGCTGCCTTCCGCTGCTTTTCAGATCCTGCTGTCGCTGGCCGGAGAGGATTTGCACGGCTACGGGATTATGCGCGAGGTGGAGGAGCAGACGGCGGGGAGAATGCGGCTGGGGCCGGGAACTCTCTACAGCTCGATCCAGACGCTGCTGGAAGAGGGTCTGATCGAGGAGATTGACGGGCCGGGCGAGGCTCAGGATGCGCGTCGTCGTCGTCACTATCGTCTAACAACCGCGGGGCGCAAACTGGCGCGGTCAGAGGCCGACCGGCTGGCCGATCTGCTGCGGGTGGCGCGCGCACGCAAGATCTTCAAGGGGGATTATGTCTGAGAGGATTTATTCCCTTCTTTTCCGCCTGTTTCCGGCGCGATTCCGTGCGCGGTGGCAGGACGAGGCGCTGGAGCTGTTTCGCGATCGCGCGGGGTACGAGCGTGGATTTGCGGCGCGGACGCGGATGTGGTTCGACATCATGTGCGACTTTGCGGTTTCGCTGCCGCTGGCGTACGCGCGGGACAGGGAGCTTGTAGCTGCGGCGGCGGTGCCGCGCCAGGATGGCCCGTCCTTCGCCATTCTGGAGGACAAGCCGATACGCTCAAGCGCGTATCTGTACGGGACGGTGCTGTCCCTGGCGATTCTGGCGGGGATTGGGTGGATGGCGAAGCATGCGGGGCATTTTCCCATTGTGCAGGGGGCAGACCAGGGCAACGGCATGACGGTGGATCCGTGGGCCACGGGAGCATCGGCCAATGGGGGCGGCGGGTCGACGCTGGTGATCGGGAACGGGGAAGGTTCCACGCATCCGCAGGCCAGCACGGTACAGCCGGTGAGCAAGGTGGTTCGGGTGGGCACGGCGCCCGCGGAGGTGCCGTTTTTCGATGCGGCGGAGAAGCATCGCGTGCTGCTGGGCGCGGCGCAGGTCCTGAAGCAGCGGTACCCGGACAAGGCGGCCGCAGAGAAGCTGGGGAAGGGGCTACTGAGTGCGGAAGGTCCGCTGGGGAAGGTGAACGATCCAGGGGTATTTGCCGAGGCGGTGACACGGCAGTTGCGGGCCGAGAGTGGTGATATGCACTTCCAGGTGGAGTACATGCGCGGCGGAGTGGCGGGCGGGGCGGCGCCGGCGGTGAACGAAGGGACGTATCGCGCCATGATGCGGGAGGCCAACTGCATGATGGAAGAGCCTCGGATTCTGCCGCAGAACGTGGGCTATCTGAAGCTGGACTGGTTTGCGGAGCCGGAGGCTTGCGGCGACCGGGTGATTGCGGCGCTGAAGTCGCTGAACCGGGCGGACGGGGTGATTCTGGATTTGCGGGAGAACTCGGGCGGGTCGCCGGAGATGGTGATGTTTGTGGCGGGGTGGTTGTTCGACCGGCCGGTGTTCCTCTGGAATCCGCGGGAGAGCGAGGCGGGGCGGATGTGGACGCACTCGCCGATGGCGGGGAGCGCGCTGGCGGGGAAGCCGGTGTGGGTGCTGACTTCGGGACGAACCTACTCGGCTGCGGAGCAGTTTGCGTACAACCTGAAGATGCTGCACCGGGCTACGCTGGTGGGGGAAACGACGGGGGGGGCGACGGACGTGGGCGTATTCCACCATATTGACGACCACTTCGGGATGGGGCTGCGGGAGAGCCGGGTGGGGAATCCCTATTCCGCGCCGGACTGGGCGGGGAACGGGGTGCAGCCGGACGTGCGCGTGGCTGCGGGACAGGCGCTGGAGACGGCGGAGAAACTGGCAGAGGCGCAGATGGCTCGCAGGTGAGCCGGTCAGGCTGCGGCGGCATTCCGCGTGTGCAAGGGAGACCTGAGCTATGCTTGAAGCGGGTTGCTCCGCCATGCGGAGTCCCAGGTCGCATGAACCTTAACGCCGTCAAAATCTGGGAGATCGCCGGAGGAGTCCTCGCTCTGACCGGCGCCGTGGTGCTGACCGCCCGGCTGATGCGGCGCAAGCGTCCGACTGCGGCTGAGATCGAGCTGGGGCGGCGGCAGTACCTGACGCAGAACGGGCGCATTGTGGACGGCACGCTGCTGGACGTGGCAGAGGTGCCGGGCGAGGATGGCCACTCGCTGACGATGCTGATGTACGACTACCGCATTGGGGGCGTGGATTACCAGGCCTCGCAGGACATTACCCTGATGGGGGATGTGGTGACGGTGGCGCATGTGCGGTCGGGCTTCCCGTGCTCGGTGCGGTATCAGCCCAGCAATCCGGAGAACAGCATTGTGGTGGCGGAGAGTTGGTCGGGGTTGCGCAAGACCATTCCAGTGCTGACCTGGCTGGAGGAGGGCGGTCAGAGCCATCCGCACCTCACGACTACGCGCGAGCCGCCGGAAGTCAGCTGATGAGGTGGCCAGGAGATCAGGGTATCAGGTGCTCAGAAAGTTGAGCTGAGTGGCGAGGCGGGGTGCCGGTGGCGGGGAAATTGAGGCGCCATTACACTTGAGCTATGCATGTCCACGCCGCGCCCGCTTCTTCCGCTTCCGGCCCCGGCTCCGCGAGGACGCAGGCGGTTCTGCGCATTTCGCTGATTGCGACGGCGTTGTATGTCGCGGTGACGTTTATCGCGGGCATGCGGGCGCACTCGCTGGCGCTGCTGTCGGAGGCGGGACATAATGTCAGCGATTTTCTGGCGCTGCTGCTGAGCTTTGCGGCGGTCTACTTCCACAACCGGCCGGCGGATGATGCGCGGACCTTTGGCTATCAGAGAGCCGGGGTGCTGGCGGCGTTTATCAATGCCGGAAGCCTGATGGTGATCTCAGTCTGGATCGGGCTGGAGGCGGTGCATCGCCTGTATGCGCCGGTGGCGGTGCAGCCGCGATTGATGATGGTGGTGGCCGCGGCCGGCGTGGTGATGAACGGCGTGATTGCGGCGCTGTTGTGGGGCGTGGCGCGCGACGTGAATCTGCGGTCGGCATTTGTGCACATGGCGGGCGACACGCTGTCGACCGCTGCGGTGATCGGGGGAGGCGCGGCGATCCTGCTGACGGGGCGGAACTGGATCGACCCGGTGCTGTCACTGATCATCGCGGGGCTGATCCTCTGGTCGTCGTGGGGCATTGTGCGGGAGACGTTGAACATTCTGCTGGAAGGGACACCGCGCGGTGTGGAGTTGAACGGGATTCGGACGGAGATGGAGCGGGTGTCCGGCGTGCTGAACGTGCATGACCTGCATGTGTGGTCGCTGGGGTCGCAGTCGCGGGCGCTGGCCTGCCATGTGACGATCGCGGATATTCCGCCGTCAGAGTCGCAGGGGATTCTGGAACAGCTGAACCATATTCTCAAGGACCACCACAACATCTGCCATTCGACGATTCAGTTTGAGCATGAGAACTGCCCGGAGCTGCATGGGTGCGTGGTGCCGATCGAGGAGATGTCGAGCGAGGCCGCGCATGGGCATCATCATGGGCATGCGCATTGAGGAACAGGGTTCAGGATTCAGGGTTCAGGGTTCAGGGTTCAGGGGTCCGGTGGTCAAGTGATCGAGTGGTCAAGAACCATGGGGTATCGAGGCTGCCGGAGAGGATTCCTGTGACAAAAGAGAGCCCCCGAGCGGCAGTGAACGTGCCGGTAAGTTCCGGCACTGGACGCGCCGTTTCGGGAAGACCAAGAAGAATAGCCGATGCTATTCTCTGACCACTTGATCACCTGATCACCCGATCACTTATCCCTGTAAACTTGAGGGCATGGAAGAGTTCAGCCGAATTCAGCGTTTGCCACCTTACGTATTCAACATTACGGGGGAGATGAAGATCTCCGCGCGGCGGCGTGGGGAAGACATCATCGATTTCGGGATGGGGAATCCCGATGGGGCGACGCCCAAGCACATTGTGGACAAGATGATTGAGGCGGCGCAGAAGCCGGTAACGCATCGCTACTCGGTGTCGAAGGGGCTGCCGCGGCTGCGGCGGGCGATCTGCAACTGGTATGCGTCGCGTTACGGCGTGGAGCTGGATGCGGACCGCGAGGCGATTGTGACGATCGGGTCGAAGGAGGGCATTGCGCACCTGTGCCTGGCGATTCTCGATTCGCGCGATACGGTGTTGGTGCCGAACCCGTCTTATCCGATCCATATCTATGGGCCGGTGATTGCGGGGGCGCACGTTGTGAGCGTGCCGATTGTGAATCATGAGGCGTTTCTGGCGGAACTGGAGGATCTGATTCCGCGCATGACGCCGCGGCCGAAGGCGCTGATCGTGAATTTTCCATCGAATCCCACGACGCAGTGCGTGGAGCTGCCGTTTCTGGCGCGGCTGGTGGAGCTGGCGCGGCAGTATGGGTTCCATTTGATTCACGACCTGGCGTATGCGGATATTGCGTTCGATGGCTACAAGCCGCCCAGCGTGCTGCAGGTGCCGGGTGCGAAGGATGTTGCGGTGGAGTTCTTCACGCTGTCAAAGAGCTACAACATGCCGGGATGGCGTGTGGGCTTTATGGTGGGGAATCCGGTGCTGGTGAATGCGCTGGGGAGGCTGAAGAGCTATTTCGATTATGGGACGTTCACGCCGATTCAGGTGGCATCGATACTCGCGCTGGAGGGTCCGCAGGAGTGCGTGGCAGAGATCTGCGCAACCTATAAGAAGCGGCGCGACGTGCTGGTGGAGGGGCTGAACAAGCTGGGATGGCAAGTGGCTAGCCCCAAGGCGACGATGTTTGTGTGGGCGCAGATTCCGGAGAAGTACCGGGGGCTGGGGTCGCTGGAGTTTTCAAAGCTGCTGCTGACGGAGGCGAAGGTGGCGGTGAGCCCAGGGATCGGGTTTGGGGATTATGGCGATACGCATGTGCGGTTCAGCCTGATCGAGAACGAGGAGCGGACGCGGCAGGCGCTGAGGGGGATCCGTCAGATGTTTGCCAAGAGCGTGAAGGAAGCGGCGGTGGAGACGGTATAGGCCTTCGGGGGGGGTGCATGTACCAGTTGGTTAACTACCGTGTAACGGTCTTGGTACTGCGGGTGGCGTTCCGGGCGGGGCATTCGGGGCTTAAAATGTGAGCTGGATCACCGACTCTATTTTGTAAGTAGATCATTGCAAGTTGTTTGCGGCGATTCGAGCTGAAGGGCGAAAAAAAGACCTAGTTAATTTTCTGGTAAACATTGTTGGGCGCGGGTGCGTTTGCGGGATGTTGCGGCTGGCCATGGTGAGGCTGTTTTGGTCACAATTTCCCCGGGCCGCTCTGAGGCGGCAGCGTGTTTCAGTGTGCGCGGTTTCGTGTGGGGTGGCTGTGAGGGCGGTCACAGGTGAGTGTGTCCAGTACAACGGCGGGTGTGGGATGACACTTCGTGTCGAGAGGCTGAAGGTGTCAGGAGCTTGCCCACAACGAAGGCCCACCTTGCGGTGGGGCTTCGTTGTGTGACTTGTGGAGTGGCCGCTATGATTCGGGCGCGAAAAGCGGGTCCTTCGCTGCGCTCAGGATGACAAATCTGTGGAAGGGTCAGGGCCTGTCGTAGAAGCGGAAGAAGAGGCTGGGCTTGGCGCAGGGTTCGGCTTTGGCGACTAGCTCGCCCTGATGCTTGTCGGTGATGGGGTTGAAGTCGCGCGCTAGCTGGACATTCTCTTCTAACTGCGCGGTCGAGTCGCAGCCGATGATCACTGTGCTGACGGGCCGGGAGAGGGTGTAGTACATGGCCTCGCGCATGGAGAGGGTGCCGGGGGAGGAGGTCTGGATGGTCATGCCTTCCCAGGACTTTTTCTGGGCTTCAATGGGGGGCGGGTTCCACGAGGAGAGGATGCGGCCGCGGCCGGGGATCTTCATGCCGATGATGCCCATCTGCTTTTCGACGGCGAGGGGGAGGAGCTGCTCGTTGAACGAGTAGTGGTGGGGGTCGGCGGCGTTCATGGCCATGAGGATGCAGTCGAAGTCGTGACGGTGGATGCACGCCATGAGCGACTCGGGGCGGTAGTGGCCGGTGATGCCGAGGTAGCGGACGACGCCCTGCTGCTGCATGTCGAGGAGGGCTTCCATGGCGCCGCCCCTGGAGAAGATCTGGTCGACGTCATATTGGGTGCCGACGTCGTGGAGCTGCCAGAGGTCGATGTGGTCGGTCTGGAGGAGTTCGAGCGACTTGTGGATCATCTGCATGGAGCCGTCGCGGGTGCGCTCCTTGGTTTTGGTGGCGAGGAAGGCTTCATTGCGGCGATGGGCCATGACTTTGCCGACGTACTGCTCGCTCCAGCGCGCGGGGCCGCCGTAGATGGAGGAGGTGTCAATGTAATTGACGCCGAGGTCGAGGGCGCGCTCGATGATGGGGACGGCGGTGTCGAAGTTGTTGGGCTTTTCGAGGGCGGCCTGGCCGCCGAGGGAGAAGATGCCGACCTTATAGCCGGTTTTGCCCAGGTTGCGGGTGGGCATGGCCTGCTGAGTGCGCGGGTTTTCAGGCAGGGCGGCGATGGGTTTTTTGTTGTCGGCCAGGGCGATGCCGGGTGTGACCAGCGCGGCGGCGACGGCGGTGCCGGCTTTCAGGAATTCGCGGCGGCCGGGCTTGCGGGTGTTGAGGGACTCGCGACTGGATTCACTCATGGATGCTCTCCTGGGCTGCAAACCCATCATACCGCTGTGACCGCATTCATAACATGGGTTTGCTACTCTGCTGACGCACGGTGATTTTGAAACCGTAATTCCCGATGAGAAGGCGGAGCCTGTTATGCCCTGCGATCCCGAGGAACTGAAACACGTACCTTTGTTTGAACTGCTGGACGATGAGGAGCTGGCGGTGCTGGCGGCGCAGGTGGATGTGCGCAAGTTCGCGGCGCGGCAGCGGATCTTCAAGATCGGCGAGCCCTCACATGCTGCCTATGTGGTGATTGAGGGCAGCGTGCGGGTAACGATGATTGATGAGGACAAGCAGGAAGTAGTGATCGACGAGCCCACCCATGGCGGGGTTTTCGGATTTGCGTCGATGCTGGACCAGACGGCGCACCAGGCGAATGCGATGGCGATGGAGGAGTCAGTGTGCCTGGAACTGGATCGCCATGACATCGAGATCCTGGTGCAGCGTAAGCCGATGGCGGGTTTGGACATGCTGACGATACTGGGGCGGCAGATTCATGCTTCGCAGAAGCTGGTGGCGCTGCGGGCCAATCGCAATCCCAATCAGATGATTGAGGATGAGGCGACGTTCGGAGAACGGATCGCGGATGCCGTTGCGCGCTTCGGAGGCTCGTGGAACTTCATCATTACGTTCGCGGTGCTGCTGGTGCTGTACACGGCCACGAATATTGTGATGGGGGGCAGGGCGTGGGATCCTTACCCGTTTATTTTGCTGAATTTGTTCCTGTCGATGCTGGCGGCGATTCAGGCGCCGGTGATCATGATGAGCCAGAATCGGCAGGACACGAAGGATCGGCTGCGCAGCGAGCTGGATTTCGATGTGAACCGGCGG
The DNA here is from genome assembly GCF_036502485.1 of Occallatibacter sp. GTDB lineage: Bacteria > Acidobacteriota > Terriglobia > Terriglobales > Acidobacteriaceae > Telmatobacter. The sequence goes on along the minus strand of NZ_DASXYM010000067.1, from coordinate 8,730 downwards.
GCGGAGTCGGAGATCCAGGGGCTGGCGCACAAGATCCATCTGCTGACGGATAAGGTGGGGGACGTGGAGGATTTTCTGCGGGCGGAGAGGCAGGGAGTAGGAGGGTAGGGAATGAGGAGGCGGGTGGCCCCTGGGGTCACCCGCCTTTGCATCGCGGTGGGGCCTATTTTGCGGAGGAGCTGGCGATGGCCGGCTGAGTCTGAGGGTTGGGGTCACGCGCCATGAGGCCCAGGAGGGCGGTGGCCAGGGCGCCGGCCAGCGAAACCGCGCTGCCGGTTCCCACTTTACCGAGGGTGACGCCTTGCTGGGAGAGGACGGCGGTGACGCTGAGGGTGGAGATGAGGAGGCCTGCGGCCGTGGTGCGGGGGTGTTGCCAGATGTTGGAAAGCGGGTTCATGCGAGTTTCTCCTTGCGCGGCGCGTGGGCCGCGGGTGGTTGAGTTGAGGTTGTGAGTGTGTTGGGTGCCGTAGAAACAGAAAGCCCTTCTGCACGGTCGCGGTGAGCGGCGCGGCGGGAGGGCTGGGTTTGAGTCGGAGTTTGAGGGGCTGCCGGTGGTTCGCGGTCGCGGTTGATCGCGTCGCGCGCGGCGAGGTTTTCCCTCTGATTGAAAGCGTACTCTTTCAGCAAGGCGACTGTGCCAAAAAGTTGATTTTGTAAGTTGCTGAATCTTATAGCGGTTGCAAACTATTTTTCGTAATGCCCCTTGACAAGATTTCCACAGCCCACCTGCGGTGGGGCCAATTGCGCCTGCGGCGCGGGCTCAGGGGGGGATGGGCGGTTTGAGCCGAAGGGTGGGGATTGGGCGGAGGGGAAAAGTAGATTCCCTGCGGGAATGACAGACAGCAAAGCAAAGGCAAATACCAATGCAGATCCCTTCGCGTTGTTCAGGAGATTCCCTGCGGGAATGACCGACGGAAAAGCAGAGAACGGCTATTTGTGGAGGTGCTGGAAGCCGTGGGTGGCGATGGCCATGACGAAGAACAGGGTGAAGTTATAGGTGGCGTGGGTGAGGGTGGAGGCGGCCAGGGAGCGGGTGGCGAGGCGCACCGTGCAGAGCACCAGGCTTACCGAGAAGATGACGACCATGGGCCCGAGGGCGTTGCCGTTCTGGCTGAAGTGGAAGAGGGCGAAGATGGCGCTGGTGACGACCGAGGCGGAGATCATGGCCGGCACGGACCATTGGGGATGGCCATCGGGGAGCAGGGCGGGGACGGGGCGGTTGGCGAATTTTTCGCCGAGCCAATCGAAGGCGGTGGAGAGGGACGGGAGCAGGAATCCGCGGAACATCATCTCCTCGCAGAGCGGCGCCACGGTGACGGCAAAGGCGAACATGGTCCAGAGAGCCTGGGGGGTGCTGAGCATGCCCTCGAGGGGGGAGTGCTCCGGGAAGTGCAGGACGAGGCGGATGGCGGTGGCCAAGCCGAAGCAGGCCACGGCGGTCCCCACAAGAACGGGCCAGCGGCGGCGAACGGCGGAGCTGTTCCATTGCAGGCCGGCGAAGAGGCTTTTGCCCCAGAGGGCGGGAAAGATGGCGGCGGCGGGTGCGAAGGCGACCGCGTACCAGATGGCCATGGTGCCGACGGCGTAAACCATGCTGTGCATTACGTCTTCAAGGCGGGAGACGCCGAACAGATGCAGGCCGACGCCGGCGAGGATGAGGAGGACGGCGGAGACGAGTCCGCCAAACAACAGGGCGGTGAGCAGCGCAAGGTGGCCGAGGTGCGGGATGCGGATGACGCGTGCGGGCGGGAGGGGCGGCGCCGTTTCGGCCAGGGCGGCGAGGAAGGTCGCTTCGGGGATGGGGGCGAGCGCGGCGGCCTGGGCCGGGTTGGAAGGGGTGTCCAGCATGGAGGACCTCTGGTTCAGGATGGGCTCATTGTACCGGTGAGCCGATCTGGTGGAAAGCCGCGAAGGTTGTATAGGGCCAGCGACGGGGTCACAAAATTGCAAAGTAACAGAGTGGCAACTTGACGAGCTTCCGCGGTTTGCGGGGGAATCAGGCGGGGGCGAACTCGCGGGCGCGGTGGAGGAGGTCGCAGACTTCGGCGTCGGAGGTCTGGGTGAAGTCGTCGTACCACTGGCCGACGGCGTTCAGGTCGAGAGGGGCGAAGAGGCAGACGATTTGGTCGGCTTCGTGCGTGAGCCGGGTGCAGACCGAGTGGGCGGCTACGGGTACGGCGACGACGATGCGGGCGGGCTGGCGCTGGCGGAGGGAGGCGATGGCGGCGCGCATGGTGGAGCCGGTGGCGAGGCCATCGTCGACCAGGAGGATGGTTTTGGCGGCGACGGCGATGGGCGGGCGGTCGCCACGGTAAGCCTTTTCGCGGCGGTCGAGTTCGGCGCGCTCGCGAGCCGCGATGGTCTGGATGACGTCGGGCGGGATGTGGAGGCGGTGGACGGTGTCGGCGGAGAGGAGCTGGATGCCGCCGGTGGCGATGGCGCCTATGGCGAGCTCCGGGATATCAGGCGCGCCGAGTTTGCGGACGACCCATACGTCGAGGGGGGCTCGGAGCGTGCGTGCGATTTCGAAGGCAACGGGGACGCCGCCGCGGGGCAGGGCGAGGATGAGTACGTCGGGCTGGTGGCCGAAGGCGGTGAGTTGGGCCGCGAGCTGGCGGCCGGCATCGGATCGGTTTTGGAAGCGCATGGGCTGCCTGCGAGTGATTGTAGGTGAGTGGGGCCAATTCCGGGTGGTGGGATCCCTCCCACCCAAGCAGAGCTTGGATGGGGAACCCTCCGGGGCGACTCCTATGAAGTGCGGACGTAGCGGCGGCCCTGGATTTCGTACTGGCCGGAGGCAACGCGGCCGATGGCTTCGGAGTAGGCCTGGTGTTCTTCGGCGAGGATGCGCAGGGCGAGGGAGTGGGCGTCGTCGGTTTCGAGAACAGGAATCACGCGCTGCAGGATGATGACGCCGTGGTCGAGGTGTTCGTCGACGAAGTGGACGGTGCAGCCGGCGACCTTCACTCCATATTCGAAGGCCTGGGTCTGGGCGTCGAGGCCGGGGAAGGCGGGGAGCAGAGACGGGTGAATGTTGAGGATGCGATTGGGGAAGGCGTGGATGAACTCGGGGGAGAGGAGGCGCATGTAGCCGGCGAGGATGACGTAATCGACCTTGTGCTCGCGGAGGGTGGCGAGCATGTCGCGGTCATGGTCGGCGCGGGGGCGGCCTTTGGAGACGTGGATTTTTGTGGGGAGATTGAGTTGCTGCGCGGCGAGGATGCCGGGGGCGTCGGCGATGTTAGAAAGGACGATCGCGATTTCGGCGTTGGGGAGCGCGCCGGAGCGGATGTTTTTGGCGATGGCGAGGAAGTTGGAGCCGCGGCCGGAGAGGAGGATGCCAAGGCGGAGAGGCGGACGAGCGCTTCGCGCTCCAGGAGGCGGCGGGTTGTGCTGTGGTTCCAGTGGGAATTCCTTCAGGGGCTGAAGCCGGGTCACTCATCGGTCGGAGTTAACAGGCCGCGGAAAACTGCATCTGGTGGCACGGCGGTCAGGCAGGGGCTACAGCCCCGGACCTTTATTAAAGCCTGTTCGGCCCGACTCAAGTCGTGCCCTTGTTACAAAGCCTTTTTCCCGAAAGACAAAGCAGAAGCGGGTCCTTCGCTGCGCTCAGGATGACAAGGCGTTGCAGGAGCAAAAGCAGATTCCCTGCGGGAATGACAGAAGAAAGCAAAGGCAAAAACAAAGCCGCGATCAGGTGTACTGGACGCGTTTGTGATCGGCTTTAATGGTGCGGCCGATGACGTGGAATTTTTCTTCGGCGCGGTCGAGGAGGTTTTTGGCGCGGGTGAACTTGGCGGCGGGTATGGCGGCGATGAGGCCGATGCCCATGTTGAAGGTGCGCATCATCTCGTCCTGGCTGACCTGCCCGAGCTCGCGCAGGTGCTCGAAGACAGGCAGGACAGGCCAGGAACCTAGCTCGATCTGCGCGGCTGTTCCCTTGGGCAAAATGCGGGGCAGGTTTTCCGTGATGCCGCCGCCGGTGATATGCGCCATGCCGGTGGTGAGTCCCGCGGTGACCAGTTTCTGGATCACGTGCAGGTAGCTCTTGTGCGTCTTCATCAGGGCCGCGCCGGCCTTGTCCTTGATGGGGGTGACGTACTGGGTGGGCTTGTAGCCGGCCACTTCAAAGAAGAGCTTGCGGGCGAGGGAGTAGCCGTTGGTGTGGAGGCCGGTGGAGGGGAATCCGATGAGGACCTCGCCGGGTTTGATGTCCTGGCCGGTGATCATCTTTTCGCGGTCGACGGCGCCGACGATGAAGCCGGCAAGGTCGTATTCCCCGTCAGTGTAGAAGCCCGGCATCTGGGCGGTTTCGCCGCCGATGAGGGCGCAGCCGTTGGCTTTGCAGCCTTCGGCGAGGCCGCTGATCACGTCTTCGATCACCTGGGGGTCGAGCTTGCCGCTGGCGAGGTAATCGAGGAAGAAGAGGGGAGTGGCGCCCTGCACGGCAATGTCGTTGACGCAGTGGTTGACGAGGTCGTGGCCCACGGTCTGGTGCAGGTCGAGTTCGAAGGCAATTTTGAGTTTGGTTCCCACGCCGTCCGCGGAGCTGACCAGGATGGGGCTTTTGAACTTCTGCAGGTCAAGCCGGAAGAGCGCGCCGAAGCCGCCGATGCCCCCCAGGACATTGCGGTTGAAGGTTTTCTGGGCGAGAAACTTGATGCGCTCCTTGGCGCGATCGCCGCTGGAGATGTCGACGCCGGCGTCGGCGTAGGTCACAGATTTGGGCTTCGGTGTCTCAGGCACGATGAGGGCTTCCTACGCAAAGGATGGGACAGCTCGGCTGCCGGAAAGCATGATTTTACCACCACCTCCGGTGGGGCCAGCTGCGCCACCTGCGGTGGGGCCAGCTGCGCCTTCGGCGCCATCATGGGCGTGGCAGCGGCTGAGGTAACTTGCCACCTGCGCCACCTGCGGTGGGGCCAGGTGCGCCTTCGGCGCCACTGTTGTGCGCGCAAGCCCAGAGGCGCGGCGGCGCAGTTGGCCCCACCGCAGGTGGCCTGCGAACATGAGGGACATGTCCACTGTGGTTCCGAGATTGATTCTTGCATCCGCGTCGCCGCGCCGGCGGGAATTGCTGGCACAGGCGGGGTTCGTGTTCGACGTGATTCCGGCTCATATTTCCGAGGAACCGCGGCCGGGGGAGGACCCAGTGGCGTACGTGGCGCGGTTGGCGCGGGAGAAGGCCGAGGCTGTCTATCGACAGCAGGGTTCAGGGTTCAGGGTTCAGGGGTCAGGTTCCGGGGCAGAGATAGCGGGGAGTGGCGAGGTCGTGGTGCTGGGGGCGGATACGACTGTGACGCTGGATGGGCACATTCTGGAGAAGCCTCGGGATGGGGAGGACGCGGCGCGGATGCTGCGCATGCTGTCGGGGCGGACGCACCGGGTAATCACGGGGGTGGCGCTGGTGGACGCGCGAGGCAGCGAGGTGGCCGCGGAGGTGACCGCGGTGCGGTTTGTGACGCTCAGCGAGGAGGAGATCGCGGAGTATGTCGCTAGCGGCGAGCCGATGGACAAGGCGGGGGCGTATGGGATCCAGGGGCGGGCGGCGAAATGGATTCCCCGGGTGGAGGGGTGCTACTTCAATGTCGTGGGGCTGCCGCTGGCGCTGGTGACGGCGATGCTGGAGGAACGGCGCGGAGGCTAGTCAGGACTCGGTCCGCAGGGTTCATCGAGGTGTTGTGGAAACAGGAGCGGCGCGTTAGAGCTGGTCCTCACCCCACTTATCGGAATTGGTCCGCATTGGTCCGCATTAGTCCGCATTGGTCTGCATTGGTCTGGAAAACTCCGATTGGCTGCATGAGCAAGTAAGCGAGTTAGCCGTGACATCCAGCCGTGAGGCCGGCGCCCTGAACAGCTCGGAGTATTGGTGCACGCCGTACCACTTTGGTTTCATCGGCTGTCACGGATTTTCTTGGCTTGTTGATCTGCGTTGAGGGTACAATCGCGGGATAACTTCAGTTTTGGCTTTGAAAAGAGTCCTTTCCATGCGGATCAGGTCAGTCGCGCTTGCTGTCTATGTTGCTGTTTGTCTTGGTTCTGCCTGCACGCTGCGCGCGCAGTTTCAGGAACCCACGAAAGAAGAACTGCAGATGACGTCGGACCCGAAGGCTCCGGGTGCGGCCGCGGTGATTTTGTATCGCGAAGAGCGAACCGACGATGACATCCACTATCACGCCGTTGTGGAGCGCATCAAGGTTCTGACGGAGAAGGGGAAGGAAGCGGCGACGATCCGCATCCCCTACGACCGGAGTTGGACCAAGGTCTCGGACATTCAGGGGCGCACGGTTCATGCGGACGGAACAGTGTATCCGCTGACCACCAAGGCCTCGGACCTGACGGACGTGAACTCAAAGTATTTCCAGCGCAACACGATGGTGTTCACGCTGCCGAGCGTGGAGGTGGGCAGCATTATCGAGTATCGGCTGCAGATCCGCTATGACGACCAGTGGATCTCGTCGCCGGACTGGATTCTGCAGCAGCCGTTTTTCGTGCACAAGGCGCACTATTTTTTTCAGCCGTCGAAGCATTGGGAGAAGGGGCTGATGTGGGCGTCGCATGTGAAGCCGGGCACCAAGGTTGTGGTGGATGCGCAGGGGCGCTACACCTACGACGTGGAAGATATTCCGGCGTACCCGGATGAGGACTGGATGCCGCCGCTGAACAGCATGACGATGCGGGTGCAGTTCTACTATGCCGATTACCGCAGTGGGGAGCAGTTCTGGCAGGAGCGGGGCAAGGAGTGGGCCAAGGATACGGAGAAGTTTGCCAACGCGGACAAGGCCATCAAGAATGCAGTGGCGGAGCTGGTGGCGCCCAGCGATACCGAGGAGCAGAAGGCGAAGAAGCTCTACGACGCGGTGATGAAGCTGGACAATACCGACTTCACGCGCCAGAAGAGCGAGGCGGAGCGCAAGAAGGAGAAGATCAAGGAGATCAAGAAGGCCGAGGATGTGTGGGTGCAGAAGAGCGGCGGGTCAGACGAACTGGCGCTGCTCTATGTGGCCATGGCGCGCGCGGCGGGCCTGCAGGCGACGGCGATGCAGGTAGTGAATCGCGACCGCGCGATCTTCGACGTCGACTATCTACGGCTGGCGCAACTGGACGATTACATCGCGGTGGTGACCATCAGTGGCAAGGACGTGTATCTCGATCCGGGGCAGAAGGCGTGTCCGTTTGGCCTGCTGCAGTGGAAGCACTCCTTTGCCTCGGGTCTGCGCATCGGTGGCAAGGGCGCGGTGGTCGCGTCGACTCCCGGCAACCAGTACACGCAGAACGCGGTGCAGCGTATTGCGGACCTGACAGTTGCCGCGGATGGCAGTGTGACAGGAACGATGCGGGTGGTGATGAGCGGGCAGCAGGCGCTTTACTGGCGTCAGTCGGCGATCCGCAATGACGAAGAGGAAGTAAAGAAGCGCTTCAATGAAGCGATGCGCGAGATTGTGCCGGATGGCGTGCAGGCGGACTTCGATCACTTTCTGTCGCTGGACGATTACAACGTCAACCTGCTGGCAGTGCTGAAGGTGAGCGGGCAGGCGGGCAGCGCGACGGGTAAGCACTTCTTTTTGCCGGGCATGTTTTTCGAGTCGCGGGCGAAGCATCCGTTTGTGGCGGTAGACCACCGCGAGATCCCCATTGACCTGCATTATCCCGAGCGGGTGGTGGATGACGTGACCTATCACCTGCCGGCGGGGTTTACGGTGGAGAGCGCGCCGCAGCCGTCGACGATACCGTGGGGCAACTCGGCGCAGTTGCGTGTGGCTTCAAAGACCACCCCGGACAGCGTGCAGATTGCGCGCAGCCTGGCGTACAACTACACGCTGCTGGAGGCCAAGGACTACAAGGACCTGCATGACTTTTATCAGAAGATCGCGACGGCTGATCAACAGCAGTTGGTGTTGACGCGGGCGGCGCAGGCGGCGAAGTGAGTAAAGACGCGGCTGGGGGAGTTGTGCGGCGTGGGTTTTCTGGGGGACCGGGGATGAAGATTCGTACCGCGGGATGCGTGGCGGCGGTGTTGGCGGGGGCGGCGTGTGTGCCGGCTTCGGCGAGCTGGTTCAGCAAGGGGCAGCCGGTGCCGGACTGGGGTGTGCAGGCTGCGAAGACGGCGACGCCCGCGTATGTGAAGGACGCGTCGGCGGTGATTCTTTATGACGAATATGTCGAGACGGTTGACGGGAACGGGCGGGCGACGGAGCGGGAGCGGGAGGCGATCCGGATTCTCAAGCCGCAGGGCAGGCATAACACGTGCGAGGTGAGTTACGACGTCGACGAGAAGGTGAACTATCTCCGCGTGTGGACGATTGCTGCGGACGAGAAGAATACCTATGAAGCACAGGCTACGGATTTCATTGAAGAGGGCGACACGGATGTGCCGATTATGCTTTCGACGACCAAGCGCCGCATTGCGCATCCGCCGGCGGTGGATGTAGGGGCGACGATCATCTGCGAGTCGGAAGAGGTGATGAAGCCCTACATGCAGGAGAAGGTGTGGAGTTTCCAGAACGGGATTCCCGTGGTGTTTGAGGCACTCGAGGTGGATCTGCCTGGGGGCCACTTGCACTCCGAGGCGTGGCACCGGTTCGACGCGGTGAAGCCGGTCGAGATTGCTCCCAATCACTGGCGCTGGGAGCTGAAGGATATGCAGGCGCTGAATCTGCGCGACGTGCCTTCGCCGCCGGAGTGGCTGGCGCTGGCCGGACGCATGACTGTGCAATGGGGAGATGCAGC
>NZ_DASXYM010000066.1:0-47214 GCF_036502485.1 Occallatibacter sp. | reverse complement strand
CTTACGGGCGAGTAGCTCAATTGGATAGAGCACCGGCCTTCTAAGCCGGGGGTTGTGGGTTCAAGCCCCGCCTCGCCCACCATTGAAAACAAAAGATTGCGAGTTGCGGCAAACTTTTTCTCACACTGTCTTTCGATTGACTGTGGGGAATTTTGTGTACCCTCTCCGCCAATCCGGAGTAAAGACGACTAAATTCGATCTCCTGCGCGGGCGCTTGTTCATCGCATCCTGTCGGGCCCCATGGCTGGCGTGCGAATGGCGCTCTAGTATCTCCCTCGATATTGACCCAAAACAGCCGGCGGGAAGTTGAGAGTCCGAAACTCCATAGTTCTCTGGATAGAGACCGGGAGTCGTGGGTCTTTCCTATTCGCCTCTTGCTAATCCCCGGCTGTTGGAGGTCCTCAAGTGTCGGGGGTGCTGAGCTTCAAGTAGCCCCACTTTTGAAATGTTTCAAGGAGAGTTCTAGCTACTAGGCAGTAGCCGCTTATTTGTACCAAAGTTTTGCTCCCGGGGCAGAGGCTCGGGGGATTCTTTTCAGCGTTCAAGCTCGAGTGACCGCCCTAACGGCGCTCTCCAGAGCGCGGACAGTGGTCTCGCGCATCTCGCTTGAGTATCTGATAATCGCCATACGTCGATGGCGGTTCACGCGCCAGCAATCCATCAGTCGGCACTAGGTTAGCGACTTCGTTCAGTCCTGTGGACGAACAAAGGTAGCCGTCTTCGGATCGTAGAGTTGCAGAATTGGGGTGGGGCCGCTGAAGTAGTCCCGTCTCAAATGAACGTCGGACGACTCCTCGACCAGAAAGATGATTCCGAGGCCTTTGGATGCGGAGCCCAGCAGCGTGGATGGCGCATGGGAGCTCTTCATGACGATTCTACCGTGAAAGGTGCCGAAGCCTGTCTGGCGGTCCCCAATACCGGCGTTGGCTGCCTGAAGAAACCGGCATGCTTTATCGAGTTGGATTGAGGACTCATTCATCCAGAAGAGATGGTGCTCATCTGCCCAAACTTGGGCGCGGACTTCAATCGTTTTCCCGATGAAATCGGCTGGATGGTTCACAATATTGCAGAGAGTTGTTCGCTCCACTTTTGTATCCGCCGACTGACCATAGGTTCGGTTCCCCAGCGTTGTTGACAAAAGCACGATCATGAGTGCCTGGAACTTCACGCGACCAGTATAGGCGCGAACCTGGTCGGATTGTCAGCGTACTCTCTACATACCTTCTGTTCTCTCCGAAATCCGTGCTCTTGCACCAATTGTGTGGCATTCGGGCTCGGTGTGCACACGCTGCCCAGCACCACCAGATCAAGTCCCACATCAGCGGAATCGCTGCCCACTTGGCCGTAATGCCTGCCCACATCAAACGGAATCCAGCATCGTCCTCGCAGAAGAGAAAGAAACGAAACGATACTGATGACTAAATCATCTACTCTTTTCTTGACCTCATGTGGGCACCATGGCTACTGTAAAAGGCAACCAGCGTCGCTCCGCTCCGACGTCCTGCCCACATCACCGTATCAGGTGCCCACATCACTGGAATATGCATTGACACATCGCATTACGCACCCTCAGTGCGGGCATGCTTGGCTTTGAACCGCACGCCTCTGCGGCCAGTCGAGCTGGGCGAAGCCACCGTATTTTCACCTGAATTTCCAAGGTAAAGGTATTCTCGCAAAAATCTGTTGACAATCGCCGAGAGCACAAAATACGATTCGACTCGATTTTGAAAGCTTTCAAAATAGCCAGACTAATCGGCTGGCGCTGTAAAGAGTCGGCTACAAATTGAAGTCCAGGGTTCAATACCCGGAGGTGATGAATGCGTCGAGGCCAAGCGCTACTGATCACCATGCTGCTGCTCTTCCTCTGGTCAGGATCAGCGCAGGTGGTGATTACAAGTACAGTCCTTGGGACGGTCTCTGATTCCCAGGGAGCTCTCATATCAAACGCCAGCGTGGTGTTGCTGAATACCGACACTGGCGCACATTGGACCGCCACCAGCGGTTCCAGCGGGGGATACCAATTCTCGAATCTGATCGCGGGCCACTACCGCCTTGAAGTTACGAGGGCGGGGTTTGCCAAAGCGACTTCAACGGTGATGACACTGGAAAACGGTCAAACCCAGCGCATCAACTTCACCATGAACGTGGGCGGAACGGAAGAGGTTGTGCAAGTATCTTCCGCGGCCCCTCTCATCGACACCGAAAATGCGGACGTGGCTGGGGTGATCGAAAACAGCTTTGCACAGAATCTTCCCATCCAGGGCCGGAACTACCTGAATTACGCGCAACTTCTCCCCTCCTTTAACAGCGGTACCGGCGACTCCTCGCGCATGTCGTGGGGTCTGGCATCGGCGACCATGCCCGGCGCAATGCAGTTGAATGTGGGCGGAACCGAGTACGGCGTCGGCTACTATGTGGACGGTCTGAACAATAACGACAACTGGGTGGAGGGTCCGGTCATGAATGTGAACCAGGACACGATCCAGGAGGTCAAGGCGGAGGTGTCGAATTATTCAGCCGAATATGGGCGCGATGTGGGCCAGATGAACGTGACCACAAAGTCGGGCACCAACAGCATTCACGGAACCATATTTGATTCCTTTCAAAACGCGGGATTGAATGCGATCGACCCGTACAGCAAATACCAGGGAATTCCTCGCAGCGCCTATCATCAGAACCAGTATGGCTTCACGGTGGGCGGTCCGGTTTTCGTTCCTAAGGTGTTTGACGGTCGCAACAAGCTGTTCTTTTTCGGATCTCTGGAGCAACTTCGCAATCGAGGCCAGAGCCAGTTCACGACGTACGTTCCTACCGAGGCGGAGCGTACCGGTGATTTCAGCGCGTGGCTGCAGCGGTTCCCGGTGTCTCCGGCGCAGTGCGATGGGTCCGCCTCAGCACCGTCCAACTGCCGCTACATTATCTACGATCCGGCTTCGTACGACCCGTCAACTCAGCTCCGCCAGCCCTACGCGAACGATGTCATCACCGATCCGTCGCCTATTGCGCTGGCATATCTGTCGCACTTTCCCAAGCCGAACGGATATACGTCGCCGGCACAGGGCAATTTTGATAACTACTCCGGCACGACCACGTCGGGCCTGGACAACAACAACTATTCCCTGCGGTTTGACTACAGTCTCTCGAGCAAGGACAGCATCTATTTTCGCTGGCTGCATGACAGCGGCGCGGTCATCAACGAGGGCGGGCTGGTTCCTGAACTCTCCATGGGAGACGGGCCGGCTCACCGCGTGAACACCTATCAGGTTCATTATGTGCACGCTTTCACGTCGACCTTCAACAACGAGTTCAATATCAGCTGGACGAAGGGCTATAACCTGAGCGACAGCCAGGCACAGGCGAACAACTTCTCGAAGGCTGATTGGATCCACAGCCTCTTCCAGAACTCGTCAACAGGCATGGCTGGCTTTACTCCGTATGACAAAAGCCTGTTTGGGATTCCGAATGACGCCACCTTCAGCGTGAACCTGGGCTGGGACAGCAGTTACTTTGCGCACGGCCTGAGTGTGGGAGCCACGGAGTACTGGTACCAGTACGTTCCCATCTTCCAATTGACCGACAATGTCGAGAAGGTCTGGGGTAAGCACACCCTCAAGTTCGGCTACTACATGGCCCGCCGCCAGGAGCGCGACAACGATATAGTGCGGTCGGTCACGATTGCCGGAAATTACACCAGCAAGGGCCCGAACATCGGAGACGGCTCCGGTTTCAACACTCTGGCGGAGTTCGAAACAGGCTACGTGACGGATATGGGACAGCGCACGCCGGTGGAGAGCGGAGACGCCAGCCTGTGGTTCGGAATGCCCGAATACGCGGCATTTGTGAACGACTCGTGGCAGGTGCAGCCGTCGCTGACTCTGAGCGCGGGTCTGCGGTACGACTTGCCGATTCCGGCCTACTCTGAGAACAGCTATTGGGGAGTTCTCGATACCACCTACCCTGGCTGGCGAATGGTAATGCCCGGTCTCACGCCGGGAACAAAGTCTCACCCATTTTCGCCAGAGAAGAAGGATCTGGCTCCGCGCATTGGCGTTGCCTACCGCATGAACGAGAAGACAACTATTCGTGGAGGATATGGGCTTTTCTATGAGTCTGGTCGATTCAAATTCCTTGACCAGATGTTCTGGAATTCGCCGGGTTATGGCGGTGCGGACTACAACTCCACTTACATGGTGGATGACCCTGCTCAGACCTATTACACACTGAACGATGTATTCCCCGCGGCCACACAGGTCCCCCGTGGCGCCTGGCCAAACCCGCTCGGCACTAACGGCGGCACTCTTTGTTACCGCTGCGACACCGCAACCACTGATCAGCAAAGCTGGAAGAACTCCTACATGCAGCGATTCAGCCTCGATGTTCAGCGCGAAATTGGCAAGTCCATGGTCGCGTCGCTCGGGTACGTAGGGTCGGTCGGATCGAACCTGCCTGTCCAGTACGATCTCAACCTTCCCAAAGAGGGTGTCTACCTGAACAGCGATGCTTATTATGCGGCTCGTCCGATGACCTCCTCGGCTCCTGATCGCTGGGGAGCGATCAACACCGTGCGTAAGATCAGAAGCAACAACTATCACGCCATGGATGCGGAGCTGAGGATTCGTGAGTGGCACGCGCTCACGGGGCAACTCTCCTACACGTGGTCGAAGCAGATGGACGACTTGTTTGGCGAGAGCGGCGAGAGCGGCACGCACGCCATTGGCGGACAATGGCATCCCGAATGGTCATATGGCCCGTCTGACGCGAACCATACGCACCGCTTCACTGGAGGCCTGACCTATGGACTTCCCAGCCTCCATAAAGGCAACTTCATCCTACGCAGCGCGTTAAACTCATGGCAGTTGAGTACCATCACGACCTTCGAGTCCGGTGCGCCGGTGACGGTGTGGAACGGATACACCAGTTCCTACGACTATATGGGCGATGTTCCGAACCGCACCTGTAATGGGAATCTCTCCCGCAGCAAGCGGAGCTTCGACCACTACTTCGACACGTCCTGCTATGTCGCACCGGCGGCGAGCACGGACCCCAATCTGCTGGCGCAAGGAATCACGAACTTCGCTGTCCACCGTGGGAACGAGCGCCGCAACAGCCTGACTGGGCCGGGAATCAACAATTGGGATCTGGGGCTGCAGAAGACGCTTCCGCTCTGGAGAGAGTCGCGCCAGCTCGTGGTTCGCGCCAACGCGTTCAATGCATTCAACCACTCTCAGTGGTCTTCGATCAACACGTACGACGATCGTGAGATCAACGACCAGAGCCAGTTTGGTTGGGTAACGGGGGCACGCGCCGGGCGCCGCATCCAGATCGACATGCGCCTCGTGTTCTAAACCAATCCGCGCGGACGGATTGCTCCGTCCGCGCGGCGCTATTCTCGCTACTTGCCGGACTATCGCTTGCCCCAGGAGCTCAGGAATGTATCAACCCGAAGCCTATGTTCCTTCACTGCTGTTCATGCTATCGAGCATGATCTGCTGGGGATCGTGGGCCAACACACTCAAACTTTGCCCGCAATTCAGGTTTCAGCTCTTCTACTGGGATTACGTTCTGGGCATGATCGGAGGCGCCGTGCTTTGGGCGGTGACCCTGGGAAGCATGGGGAGCACCGGCGCCAGCGCGTTTGCCGATCTGGCGCACGCCAGCGGCGGAGCAGTCCTTTTCGCGCTGGGCGGAGGCGCCATCTTCAACGTGGCGAATCTCCTCCTGGTTGCCGCCATCGATATCGCAGGGCTCGCGGTAGCATTTCCAATCGGGATCGGTCTTGCGCTCGTGATCGGGGCAGTCAGCAACTACTTCGTCTCTCCGAACGGCAATCCGTTCCTGCTGTTCGGCGGGATCGCTCTTGTGGCTGCAGCCATCGTTCTCGATGCGATTGCATATCGCCTGCGAGAGGCGACACACCGCGCGACGAGCCGGCGGGGCATCGTAATCAGCCTGATTTCAGGTGTTCTGATGGGTACGTTCTATCCATTGGTGTCGAAATCGATGACAGGTCCGCACGCGCTTGGCCCTTATGCTGCATTGATCCTGTTCTCGCTGGGAGTTGCCGCGTGCTCCCTTCCAGCTAACTATCTGCTGATGCGCTCGCCACTCGACGCGAGTGCCCCGGCCCGCATGAACGGGTACTTCCATGCAAAGGCGTCGTGGCATCTGAGCGGCCTGCTGGGGGGAGCCATCTGGGGGACGGGCGCCATGGCCAATTTCGTAGCCTCGCGCGTTCACATCGTCGGGCCTGCCGTGTCCTATTCCATCGGGCAGGGCGCAACCATGGTTTCAGCTTGCTGGGGGGTCTTCGTATGGAAAGAGTTCGCCTCGGCGCCTCGTGTCTCGAAGGTAAGTCTTGCCTGGATGTTTCTCTTTTTCGTCATAGGACTGTTGCTCATCGCTCTCGCGCCGGTCTTTCAGGGGTAATGATTCAGCGCAGCATCAATTAAGGGGGATTGCTTGTCTCTTCATAAACCTATCGTGGTGGTGGGAAGCATCAACATTGACCTGGTTGCAACGTCGTCGCACATCCCATTTGTGGGCGAGACCATCATCGGCACAGATTTTCAGATTCATCCGGGCGGCAAAGGCGCCAACCAGGCTGTTGCTGTTGGTCGCCTGGGATACCCGGTCCATATGATTGGCAGGATCGGTAGCGATGCCTTCGGTTCACAGCTGGTCGCCAATCTGCACTCGGCGGGTGTGGACTGCAGCGGCGTCGCCATTTCAGAAGGAGCGTCGGGTGTTGCAGTGATCCTTGTTTCTGAGCAGGGCGAAAACTGCATCGTGGTCGCTCCTGGCGCGAACGCGAAGGTCACACCTCGAGACGTGGACGCGAACCTCGCAGTGATCCGGCAGGCGGGCATCGTGCTTGCTCAACTAGAAATCCCCGTCGAAACAGTTGAGCATCTTGCGGAGGTATGTGATCGGGAACGCATTCCGCTGATTCTTGATCCCGCGCCAGCCCGTCCTCTTAGTGGAAAGCTGCTTCAGAGCGTCACATGGTTGACCCCGAACGAAAGCGAAGCAGCCCTCTACTGCGGCGCGAACGGCTCTATCGAAGCTTGGGAAGATCCGGAAACCGCGGCTCAAAGGATAAAGAGTGGGGGCAGCAATGGAGTGGTGCTGAAGCTCGGCGCCCGCGGAGCATTCGTCGCCTCGACCAAGCAGAAGGGAGAGCTGGTGCCTGCATTCCAGGTGCGTGCAGTCGACACTACAGCGGCAGGTGACGCTTTCAATGGAGCCTTCGCGACAGCCCTGATGCTCGGACAGTCACCAGGCGAAAGTGCCAGGTTCGGCGCCGCCGCGGCGGCGATTTCGGTCACTCGGCCGGGTGCTCAACCTTCGATGCCGACATTCGACGAAGTGCAGGAACTGATCAACTCGCACTCGGTGCAGGCAAAGTCGGCATAAAACCGCGACCGATCGCCTTTGGTTGTCGGAGCGTTTGAGATTCACTGAACGGAGATCAACACACGTGAAGATGTTTACTGGCAAGATCAACCGGGCGCTGAGCATCGCAGCCTTCAGCATCGGTTTTGGCTTCACCTCGGCAGCCCAGGACACGCACAACGCTCCGAAGGGGCAACAGATTCCCGCGCCCAACTGCTTCACGATGAGGGGTGCGTGGGAAGGCGGCTACGTTCCGTGTACTGCAAAGAGCCATGAGGAATGGCTGAAAGACGTAACGCACTGGCGCATGGAGCGCCGCATTCGCATCGGTTATGACCCGGCGCGGTATGAGATGCAGGCGCTCAACTGGGCACAGTCGAGCTTCATCCAACCCCAGATGATGGTCCATGACCGCTACTTCTACGATCCGGTCGCGAACAAGTACACCGTCGATCGCTACGTGGATGATCTGAAGGCGCGCTATGGCGGCATCGACGCCGTGTTGGTCTGGGCCACGTACCCGAACATGGGCATCGACGATCGCAACCAGCTCGACATGGTTCGCTCCATGCCAGGCGGGATCGAGGGGCTGCGCAAGATGGTGGACGATTTTCACCGTCGGGGCGTGCGCGTGCTGTTTCCCATGATGATGTGGGACCAGGGAACGCAGCAGCCCGACAAGCCTTGGCCTGACGCGATTGCTGAACTCATGAAATCAATCGGGGCCGATGGTATCAACGGCGACACGCAAGACGGTGTCCCGCTGGCGTTTTCGGCGGCCGCCGAAAAAATCGGCCATCCCCTGGCGTTCGAGCCCGAAGGCGGACCGCACGACGAGGGCATCTCGTGGAACGTGCTCACGTGGGGTCAGTACGCGTTTCAGTTCGTACCAACGGTGGATCGCTACCGCTGGCTTGAACCTCGTCACCAGGTCAACATCCAGGGCCGCTGGGTGCGCGATAAGACCGATGACCTGCAATTCGCATTCTTCAACGGCGAAGGATGGGAAAGCTGGGAAAACGTTTGGGGCATCTGGAATGGTGTCACGCCGCGTGACGGTGAAGCGACAAGGCGCATGGCCACAATCGAGCGCGGCATCGCTCCGTTCCTCAATAGCCAGGATTGGGAACCGTTCTATCCGATGCACCTCTATGGCGTCTTTGCAAGCCGCTGGCCGCTCGGTGACCGCACCGTGTGGACAATCGTGAACCGCAACGAATATGACGTCAATGCACGCCAGATGTCGGTCCCTCACAAGGACGGTATGCGCTACTTCGATCTCTATCATGGGACAGAGATCAAGCCCGATGCCGAGAACGGCGAGGACGTGCTGTCGTTTGCAACGGAGGCACACGGCTACAGCGCCATTCTCGCGCAGCCAGGCGAGCCCGACGGTCATCTCCGTGAACTGCTCGGCAGCATGAAGCAGATGAC
The DNA here is from genome assembly GCF_036502485.1 of Occallatibacter sp. GTDB lineage: Bacteria > Acidobacteriota > Terriglobia > Terriglobales > Acidobacteriaceae > Telmatobacter. The sequence continues at coordinate 38,388 of NZ_DASXYM010000066.1, read as the reverse complement.
AGCCAAGCCATTGTCGGACTACTCGCATGAATGGAAGGCGCTCCCGCAGCAGCTCGTTCAGATCCAGCCGACCGCGCCGGCATCGTCCGCGCCTGAAGGTATGGTTCGGATACCTGGCGGCGATTATCTGTTCCGGATTGAAGGCATCGAGATCGAGGGGTCGGACGATATTGGAGTCGATGTGCAATATCCATGGGAGACTTCGGCACGCCGCTTCCATGAGCATCGTATGGACATCAAACCCTTCTACATGGACAAGTACCCGGTCACCAATGCCGAGTTCAAGACGTTTCTGGACGCGACGCATTACCACCCTGCGGATGACAGGAATTTCCTGAAGGACTGGAAGAGCGGCAGCTATCCGGATGGCGCAGAGAAGAAGCCGGTAACGTGGGTGTCGATTGAAGATGCGCGGGCTTACGCCAGGTGGGCCGGCAAGCGTCTTCCGCATGAATGGGAGTGGCAGTTTGCGGCGCAGGGTACGGACCATCGCATTTTCCCATGGGGCGACTGCGACTGGCTCGCGCCTGTCATCGCCGGAGGACCGTACGCCTGCCCCTGGCAGAAGGATCCGGCTGATGCCCCGGCTCCCATCCCCGACAGGGGCAAAGTGATGGCAGCCGCAAGTGATGTCAACGCGCATCCGCACGGGGCAAGCCCCTTCGGCGTGGAAGACATGGTTGGCAACGTGTGGCAGTGGACCGATGAGTACCAGGACGACCACACTCGCGCGGCCATTGTGCGCGGCGGCAACCACTATCAGCCTCAGGGCTCGATCTGGTACTTCCCGCAGGCGTTCCGGAACGAGCAGCACGGCAAGCTTTTGCTGATGGCGCCCAGCTATGATCGCTCCGCCGGTCTTGGGTTCCGTTGCGTGAAGGACGCGCAATAGTCGAAGGAATCTCCTGAACTCATATTCAGGCATAGACACAGTCGAACCTGACGGTGTCCGTGCCTGACCTTTTTGAGATCCGCGCAATTGCTCAACGAGCAACTTAGCTGGCGTTTGCAGCAAAGCCTCGCCACACAAACAGAAAGAGATGAAGCAGTCCAGCTCGAGTTAAGTCATGCTCGCTTCGTAAAGGCGTCATCAACCGCCGCATGCGGATATGGCTTCGGCCTCCGACTCGTACACGCCGAACAATCCAAGGATGCCGCACATCTTGAACATCTTTTCCGCATACGCGCTGAGCTTGACCAGTTGAACGCTTCCGCCCATCTTCGTCGAGGTCTTCAAAGCCTTAACGATGGCCCCGATGCCGCACGAATCGATGGAGGACGAGGCTTCAAGGTCAAGAATGAGAAAGCTGCACCCATTAGCCTGGGCGGATCGGACTGCGGCTTCGAACTGGTCAACGGCCTCCCGCACCAGGCGGCCTTTCAGCCTGATCGTGCAGATGTGCCCACTCTCCCTTACGTCCATGTCCACGGCTTTACTCCATTCCCACAGGCGTTTACTATTCACACTAATCTGTTCGCAAGTTAAGCATTAACTACCTCAGAATCAGTGTTCCGACTTTTCTTGTCAATCGCTGATTCCATGGAGCGGCCTGGGACGCTTGATATCGGACATCCATAACGCGGCTCTTGAGCTCAGCGCACAGGTTCTGGCTGCTCCGAACACGGCCGCGCGCGCAGCCCTGCTGGCGGCGGCCGTGGTTGAGCAGTTGCCCGACACTGCCTGCGTCATCCATCGATTTGTCCCGGACGAAAACGGGGGAGAGTGGACTGCTCTGGCCATCGCCGGATATGCAACCCTCGAACTTGCATCGTTTCCAGCCCCCGATCGTCTCATCTCCTCGTTGCTCACGGAAGCGAGGGCGGTCATTTTTGACGGCCCGGCACTGCGCCGCGAAGACTATGCACACCTGCACATTACCCGCTCGCTGGAGTCGCTGGCCTATGTGCCTCTCCTGCACCAGGATGAGGTACTGGGAACCATAGAAATTGTTTCCTTCTCCGAGCCGCTTGCGCCGAATGAACTGGATGAGCTTGCCCCTTTTGTGCAACTCGCCGTGCCCGCCATCGTTTCCGGTGAGGAAGGAGAGCGGCAACGCCAGGAGCTTCTGGATGCGCTCCATCGCATGTCGCAGCTCTACGATCTTGAGAAGTCGCTGAACTCCACACTTGAGTTCGACGACGTGACGGCCATGACTCCGGAAAAGACTCTGCCGATGGTGGATTGTCAGGCCGTGCATCTTTGGCTGTTCGATGGCGCGGTGCTGCGGCTGGTGGCCACCAGTGGAGAAGACGCCACCGTGGACAGAGGCCTCACCCAAGCGCCGGGCGAGGGATACGTCGCGGACATGGCCGAAGCAGGAGAAGTGTTATTGATTGCCGACGCCGAGGACGAACGTCTGGCACAGAGGAACTCCGCCGCCCCAGCCGACGGCGAAATCCCTTTGGTGAGAGATGCGCTGATGGTTCCGCTGATGCAGGACGAGGCTGAGGTTGGCGTGCTCGAAGCCATCAATAAGAATGGTCGGCCATTCAATGACGACGATGAATTCTTCCTGTTGTCGATAGCGGAGACGGTTAGCAGCGCGCTCAAGAACGCGAGCCTCATGCATGCCGAGCGGAAGCTGGCAATCCTTGAAGCTCTGGTAAAGGTAAGCTCGGAAATCACCTCGACGCTGCGGCTGGATCGTCTGCTGCAGATCATCGTGAACAGCCCGCAGAATGTGCTGCCATACGAGCTGTGCGCGATCGCGCTGGACAGCCGCGGCAGGCTCCAGTTGAAGGCTGTCTCGGGCATGGCAAAGCTGCCGCTTGGCGATGCGATGGTCGACCGCGTGGAGGAATTGGTGCGCTGGCTGTCGACGCAGCCCGAAGCTCTACATCTGCGCCGGCATGAGGCGGCCGATTCAGGCCTTCCTCCCGAAGTGGGCCGCCACTTCGAAGAGACGGGCCATCGTGCGCTCTACTCCGTGCCTTTGAACGACGACCAAGGCCGGCTGGGCGTGTTGATCTTCGAAAGCAGCGAAGCGGAGTTCCTGGATGTGCCCCATATCGAGATGATCAAGATCCTTGCAGGGCAGGCGACGGTGGCCATTCGCAATGCGCTGCTTTATCGCGAAGTGCCCTTGATCAGTCTTCTGGAACCGCTGATGCAGAAGCGCGCGGCCCTGCTGCGGTCCACAGGGCGCCGACGTCTGGCATATGCGGGCATGGCCGCTGCCATAGCACTGTTCCTGATCTTTTGTCCTCTGCCAATGCGCGTCTCGGGCGTGGCCGTGATTGTGCCGCAACGCGTGATTACGGTGGCGGCGCCGGTTGATGGCAATGTGGAAAAGGTCTTCGCCCATGAGGGGCAGAGAGTATCGGCGGGCGAGATCCTTGGAACTCTGAACGATTGGCAATGGCGCGCCAGCCTCGCTGCCGCTGAGGCGAAATACCAGCAGGCCCTGCTGGCGATGGAGGACGACTTGGCGCACAGCAGTCCTCGCGCCGGCGCGGATCGTTCGAACGTCAACTATCTGCGCAGCGAAGTGGTACAGGCGCGGGCGCGCTTCGAAAGCGCGGAGCTGCGCTCGCCCATCGCAGGGATCGTCGTCACGCCGAATCTCCAGAACACGGCGGGTGAGCATCTGGACGCCGGAGCAGCGTTCGCACAGGTCCTCGACCTCAATGCCGCGGAAATTCAAATTGCCGTACCACAGCGGGACGCAGTTCTTCTGCAAGCTGGCCAGACCGCCGGTGTGAAGCTCGATAGCTACCCGCAACGCACTTGGCATGCGCCGGTGAACCTGGTAAGCCCGCAGGCAACGGCCGGCGATGGGGAACGCATGTTTTTCGCCGAGATTGCCGTCCCCAACGGAGACGCGGCATTGCACGCCGGCATGAGCGGAAGAGGGAAGATTTCGATTGGCTACCGGCCGGCAGGTTACGTGCTGCTGCGCAATCCAGCCTTGTGGGTATGGCAGACTTTGTGGAATTGGATCGGCTGGTGAGGCCTATGCGTGTTGCATGGAATCGTTCAATATTGTTGCTGATGACGCTGGCCTCGGCCACCATGCTGCTGACCAATGCCTGCGAATCGAACGCACCGGCTACCGTTGCGCCTGCGAATGGCAGCGCGCCGACCCCGTCGCCGGGAGCGCCGGCGTCATCACCCGTCCCCCCCTCAACCTCGCCCGACGAAGGGTCGTTCGTCACCACCGGCCCTCTGGTGGCAGATCAACAGGCGGACCTCGGTCCTGAGCGCGACGGCCGGATTGTCGAAATCTCCGTGCAGATTGGGGACCACGTCAAGGCGGGGCAGCTTCTGGCGCGGCTTGACGACCGCCTATTGCGCGTCGCCTGCGACGCACAGAATGCCCGCATCGCCGCCTCCCAAGCCGAAGTGCGCAATTGGAAAGCCGAGCACGAGAGTGCTCGGGCCGATCTGCGCCGCGCGGACGCTCTGCTGAAAGAAAGAATCATGAGTCAGGAAAACTGGGAGGTATCGAAATACAAGGTGGAGGAAACCGCCGCTCAGGTCGACCGCTATGAGAGCGAGCAGGCCGTCGCGGAGGCCGAACTTGCAGCCACGATCGTGCAATTGGAGCAGTCGCGCATAGTTGCTCCCTTCGCAGGAGTGGTCGGGAGAAGTTCGGCGCGCCTTGATGAGCAGGTTAAGACTGGAGCTCCCCTTTTCTGGATCACTGCGCAGGGCCCTCTGCGCGTGCTCTTCACCGTGCCTGAGACACTGATGTCGTCCTTCACCGTTGGCAAACGACTTGACCTCACAACAGCGGATTTGAGCGGCTTACGCCAGGCAGGCCGCATCTTCAGGGTTAGCCCCGTGGTGGATCCGGCCAGCGGCAGCGTACAGGTCATCGGCGCGATCGAACACCCCTCTCCCGAGCTCAAGCCGGGCATGACGATGCAGGTCCGCCTCGCACAATGAATCTCAGCGAGGTTTTTGACGCCGCCCTCCCGGAGCTACCGAAGGCGCGCCTGACGCGCACCCGGCCGCCATGCCTTGATCCGGGCCTGGTTGCTCGCGAGGACACTCTCGACGGAGAAGACATCGTCGCCGTGATTCAACGCAGCACGGACCAGTTCTACCGCTTCTCCCCGGCGCAATGGCAGCTCGTGCTCTTCTTTGACGGGGTTCGGTCATATGAGGAGATTGCTGCCGCGTTCAATGCTCAAACCGGAGCGAGCCTTAAGCCGGGCGACGTGCGCGAATTCGCTGAAAGTATGGAACAATGCGGCTTTTGGTACAAGACTCCGCAGGAGAAGAATCTCGCCTATAGTCTGAAGCTCAGCGCCGGCCGGGAGCGCCGGGCCCGCCGCAAGTCGAAGCTCAATTTCACTCACATGAACTTCTCCGGATGGGATCCGGACCGCTTTCTGACCTGGCTTGATGCCGCAGTCGGCAGGTTTGTTTTCAGCCCGTGGTGCATTCTCGCCATGGTGCTGCTCTTCGCATACGAAGCCTCCGTCTTCGTCGGCCATTGGAGTACGATCGGCCCCGACGCGAAGCTCTATTATGACTTCACGCAGAAGTCCCTGCTCGATCTGGCCGGATTCTGGTTGTTGTTCCTCGCCATCGGCTTCATTCATGAATCCGCGCACGGGCTCACATGCAAGCACTATGGCGGTGAAGTTCATGCGATGGGGCTCATGTTCATCTACATGATGCCGGCGTTCTATGTTGACACCACGGAAATGTGGACCTCCGCCAGCAAGTTGCAGCGGCTCGCCACCATCATCGCGGGCATCTGGATCGAGATGGTTGTCTGCGGAATCGCGATGATCGTCTGGTTGAATACTGCGGTGGGCGGGTGGCTGCACGATTTCGCGTACCAACTCATTCTCATCACAGGCATAGCCGTAATTCTGATCAATCTCAACCCCCTCATCAAGCTTGACGGTTATTACCTTCTCACCAACGCCATCAGTATCCCTGACCTGAAGGAACGGTCCACAGGGTTCCTAGCCGGATGGTTTCAGCGCACGGTCTTGCGGCTAAATGTGGACATGCCCGTTGTTCCTCGCCGCCGCGCTCCATTCTTCATTCTGTATGCGCTGCTCTCCGGGGCGTACAGCTACATGATCCTGTTCTTTGTCATTCGTTTCGCTTACAACGTCACATCGCACTGGCTGTCCGAATTCGCTCTCATTCCTTCAGGCGCTATGGCGTTCGCCATCTTTCGCGGGCGATTGCGTTCGATACGCGACGTGACATTGCAAACATGGCGGCAGAATCTCGGCTCTGACCGGCGCCTGCGTCCGTCTCATCTCGGTGCCGTCGTCCTGGTCGCCGCGGTTCTGTTTGTGCCCTTCTCGCGGGACCGGGAGAACGGATATTTCGTCATCGAGCCGCTGCACTCGCAGATCCTTCATGCTGCACTCGCCGGACAAGTGACTGACGTTCTGGCACATGAAGGACAACAGGTGCGCGCGGGACAGCCGCTGCTCACAATTGCCAGCCCTCTGGCGGCTTCCATGACGGAGTCGGCGATGGCGGAGACTCACGCGGCGAACTTTCAGGCCTTTGATGCCGAACTCCAACGGCGCAGCATTGGTCCGGCGTCAGCGCAGCAAGCCGCCTCCCGCCGGTACGCACAACTCGCCCAGGATGCTCAGTCGTCCCTTACCATCGCCGCGCCCGAGGATGGAATTATGCTCTCCGAGAATCCCGGAGCACTGATCGGTCAGCACGTCGCATCGGGACAGGGATTGTTGGACGTCGCGGAAGGGGCGCAGCGAGCGGTGCGGGTCTATGTTCCCGCCACCGCCCTGCAGCGGATACCGGCCGGAGCTACTGTGGCCCTGAAGCTCCCGGGAAGCTTCTCCACGGTTCACCTGACGCTTGCTCAGATCGGCGGCGAAACGGTCAGCCTTCCTGGCGGCCTTGTTCCCTCCCAGAACTACAAAGGCGTGCGACTGCCGGATTTCTATGTTGCGCGTATGCCCCTGCCGCTTAATGCCGGAAAACCAGGTTTCGGAGTGGCCGGTCCGGCGAAGATCTTTGGAATTCGGCGCAGCTTTGCGGCACGGATTTTCACGAGTGGCGTCGATTTGGTGAAGGCTCACGTCTGGTAAAGCAAAAAAGCGGCGACCGCGTTGGCGGTCGCCGCTTTTGGTAACAGAGAAAATTCCGTCCCCGTTCAAAATCGATTAAATCGAGGTCCTGGGAGCCGCATGCAGCAGTTAGTAGACCACTTTCGCGTTCAGGCTCTTGGCGTTGAGGCTTTTCGCGTTCAGGCTTTTCGCGTTGAGACTCTTCGCATTGAGGCTCTTCGTGTTCAGGCTCTTCGCGTTGAGGCTCTTCGCGTTCATCGCCCGGGCGTTCAGTGTCTTTCCCGTCAGAAGCTTCGCTGCCACCAGCTTTTCAGCTGCCTGCGGGGCTGTGTTGGCGGCGTTCTTGGTGCGGGTCGTAGAGGTGGAGGTGGTGCTGTTGCCGCTGATCAGAGACTTCTTCGCGATCGCCATTTTGTGTTCTCCCCGAATGAATTTGACTTGCGTCTACGCCCTGTATGAGAGCATGCGACATGCCAAACGGGAGGCGCGAGGCTCTGCGTTCATAAGCTTTCTTGTTTTCAGCCAGTTGCACTGACGGCCTGAGCCGCCACTGGCCCGACTTCGATTTGCGTTGGTGAAAAATTAAACCCAGATCGGTGAGTTTTTAACCCATGAATCAGCTAAAGCGAATACTTGCGGCAGAGATATTTGATGCGCTGTCCGTCGATGTTCAGCAAACGCGCGGCCGCCGCTTTGCTGCCCCCCGTCCGATTCAGCGCCGTCGTTAGCAGCGCGACTTCCAGGCTGCGAATCTCTCCGTCGAAGTCGGTGCCCTCCTTCGGAACCAGAATCGCCTCGTGCGCCGCAATGCTTTGCGCCAGTACTCTCGAAGGCAAATCATTGGCTACGATTTCCTCCCTTCGCACAGTGACCAGTAAGCGCTGAATCAGGTTCTCCAGTTCCCGAACGTTGCCCGGCCAGGTATGTTCCTCCAATGCACTCAGAGTTTCCGCGCTGATCCGCTTTACTGGCAAGCCGTTGGCGACGCAATGAACCTCGAGAAAGTAGTCGCAAAGTAGAGAAATATCCCCGGTGCGTTCCCGCAGAGGCGGTAGCTGGATCGGTACCACGTGAATGCGGTAGTAGAGATCTTCGCGAAACTTCCCTCCTCGGACCATGTCCTCAAGGGCCTCATTCGTGGCGCAGATGAGCCTGAAATCGATCTTCCGCACTATGCGCCCCCCCAGACGCTGCACCTGATGATCTTCCAGCACGCGCAGCAATTTTGTTTGCAGGGCTACTGAGAGGGTGGCGATCTCATCAAGAAACAGAGTGCCTCCGTCGGCCAGTTCGATATGTCCGGGGCGCGACTCGGTAGCTCCGGTAAATGCGCCCTTCTCGCTTCCGAACAGTTCAGACTCAATCAGGTTTTCAGGCAGCGCGGCGCAGTTCAGACGGATATAGGGTTTTTTTGCCCGAGGGCTCAGCGCCACAATAGCGCGGGCCGCGAGTTCCTTGCCTGTCCCGCTTTCGCCTCGGATCAACACATTGACGCTGCTCGAAGCCACCTGCTGAATGGAGTCATAAACAAGCCGCATGGGCTCACTGGATCCGACGAAATCCTGAAAGCGGCTTGCTTCGATTGCCAGGTGACGCATCCGCTCGCGTTCCGCTTCGCCCATCCGATAGCGAACCGTTTCCAGCAGTGTCGCCCGCAATTCGGGTACATCCACCGGATTGCGGAAGTGTGCATCCGCACCTGCTGTAAGCGCCTGTTTTTCAACGGAGCGTCTTCTGTCCCGGCTCATCGATATCAAGGTGATTCCGCTGTTCAGCCGACGCAACTGAGTCAGAACCGGTAATCCACCTAGAGGATCCTCTCCCTCGGTATCAATGTCCAGGAGAACTGCCGCCACCTGTCGGGTCCAGTGATCGAGATCGTCATAACTTCCGCGCACTGTCATTTCAAACCAGGGCGCCAGTTCTTCGTGCAGGATCTCAAGAAATTTCGGGTCCACTGTCACTACGCAAACGACAGGGAGATTCGGCTGCGATGTGGAAACAGACTGAGATTTTGGAGAATTGCGAGCCGGACCCATAAGCGGGATTTTAACGCTACTAGCCAGAAGCATCATCGACTTGACGGAAAACGGCCAAACCCCTCCTGTCAGACTCTTGCGCGCCGTTCCGTTTCCACTTGCCTGCCTGGCCACTTTTCTCCGACATGGCTGGATTTCCGTCTCCCCTCAACCAACAACTTGCCGGCGTTGACTATTGCGCTATGGCCAGCTCGAATACCCGCAAGAAGTTACCGCCTGCGATCTTGCCGATCTCATCCGCGTTGAATCCACTTTCAGCATCGCGTCCACCACGGTGTTGTAAAAGCCGGCCGTTTCATCCGCCCATACTCCGCTCCCATCGCGCCGTTTAAAAAGGGATCCTCACCCAGGGTGGAGCAAGCTATCGATTCACGACCGGTTAGCCGTTTCAGGTGGTACTGTCTGTGCCCAGTTCCAAGGCGACATCGTCGTCATGCAAAAACAAAGGACGATAGCCGGACGTGAAATCATACCTGATACTCCTGTCGAACCAGTGGCTCCGCATTTTTGAAGTGGACAGAATACATGCCGAGCCTGATGGTCGGTTACGAACTGCTCAAGAGATTCGAAAACGAGTGAGAATCGTCGGATTGGATTGCGGTCCGTCGCCGGTGAGCCCACGGCTTCTCGTAATGACACCGAGTGAAGAACATCGCCGCATCATGAACGCGTAAATGCGGGATGGTCGCCTCCAGCAGCAACTAACCAGTCACCGGAGGTCGATCATGAGGCTTGAGAACAAGGCGGCGCTGATCACTTGAGGTTACGGTAGGATGGGCCGCGCGTCAGCACGGCTGTTCGCCCGTATCCATTGCCGGTACAACCCGTAATCGCGGGGATGCGCTGGTGCCAGGTATCAACAGCGCGGGTGGCAAGGCGCACTGTGTCGGATTGGAGGTCGTCAATCCGGATCAGTGGGATGCCGCCATTTCCCAGATCAAAAGCAGGCCCGTGCGCCGCACGTGCTGCTACAACATGGGTAGCAATGCCCGTGCGGCAGCAGGGCGCCTGCTTTGGTTCAGTCCTAATACATGAACTTCAATGCAAACTGCACCTGGCGCGGGGATTGCGCCGCGAGGATATGGTTGAACGTAGGCGAACTGATGTCGCTGTCGGGCAAGCGGAAGTTGGTGCGGTTCAGGATGTCAAACAGTTCGGCGCGGAACTGCAAATGCGTCGACTCTGTCACTCTGAAATTCTTGAGAGCACCGAAGTCCCAGTCGGCGTAGCCCGGGCCAAAATTCACATTGCGGCCTTCCGTGCCAAATTGCCCCGCGTTGGCTACGGTATCGAGCCGCTGGTAAGCGCCGGCGTTTAGCCACGAGCTGACCGTGCGCGGCCCGCCGTTGGGTTTGCCCACGATATTGGGACGCTGCGCTGAGAATCCTGTGATCTCCGGCGCGCTGCCTTGCGCGGAAACGTCGTTGGAGTCGAAGACCGTGAACGGCGTGCCGCTCATCAAGGTGGCTATACCATTCAACTGCCATCCGCCGAGCGCCCGCTGGTACCAGTTCTCCGCATGATTCCAGAACGGAAGCGCCCATTCATAGCTCCCCACGAACCGGTTGCGCGCGTCGAACAGCGAGAGCCCCCGCTCCGCACCGAGATCGAACGGATTCTGGGCGAGATCGTTTTCGCCGGCCACTGGCTTTGCCGCCGATCCGGTTATGTTGAACGACGAAACATCGTCAATTGCTTTCGACCACGTGTAGGAGCCGAGGAAAGACAAGCCGTGGCTGAACCGCTTTCGCAACGACGCTTCCAGTGCATGGTAAGACGAGTTGGCGATGCCGGCGATCTCGCCGGTGGATGAGAACTTGCAAATGCTCGGCGCGTCCTTGAGCGTGCAACCGGAATAGAGCCGCCGCTGATCGGCGTTGCTGGAGTTCGAAATCGGCTGACCGTCCTCAGTTCCCGGAATGAACACTGCTGGGTTAGCTTCGATAAAACGCGGCAGGCGAGTGCCCTTGGTGCCGACGTATCCAAGTTCGAACAGCCAATCGGATGAGAATGCGCGCTGCACGTTCAGGTCCCAGTCCTGCGTGTACGGGAGCTTCAATGCCGGCGCCAGAGTCAGGTTCGTCAGTGGCGTGGAGAAAGTCCCCGGGGCCGGAGGATTGCCGTTGAACGGGTCCGCGAAGTTGGGCAGGCTCACCTGCGGCGTTCCCAGATACGGAGGTGCGCTGATCGGAGCCTGCAAAGGCCCGCCTTGTCCGGTGTAATAAGGCTCGTAGAACATCGCGTATGACGAGGTAACCAGCTGCTTGCCGTCTCCGCGAGGATCCCACGCGACGCCGACGCGCGGAGCAAGTGCCGTCTTCTCGGTCTGGATCAAGCCGCTGGGGACGCCTGGATCGCCGGGATACAACAAGCCCGTCGGCGCATCGGGAAGGACCTTGGACTGCTTCCCGGGCTCGAACAACGACAACCGATTGTGGATTTCGGTGTAGGGCGCGGGCAGTTCGTAACGCACTCCAGCATTGATTGTGAAGCGCGACGTGATCTTATACGTGTCCTGGATGTAGCCGTTTCCATTGTTGCCAAGAATCCCGCGCGCGAAATCGCCGATACCCTGCAAGAAGACGACGGGTTGCCCGGTGAGGAAGCTGGCGAATGCGTCGGTCACCGGGAATGGCACGAAAACGAAGAAGCCGTTGGTCGCGATCCCTTGCAGCACATTGATTTGCTGATGCTGGTATCCGCCGCCGAATTTCAGCTCGTGCTTGCCGTGCACCCAGGTCAGCGATCCCGAGTAATCAAAGACATTTTCGTAGGTGTTGCGCGGGCCGGTGATTGGATCGCCCACCGTGGCATAGCCGTTCACCTGGATGAAAGGAGGTCCGGCCGCGACCCCAAGACTAGGCTCGTATTGGAATCCAAAGTCTGACGGGGGCTGATGGTCTTCGCGCTCGCCAAAGAGGAACTTGTTGCGCAGGTATGAGAATCGAAGCACTGCGATGACGGCCGGCGAGAAGGTGTGCGTTTCCTGGGCGACAAGGTTCTGCGCGCGCTGATCTTCACCCACCGGGAAGCCGGGCACGCTTGCGCCTCCGGGCGATAACGGGTCGAGCTGGGACAGCTGGTAAAACATATAACTGACGCTCACCGTATCGCGAAGACCGAGATAGTGGTCGACCTTGATGCCGAACTGATCGCTGTCATTTGTTAGCGTTTGCGTCGTGGAGAGCAGGCTTGTCCCGGCGTTCGGAAGCGGAAAGAAGCTCAGCAGGTTCTTCGAAACCGAGTTGATCTGCTCCGGAGGCACGTAGTTATTCGGGTACGGCGCGTTGGCAAATACGTTGAACAGCTGGTGTTGCGGATTGTTGCAAAAGCCTTCTGTGAAGCCCTCCGTGCAAAGTTCGGAGAAGTCGCCGCCCCGTTGCTTGACTGACGGGACAGTGGTCAGCTCTGACTCGCCCTGCCGGTTGCGAAAGCCCTCATAGAAGCCGAATACGAAGGTCTTATCCTTTTTGATCGGCCCACCGATCGAGGCGCCAAACTGATTCTGCTTCAGCGGCTCCTTCTCTTGCGCGAAATAGTTGTTGGCGTCGACCGCGTCGTTGCGCAGGAATTCCCATAACGTTCCGTGCACATGATTGGTGCCCGATCGCGTGACGAGGTTCGTCGTCGACCCGAGCGCGCCCCCGAATTCGGCATTGGCGCTGTGCGTGATGATGCGGAACTCGCTGATCGCATCAACCGGCGGCTTGAGGACGAAACCGCCATCGACCCCGTTGAAGTTGTTCGCACCGTCTATGAGAAAGTTGTTTGACTCAGGCCGCTGGCCATTGACCGAATAAGCCTGTCCATTGCGTAGCGACCCGCCCGCTTCAGCCACCCCGGGTGTCAAGGGAACGACACCAGGCTGCAAGAGTCCCAATTGCGAGAAGTTGCGCCCATTCAGGGGCAGATCCTCCAGTTCCTGCTGTTCCACGACCTTGCCCATGCTGGTGACGGTTGGCTCAATCAGCTGGGCATCGGCGCTTACCAGCACCTGCTGCTTCTCTGATCCGACCGCGAGATGCGGCGAGACCGACGCCGTCTCATTCACGTTGAGTGTGACGCCATCCTGCACATATTCCTGGAAACCAGCCGACGACACCCGCAGGCTGTAGTGCCCGACCGGCAGCTCGAGGAGAACGTAGTTGCCATTGCGATCTGTGGTCGTACTGCGCGACAAGCCCGTTTCCGCCTGCCGTGCCGTTACCGAAGCGCCCTGAATAACCGCGCCGCTTGGATCTGTGACGGTTCCGCGAATGATCCCGGTGATCTGCTGCGCAGACAGACTGAGGCAAGTGAGCACCAGAAGGGCAAGCACATTGCGAACGCACTTCATATCTTTTCGACTCTCCCAGAAGACTTGGCATTCCAAACAGAGTGAGCTCTGTGTTCGCATGACACCCTCCTGACTGGATCGCCGTGACGAACGCGTCAGAGAAGATGCCACACCTTATAGGGTTCCGCGATCTAGAGAGCCCGGTGCGGAATAGCAAATGCAGGGGGTCCACCAACATTCAGGGGAAGCGATTAGGTGGCGGGCTGTTCGAAGGAACATTAATTGCTATCTGTTTGCGTTGTCCTGCATCGGCCGATGGGGGACTTGCTCAATCTTTCGATGGAGAGGTTCGATCCACGATCCACCCGGCCGGGCGGCGAATTGCGCGCGAGTCCCTGAGAGTTGAGAGGCTAAACTGCCAGAATCTTAATTCCACTGGCCGCAAACGTCCTCGCCGCTTCTTCACTCATGCCGTTATCAGTAATCAGCAGGTCGATTTCGGGCGGCGCGCACACGACTGCCGGGCTGACCCGGCCCATCTTGCTCGAGTCGGCCACCACGATCACCTGTCGCGCCCGCCGCGCCATTGCGCGGAAGACCGCTGCCTCGTCCGGTTGGATGAGGGTAGCCCCCCGCTCCGCATCGACGCCGGTTGCGCTCAAAAACAACCGATCCATCACCACCAGCGCAAGCGACTCTATTGCCGTGGGGCCAACCAGTGAGAACGCGCCTGCCCAGCGAAGCGTGCCTCCGGTGAGGGTGGCATGCAATCTCGTGCTCGAACTCAGCTCCATCCCGATATTCACCGCATTGGTGATGACATTGATGTTCTTACGATGGAGAAGCTGGCGCGCCACCAGGGCGGTTGTGGTGCCGGCTGAGAAGCCAATCGTTTCATTCTCCTGAACAAGGGCCGCGGCCGCGCGCGCGATGCGCTGCTTCTCGGTTGAGAAGCGATCTTCGCGTACCTGGAAGGAAGCGTCGAAACGAAAAGGCTCATACACCGGCCCGCCATGGTTGGCGAGCATGGCGCCGCCCAGGGTCCGATTGACAAGCCCACGCGCCTCAAGCCGAACCAGGTCACGGCGCACGCTGGCCGGAGACGTGCCAAGTGCGGATGTCAGTTCCTCAACTGAGGCTCTTCCGTGACTCAGGAGCAGACGCAGGATCTCCTTGGCGCGTTTGTCCGTGTTGATAGACATAACCCTGATGTCGCTCTCTATCTGGGGAGTTTTTCAGAACATCGTACTACACGCGGGGCTTCGCTGAGCTTCGCATGCCGATTTCGTGCAACACAGCTTTGAATGCTTGCACGTCACTCTCCTGCACCACGTAGCATCCGGAGTCGCGCACGGCGCCAGGACCGGCTCCGCCATCGTACGCCGAATTCTGCGCCTTGGAGTTGAGCGATGTATGCACCTCGCCAATGCCGGTCAGCATCGCGACTTCGTGCACGTTCCCGATGCGAATACCGCCGCCTGCCATGATCCGAATGCGACCACCCGCCTGGCCTTGCAGGGCAGCGAGGGAATCCAGATTGTTCATCGCGTCTGAGGAACCGCCCGCGGTAAGCAGCCGGTCAGCCCCGCAGGCGATCACATCTTCGAGCGCTTCAGCGTGGTTTCGCGAGGCGTCGAAAGCGCGATGAAACGTGACTTCCATGGGGCGCGCCAGTTCGATGAGTTCGGTGGTGTGCGGCCGGTCGATCATGCCCTCCTCATTCAAGAGGCCGAGAACCACGCCATTGACGCCCCAAGACCTGGCTGCGGCGATGTCACTGCGCATCACCTTCAGCTCATGCTCGGAATAGACAAACGAGCCGCCGCGAGGACGAATGATCACGAAAACGTCGATCTCGACGCATTTCCTGACGATGTCGATGAGGCCCGCGCTCGGCGTGATCCCATCTTCACTCAATGCGCTGCAGAGCTCGATCCGTTCCGCCCCTCCTCTGGCGGCAGCAATCGATGACTCGACGGAATCGACACATACTTCGAGTTTCATGACCGCTGCGCCCTCGGGAGACGGAGATGTTTAGAGAGCCTGCCGCAGCTCTCTCGGTTCAGTTCAGAAGGTGTAGTGCGCCGAAAACTGCAGATGACGTTCCGTCGAACGAATCGAATTCTGCTGCACGATCTCTCCAAAACTGCTGTTGTTGATGCCTGTGTCGGGATTCCCGTAGCTCACCATGTTGAACGCATTGAACGCATCGAACCGGAAGCCGAGATAATGCTCGTGGACAATGCGGAAGTCCTTCATCATCGACATGTCCACGTTATGGAAGCCCGGGCCGCGCACCGACCCATTACGCGATGTGCCGAAGGTGTTCTGCGCCGGGGTGCCGAAGGCGCACACGCCGTTGTCAACACCCGCGGTCGTGCACGGCTGCGCCGAAGGATCATCGCCGAACCAGTTGCTTAGTGAACGATGGCGAATGTGCAGGGGGCGATATTGATTCGCGCGCTCTACGCCGTAGCTGTTGGTATTGCTGCTCACACCTGCGGTAAGTGTCTCGGGGAAGCCGCTGTAGGACATGACCGCCGCGGCGAGCCTCCATCCTCCCACAATCTCATCCACAACGCGGTTCGTGTTTGCAAAATAGCGCTTGCCATGGCCCACCGGCAGAGCATACACGGCCGTTGCCGTGAGGTTATGCGTGATGTCGTATCCGGCAGGACCGTAGTCAGCGCCGCTGTCATAGTAGTTCTGGAATGCGCCGCTGTAGCCGTTCACGTTCAGCGCGTAATTGCCGAGGCTGTTCGTCATCGACTTGCTATAGGTGTAGTTGACGGTGTACTCGAGCCCGCCGTCAGAGACGCGCTGCCGCAGGATAGCCTGCAGTGCGTTGTAGTTCATCATGGCGCGCGACTCGGTAACCAGGAGAGGATTGGAGCAGATCTGCGTCGCCGCAGCCGTTTGGCAGCCGATGTAGGCATTGGCGTAGTAGGGCGCCGAGGTCGGATCGTCCGGAGTCCTCCACTGGTTAATGTTGCCGTAATCCTCAATGTGCTGGCCGCTCTCGCCCACATAGCCGGCCTGCAATGACAGCAGATGCGTCAGCGCATATTCGAGTGTCAGGTTGTAATTGTGGATGTACGCCGGCTGGATGTTCTGCGGGTACACGTTGTATGTGCCGCCCGCCTGTGCCGACTGCGCAAAGGCATTCTGCGTGTTCAAAGGCTGTGTGATCGAGTCGGCAGTGGGCTGCGGGATGTTCACGTTCATGGCCTGGATGAACGGAGTGATCGAAGTGAGGCGCTGGTTGGACGAGTTGCCCTCATAAAAGCTTGTGGCGCTGTATCCACCGCGCACCACAGCTCGCGAATGGAATTGATATGCGAAGCCCAGACGCGGCATGAATTGGTGGAAGTTCCAGTCGTAGCAGCCGAGGTTCTTGCACAGCCCGGCGCCTGCCGGCGCTCCGGCCGGAACCGCGTGAGCATAGATGACCTGCCCGGTGGCCTCGTCGATGTTTCCGGTTTTGTTGTTCTGCTCCACCCATGGCTGGTCCAGTTCGTACCGGAAGCCGTAGTTGATGGTGAGCTGGGGCGTCAGCTTGAAGTCATCGTTGAAGTAGATGCCGGTGCGCCATTGGCGCTGGCCCACGTTTACGCTGGCGAAGGTCACGGCGGCGCCGCTGATGCGGTCCAACACAAAATCCGCTCCGCCGTACCCGGAGTTGGCGTTCTTGCCCGTTGCGTCCTTGGTAAAGTTGCCGTTATACGTGAGCTGCCCCAGGTAGCCGTTGTTGTTGGCGGTCGGGTAATTGTTCTGGTAGTGCAGCATGGAGACGCCGAAGCTGAAGAAATGGCGGCTCTTTTGCCAGCTCAGAGCGTCAATGTAACTGTAGGTGTTATCGATGAGGCCGCCGCCATACACCGGATTGCCGCCGGCGAAGATACCGCCCGAGATGCTCTGGCCCGAATAACCAGGCAATGTTTGATTCGGGAAGTTGATGCCCACCGTCTGATTTCCGCTGGTGCCGAACTGTCCCGTTGAATCGACCGAGAAGTTCTGCGCCCATTCGGTTCTGGTGAAGCCGAGACG
Source organism: Occallatibacter sp. (assembly GCF_036502485.1). Classification (GTDB taxonomy): domain Bacteria; phylum Acidobacteriota; class Terriglobia; order Terriglobales; family Acidobacteriaceae; genus Telmatobacter. The sequence continues at coordinate 21,012 of NZ_DASXYM010000066.1, read as the reverse complement.
CAGCGAATTGATGAGGGAGGGCGAGAACGAGTGTACCCAGTTGGTGCCGCCCAGCTTGGTGGGATAGAGATTCGGCCCATTGAAGCTGATGGCCAGCACTGGGGTATTTCCGTCATAGGCCGTTGACATCGCATAGAAGCTCGACAGCTTGTTGCGCTCACTCATCTGGTAATCGACTTTGATGTCGCCCTGATTGTTGGCCTTGTAGCTGCGAGTGTGCGCCTGGTAGTTGTTCGCCGCGATACCGTCAGTGGGAGTTGCGTTCGGCTCCGGATAAAGATCCTGATGGGCCAACAGGAATTGTGCGACCGGGTTGTTGATCGGAACTCCCGTGTTGCCGACATACGGCTTGTTGTTGTTCAAGGGGTCATAGAGCTGAATGGGATTGCTCCCCGTGAGGAGTTCGGAAAAATCTCCCGAGCGCATTTTCTGCGTCAGCACACTGACCGTACCGATGCCTCCTGTGTGGTAGCGGGAGCCAAGATAATCCACAAAGAAGAAGAGCTTGTTGCGCACGATCGGACCGCCGAAGGTGCCGCCAAATTGGTCCTGCGAGTAAGGATTGGTGGAAACCACCGGCGTCTGGTTGCCGTTTTGCCAGCTGTTCGCATTCAAACGGTAGTCCTGCACATATCCATATGCCGAGCCATGAAATTGGTTAGTGCCGCTCTTGAGTACGCTCACCACACCCGCGCCGTTCACATTGCCGAACTCGGCCGGCGTGTTGGCGGTCAGCACTTTGACTTCCCCCAGAGCCGCCGGGGCAGGGCTGTAGGAGATCAGGTTGTTGAAGGTCTCGTTCATATCGATGCCTTCAAGCGTGTAGTTATTGGCCTGCGCGCGGTTTCCGTTCATGTTCACCGAGTCGCTGTAATACGTGCTGCGCTCAATGGAGTTTGTGCCTGTGTTGCCGTAGGTGCTGGCGGCACCTGGCACGTACAGCGTGAGGGCACTGAAGTCGAGGCTCTTGAGCGGGAAGTTGGAGATGGTGTTCTCCGTGAACGTGCCGGTCAAGGTGTAGTCGCTGGTGTTGAGGATCGGCGTTGCAGCCGTAACTTCGAGAGTGGTCGACTCTGCGCCGACAGATAACTTGACGTTGAAAGTGGCCGTCTGCAGGGCCTCCAGCGTGAATACCGGTATAGATGCTTTGGAAAATCCCGGAGCCGTTATAGTGGCAACGTATTGCCCGATGGGAAGGAACTCGATTCGATAAGACCCCGCGTCGTTGGTGGCAGCCGACGTTTCAACGCCGGTGCTGACGTTACGCGCGACCACATGCGCTCCGCTGACCACCGCACCGCTGGGGTCCGTGATTGTGCCGGTAATGGCGGCAGTCACAGACTGCGCCCTTGCGGAAAGCAAACTGAACAGGAGCGCCGCAGCAACTCCGGCCTTCCTGAGTAGTCTTCCTGCCATCATTTGTTTCATTGCATTGCCTCGCTGAAATTGGTTTGCATTGAGTGGGGCTCTGGAAACAGCCATAGTGGTCTACGCGAGGCAGATTACGCTGGCAAGATCTTGAATGTCCATCAAAAAGTGATTAAGATGATCATTTTTGTGCATATCTCGATCACGCCGGACGAGTGAAAGAGTGTATTAAGGTGGCATCCAGAGCCGTTTACCGCCGAAACAGGCTCCGTACAAGCCGTTCAAAACATGCGATCTGATTGCCGCAAACGTTGCAGGAATGCCGCCTCCCTCGACGGATAGGCGCTCGAATTCTGAAAAGTGATTAAAGAAATCATTTTTCCGATGCATTCGAACCTGGAAGTCATGTATATTGGGCGGCATCTTTGGAAGGCCCCGAAAGGAAATCCGCCATGACAGCAGCGTCCTCCCCCAGGACATGGCTGGCCAGACTGGCCACCATGCTCTCGTTCGCGTGCGCAACAGCGGCCCTCGCCCAAGTGGTAGTAGTGCCGCCCAACCCGCAGATCGGATCGTCCGACCCCATCAGCGCCGAACCGCCCGTTTCCCGTCCGCATACCACGCCCTGCGTGGTGCCCTTGTTCAGCAACCTCGAATTCGCGGATTTCACGCCCAAGGTCTTCAGCTACGCTCCGCCGTCCGCCTGTCCTGGACCCTGGGCCAAGGTCGTCTTCACGGCGGATTTCACCGTAACCGCAGGCCGTCAGTTCGATCGCACCGCGGCCTTTTATCTGGGACATGCCAACATCTACTACGGCACCACTGCCGAACCGCGTAAAACCCTCAGCCCTTCGTGGCACGTAGAGCGTGACTTGACGGATCTGTCCGCGATGTTCACCTCTGCCCAGACGGGCGAAGCCAACATCGGCAACTTCGTAGGCGTGTCTGGCGGCGTGACCTACAACGGCATCATCTATGCCAACGCGGCGCTCGAGTTCTATCCCGCCGGCCACGGCGTCGGGGCTCCCGTCACCCCTGACATCATCGTCCCCATCAATGGCGGCGGTGGAGATGCAGGCACGCTCAACACCACATCGGATACCATCTCGCAGACGCTGAACCTGCCCACGAATGTAGAGCGCGTCTATCTCGATGTAATCGCACAGAGCCAGTCAAACGATGAGTTCTGGTATTTCTGCGTCCCCGATGACCAGACTGCGAACCTGGAGAGTTGTGGGAACACCGCGTTCCGCGAAACGGAAATATGGATCGACGGACAGCCTGCCGGCGTCGCGCCTGTCTATCCATGGATATACACCGGCGGCATTGATCCGTATTTATGGGAACCGATTCCCGGAGTGCAGACGCTCGACTTCAAGCCCTATCGCGTCGACCTCACGCCGTTTGCCGGCGTACTCTCTGACGGCAGCACCCACACCGTCGCCGTCAGCGTCTACAACGCGAACAGCTACTTCCTGGCCACCGCCAACCTTCTCGTCTATCAGGATCACGGCAGATCGAAGGTGACGGGCGGGCTCATCCGCAACACGCTCACTATGGCTCCAACGCCCAGTGTGGACGAGGACATTACCACCGGTGCGGGGCCCACTTATACCGGCACGGTCACCGTCGGATCGAAACGTCACTTCGAGATCAGCGGGTATGCCATCACTTCCCATGGCCGTGTGGAAACAACTCTCGATCAAACCGTCGATTTCCGCAACAGGCAGAAGTTCAACGTAAACGCGAACACCGATATGCAGAACGTACAACAGTCCACCAACGTCCAATCGCGAACCTCGACACGCGGCGGCCCCAACTCAGGCATTGTGGAACAGCAGTTCTCGTACCCGCTCACCCTGGACTATTCGTTCGTCGTGAATGCAGATGGCAGCTTCAGCCAGTCCACCACGAGCGATCAACGGGACGATGTTCGCGAGGTTAACAACGCCGGATGGGGACCCGCCCTGGTGAGTGACGAAAGCAACCACGTTCGCGCTACCGACACACTCAAGTGGGACTCGAGCGGAACTCTGATCGGGCCGACGGGAAGCAAGACCACGCAAACGTACCGCCTCCACACCTCGAGAGGGCAGTGCTGGGACCGCACGATTACTGCAGCTGCTCAAGTGCTGACCGGAGTCTCCACCGGCCCCGGATGCCGCAACAGCAGTCATTAAGAATGCCGCGATAGTCGATTTGGCCGGTTGGGGGCGCGAAGGGTGCCTCCTCCGGCCCGATCGGCCTTTCCAGGCAGCACGTCGAGACCGACACACCACTCTTCCGGGATCCCGGAGTTGTTGAAGCAGCCGTGTCAGCGCCACGGTGAATCACCTTCCAAGCGCCTTCTCCATTTTTGCCGTACTGACCATAAGGCACCGGTGCGCGAAATACTAACTCGACGTGGCCGAAAGAAACCCGATTCGCGGGTCTCGGAGGAACAGGCATCGAACCTTGCGCCGAATCGCCGCACCTGCTGCGCGCGCCCGATGAACTCAACTGGCCTCCACCCGCCCCAACTGCCTCTCCCCGCATCCAAATCCTGGAGGGGAACGATTGACTTCAGCTTATTCAGACAACCGCATGGTCAGGGTGCGTGGCGCCCGCGAGCATAACCTCCGCAATGTAGATGTCGACATTCCCCGCGATGCGCTGGTGGTGTTCACGGGCGTCTCCGGTTCCGGCAAGTCTTCCTTGGCATTCGGAACCATCTATGCTGAAGCCCAGCGCCGCTACCTTGAATCCGTTTCTCCCTACGCGCGCCGCCTGTTTCATCAGCTCGCTGTTCCTTCGGTCGACTCCATTGACGGCCTGCCGCCGGCAGTGGCGCTGCAGCAGCAGCGTGGCGCTCCCACGCCGCGCTCCTCGGTAGGCTCCGTCACCACCCTCTCTAACCTGCTGCGCATGCTTTACTCGCGCGCCGGCGACTATCCCCCCAACCAGCCTTTGCTCTACGCGGAATCGTTCTCGCCCAACACTGCTGAGGGAGCCTGCCCCCAGTGCCATGGCCTCGGCCGTGTCTACACCGTAACTGAAGAATCGATGGTGCCTGACCCATCGCTCACCATCCGCGAGCGCGCCATCGCCGCATGGCCCACCGCCTGGGGTGGCCAGAACCAGCGCGACATCCTCGTCTCCCTCGGCTTCGATGTCGGCAAGCCCTGGCGTGATCTACCGAAAAAGGATCGCAACTGGATCCTGTTTACTGAAGAGCAGCCACAGGTCCCCGTGTACCCGGGCTTTACTCCCGCCGAAACGCGCACCGCCCTCAAACGCAAACTGGACCCTGGCTACATGGGCACGTTCACCAGCGCCAAAAGGCATGTCTTCTCCACCTTTGCGAACACCCACAGCGCCATGATGAAGAAGCGTGTCGCGCAATTCATGATCTCTGCTGAATGTGAGAGCTGCCATGGCAAGCGCCTGCGCCCGGAAACCCTGTCCGTCAAATTCGCCGGCTATGACATCTCCGCAATCTCATCGCTCCCCCTCAAGCGGCTCCGTGCTACCCTCGAGCCATTCAGCAAGCAGCCCAACCGCAAACACGCCGCGCATCCTGAGAAGTCGGAAGTCACCCGGCGCATCACCTCTGAAATCTCCAATCGCCTCGCCGTGCTTCTTGACCTCGGCCTCGGCTATCTCTCTCTCGAGCGCAGCACCCCCACGCTTTCCCCCGGCGAACTGCAGCGGCTGCGCCTCGCCACCCAACTGCACTCCAATCTCTTCGGCGTGATTTACGTCCTCGATGAGCCCTCCGCCGGCCTGCATCCCGCTGACACCCACGCCTTGCTCAACGCCCTTGACGGCCTTAAGAGAGCCGGCAATTCCATCTTCGTCGTGGAACATGAAATCGAAGTCGTGCGCCGCGCTGACTGGATTGTGGAGGTCGGCCCCGGCGCGGGAGTAAACGGCGGCGCGGTTCTCTACGCCGGGCCGCCCGAGGGATTGCGCAGCGTGGAGCATTCCCAGACGCGGCGCCACCTGTTCGCTTCAGAACCTCGGAAACCCGCATCCCGACGCCAGCCCAAAGCCTGGCTGCAGCTCAGAGGCGTGACCCGCAATAACCTCGATCACCTCGATGCGAACTTCCCACTGGGCGTGATGACAGCCGTCACCGGCGTCTCCGGCTCGGGAAAATCGACCCTCGTCAGCCAGGCCCTGGTCGACCTGGTCGCTGAACGATTCGGCCAAAAAATTGCGGCCGAAGAGCCGGAGACCAACGACAGCCTTGAAGACACGCCGGTCCTCACCCTGTCTGGCCGCATCGCTGAAGGCATGCAGCACATCCGCCGCTTGGTTGTCGTCGATCAGAAACCCATCGGCCGGACCCCACGCTCCAACATGGCTACGTATACCGGCCTGTTCGATCACGTCCGCAGGCTCTTTGCCTCCACATCGCTCGCCCGCTCCCGCAAATATGACGCCGGGCGCTTCTCCTTCAATGTGGCAAAAGGCCGTTGCCCCACCTGTTCTGGAGAAGGCTTCGTGTGCGTCGAGTTGCTCTTCCTCCCCAGCGTGTACAGCCCCTGCCCCACATGTCACGGCGCGCGCTTCAACGCCAAAACACTCGAAGTCCTGTATCGCAACAAGAGCATTGCTGACGTGCTCGCCATGACGGTCGATGCCGCTGCCGAATTCTTCACAGACGATGCGCCCATCGAGCGCTCGTTGAAGGTCCTGCAGGAAGTGGGCCTTGGCTACCTTCGTCTCGGCCAGGCCGCTACCGAACTCTCCGGCGGCGAAGCCCAGCGCGTAAAACTCGCCACCGAGTTGCAACGGGCCGAACACGGCAAAAGCCTCTACGTGCTTGACGAACCCACCACCGGCCTGCATCCCACCGACGTCGAGCGGCTTCAGCGCCAGTTGCAAAAGCTGGTCGACGCCGGCAATACCGTGATCGTGATCGAGCACGACATGCAGGTCATCGCGAGCTGCGACTGGATCATCGACATCGGTCCCGGCGCAGGCGACGAAGGCGGCCGCATCGTCGCGGAAGGCTCTCCCGAAGAGATACTGTCGGCTCGCGGCAGCAGAACCGTGCCTTACCTCGCCGAATATCTCCCCGGCGCCGGCCATCCCCACACCCTCTAGTCTTTTGTGTTCAGCGTGAGTAACCCTGAAGCTCCCGTGCCAAATCCTGTCGCCTTTTTCCTGGCGATAGGATGGAAGCCCGCGATCTCAAGACACCCGGAACAGGCGAGCGAAGCTCGCAATTGGTCCCACCGCAGGTGGCCATCCTCGCACGTCCGTGTCCTTGTTGCGAGGGTCGGATACCCCAACCCCACCAGCATGGCCTTCGCATTCAGCCTGTCTAGAAATTCACCTTGGCTCCGAGTTGCACCTGGCGAGGACCCACCGACGTATAACCGATGACCCCGAACTCGGGATCGTCGACCACCGTGTTCGGCGTTCCGAACACCGGATGATTAAGTGCATTTTCCGCCTCCAGCCGCAGTTCGAACCTCATCCCTTCTCGGACTTTGGCGAGCGAAAAGTCTTTGTTGATCGACAGGTTCGATGTGAAAGACCTGGGCGACCGCACCAGGCCCGTGGCCCGTGGCGCGTCGCCCAGCGCGTATGGCTCCGGCTTTACAAACACCTCAGGATTGACGAAGTATTGGTTGATCCAACTCGTCGGGCTGCCTGAGGCCTGCCCTCCGGTGCGCTTCGGCTTGCCCGTGATGTTGGGCCGCTGTCCATAGGTCGGTAGCGGGTTTACGTCCGCTAGGAACATGGCCAGCGGACGCCCGGCGGCCACGCGCCATATCCCGTTCGTCTTCCATCCGCCCACAATCGCATCCACCCAGCCGGGCGCGTGGCTGAGAAACGCCTTCCCCCGGCCCACCGGCAGATCGTAGGTATAAGTCCACTGCAGCACATGGGGAATGTCGAACGTCGAAAGACTCCGCTCGAGCCACGGTTTATTCGGATCCTGAATGCTGGTAAAACTTCCCAGCCACGTCGTGTTGTCGTCGGGAGCTGATGCGTCGTCAATCGATTTCGACCACACGTAGCTCACCAGGAACTGCAGGCCATTGGAATAACGTTTCTCAGCGGTCACCTGCAGAGCATGATAGATCGAACTCGCAATCGGCGGCGGATCCACGCTCACGCCCCACGGAAACTGCGGATAGGGAAGCTGCAGGTAGAAGGCCGGCACTTGATCGTAGTAGAGATCGCTTCCGGGATCGGTGATCGCTCCCACAAAAGGGTTGTCGACATAGTTTGTAAGTGCGTCCTTGTCGTCGCTCGATAGACTTTCCGCCTCCACCCCCAGGTGGTTAATCCAGTTAGCCCCGGAAAAATAAAGATGGGTGCCCTTCTTGCCGGCGTAAATCGCGCTGATCAACACGTTTGCGGGAATCTGCCGCTCAAACCCGAAGCTCCAGCTCTGCTCATACGGAGTATGGTTCACGTTACGCAGTGGTCCGGCCGCGCTGTAGCCCAGATCCGTGCTCAACCCGAGCGTGGATCCCGGCGGCTTCAACAATCCGCTGGGGAATGGATCGCTCAAGCGCACGTACGGTGTTGCGCCATCGTTCTTGTAAGTGAGAATGGCGCTGGTGCCTTGCTTGAAACCTCCCGACACATACGGTTGCACTCCCGTCGCCCCGGAGCGAGGCTGCGAATAGTAGATGCCATACCCGCCACGGACCACCGTGCGCGAATTAATTTGATAGGCAAAACCAAAACGCGGCTGAATGTCTCTCCAGTCGGTAGTGACGATTCTGCGATGATGCGAGTCAGCGAACACCTCGCCGCCGTACAGAATTCGCGTGAATCCCGCATTTCCAGCCACCTGGAGCGGTGACTTCACCGTCGGGTCAAACCAGTTTTGGCGGTCGTAGCGCTCCGTCCTCGGCATCGATACTTCGTAGCGCAAGCCTAAGTTGAGAGTCAGCTTGTGCGTGACCTTCCAGTTATCCTGCGCATACCAGGCATACTGCCGATCCTGCGTTGCGGGCTGATCCTGAATCTCGTAGTAGTTACTGCTCGAACGGCCCATCAGGAAGCTGGCCATCGCGTCTCCACCGCACGTCGATAAGTCGTAGAAACATCCTGACGATCCCGAAGTATCGAAGTTGAAGTTGCCGTTGGGAGCTTCGGTCTGTATGTAATTCATCTGGTGCTGCCGGCCTTCAAATCCGAACTTCACATCCTGTTCGCCCCACACCTTGTTGAGCGCCACACCTATCTGTCCCGAATCCTTCCCTTGCTTGTAATTCCCATAAGGATCGCCCCCCATGCTGGTGTAGCCGGCAGAGTAATACCCGCCGCCGATAAACATGGCCGGAACCCCTACAAATCCGTTCGAATTCAAATACGCCGGGAACCCGAGGGTACCGAGCGGGTCGGTCACTCCTCCCTCCCCGTTGTAAGCGCTCTGCCGGAACGCTCCCCGCGTGAACCCCAAAGTCGCCGCCAGAATCAACGTATTGGTAAACGTGTGCGTGTCATTCAGCGTAAACAGATTTGCGGTGCTGCGGTTAGGGCCACCTGCGCATGGATCGACAAAGTTTTTGAAGCAGTTATAAGAGGTAGACGCGCTCCACTGATGCGAATACTTCCCGCTTATCAGGTTCTTCTGACTGAAGCGGTGGTCAATCTTGACGTCGAACTGGTCGTTGGGATAGTGGCTCGCGCCGGCCGCCGACCAGTTGTTGTAGATTGTCGGATTCCCCGCCGTGGCCGAAGGCTCCGGAAACATCTGCATCATCTTTTGAGCCACCGGATCGATCAGGTTGCCGGGACCTGCCGGCGGCTGAAGCGAGGCCGGTAAGTCCGGATTCGGGCTCCCCGGACTGGAATACGCGGCGATGTTGTTATAGGGAATGAAAGCGCTCCGCACCGCTCCTGACCCATACCCCTCCACCTGCTGATAAGTTCCGCTGAAGGGATCCCAGATCTGACCCTGCGCCACCGTGCACATACCGGTGTCATCAAAGGTCCCGCCCTGCGCAGCGCACACCTCGCCAAAGTCGCCATTGCGCTCGGCGTCCGAGGGAACGCCGGCCTGGTAGGTGCCCAGATTGCTCGCCCGCGTGCCGTCGTAATCGAAAAAGAAAAATGTCTTGTTCTTGAAGATAGGTCCCCCAATCGTGCCGCCAAAGTTGTTGCGGTGCACGGAGGGAAGCGGATCTCCATTCAAATTGCCGAACCAGCTGTTGGCATCGGCAATCTTGTTGCGGATAAAGTCGTACGCGCTGCCATGAAAAGAATTGGTGCCGGAACGCGTGATCATGTTAACTACTGAAGCCCCTGAAAACCCATACTCGGCGCTGAAGTTTGACTGCTCCACGCGGAACTCATCCACCGCCTCGGATGACGGCGTATAAGTCATCTCCGTGACGCCGCCGTTCGGCTCAAAGTTGGTAATCGTTGCCCCATCCATCAGAATGTCGGCGGTAGCATTGCGGCTGCCATTGGAAACAAAGTTGGTCCCGCCGCAGCCTACGCACTGATCGTCAGCCTCCGTTACCCCCGGCGTCAGCATAGTCAAATCCATCACGTTGCGGTCGATGAGCGGAAGATCGTTGATGAATTTGCGGTCTACAACCAGGCCGGTGGTCGCATCCTCCGCGTCCAGCAACTGGGTCTGCGCGTTCACCTGGACGGTCTCGGAAGAACCAGACACCTTGAGACTCAGGTCCGCGGTCGCGTTCACGTTTACGTCCACGCGGATATCGGTGCGCACCGTCTTCTCAAAACCCGTCATCTCCGCGCTTACCGAGTACAATCCCGGAGGCACAGACCGATAGAGATAGCGCCCGGACTTATCCGAGGTGGCGTTAAAGGCGTAACCTTTATTTTGATCCGTGAGGGTGAGTTTCACCCCGGGAATCACCGCCCCGGTCGGATCCGCCACCACCCCGGTCACAGTTCCGAAGTAGCTTTGAGCCCGCGATCCAACCGCCATTCCCAGCAGGCATGCCACCAGCGCCATCCAACAGAATTGCCACGGGCCCTTTGGTTCCAGCCCGGAAAAGAAGCGTCTCCTCACGTTTCCTCCGTGTCACCAGGAACTTACCGCGGGTTCTTGCGGGTCTTCGCGGTCCGGGGCGGCTTCGAGTCCAGCCATCGCCTTCGCGCGATCTCGTCCTCTTCAAACCCACGCCAAAACAATACCTGACACTATACCCCGGAGCTTCCCCAAAGTGTTCAACGATTGTCCAGGCCTCCGTTCAATCCGGAGGAGTTGTGCTGCGCAACCGAGCCCGACCTTGCCGCGGGCACAATGGTTCAGCGCATTCCTTCAGAGACGCAACCGGATTCCCCCGCGCGTCAGCAGGGCGCTGACAGACAGAATGAATGCCGTGAACACCACACAATAAGAAACGCCCGCCCAACCGTAACCGAAGCGCGTCTCGAAATAATGAATGCCGGCCGCCGCGAGAATGTAGTACCACAAGTCCGGAAGCAGATAGGTCGTCAAGGTGTTTGAACCCGCCGGACGCGCGAAAAAAGCCCATCGCGTCTTTCCGTAGATATCGCATATCCAGTACAGCGCGGTGAAAAGCAGAACCGCAGCCCCAACACTGTAGAGACTCCACGTCGGCGTGGCCCTGATCTTGGAAATGCCAAGCGGCGTGAGCAGCCATCCAGCAACCAGTGACAGAACACCGAACGAAATCCCCAGCACTGTCTTCCGCGCCGGCGATTGCCAGCGATGCGCGCCAAGGAAGATGACCGACGTAACAATCCCGGCGAACATGATGCTCGCCATTGCGCCATTGCTGAATGGCCAAAAGTAGTAGGGAATTCGCTGCGGAAACGTAACCCATCTCGCTGCCGTAACCGCGTTCAACGTCGCCATCATCGCGAACCACGCGAAGGGAGCCCACAGCCACCGCCGTGTCGGTATGTACAGCAGAGCGACGGCCAGATACGTATAGCCGATCAGCCCAAGGATTTCAGGATAAGAAAAATGCAGCCAGCTGCCGCTCTCGCGCCACCCGGCGCGCCCCTGCGCGTGGCGGAAGATTGCGAACATGACGACAACGAGCGCAAACCCAACCACCCGCAACCAGCGATGCAGAGTGGCATAACGCGGCGACTCGCCGTATTCGTTCAGGAAGAGCGCCGCGCCCATCAGTGCGACGATAGCCCAAAGGGCAGGGGGCAGCATCATTCTGCCCGCGTCGCCCCCATCCGCATTGGCCAGAATCAACCCCAGAACCATTAGGGCTGCGGTTCGAACGGCCACGTGCATCCACAGCGCCGGCAGCGACGGGTTGCGCCGCAAGCGCCCCGCTATCGCCAGCGGCATTGACAGGCCCACAATGAAGAGGAAAAACGGGAAGACCATGTCGACGTACGTCATGGCGTCCACATCGGCCTTCATGTGGTAATTCCACCAGGGAAGTCCCTTCACTCCCGCCAGCTCGTTGACAAAAATCATCACCGTCATCGTCAGCCCACGCAGGATGTCGATGGAAGCCAGCCGCGTAGTGGCCGTACGTGTTGCGACTGATTTGATTGGAGCGTCTATTTGAGTAGTCACTTGACTCCGCTTTTCGCACCGAGCCTTTGCTTAGCCCATCAATTACAAAGCAGCATGGGGCCGAGCTTCCGTGCTATCCCTCCTATACTCCCATACCAGCGGGCCCCGCAGTCCAGGTACCCGGCCCATCCCCTTTCCGCATGCCCCTGAATCTTTCCGCTCCTCTTCGTTATCTGTATTCAGAGAGCGCGCGGCAAGTTTCACCCCGGCGCGCGGAAGAGGAATCCTCCATGGGCAAGCTCAACGGTAAAGTCGCACTCATCACCGCCGCCACCTCAGGCATGGCGCTCGCCACCGCCAAACGTTTTGTTGAAGAGGGCGCATATGTCTTCATCACCGGCCGCAACCAGCAGCGCCTCGACAAAGCCGTGAAGGAAGTCGGCGGAAACGTCACCGGCGTGCAGGCGGACTCCTCCAGACTCCCTGACCTTGACCGCCTCTACGAAACAGTGAAGAAGGAAAAAGGCAGCATCGACATCCTCTTCGCCAGCGCCGGTGAGGGCTCCTTCGCCTCCGTTGAAGAAGTGACCGAAGAACACTTCGACTCAACCTTCAATACCAATGTCCGCGGCACCCTGTTTACCGTCCAGAAGGCCCTGCCGCTGTTCAATCAAAACGGCTCCATCATCCTTAATGGATCCATCGCCGGCATCAAGGGCTTCCCCCGCTTCGGTGTCTATTCGGCCAGCAAGGCCGCAGTACGCTCCTTTGCCCGCACATGGCTCGTGGAGCTGAAAGGCCGCGGCATTCGCGTCAACGTCCTCAGCCCCGGAACCATCGACACCCCCGCACTCGAGCCCTTCGGCGACGAGGGCAGAAAAGCTCTCGCCGCGGCTATCCCCCGCGGCACCATGGGCCGTCCTGAAGAGATCGCCGGAGCGGCAACATTTCTCGCCTCCGACGATGCCAGCTTCGTCAATGGAATCGAACTCTTCGTCGACGGCGGAACAGCCCAGATCTAACGGAATCCCACCTCGCTCCCCACGCAACCCGGCTGGCCCGGATCACGCTCATGGAATGCAATCGACCAGCCAGGACCTGCCTCCGACTTGAACTCATTCAAGGACCCATCTTGTAAGGCGTCAAAAATACCGCACCCTGCTTCCACGACAATTCCGCGAAAACTCTGGAAGATGTAGTCGCTCATTACGCGCGCTTCTTCCTTACGCTTCCGGACCCGGTCATACTCACGCCCCAGGACCGGCGGACATAGTCGCCTACATGAAGCTCCTGAATTGACAGCCGATCGCTCCCATGTTGTAGCGGATAGCGCTGCACCCTGACGCGTCAGTGGCCGGCAGCCACAGTGAAACAAAACGGGCGCACCGGGTTTGTCTCGGTGCGCCCGCCCTTTTTGATCAACCAGCTACCGCGCTGCCTTCAACCCCGCGTCCACCGCCGCCTTCATCACGCCGCTCTCCGCAAACAGCTTCACCAGCCCGCCGCTCAGCGTCCGCGCACCACCGCCCGGCATCGTCGAAGGCACAACCATCCGCGCCTGCTTCAGATCCCCCGTCCCCTGCGCGTCCAGCACCATCTGCGCCAGCTTTCGCGCCATCGGCAAATCGAAGCTCTCCGCCACAAACACCAGCTTGCCTCGCGTAGTGATGGTCACCGGTCCTTCGTTCGTCGTGAACACCTGCTCCACCGTCCCGGAAGGAGCTTCCGCCGGCGTTGTTCCCTGTGCCGACACGTCTTTCTTGAGCCCCGAGTACTTCCGACCCAGCGACTCCGCATACAGCTTCGCAAAAGCCGTCGCCGCCTGCGCTGACCGCCATGATGACAAATAGAACAGCGAGATCGACTTCGTGTCCGCCTGCTGCTCCGGCGTCTTCGCGCTCAACCGCTGCCCGGCCCAGTAGATGCCTCCATCCCACGCCGGCGTGAGATTGCGCGCAGCGGACTCGCCGCCAAACAACTGTGACAGGATGTGCAGATCCAGCTCGCCCACCTGCCCAATGTCGTATGGCTTGTATTCCCTGTCCACCACGGTGTGGATGTCCGGCAGCAGCGGCACCACCGGCACCTGGGCCTTCTCAAACTCCCGCGGATTGATAATCTCCCACGTCGAGCTCGGCGGCCGGTCCAGCGCACCCGCAAATGCAGCGTCCTTACCCTTGTCCATCCACACGTCCTGCTCGAAACTCAGCCCCTCCCGGTACGGAAACAGCAGCGACTCCGAAAGCAGCAGCGGCGCCCGCGCCATCACCGGCGAGTCTGACGACCCCGCCATCTGCTGCTTGATGAACTCCACCACCTCGGGATCCTTCACCAGGCTCTTCCCCATCGGCTTCAGAATGTTGTCCATCATCACCGCCGTGGCCTGCCCCTCCGTCACCGCCTCGCGCGCCGTATCCATCTCGTCCTTGGCCAGATGGTCCACATCTTCCTTGTAGTTGGTCGATACCTCGTCCGGCGTCTGGTCGCTCCACTTCTCCAGGTTCACGTGCTGGTCCTGGAGCGCATGCGTCAGCTCGTGTGCCAGCACCGGCTTCTGCTCGTCCACGCTCACCCAGTCCAGCATGTTCACAGTTTTGGCCTTCGAGTCGTAATACGCCTCGATCTGCTCCTTCAGCAGAGCCAGCAGGAATGGCTGCAGATCGAAATCGTGATCCAGCAGACCAAACTTCTTCAGCACAATTTCGCCCCGCTGCAGCCGCTTGGCGCTCTCGTCCTCGCCAAACTTCTCCTTCAGGTAGCCCTCTACCTGGGCGCGGCTGGTCAACTGCCGCTTCACCTCTGCCTTGATCGGCAACCCTGTCTCCTCTGACGAGAACTTCATCAGCTGATCCACCAGCGCAAACAACTCCTTCGCCTGGTCGGGCGTAATGTGCGTCTCAGGCTTATTTGCGGGCTGGTCCTTCTCGTGTTCCTTCACAGGACCGCTGTCCCCCGGCTTCACCGGCGGAGCCGGCGTCTGCCCTGCGGGTGCGGTCTGCGGAGCCTCCTGGGCCGCCAGCCTTCCAGCCCCGCCCACCGCCATCGCCAGTGCCAAACCCGCAGCCAGGGCTCCCGCCAGCATCCCCTCCAGCGCGCCCTTTGCCACCGCTCCAAACTGCTTCTTCATTCGATACTCCTTACTCTATACGTGCCTGCACCCCGCCCAGCCGCACCCGCTCTGAAGGCTATAATTAGGATGCGCCGGCGCGGAGAGATCGCTACTGTTAATCCGCCCTGCCTTTATCGGAACTCCTTCATGACCGACCTCACCCTTGCCGCGACCCCAACGGCCACACCCCTTACAGCTTGGCTTGAGTCAGGGGATTCGCATCCGCGCACCGCGCCGTTTCACGCCGTCCTCTCGCCTGCTCAGTTGGACGTGCCCGAGACAGAAATAGCGGCACTTACTTCCGGCGCCGCCCTCCACGACCTGGGATGGCTCCGCCGCATTGAAGTCCGCGGCGAAGACCGCTTCCGCTGGCTCAGCGGCATGGTCACCAACACCGTCAACGACCTCGGACCCGCGCACGGCAACTACGGCCTCGTCCTCAATGCCCAGGGACGCATCCAGGGCGACCTCACCGTCTGGCGCAACAAGGATGTCGATCCGGCCTCGGACCAGGACAAGCTGGAGCTCGAAATCGCCCAGGATCAGGCCGAGCGCCTCCTCTCCCACTTCGACCACTACATCATCATGGACGACGTCGAGCTCGTCCCCCGCCAGGATGAAACCGCCATTGGACTCACCGGCCGCCGCGCCGGCGAAGTCCTCGCCCGCCTCGGCCTGCCCTCCCTCCCCGAGCCCAAAACCCACACCCGCGCCGACTTCAATGGCCTCAGCCTGCGCATCCGCCGCGGCTACGGCACCCTGTCGGACCACTACCTCATCTGGACCACTACCTCCCTGGTCCCCAAACTCTGGAAGTTCCTCATCACCGGAGGCGCCGTCCCCGTCGGCTTCGAGTCCCTCGAGAAGTTCCGCATCGCCGAGGGCATTCCCGCGTACGGCATCGACCTCGTCGAGAAAGACCTGCCCCAGGAAACCTCCCAGACTGAACGCGCCCTGCACTTCAGCAAGGGCTGCTACCTCGGGCAGGAGATCGTGGAACGTATCCGCAGCCGCGGCGCCGTCCACCGCCATCTCCGCCAGCTCGAGCTCGACGGACCCCCACCCCCCTCCGGTACGGAACTCACCCTCAACGGCGCCGCGGTCGGCCACATCACCTCCGCCGCCGAGCTTCCCCTTGCAAACGGCCCCCGCCGGCTCGCCCTCGCCATGCTCCGCGCTGAGGCTGAGCTGGCCAACAAACCGATGAACTACTCGGCCCCCGAGGCCTCCGGCACGGCTCGCCTTATGGCCGCGCCCCCCACCTTCTAAAACGAAATAAAGGTGACGAAAGTCCATGAGCGATACGCCAAAATTCGAAATCATCGATCGCCGCAAGTACAAGGCTGAAGAAGAAGAGCGCGCATCCGCTCAGCAGCCCACTGCGCCCGAGCCGGAAGCAAAAGCCGACCCTACCCCCGCCCCCGAACCCGAGAAAGCCCCGGAAAAATCCGGCGGCGGCCCGCGCCTGGTCACACCACCCCCCGCCCCTCCCGCCGCGCCCGATGACGACGAGTTCGCCGGCGCCCCCGAAGGCGCCATGCCTCCCGCGCCCACGGCTGAAGAAAGTGAGGAACAAAAGACCGCCTATGAAGGCGCCTCCCAGCGGCTTGAGGACATCGTCCGCGCTCAGAAC
Source organism: Occallatibacter sp. (assembly GCF_036502485.1). GTDB lineage: Bacteria > Acidobacteriota > Terriglobia > Terriglobales > Acidobacteriaceae > Telmatobacter. The sequence continues at coordinate 4,461 of NZ_DASXYM010000066.1, read as the reverse complement.
CCTGGCGCCGGCGCCCAGCCACCCGTCACCCTCGAGCACCTCATCCAGCAGCTTTACCTGTCCTCCATGATCCAGATGGGCGCCGGTACCCAGGAAGGCCAACGCCCCCGCGTCGACATCCTCGGCGCCAAACAAACCATCGACCTCCTCGGCGTCCTCCAGGAAAAAACCGGCGGCAACCTCACCGAAGCGGAAGCCCGCATGCTCGACAGCGTCCTTTTTGAAGCCCGCATGGCCTTTCTCGAGCTCACCAGCATGATCTCCATGGCCGGCGTCGGCGCCCCACCCCCACCCCCCCTCCCCAAGCGCTGATGCCGACGGGCTCCTGGCGACCCTGGCACCCGGTGCCTCGATCGTGCGGATGCGTCCAACAAACGGATGTGCGATAGTTTCCACTGGGCGCAAGTGCTGTTGTCTGCCAAGGGATGATGAAGCCGGCCATTCAACTCGGAGCGGGAGCCGTCCTGCTGGCTGTCACCGCCGTCGCAGCGGGCCAGCAGAGCTCCTATTCGAGCCACCGTCAGCAGGCGCTGGTCCTCGAACAGCAGAAGAGTTTCGATCAAGCTGAGGCGGCCTGGCAGTCGCTGTCGCATACGTATCCATCCAATCCCGAGCCCTATGCGCGCATCGCGTTGCTCGAAGCCCGGCAGGAGCACTTCAAGGAAGCCATTCCGCTTTACAGGAAGGCGTTGGCGCTCAATCCCAAGGTCCCGGGATTACGCCTGAACCTGGCCCTCGCGCTCTTCAAGAACGGTCAGTTCAAAGAGGCGATCCCGGAGTTCTCCACGCTGCTGAAAGCTGCGCCGCCGGATGCGCCCGAAGCACAGCGCCTCACCATTCTGCTGGGCATGTCTCATTACGGGCTCGGCGAGTACACAGAGGCCATCCCTTACCTGAAACAGGGGGCTGCTCACGACGCGCAGAATCTTCCCTTGCGCCTCGCCCTGGCGCACAGTTGCTTGTGGACCAGGCAGAACCAGTGCGTGATGGATGTCTATCACGAGATTCTCGACCTCAACGCGGAATCGGCCGAAGCCGACATGCTGGCCGGCGAAGCTCTCGACGAGATGAAGGACAACGATGGGGCCACCAGAATGTTTCGCGCTGCCGTGAAGGCGAACCCCAAAGAGCCCAATGTGCACTTCGGGCTCGGCTACCTGTTGTGGACACAAAAGCAATATGCAGAGGCCTCTGCCGAATTTCAGGCGGAGCTGGCCAACGATCCGGTTCACGTCCAGTCCCTGATGTACCTGGGAGATACCCTCCTGCAATTGAACAAGGCGGAAGAAGCCCGTCCTCTGCTTGCCAGGGCAATTGAGCTGGATGCATCGCTGTGGCTGGCGAACCTTGATCTGGGCATCATCGACTCCGATGCCGGTCGCAATGAAGATGCATTGCGCGAACTGCAGGCCGCCGCAAAAGTGAAGGACGATGAAGTCAACGTGCACTGGCGGCTGGGAAGGCTTTATCGCGCCATGGGCAGGAAGGATGAGGCCAAAGTCGAATTTGACAAGGCCAGTACGCTTACAAAGGCAGTGGACGAAGACCTGTACACAAAGATTGCTAAAGGCAAGCAGCGGCCTCCTCAGGACAGCGCTCCGCCAACCCCGGTGCCCAATCCTTAACGAACCTGAGTGCGCGGCGGAACGGGCGAGTCTGGCTGCCGCGAGCCACGAGTTCGGCCAATGCCCGCTCAGGGCACACGTGCCGTGTTTCCAGCCTGTCGAGTTCCTGGTCTGACTCCACATCCGAAGCTACCGTCATGAAGCAAAACAGGCAGCGGGTGTTGTAGGTTCCATTTTCGTTTTGCGTGCGGTTGTACATAGCGCCTTCTTTCCGCAAGGGTTTCTTGATCCTATGACGGAAAGAACGCGCCCATCGTGACCCTCGTCACGATGGGCGGCTCAATCAAGCTGCGCTGGGTCACACCTGCGCGTGATAACGCCGGGTGCATGTATCGGCGTGGCTACTGCGCGGCCGCAATGGCTCCGGGGGCCTCGGCGTGGTCAGCCGGGCCTGCGATGCGGGCTTCCGAGGTGCCCCACGGAACCGGCGAGGGCTGCACCACCAGGTTCAGCGCGCCTGGAACCGCATACGGCGAGCCGGCAGCCGCCACCACCGAATCCGGCGATACCGTGAACACCCAGAGCTTTCCCGCCGACTGGCTGATCGCATAGAGGTGATCGTCCCTGTCCCAGAACATCTGGTCGACTTCTTGCCGCGTGAGCAGGCCGGTGATGGCGGTGATCGGACCGGCGCCGTTGAATTGAAACAGCTGCAGACCGTTGGTTCCGGCCACCGCGAGCAGCTTGCCGGAAGGCGACGTGTAAAGATCCGTAACCTCGCCCACAGCCACCCTCGGCATGTTCTCCGCGGTGCTTGAGGTTGTCAGCCCACCATCTTCGCTTTGCGTGTAAGTGGCCAGTTGATACGGACCACCTTCCGCTCCCGATTCCGTTCGCGATTCCGGATACATCGCGATAACAATGTGATTCATGGCGTCGGTCGCGGCCTGCCGCGGGCACCACCGCTGGGCAGGATTGCCGGCCGGAATCGGAACACGGCTGTCAATCCGAGCCAGGGAACCATCTCCCCTGCGGATGTATCCGTAGATGGATGGGTTGGACCGCCCGCAGTCCGCGCCATAGGCGTAGCTGTTGTTCGCGGCAAAGCTCAGGATAGAGCCGGTAACGCCAACCGGCGCCTGGTCCACCAGTTGCAGGCTGCCCGTCGTCTTCTCTACGGCAAAGGCCTGGTAGACCGTCTCAGAGCAATGACCGCCATAGTAGTCGACGTTGTAAACCGTGGCCCCGGTGTGGTCTAGGAACAGCGCCCCCGCGCTGTCACAGCCATTCTTCGCCTGGATCACGCTGGTGGAGGCAGCGCGCCGAAGCGTTCCCTCCCGATCGATTTGATAAGCGTGGATGTAAGTGCCGGATGCGTCTGAGCCAAACAGGTAAAGGCCATTGGTGGCTAAATAGGTCACGTTGTAGGGATAAGGCGAGCCGGATACAGCGTTGAGCCTGCCACGCGCAGTCGCGGCGAACGCATAAACCTGCGCACGGTTCGATTGGCCGGCGCTTGCGGAGACATAAACGTAGGCAGCGGGAACCGAGTCAGCGCTGTTTGCGGGCCCATCGGCCGGCCGATTGGAGGGGGCCTGTGCAGACACACTTGCGGTGCACAGGCCTGCGCACAGGCTTGTGGTAAACAGGTTGCGCATCATTGAGGGTTACTCCACGGACGCTTGAGCCAGGGTTCCGCCGAACGAAATCTTAAGGGAGCTCTTGCCGCGATTGAGTTATGGGAGGCGGAGCGGCGAGCCCAGCAATCTATCCGGATAAGATGCGAAATCTTGCAATGAGGTATGAGAAATGATGACCCGCGCAGTTACCACCGTGCCCGGCTCAGTAGGTGGTGGTCTGATTGATATGGCGCCGCAGATACCAGCACGGCGGGAACCCTTCCTGCGGATACGCAGTGAGCGAGCACGAGACGTCTCTTGAACCGACGTAATCGATCTCCTCCTTGCTGTTCTTGAGCGGAGCGGAGACGAAGTAGTTGACGGTGTATCGGGAGCGGGGCGAGCCGGTCACCTTGAATACCAGCCAGTCCACCCCAAACGTGACCACGGCAAACGCCACAAGGCCCAGCAGGATCATGCGAACCCACCGCATCATGGCCGGGATCCCTCCTGCTCAGTCATGGGCCGTAACGCTTTCAAGCTCGGCCACCACACGGGCGAACTCCTCAACAATGCGGTTCGATGGCTGCGCTTTGAAAACCCGCAGCAGCTCACGGTAATACCAGAGCTGCTCGTCGCGGCCGCGCTTGAAGCGCTCCCACACGCGTGCGCCGATCCCGCGGTGGTCGCTCAGAATGGTGCGCGCGTTGTAAAGCTTATCGGCCGCGGAGATGAGCTGCACATCGAGCGGTTCACTGCCCAGCCGCTCCACATAACCGGCCTTGCGCTCCGCCCAGGGCGCCTTCTGATTAGCGCCTTCGACAAAGCTGTCAGAAAGACCTGCGACCATGCGCGCCACCTCCGCGCCGAAGTTATGCTCGACGTCGCGCAGGCGCAGCATGCCGCCATGGTCTTCCACGGCATCGTGCAAGACAGCCGCAATAGCCATATCCTCCGTCACCGGCACGGGCGCGTGACCGTTTTCACCCATCACCAGCGACGCCACTCCCAGCAGGTGCGACATGTAAGGAATGTCGCTTCCCTTGCGCGCCTCGATATGCAGGATGCGTGCATAGTCGACGGCCTGCGTGAATCTTGAACTCAGAAAGAGAGGTCGAGCCGCCGCATTCATAAGGTCCCTTTCTCCCGCAGCCCTCATGTTACTCTTTGAAAAATACCTATATGCGTTTCCACATTCTTGCTCTCTTCACGCTGACAGCAACTTCCATTCTGTCTGCCCAAACCGCGCCGCCTGCAACTGCAGGTCTTCCCAAAGA
>NZ_DASXYM010000065.1:0-20080 GCF_036502485.1 Occallatibacter sp. | reverse complement strand
CGCCGGTTTACGCGAGCTAAGCTGATGGGCTCAATCCGCAGCACTCCCACATCTGGTCTGACTGAGGCATCTTCGGTGGGCAACCAGTATTGGGACCAGGTGGGTGATAGAGGAGGAGAGGAAACGGTATAGTCGGAAGGGAATCTTCTATGTCAATCCGGCGCTTCAGTGTTGCTTCCGTCACCTACCCGTCCTCCATCTCATTCAGCTTCTTGCCGCGCAGCACCAGGATGCTCCGCGCGGTTGCAGTGTTGCTGGCTTCCTGGCCGGCGTTCTTTCGCCTTGCGCAAGCGCAACAGACTCAGCTAGCGCCTCCACCTCACGCTTCGCAGCAGGACTCAAAGCAGGAGCCGGCGCAGGGGATGACGGCCGGTGCCGGACAGAGCGGCCAGTATGACGCGCAGCATCGGCCCATAACGGCCGGCGGAACGGCTAAGACCGGACCGATCGTGTTCGAGAACTTCGCCGCGCAGGCCGGGTTATCGGGCTGGAAGAACGTGACGGGCGGTGCGGAGAAGAAGCTGATTATCGAAGCCAAGGGATCGGGTGTGTGCCTCATCGATTTCGACCGTGACGGGTGGCTCGATATCTACCTGGTGAATGGGTCGACCCTAGAGGCACAGGAGGGGGAGGCTCCGGCGCCCCACGCTGCCCTGTTCCGCAACAACCACGACGGAACGTTTACCGATGTGACAGAGAAAGCGCATGTGACGAACGAGCGCTGGGGGCTGGGGTGCGCGGTGGGCGATTTCAACAACGATGGGTGGGAAGACTTGTACGTGACCAATCTGGGCGCAAACCGGCTGTACCGGAATGATCACGATGGGACGTTCACAGATGTGGCGGAGAAGGCGGGCGTGGATCTGAAGGGTGACTCGGCTGATGTGGTGGCGGATCACACCGGGGCGACGTTTGGCGACTTCGATGGCGATGGGAAGCTGGACCTGTTTGTGGCGGGCTACGTGATGTACGACTTCAAAAATCCTCCGGTAGCCGGATCGAAGAGCGTGAAGTCGACCACATGCCAGTATCGGGCGGTAAATGTGATGTGCGGGCCGCGGGGCCTGGAGGGCGCAGAGGATCACCTGTTCCACAACAACGGCGATGGGACGTTTACCGACGTGAGCAAGAAGGCAGGGGTGAACGATCCGAACCGGTTTTATGGGTTGGGCGCTGTATTTGTGGATGTCAATGGGGATGGAAAGGTGGACCTGGCTGTGGCGGATGACTCGACGCCGAACTATCTTTACATCAACAAGGGCGATGGCACATTTGAGGACGCCAGTTATACGAGCGGGTTTGCGGTGAACGAGGCAGGGCGCGAGGTGGCCAACATGGGCCTGGCGGTGGGTGACTTTGAGAATGACGGGCACCTGGACTTTGTGAGCACGACCTTTTCGGATGACTACACGGTGGTGTATCGGAATGATGGTACCGGGATCTTTGAGGACGTGAGTTATCGCGCGGGCGTGGGACAGCCGACGGTGCCGTTTGTGGGGTTCGGAGATGGGTTTCTGGACTACGACAATGACGGGTGGAAGGACCTGCTGATCGCGAACGGGCATGTGTATCCAGGGGTGGAAAAGGAAGCAGGGTGGGGCATGAGTTATGCGCAAAGGCCGCTGCTGTTTCACAACGATGGCAAGGGTAAGTTTGAGGTGGTCCCGGCGGTGGAGGGGTCGGGGCTTGCGACGACCGCCGTAGGCAGAGGTGCGGCGTTTGGCGATCTGTTCAATGACGGGAAGATCGATGTGGTGATCAATGCGCTGGACGGGCCTCCGCTGCTGCTGCGCAACGTGAATATGGATAGGCATCACTGGGTGGATCTGCAGCTTGTAGGCGGGACGAATACAAAGAACAACCGGAGGAGCCCCCGGGATGCGGTCGGCGCGACGGTGTATGTGACGGCGAACGGGATGCAGCAGCGCGGCGACGTGATGAGCGGGGCGAGTTACCTCTCGTCGAGCGACATGCGGGTGCACTTCGGACTGGGCGATGCAGCGAGACTAGACGAAGTGGAGATTCACTGGCCCAGCGGCGCAGTGGAGAAAGTGAAGCCGGCGGGGGTGGATCGCATTTACACCATCGAAGAGGGCAAAGGCGTTACTGGCGAGCTGTGCCGCGCCTGTGGGCAAAAATAGGTAGCTGGGCGTTTCCTGATCGAGAATCAATGTGGAGATGTTGGCATGAGATTACGCATCGCGTTGGTGCTTGGCGCTTCGTTGCTTGGGTGCGCGACCGCATGCGCGCAATCCTCCGGCGGAGCTACTGCCGACGAGGCGTTGCGGCGCGGCACCGAGGCTATCCGCGAAGGGCATTTTGCAGAGGCGGAGAGCTGGTTTGAGCGGGCGGTGAAGGCGAGCCCGCAAAGTCCTATGGGACACATGGAGTTGGGTGTCGCGCAACTGCGGATGGGGAAGGTGGAGCAGGCAGTGGAGCATCTGCGGCAGGCCGCCACGGTTGCTCCCACCCTGGTTGGGACAAATCTGTTCCTGGGGATTGCCTACGCACAGATGCATCGCGTGGACGAGAGCGTCGCGGCGCTGAAGAGGGAGACGGAGATCAACCCCAACGATCCGCAGGCCTGGATGTGGCAGGGCGTGGTGGAACTGCAGGACGGGCACCCCGAAAAAGCCGCCGCGCCGCTGGACCGCGCTGCCGAACTAGCGCCCAACGACCTCAACATACTGGAATATCGCGGGAAGGCGCACAGCGATGTGGCCTTTGCGAGCTATGCACGAATGGCGGCGATCGATCCCAACTCGTGGCATGTGCACAAGGTGCAGGGGCAGATCTACGCGCAGGATGGCAAGCACAAGGAGGCGATTGCGGAGTTCCAGGAGGCGCTGAAACAGGTACCGAATAATTCCGATCTGTACGAAGAACTGGGGAGCGAGTATCGCGCTTCGTCGCAGATGGAACAGGCGCAGCAGGCGTACACCAAAGAGCTGGAGCTGAGCCCCAACAATCCGATTGCGATGTATAGGCTGGCCAAGATGGATATCGAGACCAATCGCTCGACGGAAGGGCTGGACCTGCTGCACAAGGTTGTGGCGGTCTACGCGAATGCACCGGCGACATATTTCTACTTGGGGATGGGCGAGTTTGACGCGGGACATACCCAGGAAGCCCTGACCGCGCTGGAGAAGGCGAAGGGCATGCATCCGGAGCCAGCGCTTGCCCCGCGAATCGAGTATGAACTGTCGCGTGTGTACCGGAAGCTGGGGCGCATGGAGGACGCGAACGCCGCGGTAAAGGAGTACACGCGGTTAAAGGCGCAGAATGCGAAGCTGAATCCGCGCGCGATGTCGGCGATCTCAGGCGGGTTTGGGAACGCGGAGGTGCCGGGGAAGTCGCAGTGAGAGCGAACAGTGGTTACTGTCAGGGCGAGGTCTGGTAGGTTGATTGGTGGATTGCTGCGACGCCGATTTCGGCACTGGGGAGATTTGGGTGAGGAATAGGATTTGCTGGGCTCTGGGGATTGTTTGCGCGACGGCGGTGCATGCCCAGGTGCGGGTCGAGGAGCCGGTTCCACAGATTGCGCGCGTGGATGTAAACGTTTCCGAAAAGATGGGCAATCCGATTCCGCGCACCATCTTCGGAACGTTTCTGGAGCCGATTGGGAATTCGACGTACAACGGGCTGTGGGCGGAGATTCTGGAAAACCCGGGCTTTGAGTCGGGGCTGTGGAGCGCCCAGCATGTTGCCGACATGCTGCATGAAAGGCCTGAGTTGTCGCGCGCATCGGACCTGGATTTGCCGCTGCCGTGGGAGCCGCTGAATGCGGCACAGGGAAATCGCTACGAGCGGCGCTACGGGGATGCGGCGAACTCGTGGCAGTCGCTGGTGGTGATGGCGGTTCCGGGAGAGCCGTCGGGGATCAAGCAGAGGGTGTATCTGCCGGTACATCGCACACGAAGCTATAAGGGCAGCTTCTATGCGCGGCATTTGAGCGGGTCGACGAAGGTTACGGTGTCGCTGCGCATGCGCGGCAATGACGAGGCTCTTGTTGCGCAGAATGTCGATGTGAGCAACACGGGGACGTGGCAGAAGTATGAATTCGCACTGGAGGTGCCGGAGGGCAGGCTGCACCGGCTCGATCCGGCGGACTTCGCAGTGCAACTGGATGTCGATGAGCGCGTGGAACTGGACCAGTTCTCGCTAATGCCGACGGACGCGGAGGACGGGCTCGATCCGGATGAAGTGGCGATGGCGAAGGCGATGCATACGCCGCTGGTGCGCTTCGGGGGCAACTACACCTCGGGCTATCACTGGCGGGACGGCGTGGGCGAGCGCGACAAGCGGCGGAACATGCTGAACCATTCCTGGGGGATTCCCGAGTACAACACGTTTGGCACGGATGAGTTTCTGGCGTTCTGCAAAAGGATTGGGGCGGAGCCGCAGATCGCTCTGAACCTGGGAACGGGCACACCAGAGGAGGCCGCGGGGTGGGTGAAGTATGTGGATGAGCACTGGCATGCGGGGCTGTTGTGGGAACTGGGCAATGAGCTGTGGGGTAACTGGAATCTGGGGTATCCAGCAAAGAGCGAACTGGCGGCGAGGACGCTGAAGTTTTCGCAGGCGGTGAAGGCAGTGGACGCGACCGCGCGGCTGATTGCGACGGGAGCCGATCCGGATGGCTTCAAGGAGTGGAACGGAATTCAGTTAACGAATCCGCCCGGGACTTTCGATTTTCTGTCCACACATTTTGTGGTGGGCGATGGGGACGTCAAGCTCGCGCATGCCTCGCCGGAGTTTGTGCAGGAAGCGGCATTTGCGATGCCGGCGGAATTGGAGCGCAGGCTGAAAGAGCAGCAGCAGCAGATCGATTCGGCTGCCGGGAAGGCGCACATCGCGTTTACGGAATGGCTGTTCCTGGGTGGCCGTCGGCACGGGGCGCCGGACTTCACCAATACGGCGGGCGCGATTGTGACCGGTGGCTTCTTGAACATGCTGATGCGGAACGCGGAGATTGTTCCGCTCTCGGACATGACCGGCATTATGGAGTTTGGTGGCATTTGGAAGAAGCGGAGCCAGGTGTATGCAACTCCGGCTTACTATGTTTTCAAGATGTACGCGGGAGCGGATGCTGCGCAGCGTGTGGCGGTGAGGGCGGACTCGGGATCGTATTCGGTGAAGCAGGGCGTGGAGCGGCTGCCTGAGATCGCGTCGGTTCCGTACCTGGACGTGGTGGCGACGCTGAGCCAGAACGGCAGGAAGCTGACGCTGTTCTGCGTGAATCGCAGCGCGCAGACAGACATCGCGGCGCAGTTGAATCTGCAGGGATTCAAGGCGGCTGCGAAGGCGAAGGTGCAGGTGCTGACGTCAGACACACTCAGCGACGCCAACGATGAGGTCGAGCCTGAGCGGGTGATGCCGTTGGAATCGACTGAAGCGATTGCGGCGGGCGGCTGGTCGCATACGTTTCCGCATGCGAGCGTTACGGTGCTTACGATCGACCGCAGGTAATTGCAGCAGGATGGAACAGAAAGGAACGGCCAGTGAACGCACGATTGATCAAGTTTCCTCTGACATTGATTTGCTCTCTGATTGCAGTTGGATTTTTGTGCAGCTCTGACATAATCGCGGCGGGGCAGGATGGGCGCTGGAGCGAGGACCAGGCCAGCGCGTGGTACAAGCAGCAGCCATGGCTGGTGGGAGCGAACTTTCTGCCGTCGAATGCGGTGAATGAGCTGGAGATGTGGCAGGCAGATACGTTCGATCCGGCTGAGATCGATCGCGAATTCGGTTGGGCGGAGAATATCGGCATGAATACTATGCGCGTGTTTCTGCACAACTTGGTGTGGGAGCAGGATCAGGCGGGATTTCAGAAGCGCATCGACCTGTTTCTTGCCATTGCTGATCGGCATCATATCCGTCCGGTGTTTGTACTGTTCGACTCGTGCTGGGACCCCGATCCCAAGCTTGGACCGCAGCGCCCTCCAATTCCCGGCGTGCATAACTCAGGGTGGGTGCAGGCGCCCGGAAGAGCCGTGCTGACGGACACGGCGCAGTACTCGAAGCTGGAAGCATATGTGAAAGGCGCGGTGGGCGCGTTTGCGAACGATAAGCGCGTGTTGGCGTGGGACGTGTGGAACGAGCCGGACAACGGGAACGATTCTTCCTATGGCAAGCTGGAGCCGAAGAACAAGCGCGAGCTCGTGCTGGCCCTGTTGCCGCAGGTGTTTGCGTGGGCAAGGGCGGCGCATCCGACGCAGCCGCTGACCAGCGGCGTGTGGGCTGGAGACTGGTCGTCGCTCGACAAAATGCTACCCATGGCGCGCCTGCAGATTGAGCAGTCCGATGTGATCACATTTCACAACTATGACTGGCCGGAGGGATTTGAAGCGAGGATCGCAAGCCTTAAGCAGTTTCGTCGGCCCTTGATCTGCACGGAGTACATGGCGCGCGGGGCGGGAAGCACGTTCGATACGATTCTGCCGATTGCGAAGCGGGAACATGTGGCGGCCATCAACTGGGGGCTGGTAAAGGGAAGGAGCCAGACGTATCTGCCGTGGGACTCGTGGCAGAGGCCGTATGTGACCGTGAGCCCGACGGTGTGGTTTCACGATGTGTTCTACGAAGACGGAACGCCGTATCGAGTGCGGGAGGCGGAGATTTTCAAGGGCCTGGCGCGGTGAGTACGTGAACAGTTGGTCAGGTCTGAGCTGATTTTGCTGCTGTGGTTGCGCTATGATGAGTGCCGAACCGAACGGCTCGAAGCGCAACGGGAGCAGTGCAGATGGGCGAGTATACGCTGAGCGTTAACGGTAAGAACCTGAAGGTAAATGGACCTGCGGAGGAGAGCCTGCTATCGGTGCTCCGCAACAGGCTGGACCTGACGGGCACGAAATATGGGTGCGGCGAAGGACAGTGCGGTGCGTGCACGGTTTTGCTGAACGGCCACGCGGCGCGCTCATGCATGACCGATGTGAGCGTGGCGGCCGGTGCGAAGATCGTGACGATTGAAGGGCTGGAGCAGGATGGGAAGCTCAGTCCCGTGCAGCAGGCGTTTCTGGAAGAGGGCGCATTCCAGTGCGGGTACTGCACCTCGGGGATGATCATGTCGGCCACTTCTCTGCTGGCCGAGCAGCACGAGCCAACCCATGAACAGATCGTCGCCGGCATGGACGGCAACGTGTGCCGTTGCGGAACCTATCCCCGGATTGTGCAGGCGGTGAAGCTGGCGTCGCGGCTTGCTGCGCAGGAGGCGAAGCGATGAGCGCCGTGAATCAACGCGGGCTTGAGAGTTTTGCTGCAACTGTGGATCGCCGCGATTTTCTGAAGGGTGTAGCTGCGGGACTGCTGGTTGCACTTTCGCCAGGGACGGCGTGGATGCAGGAGTCGGGGCGTGCGGGCGGTGGCCACGAACTGTCGAAGGATATCAGCGCCTGGATCCACATTGACGCTGATGGGCGCGTGACGGTGATGACCGGCAAGGTGGAGGTGGGGCAGAACATCCGCACCTCTCTGGCGCAGCTAGTTGCTGAGGAACTGCGCGTACCATTTGAGCGGATCACGATGGTGATGGGCGATACCGATTTTGTGCCGTGGGACATGGGCACGTTTGGGAGCCGCAGCACTCCCACGATGGGTCCGCAACTGCGCATGATGGCTGCCGCGGCACGCACGATGCTGATGGATCAGGCCGCGAACCAGTGGGGCGTGGATGCTGGTTCGCTGACCGCGCATGAGGGCAGGATTTCAGCGGGATCGCGGTCGGTAAGTTATGGCGAACTGACGCGTGGCGACAAGCTGGTGAAGGTTGTGTCGGGTGAGCAGGCTCTGACGCCGGCGGCCGAATGGAAGATCGTCGGCACTCCGGTGCACAAGGCGGGTGGGCGCGAATTTGTTACGGGCCGCCACGAGTATCCGTCGGATATTACGCGGCCGGGGATGTTGTTTGGCGCGGTGCTGCGTCCGGAGGGATTCAACGCGAAGCTTGTGTCTGCAGATGCGAGCGCGGCGGAGAGCATGCCGGAGGTAAAGGTTATCCGCGATGGACACTTCATCGGCGTGGCGGCCGCGGACGCGTTTACGGCGCAGAAAGCCGTTGCGGCGATTGGTGCGAAATGGAACGTGCCGCCGCAACAGGGGAATGAAGGGCTGTTTGAGTATTTGAAGAACAATCCCGATGCGGGTGAGCGTGGGCGGCCGCAAGGGACGGGTTCGGTTGAGCAGGGGATAAGCGGGGCGGATGCAAAGGTTGAGGAACGGTACACGGTGCAGTACATCGCGCATGCTCCGCTGGAACCGAGAGCTGCAGTCGCCGAGTGGGAAAACGGAAAGCTCACGGTGTGGACCGGAACGCAGCGGCCGTTCGGTGTGCAGCAGGAACTGATGGACTATTTCAAGCTGCCGGCAGCGCAGGTGCGCGTGATTCAGCCGGACATGGGGAGCGGGTACGGCGGGAAACATTCAGGCGAAGCGGCGCTGGAGGCGGCGCGGCTGTCGAAGGCGGCCGGCAAACCGGTGAAGCTGGTGTGGACGCGCAACGAGGAGTTCACGTGGGCGTATCTGCGGCCGGCGGGGCTGATTGAGATAAGGGCCGGTGTGAAGCACGATGGAAGCCTGGTTGCGTGGGAGCATCACAATTACAACTCGGGGCCGAGTGCGATTGAGACTCCGTACGATGTGGCGAACCAGGTGATTCAGTATCATCCCGCGAAGTCGCCGCTGCGGCAGGGTTCCTACCGCGCGCTGGCCGCGACGGCGAATAACTTTGCGCGCGAGTCGCACATGGACGCGGTGGCGCACGCGGTGCGGATGGATCCGCTGGAGTTCCGACTGAAAAATCTGAAGAACGAGAGGCTGCGCGCGGTGCTGCAGGCTGCGGCCGAGAAGTTCGGATGGGGAAAGACGAAGGCGACGGAGCAGCGCGGCTTTGGCATTGCATGTGGGACCGACAAGGGCGGCTACATCGCATGCTGCGCAGAGGTGGAGATCGACGCGAGCAAATCGGTGCGCGTGCGCCGTATCGTCACCGGTTGGGAGTCAGGCGCAGTGGTGAATCCCGATGGCCTGCGCAATCAGCAGATGGGTGCGGTGGTGCAGGCGCTGGGCGGGGCGCTGTTCGAGCACATTCTGTTTGGTGATGGGAAGATCCGCAACGCCTACTTTGCGCAATACCGTTTGCCGCGGTTCAGCGACACGCCGGAGATCGAGATTGTCGTGCTGGATCGCAAGGACCTACCGTCAGCGGGGGCGGGCGAGAGCGGGCTGATTGCGCTGGCGCCGGCGGTGGGCAATGCGATCTTTGCCGCGACCGGCGTACGCGTGCGCAACATGCCGATGGCTCCGGACAGCAAAGTGCCGGGGATTGCGGAGTCGGGGTTCAAGAGCTGATCGTTCAACTTTCGCGAAGCTTTTTGTAGATGCACCAGATGCTGGCGGTGAGAGCGACGGCGAGGCCTGCGAAGAGCGCGCCGGAGTGTTCTTCGGCGGCGGCTTCACCACTCCACGATTTTGCGCGCGAATCGAAAGCGCCGTGCGCGCCGTGATCGCCGGGTAGCGGATCGTATAAGTTGTCGGGACGGTTTGGATCTTCGCTGCCGTCGTATTGCTGCGACTCGTAGCCATTCTTCGCGAGATAGCGATCGGCATAAGATGGCGCGAGTTTGTTGCCGAAGATGGCTTTGAGGACGGACAAGGAAGCGTACCACTCGCGGCGCTCGGGATGATGTGCGGCGTGATAGAGGAGGCGCGCGGCGACTTCAGGCTGATAGATGGGCGGTACGGGCTGGGCCTTGCGCGGCAGGCGGCTGCGTACCCAGCCGAACTGCGGCGTGTTGAGGGCTGGCATCTGCACCATGGTGGTGTGCACGTTGCCTCCATCGTGCAGCAGCTCGGTGCGGAGGGACGCGAAGAAGCCGAGGACGGCGTGCTTGGATGCGCAGTAGGCGGCCTGCAGTGGGATGCTGCGGTAAGCGAGCGCGGAACCGACGTGCACGATGGCGCCGCGGTCGCGCGGCAGCATGTATTTAAGGGCTGCGAGCGAGCCGTAGACATAGCCGAGATACGTGACCTCAGTGACGCGCTTGAATTCCGCGGGTGTCATCTGCTTGATGGGCGAGAAAACAGAGGCCATGGCGTTGTTGACCCAGATGTCGATGGGTCCGAGTTCGCGTTCCACGCGATCGGCGGCGGCTTGGACCTGTTCGGCATCGGCGACGTCCACGGGAAGCACCAGGGCTCGGCGGCCGAAGGATTCTACTTCGCGTGCAGCGGCTTCAAGGCCGTCACGGCCGCGTGCGATGAGTGCTACGTCTGCGCCGCGGCGCGCAAATTCGCGTGCGGCTGCGCGGCCTACCCCTGCGGAAGCTCCTGTGATTACGACAATTTCGTGTTTGTTCATGTTGACCCCGCATCGTTGGATGCGGTTGGCCGTGCGGGGCTTGCTGGGGATCGGAGTTAGGGGAGGTACTTGCATTTGTTTTAGATTTCGGTCACTATGGCACACATGCTGATTCGAGTTCCATCCAAGCAGCTCGCGCACTCGTCAGGCTTCCGGCCTAACGCGGAAAGCGGTGCTGTGTTGCCAGGACTCGGAGGGTTGAGCTAAAGCAAGCTACCCGAAGCAATTTCTCGAGCCCCTGGCCAAAGCGGTCAGGGGTTTTCATTTGTCTACCTCCGGCCGTTGTTGTCAGGATCGAGTTACAGGGAGAAACTCCGATGGTACGCATGGAATTGATCGATGATATTCCGGTTTTCGGCCAGGCCGATGACCGCACCCTCAACCAGATTCGCGATGCGCGCGCACCGCCGAATGTGGATTATGAGGTCGCCCGGCTCTTTGAAGACGTGCAGGAGCAACGACCGTACGCCCTCGAACCGGTCCCAGAGGATCTGGCCGCCATGGCATCGGACCCTGAATGGTACAACCGAAGCCGGGAGTGGCAGGAGATGCAATCGGATGATGCCGGGGAGCTCTGGTTTGACGGATTTGAGTGGTGGCACGCACGACAAATGGACTCCGTCTATCTGCGGCATGGGCTGATCTTCACCACATGGCGGCTAGAAAATGAAGTGCACTTCAGGTGGAGCTACTCAGGACGGGAGCAGGTATGGTGTGTGCCGAATGGCGAGATTCGAGTATCGGTTGATCACTTTTCACGGGCCGTAGATTCCTTCCTCGATGCTGTCCTTGCAGCCATGCAGAAACGTGTGGATGAGATCGGTCGAATGAGATGGTTAAGAACAGACTGCAGCGTAAACGTCGAGCAGCTGGTGGCGGAACAAGCCTTGCGCATCAAGACGCTTGAACAATTCAAAGTTCGTTCGCCAAATACCGATTGGACCAGCGCGCGAGTTCTTTTCGAAGTGTTGCGAGAGAAAGTGGATGAGGAAAGAGGCAAGACATGAAACTAGCAGGAGCACTAGAGGAGCGCAGCGAGTGCCAGACACGAATGGAAGAGCTGAAGAAGCGCATGGTGCGCTCTGCGCGTGTGCAGGCAGGCGAGCAGCCGGCTGAGGACGTGAACGAGCTGCTTGCGGAATCGGAGCGCGTGTTTGCGCGGCTGCTGGAGTTGATCAGCGCGATCAATCGAACCAACTCGCCGTGATTTCTGGCCGGCATTGCGGGCGCGGCAAGCACGCGGCAGGATCGCTACTCGAAATCAGAAGTGCGTTTTGTCGCGAACGTGTCAGTAGCGAAGTTGCAGGCGGAGGTGGATCGGCTGGCGAAACAGTATCGCGACCTGGACACGCGGCTGCAGGAGTTGAACTGGAGCACGGCATTGATCTAATTGGACTTGATCTGGGGCAGTTCGTAACTCTTGTTGCAGTGAGCACAGGCCCCGGCGGGGGTGAAGCCGGCACTCATGGCGATCCCGAAGAGCCAGGGTCAGAGGTTCGAATCCTCAGTCACAGCGCAGGGTCCGTACAGTTACAAGCGCACAGTGAATCGATGATTGTTAAATACCGCGTGCTGGGTGACAAGGGCGAGGGTAGGACAGGGGACACTCAGATCAATTGAGATTTACTGGGGGTGAACAGCAGACTACCGTTGGGAATGACAGAAAGAAATACAAAGGCAAAAACGGGTCCTTCCCCTTCGTTGCACTCAGGGTCAGGATGACAAGTGGTGGGTGTGGCGGGGCGGGGTGGAGCGAGTTTCGTGGTTCCCACCCTGTCGCCAGAAAAAAACGACAGGATGGGGCACACGGGTTTTTGCCGGCCTTCGGCTTCAATGAGCGTTTTCCGCCGCGTCCGCTTTGCCGCGGAAGCGGGAGTAGACAAAGACGACATAGCAGACGGCTAAGGTCATGCCGAAGAGCCACCAGGCTAGGCCGACGGCGAGGGTGTGTGGGCCGGAGATGGCGCGCTCCAGGGTGATGTCGAGAGTGGAACTGGTGGATGAAGGGAGCAGGGTCGGATACAGTCCCCAACAGGCGCCGGCGAGCATAAAGAATAAGTAGACGCTGGAGCAGAGAAAGGCGCGGACGGGCTGGGCTTTGTGGTTGAAGAAGAGGACGCCGGCGAGCGAGGCGATTACGCCTGCGGGAACGATGAAGGTGAAGGGATAGTGGTAGTAGTTATCCAGCGTTTGCGGGCGGAGCGCAATGGTGGCGACGAGGCTGACGACGGTGAGTGCCGCGAGGACGAGCCAGACGGGGCGAACGATGCGGCGGGCGCGGTGTTCCAGGTCGCCGGAGACCTTGATGGTGAGCCATAGGGCGCCGTGGAGGGTGAGCGCGACAAGTGCCAGGAGGCCGCCGATGACAGTGTACCAGTCGAGGATGCCGGGGTTGGGGCCGGGGACCCAGTTGTTCCAGAGGGGGAGGAAGAAGAATCCGTCAGCCTGCAGCGGCACGCCGCGAATGACGTTGGCGAGGGCGGCGCCGTAGAAGATGGCCAACAATGCACTTGAAATCCCGAAGAGGCGGTCGAGCAGCGTGTGCCACACACCCATATCGAGATGGTTGGCGAGCTCAAGGCTGATGCCGCGTCCGATCAGGAGCCACAGCACGATCATGAGCGGCAGGTAGAATCCGCTGAAAGCCGAGGCATAGAGCAGCGGGAAGGCGAAGTAGAGGGTGCCGCCGCCGGCGAGCAGCCAGACCTCGTTGCCATCCCACACCGGGCCGATGGAGCGCAGGGCGGCCTGGCGTTCGGGTTCGTTGCGGGGGAGGAAGAGATGCAGAACGCCCACGCCGAGATCGAAGCCGTCGAGCACCACGTAGCCGACGATCATTACTGCTACCAGCCAGAACCAGATGAAACCCATTGAGCTATTCCTTTCGAATGCCTACAGTCCGGCGGTGTGGACGGGCTCGGGTGCGGTGGCGTTTGTGTCCAGGCCGTGGGTGATCTCGCGGTAGATGAGGACGGTGAAGAGCAGTCCCAGAAGCGCATAGAGGCCCATGAAGCCGAGCAGGGTAAAGAGGCCGTTGCCGGAGGAGACCATCTGCGAATAGCCCTGGCTGGTGCGCATGAGGCCGTAGATGAGCCAGGGCTGGCGGCCGAGTTCGGCGGTCATCCAGCCGGCGGTGTTCGCGATGTAAGGCAGGGGAAAGCTGAGCAGCACGGCCCACAGCACCCAGCGGGTTCCATAGAGCCGGCCGCGCCACAGCAGAAAGGCCGCAAGAGCCATCAGGAGCAGGAACCACGTTCCGAGGCCGGCCATGATGTGGTAGGCGTAGTAGAGCAGCGGCTGAGCGCCGGGCCACTGGTCGCGGGGGAACTGGTCCAGCCCCTGGACCTCAGCGCTGGTGGTGCCGTAAATGAGGAAGCTGAGGACGTTGCCGATGACGATGGGATTGTCGATGCGGCCGTTTTCAGGGTTGGGCTGGCCGATGAGGACGATTGGCGCGCCCTTTTCGGTGTGGAAGAGGCCCTCCATCGCGGCCATGGCGACGGGCTGATTATGGGCGACGTATTTGCCGTGCAGGTCGCCGGTGGGGAAGATGATGGCGATGCTGGCGAGGAGGCCGGCGATGACTCCGACTTTGAGGAAGATGCGGCCGAACTCCTGGTTGCGGCCTTCGAGCAGGTAGAAGGCGCCGACAGCGGCCACGACGAAGCAGCCGGTGACGGTGGCGCCGGTCATGTTGTGCATGTACTGGAGCAGTCCCCATGGGTTGAGCAGGAGTCCCCAGAAGCTGGCAACTTCGTAATGGCCGTTCACGTAGTTGTAGGCGACCGGGTGCTGCATCCAGGCGTCCGTGACGATGATGAAGAAGCCGGAGATCCAGGAGCCGAGCCAGACCATGAATGCCGAGAACCAGTGCATACGTTTGGAGAGCCGACTACCGCCATACAGGAAGAGGCCGAGGAAGGCCGATTCGAGGAAGAAGCTGAAGACGCCTTCCATGGCGAGGGGCTGGCCGATGACGCCTCCGGAGACGCGCGCGAACTGCGCCCAGTTGGTGCCGAACTCGAACTCCATGGGGATGCCGGTGACCACGCCGAAAACGAAGTTGATGCCGAAGATCCGGCCCCAGAACTGCGCGGCTTGATCCCAGGCCGGGCTGCCGTAGCGCAGCGCGACGGTTTTCAACACCACGATCAGCAGGCCGAGCCCCATGGTGAGCTGCGGGAAGAGGTAATGGAACGTAACGGTAAAGGCGAAGTGCAGCCTGTGAATTAACTCAGCGGTCATGGCGGTCCCTGGTTGTTGGGTCCTGATGTTGGGTCCTGCAGACGCAGGCCGGGGAAAACGTACATCCTTCCGCCGCCAGACGACAGCGGAGTGGACGCAAAGAACTCCGGTTTCGTTATAACGCTGAGGGCCTGGGTGTCGCGGTGATTTAAGTCACTGGGGCAGTCTGGAGAAATTCCGCAACGGTGCGAAGCAAGGGCGACGTCCCTCTTAGGCTGAGTTGCTCATTTTGAAGCGGAGGTGCGCGCCCTGAGACAGCGTTCGATGATCGACGACTGTGCCGGTGTGTTCAGTTCCGTTCAGGGCCACTGCCTTCACATAGGGAGTGTCAGGACTGTTGCCGGACGCCTCAATCTCAAGAGCTTTGCCGTCCGCGAGATGAACGGTTGCGCGGGGGAACAGCGGACTGCCAAGGGTATATTCAGGCTTGCCAGGGCAGACGGGATAGAAGCCGAGAGCGCTGAGGATGTACCAGGCGGCCATGGAGCCGGTGTCTTCGTCGCCGCAGAAGTTTGACGGGGAGTAGGCCTCGTTGAGCACGCGGCGGACCCAGAATTGGGTGCGGTCGGGGCGGCCGGCGGCGGCAAAGAGATAGAGAACCTGGTGGACGGGCTGGTTGTTGTGCATGTACTGGCCGAAGGGGAGCGCGGCCATCTCGGACATCTCGTGGATTTCCTGGCCGTAGACGCCGACGTGGAAGATCGGGGGAAGGGCGAGCATCTTGTCGAGGTCGCCGGCGAAGGCGCTGTCTCCACCGATGGCCGCGATGAGACCGGGAACATTGTGGGGCACGTTCCAGCGGTGTTGCCAGGCGGCGCCTTCTTCGTAGGGACTGCCCCACTGGTACGGATCGAAGGGAGCGAGTTGGGATTGAAGCCAGGAGCCGTCTTCATTGCGGCCTCGGAAAAAGCCGGTTTGGGGATCGAAGATGTTGCGCCAGTTTTCTGAGCGCCTGAGGAACATCGCGGCGTCCTGCTGCTTGCCGAGTTTGGCGGCGATTTGGGCGATGCAGAAATCGCCATAGGCTGCGTCGGCGGTCTCGGCGACGGATTGGTCGACCTTGTCTGCGGGAAGGTAGTTGAGCTTGAGGTAGTACTCGATTCCCTGCCGTCCGTAGCCCTTGTCGGGATTGCCGGGTTGGGTGGCGTACTTGCGAAGGCCTTCGTAGGCGGCTTCGCGATCGAAGCCGGGGATGTCCTTCATGATGGCGTCGGCGAAGAGCGAGTCGATGAGGCTGCCGGACATGCAGGCGCGATAGCCGGGTGCGGGGAACTGCGGCATCCATCCGCCTTCGCGATAGGCGTTGACCCAGGCCTGAAGGATTTCGCCGAGCCGCTCCGGGAAGACGAGCGTCATGAATGGATACCAGGCGCGGTAGACGTCCCAATAGCCGTGATCGGCGTACATGACGCCGGCCTCGGCTTTGCCGTTCCAGGCGCTGTAGTGGTGCGGCTTGCCCTGCTCGTCGGGCTCGTGGAAGGTGCGTGGAAAGAGCAGCGCGCGATAAAGGCAGGAGTAGAACGTGCGGCGCTGGTCGGGTGTGGCGCCCCCGATTTCGATGCGGCCGAGATGCTGATCCCAAACTTCGGCGGCGCGGGCGCGGAGTTCGGCGGGGGAGCGGGTGCCGAGTTCAAGATCGAGGTTGCGGCGGGCCTGATCGAAGGAGATGAAGGAGGTGCCAATGCGCGCTTCAATGGATTGATGCGCAGCCTTAAAGCGCACGACGGCGACGCGGGCGCCCTTGATCTCCTTGACGTCGAAGGTGTCCCAGGGTTGCGCAAACTTGACGACGTAATAAGCCGCGAAGTTTTCGGGAACGCCGCCGGCGTTGGCACGCGATTCGAAGCGGAGGATGCTCTTGTCGGGGTCAGGTGAGATGTCGGGGGAGGCGCCGGGGATCTCGATGAAAAGGCCGAGCGGGACTCCCAGGGAGTTGGCCGCGGTCAACAGGCAGCAGCGTTCTGTCGGCACAAGCTCGACGTCGGCCTCATAGCGGAGAAGCTTCAGTCGCAGCGAGTGCGGCGCGAGGGTGGAGTCTTCCGGACGGTAAGAGGAGGAGCGGGCGTCGGCGTCGGGTTTGGCGTCGCCGCAGAACGGCATGAACAGGGCATGACCGTAATCCGACAGCCAGGGGCTGAGTTGGTGCGTGCAGCGGAATCCCTGGATGCGGCGATCGGCGGGCTGGAACATCCATGGGGTATTGGCGCGCGATTGCAGCGTCCAGTGCGCCATGCCGAAGGGGAGCGCGGCGATAGGGAGCGTGTTTCCGCGGGAGAAGTAGTAGGTTGAGTCGGTGCCCTGAAGGATGTTGACGAGGCTGACCAGATCGCCGGCTTCTGGGGCGGCCTGGGCTGCGTCGGGGTTGTCAGCGGGCAGCGCATCGCCTTCGGGCAGTGCGACACTGAGTGCCGCGAGACTTGTTGCCTTCAGAAAATTCCGTCTGCTCGACTCGAACATAGGGCTCCGTTGGGTCACGCTTGCCAACCACCAACCACTCTATCGTTCCGGACTACAGCTCGATCACGGCTTTGGAGAGATTGCGGGGGCGGTCGACATCGACGCCGTGCTCGAGGGCCATGAAGTAGCTGAAGAACTGCAAGGGAATGACTTCGACCAGGGGGAGCAGGTATTCGGCGGCGGGTTCGACCTCGATGGTGTCTGTGGCGAGGGAGCGAACCTTCTCGTCGCCGGTGTTGGCGAGGGCGATGACGCGCGCGCCCTGCTTCTTCATGTCTTGAAGCAGTTGCAGGGTCTTCTCATAGCGGATCATCGAGTCTTCGAGTCCGCGGTCGGCAGTGGCCAGCACCACGAGGGGCACGTTTTCGCCTACGAGGGCATTGGGACCGTGCTTCAGCTCGCCGGTGGGATAGCCCTCGGCGTGAACGTAGGAGGATTCCTTCATCTTGAGCGCGCCTTCGCGGGCGATGGCGTAGTGCATGCCGCGGCCCAGGTAAAGGAAGGTGCTGGCGTCGGCGTAGCGAGTGGCCAGTGCTTCTGTCGCCGTGCGCCAGCCTTCGAGCTGGCTTTCGATCTGGGCGGGGAGGGCCTGCAGTTCCCGCAGATTGCGCTCAGCCTCCGCCGCATCCATAGCGCCGGAGCGGCTGGCGAGGAAAAGGGCTAGCAAGTGCAGCGCCGTAAGCTGCGAGGTAAAGCTCTTGGTGGCTGGGATGGCTTTTTCCGGCCCTGCCCCCAACACCATGGCAGCGCCGGCTTCGCGCAGCATGGCGCTGCCCGGAACGTTGGCGATGGCCAGGGTGTGATCGCCGCGGTCGCGTGCCTGGCGGAGGGCGGCAAGAGTGTCAGAGGTCTCGCCTGACTGCGAGATGACCAGCACGGACGGGTGGCGCGGATTGGCGGTTCCGCGGCAGCCCCACTCGCTGGCGTACTCAACGTCGACCGCAAGTCCGCATAGGTCTTCAAAGAGGATTTCAGCAGCCAGCCCGGCATGGCGGCTGGAGCCGCTGGCGACGATCAGCACCTCGCCCCGGGGGTTCAGCCAGCGCGCCATGGGTGCGAAGGCATCGGTCTTCAGGGCGTGGCCACTGGTGTACAAGTCAAGGGTGCGGCGGATGGCATCCGGCTGTTCAAAGATCTCGCGGAGCATCGCGTGCGGAAAGTCGGGCATGATGGGCAGCTCCTGCGGGCAGTCGCGTGGGAGGGCTCTGCCAGGCGATCTGCCTAGGCGCAACGGCGGCCGGACTGCTCACAGGATTGATTGTATCCGGCTCAATTGGTCGCGCTCGTCTGATTTGTGGCACCTGATTTAGCTCGGGTTTTCACCATCGACGCTGTGCCGCCAATTATGCTGGGTGCATGTTGAGGCTGAGGGTTCCCCTTTTGCTCGCAGTTTTCTGCGTTTCCGCGCTCTCCGCCGGCTTGCGTGCCTTCGGACAAGCCACCGAGTCGAGCTGGACGTTTGCTGTGTCGGGCGATAGCCGCAATTGCGGCGACTTCGTGATGCCGGCAATTGCCTCGAAGGTGAAGGCGGAAAAGGATGCGTTCTACTGGCACCTGGGCGATTTCCGCGCGATGAGCAAGGAACCGGATCAGGATCTCGCGGCGATGCTGTCCGCAGGTCAGCGGTTGACTCCCGATGAGTATCACCGGAGTGCCTGGGACGATTTCCTGAACCGCCAGATGGTGCCCTTCGCGCCTTTGCCGGTGTTTCTGGGACGTGGCAATCACGACACCATTCCCCCCATGACGCGCCAGGGATACAGCGAGAAGTTTGCATCTTTTCTCGACCGGCCAGAGATCGCGGAGCAGAGAAACAAGGACGGAGCCAATGCGGCGCCGGTGGGTCCCTGGTACCACTGGGTGGAGAACGGCGTCGACTTCATCACGCTGGATAACGCTACCAAGGACGAGTTCACGGATGAGCAGTTGCACTGGCTGCGGGCGGTGCTGGATCACGACGTGGCGCCGGGATCGGGGATCACGACCATCGTAGCCGCGGCCCACGAGGCGCTGCCGCACTCCACCGGATCAGAACACGCTATGGATGACTGGGAACTGGGCGAGCGTACCGGCGAGATGGTCTACCACTGGTTCTATGGCGCGCAGGCGGCGGGCAAGCATGTGTATCTGATTGCGAGCCATTCGCATTACTACTCGCCGGATATCTACGACACGGCCTACTGGAAGCAGCACACCAGCAACGTGGTGCCAGGGCTGATTATCGGGTCAGCGGGTGCTCACCGCTATGCGCTGCCCAAGAGCGCGAAGAAGGGCGCTAAAACCATGATCTATGGGTATGTGCAGGGCACGGTCCATGGGGATGGCACGATCGACTTTGCGCTTAAAGAGTTGAGAGAGCAAGATCTGTTGAAGACCAAGTGGCCGCAAGCGCCAGAGGCGGCTATCCACGAGTGCTATGTGCACAACGGGGATCAGTAGGCCAGATCCGCCAGCGCAGAGTAAGACGGCCCGGGCATAAGTGCCCGGCTCTTCAGACTGCTGACGAACCCCATCATTTTTGGTGGGGTTTGTTGTTGTGCGCCCAGCATGGGCGCACTCTTACGGGTGTAAGTCCCGTCGCAAGTTGGTCACAACGAGCGAAGTGAAGCGCAACTGCACGAGGGCGACTAAGTGTGGGGAGGGAGCGCGGATCGAAGCTGCGGGCCGATGAACAAGAACCGGATAGAAGGCGGTGCCGCCCAGGGCGAGCGGGCAACTGACCGCGAAGCTCTTGTGACCGAGGGGCGGTGGCGTAAATCCGGCGGTCGTGCAGTGAAGGAGTGCGTTCTTACCTGGGGAGATCTCGCCTCATGTCTGAAAGGGTGACGGTGTTGAGCCGGAGCGAGAAGTCAGCCAAGGCCGTAGTAGCTGGCGAGAGTCAGCGAAGGGCCGAACGAGAAGGAGTGATTCTTGGGAAGGTGATGTGTTGGAAATGGCATCAGATGGCCGCATTGGCGGAACGGTCCGGAAGGGGCGAGGTGAAGCCAAGTCTGTTCCGGGCAGTGATGAAGACCGACGCCCGCG